>NZHC01000112.1 GCA_002689655.1 Rhodopirellula sp. | reverse complement strand
GAAGATTAAGGATACCGACCAAAGGAAGCATCTGATTTCATAGTAACGCCCCGCTGTCCTGGTAACGCCCCTCCGCAAACCCAAAGGAAGTGGTAACAGAATCATTGGAACTCGATCGTTACTCAGCGTCGCCCAGATCACGTAGGCCGAGCACCTTCTTTGTTGGATAGCCCTCGATTGCACGTGGGGAACAGCACTGAGCATGGCGTTTCTTCTATCAAACACCGGCAGTCCGAGCTTCTCAGGTGTTTGCCGGATGGGTTTGAACTCGCCTTATACGATGCTTTGGGCGAGGTGTGACTCACTTGGCGAATGGTATCGAAATGACCACGAAATGTTATCTGGTTAATCACACACACTGATCGGTTGGCGACTGCCGGTAACATTCAAGTTGCCTAGCATCTTGCCGCAAGCTGGGCATCGAGTGCTACTTGACGAAGCACACTAGCAAGGTCCAACGCCGTAAGCTCGCGCATTCAGGTCGTGATCAGGCTGCAATTAAGGCGGGCATTGGATTACGCATGCTACAGCTGCTTGTCAGCTGCAACGCAAATTTCCGAAGGTCATCGCCGAACATGGAACACGCTTCGTCAACCTCACTGGCAATCATGTCAATTCCGTGACGGGCAGCCTGAATACTGAATGCAATGGAAAAAAAGGTGTCAATGTCCAGAGATTTTCGCCAGTGGTAAGCATGAGTGCTGTGATAGCTTTCGTATTCGCCAAGCCAACGCAGGTGCTTGATGTCCTCGAGATAAGTAGAGCGGTTCAGAGTTTTCCCAGTGATGGGCAGTGGCAGCGGTGACCAACCTCGTTTTACCCAAATCCGCTTTTCACCTTCGTCCCGTACCCATTTTGAGTAATTGGGTTCACCGCTAAAACTCCAGAAGCAGGCTGAGATAGGTGTGCTCCATGCCAAGTGTTCCATGCCCACGTTCTTGACGAGCTTGGCCAGCAATTCATCTGGGTTGCCCGTAGTACCGGCAATTTCCATGGCTCGATTTACCCGGCTCATGAAAAATTCCGAATCCTGCTTTAAGTCGAGCAATTCAATTGCGAATTTCATATCGTTGTGTAGCTTGCACATGCTGTCGGGCTGATCACCCGAGAACACTTGTCGTTGCCGCAGTGCTACCAGGACAGCGCTTAATCGAGCTTCCACGCTTGCATGAGTAATCGCAGCGATTGAACTTGCGGTTTGCACGAGCTTTTGCAGATCATGAGCAAAAAACGCCGCCACAGGCGACATTCTCATGGCAGCACCATCGGATACTCCATCGATAGCCTTGTATTTGCGATCATCTGAGGCCACAAGCTTCGAGATTTGCCCCGCAAACCCTTTGTCAACGCCACCGGGCCCAAGCACAACATTGTTCATCGCGTAGCCCGGCACCGACCGAAACCGCTCAACGAGATCGATATGATCAAATCCACCACAGTGTAACAACGACTTTGCAACTAGCATCGTCTGAACATAATCATCTGCATCGCCGCAGTGGTTGTATTTCCATGCGACCCATGCTGTTGCCGAGAGCGCACGATGGACACGGTCCGTCGTGACAGATGAGTCAATCGGCACGGTCACCTTGGAAAATCTGGGCGTCCAGGGTGCATCTTTGGGATGATTGATCGCATACGCGCCTTCATCATTGATCACAATCCGGGGACTACTCACCCCTTCAACTACCGCGTCATAAGGCACGCCAAGTGCCTCCAGGCGTTTCTTCGTGTCCGCAATCGCGAGTTCGGGAGGATCGTTTTGGTCTGTCTTCCGTGCGGTCAGGAATACAACGTCATTACCCTGCCTTTTCAACCGCCGAACATAGTCAACCGCCCCTTCAGCAGGAGTCATCGTTCCGTAGCGAAAGAAAACGCCATCGAAGTCAAGCAGGTAGGTCGCCATGTCGCACGTTTTTTAAGTGTAGAAAACAAAAAAGAGTTTCTACAAAATGCTGAAGGCCATGTAAACATCAGAGTCGTTTGATGCTAGAGCGTGCGAAGCAAAACGGTGTGCAGTGCAGAGCGGTTTGACGTGTCATGACATGCGTATCACCATGAGGTTTGTCCAGTTGGTAACGCAGTTTCTGTGAAAAAAACTTTCAGCCTAAGCTAGTAGTCGAATTGGCATTGTGTTGTTGTGGCCAAATGAGGGTTCGAAAATATTTGCCTGCGTTTTAGTATGGGGAAAATTTGATTCCTGCGACGACTCGGATCGCATCAGTGACCGCGTGGTTGATAGCAATTCCAAGGCTGGGTACCGATGCTGACATCCACAGTCTGGGCACCTCGTTCAGTGGGGGAATTGGGGTGGTTGTAGCGACTGGCTGTGTGCCTTCGGGGGCGGCTACGCTGCAGACTCCGGTGCACAAGCGAACTACCGATCCCGATTGTTTCGCATTGTTTCAAGTCGCATAACTTGCGGCGATTGCAAAGATGTATAGTCCAACCATGCCAATCGCCAAAATCAAGATAATGCCTCCNGCGCAGCANATGAACGCTGATTTCTGATTTGGTTCACGGCGGTAACTGAGAAAATTTGTGACGACGAGAAAGCTCATTGCCAAAGCGAGGAGAAGAAAATAATTAATCGTATAATCAGAGATGGGATAGGTGCTGCCGAAACCCTCGATCACGGTGGGAAGGGTTGCAAAAAGCAGAACACTGGCTGCAACCCACTTCGATAGGAAAATTAGAATTTCCTGCTGGCTCAGTGTTGGCAATTTAGTGCGCCGACAGATGAAGCCCGACACTCCCCAAGTCGCAGGAAGTGCGATGGCAGCGATCAATGCGGCAAGGCTGGTGAAAACTACGACGTTAGTGAAATCGTTGGAAGTGAAACGGNCAATGTCCAGAGTGGCGAAGAATGACAGGAAGAACAGGGTGATAATTGGTCCACAAGTCGCTAGGGCAACGATTCGTAGAATCGGATTTGCGTTTTTGGCGNCGGNTTCTCCTGCTTCCGAATCTGAAAGCACCTCATAAGGATTCTCGCGATCTTGTTGGGTCATCGAAACAACTCTCCGTTGCGCGGCATTTGATGGATCATTCCCTCGTCCGATTCACTCTCGGACTGCCATTTATCATTGAAGTTCATAGCGCGCGGCGAAAAACTTCTAGCCGTCAGCTTACCACGGGGAACGGAGTGGCTGGGTGGTGTGGACGGCGTTAAAACCCTGAGGNTAGAGGGTAGCCAGCAGACCAGAAGGAGAAACCGATNNTGGGTTTTTCGTGCTCCCAGGACAGTGAGCGAAGTAGTCGATCCACCCTGCAAAATTAATCTACTCTCGGAACTCTTTATGATTCCCGATGCTTACCCGGCGTTTAACTTGCTTCGCCTGATCAAACTGCTAATTCTGTTTACTCTCTGGTCCATGAATGACAGTGAAATAGTGCTTCTCGCAATTCCCTCGAAAATGAGGAAGTCATTCTGCTTTCTTCTGCAATGTGGTGTGGCAGAGCGTGTTTGCCCCTCTGGTTCTGTTTGCCAGTCATCTTGTTGTCATGCTGACGCTTTGCAGTAACGCTGCATTTTGTGGGTTAAGAATTGGCAACTACGCATTGTGGCACTTTTCATTGTGGCACTTTTCATTGTGGCACTTTTCATTGTGGCACTTTTCATTGTGGCACTTTTCTCTGCACAGCGGGTAACGTGTGACGCTACCGCGTGATGGTTGAGTGAGTCGTTCCAATGATCTGAAAGGGAACAAACCGTCCTTTCAGCTTCTGGTTTCGGGCGTGAATGTTCCTGTTTTAATTTCAGTCCAGCCAGATGCCGTTTTGCCCGGCGTCCGGTTGTTTGGTGCATGAAATAGCATGCTCGAGGGTGCGGCTGACTGTCCCACAACGCCCAAATGCAAACGAGGCACAGGCCAATGATGAATCCGACCCGCAACTGCTGTGTGCTGGACTGAAACTGTTGCTGACGGGAATCTGGCGGTGCGTTGGAATCCAAGAGAGCTGGGTGTCTTTCGGAGGATTCCTTCCACAGCCGGAGACGGCAACCGTACCAGCAAAGGAATCGACTCGACAACAATGTCGATGGGGCACTATTTGACGCCCATTTCCCTCAACAGGTGATTGGCGCCGTACACCTTGCCGGTGATCCATAACGCATAGCGGATATCAACGCCAATGGAGCGGCTATAGGATTCGTTCCAAGCAAAATCATTGATGGTGGCCTCGAAGGCACGATCAAAGTTGACGCCAACCAGCTTTCCTTCTCCATTGAGTATCGGGCTCCCTGAGTTACCTCCCGTGGTATCAGTGTCGTACAGAATCGCAGTTGGAACGTCGTTTAATTTCGGGTGCATGAACGGCCCGAAATCCCGCGTCTTATGCTTCTCGATGATGGTAGAGGGTAAAACGAAAGGTTCCACCCCTGTTGTTTTGGCGATGGCTCCACCCAAGGTTGTGATCGGCGATTTGTAGACCGCATCTTCGGGGGAATACCCTTTGATGTGACCATAGGTTAGTCGCAGCGTCGCATTGGCGTCGGGCACGAATTTCTGTTGCAGAAACTCCTGTTTCACAGTGACGAGGTCACCATAAAGTTGATCGAGTTTTCCCGCACGCGACTTGGACTGCTCACGCAGTTGCAAATATTTGGGGTAGAGCTGAATGATCGCTTTAAGGGCTGGATCACCCATTGCCGCTAACTGTGGAGGCGTTTTGTCAAGACAAGTGTGAATGAATTCCGGGTCACCAAGCTTTGTCTTGTCATAAAATTCTTCGAGTTCATCCGCATCGGATAAGAAGCGAGCGATGTCTTCAGTCTTTTCACCGTGGCCTCTGATACGCCGCTGCAACTCCGTCAAAATGATGCGGTCGGTCGGGGCATGGAAGTCCTTGACAGCAAGCAGCAATCGACGCTGGGTCAGATCGATATTCCGATCCATGTAGGGCGTTTCGCGTTCCAAGTCAGGTTTTTGCCGCTCAACGGCGCTGTCGTAGAGCGTAAAAGCAAAGTACATCAGCTGGCTAGCTGAGCGAAGGCTCTGGATGTCCAAAGCGTGTTGATCGGAACGCATTGTTGCGTAAACCGTGGCGATTTGTGTCAGCAAGTCGCCGTATTTTTTCCGGCGATCAGCATTGGAGTTGATGAACTCCTGTAGTTCGGACTCGGCGGATGCTCGTGTATCGACAATTCCTTTTCGCACAAGACCTTTAAGCTGACCACGCGAACGTTTCTCAACGTTCGCCAGCCCCTTCATCCGTGATGAAAGCTTGAGCGCGATGGAACGGTCGATTTTTCCAGCCTGCAGCATCTGCTCAATCTGCCATTGATACAGGTCAACGATATAGGGTAGCCGGACGTCTTGCTCGTATTCTAAGAAGCTGGCTGTTTTGTGCCTGGACGTACGTCCGGGGTAGCCAATCAACATCACAAAATCACCTTCATCTACGCCGTTGGGATCAACCTGAATAAATCGTTTTGGTTGGTAGGGAACATTGTCTTCGGCGTACTCAGCGCTTGAACCATCCGGGGCGACGTATGCCCGCATGAAGGAAAAATCTCCGGTGTGACGGGGCCATTCCCAATTATCAATCTCACCCCCAAAGTTACCCACGGAAGCCGGCGGGGCAAAAACCAGACGGACATCCTGGATATAGGTGTAAATGAAAAGCACGTAAGTTTTGCCGGCAAACATCTCTGCCACCTCCGCACGCTGGCCGGGATGTGCTTGTTCAGCAGATTTCTCCAATTCTTTCTGACGCTGCTCTATCGCTTTCGTTCGTTCCGTGTAAGTCATCCCGGGTGTAATCGCCGAGAGCACTTGATCTGAAATGTCCTGAAATGACTCCGTGATCCTAACGGTGTAACCTTTGGCCGGTAGTTCTTGTCCTAAAGTTTTTGCAATGAAGCCGTCACGCAGGTAGTCGTTCGCTGTGGAGCTTGAGCTCTGAATGGCCCGGTACGCACAATGATGGTTGGTGATGATTAAACCACGAGATGAGACAAATGATCCGGTACAACCATTTACCTTGCATATTCCATCGACAAGACATGTTTGATCAGCATTGAAGATCTCTTCTGATGCAAGCCTGAGTCCCTCGCTTGCCAATCCCAATCGACCCACCTCACTGATGGGATACATTCCTTCTTCTGCCCCAGCCTGTTTGAAGACGGCGAACAGCATCAGCAAGGCAGTAAGTGACAACTTCATTATGAATTCCAGCATCTAGCTCATAGTATACGGATAAGACTTGCTTTGTATTCTAACGATCTTGGACATGGGGACGAGGGAGGTGGGAAAAAACGGTGCACCGCGCTGGGGTGGCTTAGATTGGCGTGTCACAAACCGCGTCGAGCGTTTGGGAAGGGGACCGTCATCGTTTGGTCAGATGGCATTTGCAGCATTCGGCAGTGACGTCGCATTCAGCACTGAGGAAGGATTCAGCAACGGAGCATGAAGGATCTCGGGTACTGGAGTACCGCCATTTTGTTGTGAACTTCTTCATGTTCGAACCTCGTAACGTGTTTTGTAGGTTGAGGGTGCCTGGGTGAAAGGTATCTATGATCGTGGGTCTTAAGGTCTAGCTCGGTACGTCGGATCGCCCTTCACGCTGAGCATGAAAACCGATTGTGCGCAAGGCTGAGGCCAGACTCTTGTCATCGATATTTATATTGTCCCCCGTTTTAGGTCTTGCTAGTCTGCCTGAAGCGAACTTCAGAACCTGTAGAGGTAGGTGACTCCTTGGGCCTTAAGAAATTAACTAATCGCTTCATCAAAGCGCCGATGCGGAAGTGTGAAGTCGAAAAGGGGGTAAAGCATCTGAACGGTCCGCTCAAGGTTGCTTGCAAACCAGATGAATTCGTGGCGATCTCATTCATGCGAAACGCGGACCTCCACCTCGAGCAGTTCGTGGAGCATCACCTCAAGTTGGGTGCAAAGCAGATCTTTCTTCTAGACAATGGATCGACTGACGGATCCTTGGCACTGCTACGCAAATACGACGAGGTCACTCTGTTTCAATGTCTCCTTCCGTACAAAGATTTCAAGTATGAATTCAGGCGATTCCTATTTCGGCGTTGCGCCCTGAATTGCTGGGCCTTGCTGGTGGATATCGACGAACGGTTTTGCTATCCATACTCGGAACGCATTGGTATGTCGAGTTTTCTGCAGTACCTGAACCGGCACAATTACAGTGCCGTGATGGGGCAGATGTTAGACCTCTTCCCAGCCGGGCCGGTGACCTCTTGGCCAACCAACGGTAGGGACCTTGTACAACAAAGCTTCTGGTATGAGCTGGATAGCGTGCAGCGGTTTAAGCTTAAAAGAAGGCGTCACGGGAAGGTAACGAACCCGCCGCTCTTTACGATCAGCGGAGGGATTCGAGCGTCGGGATTTAAAATGGATAATCGTCCAAATCTAACAAAGTATCCTTTACTTTTTGCTGATGGGACCGTGCAGCCTTCCGAAAGCTCAAGTCACAGAATACGCGGAGGCCGGGTTGCGGACACGACGTGTCTGCTGCAACACTACAAATTCCATCGCGACTTCGAAAACCAATGCAGAGAGATCGTAAAAGAGAAATCCTATTTCAAGGATTCATTAGAATATCAACAATATCTGAAGGTCCTAAAAGAGGAGGAATCGCTGGTGCTGAAAACTGGCGATTCAAAAAGATTCCGTCACGTGAATCAGTTAATTGACGATAACTTTCTTGTCGTCTCAGAGGCTTTCAGGAAGTACGTCCATGCTGCTTCTTGTAAGAAAGCAGGATAGCGGAGCGTTGAGGGCAACAAAGGCGCCCGTTATTGAACCTGCGCTTCATTTTTTTCAGAGAACAGTTGGAACGGCGAGGATTGCATCTTGAGTCGCGCACGCTTGCCGGTGTGGGGGACGATTCGATCTATCTTCTCAGACGCGTATTAGCTTTGATCGCTTGGGGTCTTGGTTTAAGACCAGAAGACGTACGCTAATTTTCAGCCAAGTTAAATTGTGAAAGAATTCCGCATGAATTGGTAGTCATGCGGTTCGGTTTGAAAGTCACTGGTGTGGATATGCATACTGGGCAATGACCTCACGGCTGTCGGGGGCAGATTAGGAAGTGGCCGAAATATCCACGGGTACGTCGAACCGGCTTATCTGCCCGCAGTGGTTTACGCCTCGCTGTCGCGGAGTTAGGAAAAAGATAGAGGGATGCCCGGGTAGCCAATGACATGCAGCCATAACTTTGTTTTTAAATAGAGGGTTCTCCGCTGACTCATTGCATAGGCAATGCGCGTGATCAGTGAAATGTGTTTACTGTCATGTCAATCAGCGCGGCTCCCAAATGCCCAAAACCAACCGAACTAGTAGGTGCAAAAAGCAGCCCACACCACCATTTGTACGACCAAAGACATGCTGCTTGCAAACTGATGCGGGGCAGTTGCCAATGAATAAGACCCGACTCAAATATAAAAGCTCTCCGCGTTCGGGTTGCAGACAACGGAGAAGCACTCAGGTGGAATGTTTGCAAGTTTAATAGTGAATCCACTGCTAACGTCTCATCGAACGATAACGAGGGTCGGAGGTAAGGTGTTAGGTTCAACCTTGATTTCCGTTGTCAGATAAGGTACTCCGAGACAATGTTCTCCGTCATAAAGCTTGCAAGTGCAGATCTGAGCAAATCAGACGTACGTCGTAATTTCGTTGCTGACCCTGCTGTTGAGGGGCGTAGGTATGTTGAGGCATACGATCGCACGACCCTGTGGTATGACGCGTTTTGGCGAGGGGGCCGAGTCTACCTTGTCTGCCCAAAACTTTTGAATCTGCTGCCGCTGCTGCGCAATGCTTGCATAAAGCTCGATGGGGGTGTGGCTCCCATCTCCAAGGTACGGCAGTATCGACGCTATGATCTGATTGAACTGCGGAGCATCAAGCAACCGAGGGAAATATCGGTGGAGGGTGAGGGTTTGGCGGCTAGCAGTCCGATTAGTGAAGAGCACACCGATTGGTTCAATGGCTTGAATGCTCACACCACGCTTTCCCTGAATAATGAACTCAGGTGGATTCGCGATTTTGCGTGCTACATGGTGAAAGCGCAGGGGTTGGAGGCAATGCTTTTATTCGATAACGGGTCGACAGACTACTGCCTTGAAGAAGTTGGAACGGCTTTGATGAATACCGGCCTTAAGCAAATCGTCGTCGTATCCGCTCCATTTCGATATGGCCTCAGAACTCACAAAAACTCTAACAGGGCCAAGTTCTTGCAGACGGCGATGATGAATGTTGCGAGACTGCGTTTTCTTGCAACAGCGCGAGCAGTCATCAATGCAGATCTCGACGAGCTAATCTGGTCTCGAGGTGGAAACATCTTTGATTTGACGCAAAGAAGTGTTCTAGGTTTCTCTATCTTCTCTGGTGAATGGAGATTCCCTGACCCTCAGCAGGATGACAATACAAGTCATTCCGCGCATGACCACAAAGCCGAAGAGACAGAAACGTGCCCATGCAAGTACTGCATCGTTCCTCAGGGGAGCTTGAAACCCCTGAGTTGGGATGTGCATCGATTGTCTGGTTTGCCATTTAAGAAACTACTACAGAACTCGAACATTGGTTTTTACCATTGCCATAGTACTTCCACGCAGTGGAAGGGAGATCCTACGAGGCGCGGTGTACCTGAAGGTAAACGCACTTGGGGTGATCATGAGTTGGAATTTGATTTGGGGACTCGTGTCGCGTTAGACCGTGGACTATCAGAATCGCTTGACCCGGGTTTGCTTTCAGGAAGTGAGAATGTAAGCCTGCTGGGAAGATTAGCTGGGTAGTAGAATTGATCATCCAGGCGACAAGGAAACCTTTGCGGCCTTGGTCTTGTGGATTCGTCGTTTCCTGCTCGTTCCGTGGGGCGTAGCTGCGCAATCTGTTGGATGTATACGTTCAATGCTCACGTTGACATTGAAAACGGCTCTTCGTCCAAACTTAGGGTGATTTGTTGTTGGCCGCCACAAATTGGTTTCCAATCCCCGTTTCTTGCGATGGACGGCTAATCAATCCGTCGGAAGCTTGTTGAATGATCAAACCTCTTTCATTGCTCGCACTGGCCGCCTTTTTTCTGCTGCGGGGTTAGAGCGTCAACGAGTGATCAATTCCGCCGTGCCATTCAATCGGGTGAAAAAATGCGGTGGCACTTAGCTTTCTGCACCCAGCAAGCACTCGCGCAATCAGCATTTGAGATGGTCTCGGATAGATTCCATCGTTTGATACAATCCACATTCTATTTGATATCGCCAGTCCGGGTATTTCGCAATGATCGGTAACCATGACATCGAAGAGAGAGGGAAGAAGCCTGTCGACGGCTGGTATTTGCTAGGTCTCAATAGACGGTTGCTAAAAAAGCTCGACGATATTTTCTGTGTTATCATCACGCGTACTGACATCCCAGACGCACAGCAGACTGTATGCTCACTCCAAGCAAGATAGAATAGGCGTGAACCATGAGCGGCGTGTGGCGTGTCTCAGGTCGGAACACTTTCACATAATAAATCGAGATCATTCTCTGTCTGAGGCAAATAGCATGTTTCCGAGACATCTGCTGGAAGTACTACGGTGGGCGTTCTATGTCTTCGTCAGTTGCGGTCTGATCACGCATTCGAGCGGTGCAGATTATTACATCGATTCGGTCGATGGATCAGATATCAATGACGGTCTCTCGATAAGCACGCCCTGGAAGTCGCATTTAAAAGTGGAGGACGTATCACTGGCGGCGGGCGATGTAGTCCACTTCAAGAGGGGGTCTGGCTTCTCGGGCAACATTCTGATCAGTGAATCTGGCACAGCAACTGAGCCGATACGGCTGACGTGCTATGGGACCGGCGATTTGCCTAAATTTACCAATCCCACGACTCGCGATGCCAGCGGCAACGCGATCATTTTGGGTGGTGACTACATCATTGTGGAAAACCTGCATTTTCACGATACGCCGGGAGAGTACGTATCTGGAATGATCATCATGACGAAATTGGCCGCGTTACGTATCGATCGCGGGTCGGATCATTGCATCATCCGCAACAATGAATTCATCAACACCGGCCAGGGCATCATGTCAGCTGGCGAGCATACATTGATCACAGAGAATTATCTGGATGGCCCCAGTTATGCTCTGTGGAGGACTTCAAAAAGTAGCTGGGGACCGATGGGGATACACTTGAATATCGGAAATCAGGAAGTGTCATACAACACAATCAAGAACTTTGGAACCAAAGACAGTCCATGGGGCTCAGACGGCGGCGCGATCGAAATTGATTGTGGCAGATATCATAAAAAGAATATCTACATTCACCATAACTATTCGGAAGGCAATGCTGGCTTCATTGAATCCAGCTGGGACTACGATTGGCCGCGATATCGACAAGAAATCTATAACTGGAGAGTGTCCTTCAATGTTTGTTACGATGGGCAGTCCTGGTTGTTCATGTTGGCACCATGCACTGACATCTATTTCGATAACAACACGATCGCTCGATACAACGGATTCGGGAGGGCGCAAAATGCCGGCGCCCGTATCGATGTCCGTGGCGGGATGCCTGTGGGTGAAGCTTCAGGGGCGCATTTCAGGAACAATCTGTTTATCTATTCCTCCTCTCCCTATACTGGAAATCGCTCTGCCGGTGCGCTTAAAACAGCCAACTGGTACTCAAAGTACAAGTCTCCCGATACGAAGTATAAGGGTGACAGCAAACAGGCAGGCAGTGGCGATCCTGGCTTGGTTGATCTGCAGAAACAAGATTATCAGCTCAAGGCAGATAGCCCACTGCGCGGCAAAGCGATCAACCTCAGCGAGTTCTATCACACGGACTTCGATGGTCGCCCATTACCTGAGAGCGGCAATTGGGATGTCGGCGCGATTCAATACAGCGTGACCAAACCCACCAAGAAATTGCAGCCCAAACGGTGGCATCGTGTTCCGTAAGGGGTGTGCAATTGCGCTCATCGGGACGGGTAAGTGAAAAGTGGCAGGGACCGTTTGTCGAGGCTCGGGAGCCAGAAGCTCAAATGGGGCTTGGCACCTTTTTCGCCAGGTTGGCCTCTTTTCTCAATGATCGCTGTGATTGTTGCCTGAGAGTTCCAACACCAGAGCAATAGTACGAGTGCGGTGAAAAATAACACGCCGCCTGATTATTGTGGAGCTTTCCAAGAGTAGTGTCTCGGAATGTCGGGCCATGGTTCCTGGAAGAATGTTTTTGGGTTCGGGAGTGGTGTCTCGAAGAAGATAAAGTCTGCAAAGTCGGCAAGTGCTTTCCAGTCTTGTGGTCCCTGATCGTGCCCGCCGTCACGGTACCATTGGGCGCAGCGCTCCTTCATTCCAAGCCAGTCGTAGACCTCGCGCGCGGCACGCCACGAGACCATGCTGCCCTCGACGTTGAGTTTGTCGGTTAGACCGTTCGCATTGAACCAGGCACGCGGTGCAACTGAAGCCTTGATGAAGTGCAAGTCGAACGGCAGACGCGTCTCCTGGTCGCCGAAGGGGATCAGGTTGGGATGAAACCAGTAGGCATTGGTGCTGTTCATCTTATCCTTGATGCGGCGGCTTTTATTTCCAAACCGATGGCAACCGGTTGTAATGGAACCGCCCGCGTTGGGAGCAACGACCGCGACCCGTTGGTCCAGCATTCCCATCAATGCCGCCGTTTGACCTCCCCTTGAGTGGCCGGTGCATACGATTTTTGCCATATCGACCTCGGGCAGCGTTGAGAGCCAGTTGATTGTGACGCTCCCGCCCCACGCCCAGACTCGAAGGCAGCCCCAGTCATGATCGGGGTAGCCCCGCCGCGCGTCGCCGCGATCTCGCCGCTTTTTGGCCTCCGGATCCTTCCCCCAATCTGGATGCAAGTCGGTCCGTCGGTAGCTCACGAGCATGTAACCACGACGTACCAGATCCGCCACGATCGGATCGTCAACTTCGAAAGTTGCCGAGCTGTTGTGGACGATCACGGGAAAGGGGCCGCTGCGATTCTTTGGCGCGTGAATTCCCAACAATAGCGAGATAGCGTTGGCGGGACCAAAATGAAGCTGCACAACACGCTTCACTGCCTGCCCATCCAATGCTGTAGTCTCGGAAATCGTCTGGGCGTTGATCCTGTCGGGGGCAGGAAGAGGGGGAGCGTGTCCGAACTGATAGTGCAGGACGATGGCGATCATCTCCTCCCGCCGACGCTCCCAGTCCTCAGCCGTCTCCACTGGTGTCCCATCAAGGAATACGAACGGGTTTGGCAATTCCTCGATCTCAGGCAATTCGTCCACCGTAGGAAAGGTCTGCCGCGGGTCTTCCGCCTTCGTAGCAGTAAATGCGAGCACAAATGACAGCATGAAGATGAGATTGAATCGGAAGATCATGGAGCAATTGTTGGAAAAGTGTAAGAGTCGTTTTAAGCGAGCGAGCGAGCCAGCCATCGCGATCAGAAAGCTGAGCGTGAAAGCGGCACTTGTATCGGCGGGTAACCTCGCCACTGGTGGTAAACCTGTCGTGGGCGACAAGTCAGCTGCGTTGGACATCTTACTCGAATACACAAGGCGTTGCCGTGCCGTGGGGCAAAACACTCTCGCGGTTTACGCATGTCGTTCATCTGGGCTCACTGCCAATCCATGATTGGTTTTGGTTTTGGTTTTGGTTTGTGAATTGCCACCGACGCATGGGACTTGCCTGAAAGAACACTCCCCGCAAATCGCTGCACGCGAAACGCTATCCCTTACGGTCCACGTTGCTCATCACCAAGGCGTTGTAGGTCGTATACCTGCGAGAGGGGCTTCTTTGCTGTTTGGCTGAAGCCCCTTTTCTACTGGAACGATTGGCTGGAGGGGTTTTGAGCAACGACAACGCAACTGAAAAATAGGGATAGCAAAACAGGAAGAGGTTTTGTTCCCCGAGGCTAGCTTTTAATAAAGGTTGGCAGGGCCTGCCCCGCATCCTTCGTTTTCTGGTCTCGAAAACTTGAACGTCATCAGAGCGGGAGAAAGATAAGGTTGTCCTCGTCGACAAAAGCTTGAAAAAGCTCGGCTTCGACCGGGGGCCTGACCCATGGCCCCAGATCCTCGAGATCGATTAGACGATCGATGATAAGGATTGCTTCCCCGTCTGAAAATCCGCAATCAAGCATGTCCTGGTATGCCATTTCAAAGTCACGCCGCTTGAGGGGGTCCGCAACAACCTGTGAATCGCCCTCACCGCCAGAACGCTGTGATTCATGCGTCGTGGTGGCTGTCGTTGTGGTGGTGGTTGTCGTCGTTGTTGTGGTTGTTGTGGTTGTCGTCGTGGTTGTGCCAGTGGTTGTCGTTGTGCCTCCAGATCCACCTTCACCTCCACAAACGCCACCCTCACCCGGTACATATGGTCCATCTGACTTGAAAATACTTTCACCGTCATCGCTGATCCACTGTTGTTCTTCGCCCGCCTTTCCTGTCCACGTCCCGTCTGAATAAGTGATAAATACTCCGCCGCTCCCGATATCTGATACCGACTCAATCGTCACCGGATCTTCACATCCGTCTACGCCTCCCTGAGCAAAGACCTCCGCGGATGGAAAAAGGGCCAACAAAGCAGAAAATAGAGCCAATCCAAATGAGTTGCTCAGCCTTGAATGGCCAGGGAAACCTTTGTGAACGAACTCGATACGCTGCGTAATTGCGGTTACAAGCAGGGTGCTGGCGGTACAAGTTCCACAAGTGGTGGTTTTCATAATTTGAATCTCCAAAGTCGCTGTTAAAACGCGTTGGCACCATTACCAACGCTCTATCGGAGATACAGTCTGGAAGCATCTTTCTTACAAGAATTTCTTTTTAATTTTAAGAAGCGCCAATTTGTTGAGATGATCTTGAACGAGATAAAAGTGGAAGCAACGATTTTGACTCTTTGCAACCGTGCGTTCACTGTGATCGCCTATTCCGTGATGAGCCTTGGCTCGCAGCGATTACTGATCGAATTAGACTCTGGTTGACAGTCCGATTATCAGGTTGGGCGGAGGGGGAAGCTCAATCGCATCGAACTCCGTCATCATTTGTGGCCGCAGCTGGTGGAATGTAACAAGAACTTGAGCGCATTCATCCAGCAATCACCAAACGCGAAAACCTCCGCGAACGCATCACTGTACGCCGGTTTGACGAATTGC
The DNA here is from genome assembly GCA_002689655.1 of Rhodopirellula sp. Taxonomy (GTDB): domain Bacteria; phylum Planctomycetota; class Planctomycetia; order Pirellulales; family Pirellulaceae; genus Rubripirellula. Next base: position 1,996 of record NZHC01000112.1, on the reverse strand, counting down.
TGAACGTCAGGATCGATTCACGCACAGAGTCTCCTGCGAACCCATCAATTGAGCGTCCATAGCAAAACCTGAACAACCCACCTTTCACCGAATGTGATGGGCAGCGATGGGAAAAGTCAACACTCTGAACTTGACTTCGAGTGAGTCAATTAAATGGAAGATAGGAATGCTCCCCCCATGGCCGCTCCCAACGCTACACCAAAAACGAGCCAAATTAGAGTGCTTTTTGTCTGTCCCATTAAAATTGGTACGGTCAGATGGCCCTGGGCTGTAGTTTTGCCGGCCAATAGCATGAACGCCAAAAATATTACGGCACAGAAACAAACGAGAATTACAATTGGCATGACCGAGCGAGCAGCAATGACAGAGACTAAGGTTCCCAAAAAAACAAACATCGAAGCTAGAGTTTTGACGCCGAGACCCGCGGAAGATGCCGTCTGTGATTTCGCCGACTTGGCATGAATTCTGCCGAAGGCAACCTGGACACTAAGAAAGATCAGGTAATAGACGAACAGTGCAGAAAAACTGAAAGGAATCTGCGAAACGTAAGGGGCTAGTATCGAATACCCGGCTAGAGTAGCGGAGACGGAAAGGGCGTTAATCCATCCCGGTAATTTTAGCTGGAGAAATGATCCGCAGGCACGACATTTGTACCGTGGATTGATCAAAGAAACCCGCCGCTGTGGTGTAGCACAGACCGGGCAGTCACTTCGTCCCAAGTTTGGAAACCGCGTTTCATCGTCGGTCGCGTCTTTGGGAGCCTCGTAGGGGTTTATGTTCATTAGTTATGCAGGTCTTACCAAGCTTAAAGGGGACTACAATCAATGGTCACTAACGAGAGTTCGTTCACAGGAAAACACTGACCATTGCGCCGCCGCGATCATGGCACGAACAAGGTAAAAAGAGGGTGGGGAAAAGTTCTCCAATACTGGCATTTACTAGAGATTAAAAAGGGCATGCTCTCGCTCTTCGGCCAGAATACAGCTTTCACTACCGGAAACACCAGATCTTTTAATGCTAGCATAATGACAATAGCTCCCTTCAAAGCGGTACTCGCCGTTGCGTTTCTTCTTGCCTCCTGTCCTGTGACAGCTAAGGAGGGGACGGTTCCGCTACCCGAATCGCCCGGGACGGTGCTCTTTGTAGGGAACAGTTTCACGTTTTGGAACCAAGGGCTTTGGACTCACATGCAAGCCCTCACTGCAGTTCGCGGTGAAGGCCTCGGCGCGAAGACATCACACGTCGTTCGTGGCGGCGCCTGTTTGCGGGTGCTTTGGAAGCGAACGAAGGCCAAGCAGGCGATCGCCGAGGGTGATTACGACGTCGTCGTGCTTCAAGAAGACCTGCCAGAGACAAAGGTCGCAGACTTCCACAAGTATGCGGCGCTGTTCGATGAACATACACGTCAGGCGGGTTCGCGGCTCATCTTCTTCATGAGCTGGGACTATCAGCGGCTCAACTGGATTTCGATGGATGAGATTATCGCCGAGCACCAGCGCATGGCCAGAAAGCTCGACGCAGAGGTTGCGCCTTGCGGATACGCGTGGCAGCGGGCCATGAAGGAGCGTCCCAACGTCAACTTCTACAGCCGGGACCGCGAGCACCAGAGCTGGCACGGCACGCTCCTCAATCTCTACGTCATCTACTCGACGATCTACGGGGAGAGTCCTGAAGCGTTGAAGTTCCGGCCTCCGGAGAAGTCCGAGGTCACGGCTGAGGAGGACGCCTGGCTGCGTCGCGTCGCCTGGGCTTCAGTCCAATCCTGGCAGCAGACGATGAGCCAGGAGAAGCAAAAGAAGCAGTAGGGGGGAACGACGCTCTTGAGCCACCCTCCCCCACTCGCTAAGGAAACGATCCCTATTCCGGTTTTACTTTTAGCGGAAAGCGTTACGTCTTGTCGAGGCAAGTGATGATGACTACCGAGAAAATCACCTTGAGAAAGTTTGCGTTGCGAATCACTCCGTCCTTGAACAGAAAACTTGTGATTCCTCCAAGG
>NZHC01000111.1 GCA_002689655.1 Rhodopirellula sp. | reverse complement strand
TGGGCCTCTGGCACCTAGCGTCCACAAGACACCGGCCTCAGTCATCCAATACCGTTCCGGGGTCATTCAATACCGTTCCGGGGTCATCCAATACCGTTCCGGGGTCATTCAATACCGTTCCGGAGTCATCCAATACCGTTCCGGGGTCATTCATCGCCGTGCGATGATCAACCATAATCTCGGCGGAATTTGAGTTTAGGGGGGTGTCCATGATCTTGCCCCCCACAAGCTCGTCGGAAATCTGTGCCCCACCCTCATTCAATTCCGAGCACGTCAGCAACACCATTTTGCGACGCAAGCCCAAATCGAGGAAGGCAACCCGCGTGATTGGTTTGACGCGTTTTCTCTCGATCAAGTCGAAAAGCCGCAGCTCGTCATCTTCACAGGTTTCAACCGGCAAGGACACCAGCATGGTCCGCTTGCTGGTTTGGATCAGGTAAACACCGTCACCAACAACATCAAGTTCATTTTCGACAGGCCGAAAACCAAACTGACCACCGACAAGATCAAGTTTTGCATCACCCCGTCTGACTGCAAATTCCGTCAAAAAATGCAAGGAAAAATCAGGGGCAGCCGCAGGCCTTTTTGCGTCATTGGAAACAGCGGAGTAAACCTCGTTGGTCGCCTTGGGAAGCGGTCCTTCGCTGACCGAGTCAAAATCTGAATACGAATCAACTCCGAAATCATCGCGTTGAGATGCGGCAGCTTTAACCACCTGAGTAGCACTTTGTTCGGGAGTGGGTTTGTCGGCCGCTGCCAGCGTCTGCTCAGTAGCAACCTCGCGTTCTCGCCGACCGACCTCTCGTTGTGCCATCTTGGTTAGTACGGGCAGCAGTTCATCAAAAGCATTTAGTGTTTCCTGTGCTTTCTCTTGCTTGCGTTTTGCTTTTTTAATTTGCCGATCACGATCTTCCGCCTTGGTATCAATCGTCTTCTCAGGATCTTGCCTGAGCACACGATGCCTACTTTCTGCAAAGCTCGCTCTCGCCTCGCTCATTTTAAGAAGTGAGCGTTCCAGTTTGCGTTCCACAAAAAGAGCCCTAGCATCCAAGACAGCAGTCGCGCATCGACTGCCCCGGAGCAATTTGTAAAGATCCTGAAAATCATCTGCATCCATTTGATTCCACTCGTCTCTGTTAAAATACGGAGCAAGACACCTTCGGGTCCAACCACTCATCAGCTGGGCATCCAAGTGGTAAGCAGTGATCCCGCTACATGCTGATCTCTAGAAATAGAGGTGCTGACTGCAAGAAAACTCAGGTCCTTCAACCTAGGCAACTCCCCCCGCATCAGGCAGAGTCGCACCTTCCTCAGCAAAACAGCCTAGCCCATCCCAGTACGCTACGCGTTGCCCCCCGATTGGAAAACACGATTCAAATGAGTGCAAACGACCACGCGTTCTGCAGCCTTGGTTAGCATTTGCAACTGTGGCAAGCCGGCACGCTCATACAGCTACGCAGCGAGTATTCCAATAGCCATACCGGTGCATTGGCGCGACGCGGGTATTTCCTTGAAGTCCCTTATTTACGATCTAGCGTTTACGAGATCGCGGTAAGGAATACCGCCCATGCATCACCAAACACCTGCATCCTTGAACTGCTTCGTCGCTGTTCCCGCCCAATCGCGATTTGCCGCGGGCGATGCAGGGCTAGGATGAAGAATCCTCGCCAACTGGGCCTCGTAACCCGTTTTTTCGATGGTCCGTTCAAGACACTTCTCAGCATAGGCCCCCACCCCAACAACAATCTCAGGCCGCAGCACTTGCAAAACTCTTGCTAGATGTCTCTGACAAGCAGCATCCAGCAATTCCCGTTCGGCTGCTGGCAACTTGTCGGGAGTTCGATTTCTCGCGCTCTCCTCCATAAAAACCAGTGGACAATAGTTTGTGATAAAGTTGTCAGCAAAGAAATCATCCGGATGGGCGTATCGTTCTTGGAACAACCCCCAAAGCCTTCTTCCGCTCACTTCACTTCGCTTGGATTCGAATCCGAGCACAGGACGTTTGGGGTGCATGTTTGAGGGAGTCTTCACCGGCACATCAATCCCGATCCAATCTCGCACAGCACTCACTTCGCCAAAAGGAACACCTGTTTGAGCCATCCCCCACGGGCCGGGATTCATCCCAAGGAGCAGCACTCGAACGCCATCATCGTTGATCCGAGAAAGATACAACTCATGCGCCTTCCATGCGTATCTCAGCGGGTTGTAGACATGAGTGACCGGCTCGGCAAAGGAGATCGAATCGACATCTCGACGCAGACGTTTTGCAGCCGCAATCAGCTTTTTCCTTGCACCGGACGCACTAGGTTTCATCGAACATCACCTTTTTGAACCAACATCGCAGGATCACCAATGTACTTCAAAAGCGCATCAATGAGCCATGCACCCAGCATTGACATCTTTATGACCTACTGCGACTCGCTCGCAGGCAATGATGATTCGCAAATCCATCTACGTTGCTCGCGAATCACGATTTCAGCTAGACCCCAAGGTATTCCTCTACCGCATCACGAATCACGGTGGAATCAACCTGTTTGGCAGACCACTTTTCAACGGCGCGTTTCAGAACACCGATTAGCAAATCGGACTCAGTTAAGAGCTGATACCCCAATTCGCAGATCGAATCCTGCAAGGAATGACACGTCGATAAATCGATCACAACCGAAGAACCATCATTTTCGGGCCACTCATCCAGCTCCAGTTCGGGTGGGCCATTCAAATCGTCTACCACCAAGATCGCTTTCGCTGCCTCAATCGTTTCGTGCTTGGTGTTACCTGAAACCTTTTCGACGCCCAACAAACGGGCATCCCATGGAGACTTTTCCCCACAGTTTCCGAAGCAAAGTCTGTCCCCCTCGGACTTTGACGCCAGTTGCTCTTGCACCCACAAATGGCGTTCGTCATAGCCGATGAACTGCCCATCCTCACCGCGCACAAGACAATCAATCGCCCCCTTTTCGGATCCGATTCGCTCGGCATACCACTTCGATGCCGCTTCCTTCACGCTGGGGTCGATCATCACACCGCAAATCCCGGTCACCGCGAAACCATTCAGGGCAGCAGCGATATCATCAGGTGGCACATCAAAGGAGAGCACGCGCCAATCCAGCTCAAGCGAAGCGATTGCCCGCTCCAAGGCAAATTGCGACGGATTTCCTGCAATCGGATTTCCAATCACTGCCAGTAAAGGTTCTGTTGTACCGTCCATGTTTGCAGCGACAGAAGTGGGATACCGTGTTAACGTGGTGAATGCGGGAGGGGAAAAACGAGGGTTTAAAGCAATTTGTCACTAAGTAGTCAACTGGGTCTCATGTCAACATACCGTAGTCCAAGCATCAATGGCATGACGCTTGTGATTGTGACCGGCTGGCTTGTGATCAATCTACTGCTATTACTCGCTACTCATTCATTACTCGCTACTAATTCACGGAACAATCATTCTGAGAACAATTATTCTGAGATACAGATTCGTTCCGAGACACCAATGGCAACCCCCGCAAACTTGGCATCCACCCCGCTGCTCACCCCACAGGGTCAAAGCTGGATGGCAGGCACTACCCTAGGGCTAATTACTTTTATTTCTTGGCTCGCTACTGGCATCAGTAGCTCTTTCATCCGTTTTGCGACACGCATGATGGCGGCGATTGGCTTTGTTTTGCTGCTTACGAACTGCTGTACGCCTAATATGCTTCATCATGCCATCAACGTCAGCGGCATTATCCTTTTGCAGCCCATGATTTTTATGCTCTTAGCCATTCCCTGTTGGACCATCTCGCTCAGTGGCGTCACGCGGCACTCCGGGCTGAACAAGATAACAAAGGCAAGCCAACAACCAAAGCTTTCGCAGTTTCATGTTGGCGAGCTCATCACTCTGACAACTCTGGTCGCCTTGCTGCTTGCAGCAAGCAGGCAATACACGCCAACGGTCGCCAATTTCGTGTACTGGCCTGTCCTGGTCGGCAGCCTGTTTTTTTTGCAAACAATTGCTGCCCTTACGATTCGGGTGGTGATGTTTCGTCAACTGCGACTTCTCGTATTCCTGATTCCTGCACTTGTTCTCGCGACGTTGTTTTTGGGGGCGGCCGAGGGCTTCGTAAGTGCGGGTTCCTGGCAGGCAGAGGCCGACCTCCGACTTTACGGTATCCTGATCGCTAGCTTCACCCTCAGTATTGCAGTTCTGTGTTCATCTGATGGCTGGGAAACCTCGCAAAAGTCGAAGGACACCTAAAAAAGCAAACCGAATCAGGATCTCTTGTAAAACGACAACGAACATCGGCAATCATCCCCCAGCCGAGAACGGAAGTGCAATGTTTTCCTGACCAGCAGAATCGGTAATTTGGTTAGCTGCGTCACGCCGAAGGTGCTCCGCTGACGACAACACGGAAGTGGGCATGCAACATCTTTTGCAGTTTCACACACCGGCTGTTTCCCGGCATCCCCTAGCTCCCCCGGTTATTCGTCATGCGTTGGTTTACCCTTGCCACTTTGATTGCGTGTCTTTCCTCAACGCTGTGTGCAGACCACCCGGATAAAGAAAATTACCCGGTGCATCCGCGAATCGACCTGATAGGGCCTTTGGGTACTTGGCTGCCTCCGTCCTACCGACGTCGCTATAACCGCCCTAGCAATCTTGCTGGACAGGTTGCGTATTACATTGCCCCCAGCAGTCTCGAGGCAATGTCTTGGCATGCCTCAAAGCATCGCAACGCCTACAAAGATCACAAGCCTCGCACGGTAATGCACTACTTTTACCCTAAACCATGGAATGCTTTAAAAATCGGTCCACGCGTTGACACAGTGAACATGACGGAAATCGACAAAATACCATCTGCCTTACCCGCATTCCAACAGAATGAAACTCTGCAGGACGTGATTCAGAAAGAAGATGGCATCCTGGAGCAACTGCGGCAAATACCAGAGGAAGGAGCCTCACCATCCGATCAACCGCTTCGGCCAGTTGACGCGAATCCCGATGTTCCTGCGAAGCGATTACCCGCTGTTCCCGGAAACCAATTGATCGACGAGAAGAAAATCCCCCGCCGTATCGGTGCACCCGATGCGGGGAAATAGCGGTTAGCCGAGGTACGGGACGCAGTACGGAACAAGGTTCGGGACGCAGTAGGGCGGCGAAACATCTCTCCTTTCGAGCGATTATCCCATTCACGACACGGCTTCACTGCCAAAAGGATGCTGCCGAGTCGTTGCCAGCCAGAAGATCGGTCCACATTTTTTTACAGAACCGTCAAAGTTTAACATCTGATGGTCCGATAGATTCCTTTGGACGAGGTTAGCTCGAGTTTCTGGTTCACATGACAGTGCCGGAGGATCAGAGCAGGCATCGTGGGGGGCTTCCACACTCGGCCAGTACGGAAACACGCTGAATCGCGTTGTGCGATGAAAGTATGGTGTGTTTCACGACGGCACGACCCCGGAAGTCCAGCGGATGAGTCGCTCGCTTTTAAAACAAACCACCTATTTGCAGTTGTTGCTCACTGTCCTGCTAGCAACAGGATGTGCACCTACGCAACCATTTTTCCTGCATGAATCTCCCGACTTGCAGCACTATCTCAATAGTGCAACGCAGATCGAGTATCCCGACGTTGAAGTCGAGAGCTTGGCGGAGACGACAGAGGCTCAACGTCCTCTTTCCATTGGCAATCATGATTACCAGTTCTGGGACCTGACGGTCGAAGACTGCGTCTCGATCGCCCTTCAGAATGCAAAATTCTTCGTCACCACCAGCGGTAACGCAGAGTTCCGCCAAAACATCGCAGCTCAATTCACGAGTGCTTCAGCCGACCAATTGGGGAGCATCTACGACGTTGCCATCCAGCAAGCCACCACTCAATCCATCCCTTTGACAGTCGACGGAAACGGCAACCGAATTCTCCCACGTGGAGTCCAACGAGCAAATCAGATTGGTGGAGTTGAGGACGCACTTTCGGAGTTTGACGCGCAGGCAAGTGCATTCTTTGACTACAGCACGACCGACAGGCCCCGAAATACTGGCAGCAGTTCGGTCTCACAGACCTTCTTTCAGGGACAGGACGCAACACAGCAGAGTGCGATCAGCAAACGTTTCGCCACGGGAAGCGTAGCCACGTTACGCCAGCAGGTCATTTACTCAAGAAACAATCTTCCCCTTGGTAACCCAGGCACGGCCGCGCGACAATTGGCAAGTGACTGGACAGCGACCCTGGAAGCACAAATCCAACAGCCACTGATGCGGAATCGCGGGACACTCGTGAATCGAATCCCTGTTGTACTTGCCAGCTTGAATGAAGACGTTTCGATTGCGGACTTTGAAGTTCAAGTTCGCAATCTGGTACGTGACGTGGAGGTTGGCTACTGGAATCTTTATGTTGCCTACCGCAGTGTTAATGCTGCAATCATCGGACGCAATAGTGCCATCGCAACCGCGAAGTTTGCCAAGCTGAACTACGACAACGGCACGGGAACCAAGCAGGAATTGGCACAGGCGGAAGAGCAATATTATGGTTTCCGAGCCCGTCTCTCATCAGCGTTAGCTGGCTCGAACATGCCGGGCGATGACCGCTTTGGTGTCTACGGTTATGAGCGTGTGATGCGAGAACTGATGGGGCTTGCTGCTACAGATGGACGATTGATCCGGCCGATTCAAGAACCCAGCCTCGCACGACTGGAATTTGATTGGAATGAGAGCGTTGTTCAGATGCTGTACCTGAGTCCTGAGCTACGAAAAGCCAAGACCTTCATCAAACAGCGTGAGTTGGAGCAAGTTTCCGCCAAGAATCAGATTCTTCCAGAAGTCAACTTATCATTGCTTTATCGCTGGGTAGGTGTAGGCGATACGCTGGGGCCTCCCCAGCGACGCGATGCACAATTCCCCAGCCCTGGCAGCAGTGCGCTGGGCAGTCTCACGAGCGGCGACTTCCAAGAAGGTGTTGTCCGACTGGAGATCACGCCACCGGCAATTGGTGCCAGGCGTGAACTGACTCGAATTCGTGGCACTCAGCTTCGACTACAACAATCGAGGGCCTACTTACAAGATGCTGAACGGCTGCTGGTCAGCCAACTCAGTGATGCCGTAGCAAAATCAGCAACCCATTATCAACTTGTTCAAACCAACGCCATGCGGTGGCAGGCTTCGGAGCAAGAAGTGGAAGCCCGCTTAGCCGAATACAAAGGCGGCCGAAGCCCGGTCAACGTCGTTCTGCAGAGTCAACAGCGACGAGCCGATGCTCAAATCAGCTACTACCGTGCATTGGGTGAATACAACAAGTCAATCAACTATGTCGACTACCTCAAAGGCACGATGCTTGCCAACAACAACATCACCTTGGCAGAAGGTCCGTGGAATAAAAAAGCATACTGGGATGCACTTGAGCGTGCCCGCGAACGAAGTGCTGGCAAAAGGCACTACGGTGGCGTTACTCGCCCAGGAGTTGTTCGAGGCGGCCCAGTCCTCGATGCCGAGAACGCTCTGGAAATTGAAGGTGGTGGAACACTGCTAGAAGAGCAACTCGACGGTGAGGGGATTGAGACTGAAGCACTTGGCCCCATGCAAATGGAACTCCTTCCGGCTGGCCCGCTTCAGGTCGAAGACACACCGCTGAGCGAGCTTGGTTCGTCGCAGAGCGAAATGCTGGCACCGAAGCAAAACGTCGGGAATACCGTTTCTCCTAGCCCAACGTTGACGCGACCAGGGGCGGCTACCCCAAGCGATGCACCGAACCAATCAATCCTGAAACCAAGCCTTGCTCCCAAACCTCTTCAAACGATCGCACCGATGAGCTACGAAATCGGCTCGGGGATCGACTTAACACCTGCACCTGTGCCGAGAATACCGCTGCCCAAAAAGTAAAACGTCTATCGCATTCCGTAGGGCGGAGGCTTTACGAGGACTGCCCACTCGCGTCGGGAATGACAGTCCTCGTAAACGAATAGCTCGAGCATTGCCAAGTGGCAACTCGAGCTTTTCGTCGTTTTCTATCAGCCTCTCCAACAAAAGCTCTCCGAGATGATCGCGGCCACCTTTCCTATGAGCAGGAAGCCTGACAACAGCCACCTCAGAAACACGCAACGCCGAGAAAATAGAAAGAGAAGAAGACGCCCGCATGCCGTTGAAATCCGTGCAAGGTTGAGTCGATAACCTTGGACAAGAATCAACACAAGGAGCGGCGGGGGCCACGGATTGTCGAAATCCATACCCCATCAAACAGCCGTCAGTTCCGGCCCCACTTCACTGAGCGGAGCTGGCATCAAAACGTCGCAGGCCGGCACAAGTCGAATATTCTTGCATCTCGACAACTGAAATTGCCGAGGCTGCTCACGGCACAAGCAGAGCCCTAGAAATCGGTAGCTACCCATGAAACGGATGGGACTCACAAAACGATGCGTCCGGTTGCCCTTGGCGTCAGCGTAATCCATTTCGATCACGTAACGGTCGGAATCCTGCATGGCGCGGCGGAGAATACGGTTCATTCTGGGGCCTCTTCAAGTCTTCTTCAAGTCTTCGGCTGCTGTCTCAACACTTCTGTTATTCGTTGTTGGCGTGACACGTCTGGTCCGAGCCGTAGAAAATCTTCTCAAAGCCAACGAAAACCGAGCCTGCGGATCGCTGGTCTCCATGGTGAATCCGACCACCAAAAGACACTGATTCAGAGTAACCCGTCGACGGAAATGCAGCCTCCAAACGCTAAACTGGCAAACCAATCCGCTGAATGCGATGATTGCTGCTATCGAGAATATGCACCCGATCCTGCGAGTCCACCACCACTCCCCATGGCTGGTTGAGTCGACCAGGTTCAAACCCAGAACCACCCCAACTTGCAATCCAATTGCCTTCGGGATCAAAACGTTGGACACGATCATTTTTGTATTCAATGACCAATAAACTGCCATCACTTGCGAAGGTGAGATCGTAAGGATAGAAAAATTGCCCGGACTGATCACCAGGCTGCCCCCAAATGTCAATCAATTCCGGTATTTCTGGAGTCAGGTCAAATCTCTGGATACGGTGGTTGCAAGAGTCAGCAACCCAAAGCACATTCTCGCGAACAACCAGACTTTGTGGCCGGACAAATTTCCCTGGTTCAGTACCGTTACCTCCCCACTGCATCAGAAAATTTCCTTCAGGATCAAATTTCTGAATACGATCCGAAGCATTGTACTCACCAATGTAAAAACAGCCTTTGGCATCACAGACCGCATCGGTAACGAATGCGAAGTCACCGGGAAGGTGGCCTGCTGTCCCACCGATCTGTTCCGCAGGATGTAACGTCCCATCCAAAGAGTAAGAAAGCATCCGGTAATAATGTGTGTCAGCGACTAACAATCGACGACCGTCAATTCCGGCATCCGAGCTGGCCGCCTGAGAGCCCGTTTTCAGAACTTCATGTCTGCCTGCCTGAATCGCTAATCCGGTAGGCCTGCCATTAGTCGTTTGAGGCGTACTCCAAAAACGAATAAAATTCCCGTCCGTATCGAAAACTTGAATTCGTCCTGTTGTATCGACGATGTACAAACGATCTTCATCATCAATCGTAATTGCCCGCGGCTTTAAAAAACGCCCTTCACTCATTCCACGCCTACCCCAAACCAGATCGGGCAGCGGGCCTTGTCCCGTCGGGACACAACCGACCGAGGCAAAACTGCTCCATGCGGCCACGCTTGCTAAATCACGCAACACTTTCCGGCGATTTGGTTGGTTCATCATTTGAAGCATCGGCGACTTGTAAAGACATTTCCAGAACTCCTACAATGGCGGTCGCCCAAGCGGGAACCGCAATTGAGTATAGCCAGTGATTGACGATTCCGCGTGATGCTGAGATTGCGATTTGATTGGCCATTAGTCAGACGAATGTCGAGAATGGTTTCCACAAATGGTTGAATACGCCTCTGAATCCGGAGCTGGCAGCCAGTACAGGTATCTGCCCAAGGTGATCACAAATCGTCACATTCGTGAAAAACGCCCGACCAGGCGACTGACGCTGAACTGATTCAATGTTCCAACAAGATTGAGAAACTCCGCAAACCCTATCAGCATTATTATCTCATCGAACGTGACTTCCTGATACAAACACGCCTCTTGGCTCCTCCATTTCGAGCCTTATTCACCGTGACACTACCATGCTGAAAACACTCGACCTTCGCGCAACAGATGACCCGAGGGACATCATTCATCGCACGGTTCAGGCATTGGTGGAGGGGCAAGTGGTTGGCGTCCCTACCGACACGGTCTACGGGCTTGCTGTAGACGCGCTTTCCGAGACAGCGATTGAAGAATTCTTTCGCATCAAGGGTCATCAGGTGGATGTTCCGCTTGCCATTTCAGTTGGAAGCCGCGAGGCGGCGGAAGATTTCCTCTGTGGATCTTCACCCTTGGTCAGACGACTGAGCTATCGCTGCTGGCCGGGCCCGCTGACGCTTGTTGCACCTTGCGACTCGCCCACCTCGGCGGTGACTCAATTACCGGCACCAGTGCGACAGCGAATCACTGGAGATTTTGGCTGCGTTGGTTTTCGGGTCGTGGATCACCGTGTGCTGTCGCATATTCATCGTTTTTTGTCGGGTCCATTGGTATTAACCAGCGCGAATGTTAGCGGCCAACCCCCTCCCACGACAGCAGAGGGCGTAGCAGAACAGTTAACCGATTCTTTACCACTGCTGCTCGATGACGGTCCAACCCGTTATGGTGGAGCGTCGACGGTTGCGAGAGTCCAAGGAAACCGTCTGGAAATCCTACGCGAAGGTGCCATCGAACGTGCTGCCATGAATCAATTTGTAAAACCCGTGATCGTCATCGTCTGCACTGGCAATACCTGCCGCAGTCCGATGGCTGAAACCCTGCTCCGAGAGAAACTGCGTCAAAAACTGGGCAGCGAGGATGCAGTTCGTGTTCTCTCTGCAGGCGTGGCAGCAGGCGTGGGCAGCGGAGCAAGTCCACAGGCAGTTGAGGTGATGGGCGTCCGCAATCTGGACCTCACCGGCCACAGCAGTCGCCCACTAGACGACGCAGTCATGAACGTGGCTGACCTGATCCTGACCATGACACGCGGCCATCGAGCTGCGATACTTGCGGCATGGCCAAACATGCAAGAGCGGGTTCATACGCTGAGAAGAGATGGTGGTGACATCACAGATCCCGTCGGCATGCCAGTTGAGTGCTATCAGTCTTGTTCAGAGCAGATTGATCAAGAACTCTCTGCATGGCTGGAAGCGCTGGGTGATGACTTCTTCCCAGTCAACGCCTCAAGTAACGAGTGAGGGCAACGATGCTCAAGGTAACAATCGCCAGTGATCATCGCGGTGTTCACATCAAAGACCGGCTCATCCAAGCGTTGGAGGCGCATGCCTTCACCGTAAGCGACGAAGGAACAGACTCCGAGACGTCTGTTGATTACCCCGACTACGCTCAGAATGTTGCCAAAAAGGTCAGCAGTGGTGAAGCCGATCGCGGAATCCTGATATGTGGAACAGGGATCGGGATGGCCATCACGGCTAATAAGTTCCCGCACGTTCGAGCCGCATCATGTTACGATGAAGTGATGGTCGAAATGAGTCGCCGACACAACGACGTCAATGTCCTCTGCCTGCCTGGTGACATGATCGGTGACCGACCGATCGATGAGCTGGTACTTATGTGGATGAATACTGAATTCGACGGTGGCCGCCATGCAGATCGGGTAAAAAAAATCACCGAAATTGAATCCCACTGTTGCCCTGAACCTGACGGCAATGAAACTCCACTTGATCCCTCCGCATCGTAGCTCGATCTGTGATGAGCCCAGCAAACACTCAATCAGCGACCGCAAGCGAAAACCAGCCGGCAACCGGACAATGGTCTGACTTGATCGGACACGAGCAAATTCGTGACTGGTTTGCTGCAGCNATACAGCAGAGACGTTTTGGTGGAAGCATGCTATTTGTTGGATCACCTGGATCCGGTAAACGAACAGTCGCAAAACTTGTCGCAAAAACACTCTTGTGCGAAAATGTCCCGGCAATGGAAATGGCGCCATGCGGTATCTGCAAGTCGTGCATTCAAGTCGAGGCAGATACCCACATTGACTTGATCAGAGTTCGAAAACCGGAAAACAAATCGTTCATACCACTGAGCACACTGATCGGTGAACGTGACGCCAGAATGCAAAGCGGATTCTGCCACGACATTCAACTCAAACCGCTCATCGGCAAACGCAAAATCGCCATTCTTGAAGATGCTGATTTCTTGAATGAAGAAGGGGCAAACTGCCTTCTTAAGACACTCGAAGAACCACCCGCCGATGCCGTCATTCTGGTCATTGGCACCGTCGAGCAACAACAACTGCCAACGATTCGATCACGATGCCGAATCATCCGTTTCTCTCTCAACAATGAGTATTCCAAGCGACTATTACGTGAAGTTCATAAGATTGAGGCCGACGATGAACAATTGGATGAGGCAATCGAGATCGCAGGGGGCAACATGCACACTGCCCAAAGATTACTCGACTCAGAAGCAAATGAGTTTCGTGATTCACTGCTCAGACTTCTTTTGGCTCAGCATCCGGACCCGGTTAAAATCAGCCGCACATTGAACCAACAAATTGAGTCTGCAGGAAAAGATCCGAAGAAGAGGCGTCATGCATTGCGAGATGCACTTGCGATCGCAGTACAGCATTTCCGCCGTGAGATGAGAGCGGCTGCCTACGCAGAAAAGCATGACTCCCAAACCATGAGACGACTCGACCGCTCAGTCAGGGCGATCCACGAACTTGACCGCAACGCAAACCAAGCAACATTGATCGAATGTTACGCCGCCGATATCGCGGCAGGAATCACTGGTGAGCGAGGCGGCATCGGCTAGGGCAAACTCTTCACTGCCCAAAAGAACACCAGCCAAGGCAGACTTCAGAGTGGAAAATCATCCACTTTTTCGTAAAGAGGCATGTAGCGGTAATAGACTTCCAACGTCATTGCACACATGGCAGTGGTATAAAGTCGGCCCCCGATATCGCCCCACGGGTCAGCAAAGTGCCAACTGCCCGCCTCGTGCCCCTTGTTCGCCTGCGTGCGAATAAGATGGTCTCGCAACTCATGGTTCCACTCATCCCATGCGTGATGCCGACTGTGGTGCAAGGCAAGTGTTGCGTAATAATCGTGATAAACGTTTTGCAATTTGGGACCACGATCTGCGAGATCAGTCAATGCATGGTAGAAAGGTGTGTATTCTGTCGATTGCCCCAAATAAAGCATGAGCGCCAAACCGATTGCAGTTGTTGTTTCCTCACCGGGCGGCCCTTTATAACCAAACCAAAACTCACGATCCTTGCTAGTCGATAGAACAAACTCCTTTGCACTCGAGAGCGCGTTGGTGTGAATGTCAATGTGATTCTTCTTCGCAGCAACGAGTGACAGTACTTGCCAGGCACTGACAGTCATGTCACCCGGACTCCCGGGCACGTAACCCCATGAACCATTCTCGTGCTGAGCATTACAGCTGAACGAGGCTCCACGCGAAACAAGCCGGCGCAGATCAGCGTCACCAACCTGCTCTCCTGAGGTCATTGCCAGTGCTTCGCTCATGGCCATCAAAGCGATGCCGTGGCCGTACATACTTCCCTGCTGCCAATCGAGCCCTGCTCCAGCTTCACCCGCGACATCGCGCAAAAAATAAATACCCCGGCGGACAGTTTCTTGATACGGTCCTTCATGCTGGTGTGTATGCCCAGCACCTAAAAAAGCCAGCAAGGCAAGCCCAGTTGCACCTGTGACCGGTGTAGGTGAGTCGGTGCCTTTTTTCTTGCTGTGCCGACACGCCCCATTGCAAGGCCCCAATTCAAGATTGAAGGACCAACTGCCGTTGCCGCGCTGATGTGCGGCCAACCATGCGAGGGCAGCCTCCACCGCCTGTTCACTTTCTCGAGTCGCTCCGTACTTCTCACCGTATTCCAAACGGCCCTCAGGAGTACGTTTGGAAAGACCGCCACCGCTTGGCAACCGCACCAGCGACTCGACTCCCAAGCTTCCTCCGCCAACTGCTAGTTGTTGCATTTCCCTCGAAACAACTTCAACCTTGTCTTCCTTTGTCTCAAATGACATCCTCGCCAAGGTGACCGAAGCATCAACCGACACAGCAACCGGTTGATCCGTCGCCGCGTTTTCATCGCGTTGCTGATCATCCCGTGCATCAAGCGTTCGCAACAACAGCACTGAATCACTTCCCTGCGGTGTAACGGTTATCCACTCAGTCTCGCGACCGCCATCAGGTAATGTAAAAAAAGCAAGCAGCAGCAGGAATGTCGTATGGACAATGGTGCTGATCAAAACAGCTGGCAAACGGTCATCTTCGCTGACTCGGGAATAGGCGAACGATATTTCTGCATCACCTGTTCCCACCATTACAGGCGGCACGACAGGAACACCCTCCAGTCTTCCAGGCGGGGAGTTCAAAGATGCGGACGCAGATTTCGGGATGGTGCTTCCGGTCATAGGAATTGTGCAAGTGGAAGGTGAGCCTAACCACTCAACTATACATCGTGCNTCCCGCCGCGGCTGAAAAAGCATTTTTTGCAGGCAACTGATAGCTCAGCAAGCCCNGAGTCATGTGCCGCGTAGCANGCCTTGAACTCAGCCCAGTCGGGCTTGTCTGACGGCGCCTCCATGCGACAAACCAACCCCAAATTTGCNTGGTTCCTNTTGATGCGGCCCACACACNGTCAACGTGGCAAGTACACGACAGNAACGAANCNAGGCGTGACAAGAACACGTGGAATGCATGANCAACAGGCGAACGTTGAAGTACCTCGCTCAAGCGTGAACCGCAACTGGCATGTCTGCTACCTGATACGCTCGCGACCNGTACAGGAAGTCGATCAGGTTTCCCTCATGAGGCTGCAACCAATTGAGGCGATTGGTCGGAATCGGGCCAATGTTCACACGATCAATGTCAACGGAAGATCCAGCAGCGTGAGTGAATTTGGGATCCTGAGTGAGAACCGTGCCCACAAGCGTTGAACCAATTCGCTGAAGCATCTGGTCTTGAGGACATTCGACGACGCTTACAAAGGGGAACATGTACTCTTTCGAAGCGACTTGCCGGTCCGGTGAGTCTGCGTGAACAACCATCGGACGCAGGTAAGCACAATGCTCCCGCTCTACAAGTTTCTCGCCGAAGTCCTTCGTCATATCTTCCACTCCGGCCTCAGCTAAATCCTGCTGCACCATCGCGTGAGTTCCTGTCGCCATCGCGGGAACCGTGAAGGCGGCGAGTTGTGCNTTGCTGTCGGCCGGCGGCAAAACATCAACAGGACCAATTTTCTCTGCGATTGCCGCAGCGATTTCCCGTGTGTGCCGGCTAGCCCAGATGCCACTGCAGTTGATGCAACTACGTCCCGAGTTGCTTAACACACTTTCGACCAGCAGATCCAAGTAGCTCTCCCAATCGTCCACGATGTCATCCCCGATCAGTATCTTGGAGAACCCAGGACCATGTGCCTGCACGCGTGGATTGCCTTCATGCTGGGCCACTGTTTGTGCACTACCAAAGATCATGCTGCGGGGCGTCTTGGTCATGATCGCGCCGCCTGCATCGTGACCACCAGGATACAGCCCGAATGCTTCCGCAGGAATTCCCGCCTCAATGAATGCTGACACCATACGATAAGGGGTCCACGGCTCTTGAGAGCCCGGTTTCAGTGCCAGTCCCACCTGCAGGGGAATCGCTGGGAGCCACAACGTGTGTACCCCCGGTGAGTTATTAGGTAACACAGCACCCAGCACAGGTGTTTGCGACTGGTAACTCACAATGACACCGCGGCCTTCCTCCCCGTAACCGCGTGAGAAGATCGACAAATCGAGTCCACGAGTCAAGCAGTTCAGAATCTGGTCAATGTTGCTCAGGACAAAGCTGTTCTTGGCCATGTTCGACCGGCACATATGCTCCGGCAATCCGGTGCTGGCTGATTGCTGGTGTACAAACTGATCCACTGACTGCTGCGAATCTCCAACCGTTAAGTCGGCTGACTCGAACAAGACTGCTGCCTGCTTGCACCGCTCCACCAAGTCATCCGTTGAAAACTCAAGCAACGCCTCTCTCGCCTTGTGAGCTTTTCGCATATCGCGTCCAACAATTCCACCACCAACATTACCCACTCGGGCAATCGGCTCTCCGGTGTCAAAGTGAACAACATCTGTGAAGTCAAGTGACTCGTAGGGCTTACCCCAACGCAAAGGACTAAGAGTGATCATAACTGCAATAAAAATTGATGGAACAGGAAGGAAAAAAGGCAAGCAATCTCATAAATCGGCTATCAGCCGATGTTGAAAACCAAAGCGGCCTAGTAGACCCCGACGGTTGTAGCACTCGCGAGTTCGTGGAAAGGTCGCACTCCGCTGACACCGTCCCATGGGTAGGTGTCAAACGGTGCTTCCCGTTCACCTTCATCACGCTCCATGAAGCCTGGAACAAAAAACTCGTCGGTCAACGTGTACAATTTCACGCGTCCCGTCTCGCCGTAGCCGACCTTTTGATCGTAATCATCAAAAGTAACGACCTCCGTCACAGCGCGAGGTTGCGGAGCATAGTAAGAAATTTTGTAGTTATCGGCTGCAGTGACAGGCTTGCTACAGGCTAGACCCATCAAGGTATTACCGTAGGTGGGAGTCATGTAAACTCCCCCCTCTTCTGCCGGCCCACCGAGCAACTCCTCGACACAAAACTTGGTCCACTGTGGAGTGAACTCGGTCCCGCCCGAGAAAATCCCGGTAATCCCGCATTCCTGCAGACTCGTTCCACGTTCTTCTAACGCTTCCCCGAGTGACTCCAGTAGTTTTGGCGTCGCAAACATGCACTTGACATCATGCCCGGCAGTCAAGACCGTGACAGCCTGATCGATACAGTGTTTCTTGTATTCTTCGAGATGTTCCATCCAGCCCTTCTTGATCAGCTTCACGACCCAACGAGGATCCAAGTCAATGCAAAAGCAAATCCCTTCCCGATGCTGAGCGAGGTGCTCAACGGCGAGCCGCAGACGACGCGGGCCACTCGGCCCAAGCATCAACCAATTCGAACCTTTCGGAAAATACTTGTCTGGAAGCGTGTCGCTGAACAATTCGTAATCCGTCCAGTGATCCTCGATCACGACGCGGCTCTTTGGAATTCCCGTCGTGCCGCCTGTCTCAAAGACATAGGTTGGCTTATTGGCATGCCCCTTCGGAACCCACCTTCGCACGGGTCCACCACGCAGCCACTCATCTTCAAAGTGAGGGAACTTTTTGAGGTCGTCGAACGACTTGACATCAGCCAGTGGGTCAAATTTAAGCTCAGCTTTTTTTTCCAACCAGAAGGGACTCCCCGTCTCCTCACTAAAATGCCAATGCACCGTTCTCAGGGTGTGTTCGTCGAGTCGGTCCCTGGCATCTGATGCCTGCTGGGCCACTTGTTCGCTTACGGTGTAATCGGCCGTGCTCATTGATTCCTCGGCTTTTGGGTTGGTGACTGAAGCGTCACTTGTATATCACGATCGGGTTCATCGGACGATACGTCCTGATTCGCCTACATTATGGAGGGTCGGAAACCATCCGTGGTGTGCAAGCGGAAAAATGGGGCTGCAAAACGTGTAGACCATGGGCTGCAGCCGCAAAATTATCGCTAAAAACCCGCGGACCTCGCTCTACTCACGTTTTTTAAAAAACGCCGTATGGGTTGTGTAAACCCGGCTTCCACACCGCATTCGTGTAGAGGAGATGGCCACCCGGCCAGTGCCCACCTGTGGTGTGCCGCGGATCGAGCAACCGACCAAAAA
>NZHC01000110.1 GCA_002689655.1 Rhodopirellula sp. | reverse complement strand
GCTGCTAAACCAGCTGCTAAACCAGCTGCAACGGCAAACCGTAGGCCGATGATCGAGGCGATCGGCTTGAGCAAGTTCTACGGTCCTTTTGCAGCAGCACGAGAGGTCAGTTTCTCAGTCAGTGAAGGTGAGTTGGTAGCGTTTCTGGGGCCAAACGGCGCCGGAAAGAGCACAACGATGAAAATGCTGACCGGTTACATCGCAGCCAGCGAAGGCGAGGCTCGGATCGCTGGTCACAACATGATGGAAGACCGCATCGCTGGGAGTCGCCGCCTGGGATACCTGCCCGAAAATGGGCCGCTGTACCCCGAGATGACGCCGATGTCGATGCTCGACTTCTTTGCGGAGGCACGCGGCATTCCTACGTCGAAGAAACGAGATCACATCGACCGAGCGATTGACATCTGCGATCTCTCGTCTGTCATCTACAAGCCCATCAGTAAACTGTCCAAGGGCTTCAAGCAGCGTGTAGGCATGAGCCAGGCGTTGCTACATGATCCCGATGTTCTCATTCTTGACGAACCAACTGCTGGTCTCGACCCTAATCAAATCAGGGGTGTGCGTGACACGATGCGTCGGCTCGCTGAAACCAAAACGATTCTTCTGAGCACACATATTCTTCAGGAAGTGGAAGCCATGGCAAATCGAGTCGTCATGATCAACGAGGGCCGCTTGGTATACGAAGGCGATGTTGACACACTTCGCAAGACGGGCAGTGGCGACTTAAATGAGGCGTTCCACACGTTGACTCACGCCGACACCGCCTGAACACCTGAAGCGAAACAGGTTTCCGGGCTATTGGGCCGCGAAACATTTCTTCGGCAACTATCAATTTCACATTTTTCTGCAACAGATCAATCATGTCTAACGTCGCAACGGCTCTCCTTAGCCTGTTATTTTATGACATCGTATTTCTGCTGGTTTTACTGGCCATCGTGGCACTGCTCTCAGCAACCAAAAGGGCTGCGTTTGCGGTGATGAAACGTAATTTCACCGGGTATTTCAGCAACCCGACAGGCTACGTTTTCCTGTGCATCTTCGTCTTCCTGACGTCGCTCGCAGCTTTTTGGCCTTACGAATTTTTCAACCAGAACCTTGCAACTCTGGATCAACTGAATTTCTGGTATCCGCTGATCATGCTGATCTTCATCCCGGCGATCACGATGAGCATTTGGTCCGAGGAAAAACGCCAAGGGACAGACGAACTGCTGTTGACCCTGCCTGCCGACGATTTCGACATCGTGATTGGCAAGTACATGTCCGCCGCTGCAATTTTCACCGCGTCGCTTCTTTTCAGCCAGCTCAGCACATTTGGAACACTAGCCATTCTCACCGAGGGCGGGCTGGACATTGGGTTGATTTTCAGTAGTTACATTGGCTATTGGTTCGTTGGGCTTTCAATGCTCGCGATCGGCATGGTTGCATCCTTTTTGACCGGCAACTTGACCGTTGGTTTTATTCTCGGTGCACTGTTCAACGCTCCTTTGGCCTTTGCGTCGCTCGCGGAGTCCTTCAGCCCCAACCGTGCCGTGGCGTCTCTGATTTCCGGCGCAGGCATCGCTCGCCCATTCGACGATTTCGGCCGTGGTGTGATAAGCAGTTCCTCAATCGTCTACTTTTGCTTTGTTGCTGCTATCGCCCTTTACACTTGCATGGTGCTGATAGGCCGACGGCATTGGACAGGTGGAAAAGACGGCAACACGATGGCGTGGCAGTATTTGGTCCGAATCGGAGCACTGATCGCCATTACCACAAGCTGTGTGATCCTGGTCCGCAATTGGGATTTTGTCCGACAAGATCTGACCGAAGGGCAGGTCAGCTCTCTCGCGCCTGCTACCAAGCAACTGATCCGGGAACTTGACGGCGATCGGCCCGTTGTGATCGACGCGTTCATCAGCAAAGAAATTCCAGAAGTCTACGCACGGACTCGATACGAGCTGATCAACCTTCTGAAAGAGTTCCGTAGCGAAGCCGCAAAACGGAATCGCACCATTGAAGTCAATCTTTACGACGACATCGAGCTATTCAGTGATGACGCTGCCCTGGCCGCCGAACGATTCGGCATCCAACCGGTCAGCCGCATGGTGCGAGAAAAAGGTACAGCTCAGCAGAAACAACTGATCATGGGTGCGGCATTTAAATCGGGACTCGAAAAAGTCACCGTGCCAATTTTTGAGTACGGCATTCCCGTTGAGTATGAGCTCGTTCGATCGATCAACACGGTTGCATCGGGCAAACGCAAACGGGTTGGGGTGGTCGCAACGGACGCACGCCTGATGGGTGGCACCGTCATGCAGGGCATGTCAATGCAGCAAGTGAATCGACATTTATTGATTGACGAATTGGCCAAGCAGTACGAGGTCGAGGAGGTTGATCTCAATTCGCCAGTGACGGGTGGCTTGTATGACGCGATGATCGCCGTTCAGCCATCATCTTTGGCACCCGCGCAGCTTGATCGTCTGGTCCAAGCCATTGAAGCAGGCGTACCCGTCGCGATCTTTGAAGACCCCGCGCCCGTGGGCACGGGATACATCACGCCAACCAGTGCTCCCAAGCAGGCACCCGGTGGAATGTTTGGTGGAGGCGGACCGGCTCCCAAAGGCGACATCCGCAAACTTTGGGACTTACTAGAGATCAACATACCGGGGCAGGCGAATGCCCAGGGCATGTACACCCCCGATTTGGTTTGGCAGTCGCACATGCCCTATGAAGTCCTGAAAGACAGCGCGAACGAACTCTGGATTTTCGTCGACGAGGCCAACCCAAGCGTGACGGAACCAGGCCGCTCGTTAAGCAAGGACAGCATCATCACAGCTGGGATGAAAGAAGTACTTGCCATCGTCCCTGGTGCCGTGGAGGCAAAAGCTGACTCAAAATTAACTCACATTCCCCTGCTCCGGACCGGAACCGAAAGTGGCTTGATCAACGGCAATCGAATGCGGGATCTGATGACGGGTGGTGTCTCATTTGCTGAGGTAGTCACCGGCACTCGACCTGAACTTCCAATCGCGATGGCGATTGAGGGTAAAGAGGAGGTCGAGGGGAAAGAAAAATCGATCAAAGCAGTCTACGTCTCCGATGCAGACTTGATGCTTCCTGAATTCTCCATGATAAGGGCAGACCCGGACACCTTGACTGAGGCACGCTTCCAGTTTCAAAACGTGACTTTTGTTTTGAATTGCATTGACTGGCTCACTGACGAAACAGACTTCATTGAAGTGCGTAAGCACGAGCCGATCTTTGCAAGCCTTCGAATGATCGATGCTCGAAAAGATGAAGCACGCCGAAAGGTGATGAACGAAAGCAAGGCGTACCAGACCGAATACGACACGACGATGCGGGAAGCTCAGGAGTCGATGGATCAGCAACTCCAAAAGCTCCGCGAGGAGGTCGAAGGTCTTCAAAAACAAAGCGTAGACGGCAAGGTACCGCGAGCCGAATTGAACGCCAAACTGCAACGTTTCCAAACGCTGCAGGAGCGAGAGCAGCGGAAACTTGATGTAAAACGCACGAAGTCTGAGCTCGATCGCGAGTATAAAATCAGTGAGATTGAGCGTAGTGCTGCCGAAGATGTGACAAAGATTCAAAATCAGGTGAAGGTGTGGGCGGTTGCCCTGCCCTGCATCCCACCACTATGTGTTGGCGTGATCGTATTCGCCTCTCGGCGTTTACGTGAACGTGAAAATATCAGCAAAAGCCGTTTGAAATAGAGAGACAAGTTCCGTGACTGAAGTCATCAAAACTTTGATTTTTGCGGGTGTCGCGATCGCCATCAGCCTGGTTGCCGCAGTTGTTTCATGGCCAAGAGCCGCGGAGCAAACGGAGTCACGTGTCGGCACCGCATTGTTCGAAAAATTCACCGATCCGCTTGCTGCGTCCAGCATGAAAATCGTCACTTTCGACGATGAAACCGGACAGCTAAGTACCTTTGAGGTTCGCAAAGATCCGAAAACTGAAGAATGGACGATCCCATCAAGAAATGGATACCCAGCCGATGCGTTGGAGCAGATGAAAAATGCTGCTAATGCATTCGTTGCCCTCAAAGTTCTGGATACGCAAACCGATAAAGCTGAGGACCACGATGATCTGGGCGTAGCGGAACCGAAACTTGAGGATCTGCAAGTCGGAGACGAGGGCGTCGGGCGTCTCGTGACTCTCAAGAACGGTCAGCAGGAAACCATTGCTGAACTTATCATCGGTGACGTTCCCAAAGACGACCCTTCGCAACGCTACGTACGCATTCCGGGTCAAGATCCCGTGTATGTAGTACGCTTCGATGACAGCCCGCTTACCACCGCGTTTCGCGAGTGGATCGACAACGACCTGCTACAACTCAGCAGCATCGAACTTTCCAGTCTAGAAATTCTCGACTACAACGCCTCGCTTGCAATGGGTGGGAAGATCAGCCTCACCCGCAACTACACCGCGGACGTTGGGCTCGACGGGACTGAGTGGAAACTCAATAGCCTGATGGACTACGATGCGAGCCGTCCGGGTGCGCCGCCAACCGCCGCCGACCTCACCTCGCTAGCGCCTCTGAACAAAGCCAAATTAGATGAATTAAAGACCGCTTTGGATGATTTGCAGATCGCCGATGTGGTTCGAAAACCAGATGGAATGAGTGAAACGCTTCGTGCGGATCAGAATTTGCTGACGGATAAAGAAGCTGTAAACTCACTGGCACAGCGTGGCTTTTACCCCGTTCCATCAGGGCCCAACGGGGAAATCGAAATCCTGTCAGCAAATGGCGAGTTGGATGTTACCCTTAACACCGGCGTCAAGTATGTCCTGCGATTCGGAAACATCTCAGGCGTTGAGGACAGTAATGTAGATAGCGATGCAGGAGTCAACCGATACCTTCTCGTCACGACCAAAGTCGACGAAACACAATTCCCCGTGCCCGCACTAAAATCTGTTCCAAAGACAGTTGACGAGATGAAGGCCAAGATGGCTCCTCCCCAGCAAGCTACACCGGAGGGTCAAGCTACACCGGAGGGTGAAGTAAAGCCGAATCCTGAACTCAACGAGCCTGGGACACCTAGCGAGAAAGACGCACCAACCGAGGGTGAATCTGAAACGCCCCCCCCAGCAAAGGAAGATACGAAAAGCACGGCCGAACCAGTGGATACGGCGGAAACAGGTACACAATCAGCCGCAGAAACAGAGGCTTCCACCAAAGCCGAAGCACCAGCCGAAGCGAATACCGAATCCAACGCATCCGAGGGAACCACAGACCAACCAGCGACATCAGAGGCTCCCAGTGGAGTCTCAGAGTCAAGCGGCGGTGGTGAGGCAACAGGATCCGGACAAGCCCAGCAGGAAGCAGCAACGCCCCCGGCCTCGGAACCAGACAAGCCGGCCGACGCAACCGAGATACCTGCGAAGGACGTTCCCGACCCCAGTCCCGCTCAAGACGACCCCGCCGCCCCGCCCGCGGCAGTTCCGCCCGCAATCGAGCCAGCTACCAACAATCCTGCACCGCCTGCCCCAAGTGTCGATACACCGGCCGAAACGGAGCAGAAACCGGCCGAAACGGAGCAGCTGACCGATGAAGAATGGCAGGAGATGCTGGAAGCTGAACAAGAAAAGGTTATCAAGCAAAACCAACGCATGATCGACGAGCGTAAAGATCGGCTGGAAGATGCTCAGAGACGCGTTCGTGATCTCAATGCACGATTTGCAGATTGGTACTACGTCATCCCTGAAGCGACCTATTCGAAACTGCGTTTTAAGCGTGCCGACCTTTTCGAGCAACCTGCTAGTGTCGGGCAACCTCAGGCACCAGGGATACCAGGTCTACCTGGTGGTCTTCCACAATTCAATTTCCCGGGTGCCCCCGGAAATTGACCCCACACCATTGCGGAGGACCGCGAAACGTCAGCGCATGACCGACTTAACCTGCTCATTGGTTATCAGTCCGGCTGGCACATAGCAGCGTTAGACCAAGGTGGTTTACCTAGGGTGATCGCCAGACCTTTTCAGAAGCTGCCATGTGTTCTTGATCCACACGTATGAAACCCACAAGCATGGCAAAACACGCCACTGCTTTCACGGCGCTACTTGTTTTCTTGCCCAGCATTTAAGAGGCAGCATTCACGTCTCGCTGCATGTCCAATGCATTCTGAATGAAGCGGGCTAAACGCCCCACAGTAGGCACCAGCCAAACAATCGAGAAGGCACACAGGAAAGCGAAAAGCAAGTGCAACCAGCTTTCGTCGAAAAAGACCAAGACAAGATTGATGGTCGCACTGGTAAAAAAAAATGCCTGGCTCTTGTGAATTGCTGCCGTGAACGCTAGCAGCAGGGTTTCCAGTGGCTTTGTTAGAGGCTGATCCGTACAAATGGGCAGCGAAGGAGAATCATCACTGGCCTGATAGGCATCAAGAGCCCTTCGGAATTTCACCTTCACTGCCAGGAACATGTAGATGACAGACACCAACAGGGGCAGAAAGCCACCTGCCACCATCACTGCAGTCCCGGATCCGTTCACGTCGTCCTGTTGAGCCTTGTCCGCGAGCATCAGAAACAAGGTCACACAAGCAACAACGAAGATGGATTGCGCAAGCAAACCAGTCAAGATTTGGCTATATCTGGCAATCCACGCCACGCTCTTCGTGCGACCCGCGTTCGGCATAGGACGATCATCCACCATGTAAGCTTGTTCTCCTACCTCAGCCCCAACGTCGAGATCCGGGATCATCACTGCAGAATTCTGACCACAGGATTGTAAGTACAGGCACTATTCTTCAGGCAATCGCCCAGACCACGCAGTCTGACGTCATGACCGCCTGTGACGGTTTCGGCTCACACGGAATCGAAATCCACGCGAATCACCATCTAAGCGGGAAGTTTAGTTTTCCTACCCCAAAATGACAACTCGAGCAGCTTGGCTGTTTTGAGCACAGGATGCTGGACCCGCGAGTCAATTCAACCAATCCATGCCAGACTCGACCTATGATTAGTCAGCTTTACCATCGTGATCGGTGGCACCGTCAACCTAAGCTTCGTAGCGTCGTTCTGACACCAGAAGAACACAGCCGTGAACCAAAGACGCGATAGACAAAAGTGCTGCGAGCAGCATCCCTGCAACACAAATCTCGAGATTTGAAAGGTTTTGTGCAGAGATACCGGTTACCATCTCGCGAGGGTACAAAATCACCTCCATACCGTTTGCCCATTGCTCACCCGCGACTGAATATCCAATCGCTGCAGACAGCATTGACCAACCGCAGAAAGCAACTGCTTTTCGGAAGGCAACACGAGAGTGCCCCATGGTCGTCGGATTCGATTGAGTAGGACAGGAGTCCATCAGCTTCACCTTTCGTCACTGATTCGATGCAGCATCCCCAGCGCAGAAAAACAGTCGAGTCCACGCTATTGGAACTCAGAAGCCTAGGCTGNGGTTTCGCGCAGCGAAGCTCAACGAAGATAAAAATCGCGATAATTTTTCGGCTGCACTATTTTTGGATTCAGCTTTCTGAGCAATACGGCAACCGTATTCCGCCCACTCAAAAGTCGCTACNTGGACCTGTAATCAATCTTGCACAGGACGGGTCANTAAAAGATTACTACCTACCTGAAATGCAAGAAGAGCAAAAGCAAAGTAGCGGAAACTCGCGATCACCGGCCAAATTTCGTCTCCGGTGATGCTCAGCACAGTCCCCACCACTGGGATCAATCCGATCACCACGGTAATGACTCCCAGTCCCAAACGACGCCTCGAGTCATCAACACCAAAGGTACCGGCGATCGGGATCGCCATCCCCAGCCAATAAGCACCCGCCAGTACCCCGAGCCAAACATCGGCCTGCAACAACCCAACACCTAATGAGAAAACGGAGAGCAACAGGCACGGTGCAATCAAGTTGGATGCCCATGTTTGCGAGCGGTTCAATAGGTGCTGACCGAACGGATGAAATCGAAGAAAGGTATTGAATAAGGGATTCGCAATCCACGTCAGCACTACAAACAGGGCATAGAGCACAATNACCGGGAAGACGATGGGCTGCAGAACTGGATACTTGTCAGCCACCTGCGACAAAACCTGCATGAGAGCCCATGCACCAAAAATCAACAGGAACGCCGCCTTGCCGTTGATCCGACTGATCATGACATAGAATTTATGCACCATCCGAAACAGGAAACTGCGGTTATTGAGCGCGGTGATCAACCCCATTCGCGCCATTTCATTTTCGGGATCCAGACGCAGAGCTTCGCGAAAAGCAAGCTGCGCTTCCTTGTACTTTCCTGACTGCAACAGCGTGTAACCGTGCGACGCGTGAGCCATGGGATCCTGAGGATCTTGTTTCAGCCGATCGGTGGAAGCTTCCACAGCCTCGGAGTCACGTCCCAATCGTTCGAGTGTGATTGCCCTTAGACTGCTACAGTCACCGTGTTCGGGATCGATGGCGAGACCCTGGTCCAAGGTTGCCAATGCGTCCTGATACTGTTTGCGTCCAAACCGTGCTCGCGCCAAAACAGCGAAAGCATCGGCATCATACGGGTCAAGATTCAAGGAGGTCTGAATCGCCGATTCAGCCTCATCAAAACGATTTCGCTGCAGAAAGCAGGTCGCCAAAGCGTAGTGGCAAAGCGATTCGTCGGGCGCCACGGCGACCGCTCGTTGAGCGGTATCAGTCGCTTCAGCCCTCCTATCATGGTCGTGTAGGATGCAGAGCGTCAGCAATGCCAATGAGACCCCATCATTGGGATCGTCCGCAAGTAAGGCTCGCAACTCACGTTCAGCCAAATCATACCGACGTTGNGCGAGTAACAATTGCGAGCGCTCGTACCTATTGCTCATCGCTTGATCTTGAGGTATTCGAGTATNTCGTCGTACAAGCCGCCCTCATTCGCATAGAGAGCATGATTCCTTGCGGCAGAGAACCACTCACGTGTCGTTGGCTTGACCTGTTTGGCAGCTTTCAAAAGATCTTTTGTTGTGATTGGCTTGGGCATACCAAGCTTCACCGCCTCATGCAATTTAACTTCCACGGCTCTTTCAACGACAGCTTGCAAGTCCGCACCTGAGTAATCAACGGTTTTGGATGCAACTTTCGCCGTATCCACTTGATCAGTCGGCTTCCCCTTGAGCTGCAAATCCAAAATTTCTTGGCGGGCTTGCTGGTCAGGCGGAGGCACGAAAATCACCCGATCAAAGCGTCCAGGCCGTCTAAATGCGGTGTCCAAGTGCCAGGGTGTATTTGTTGCAGCCAGACACAGAACCCCCTCATTGTCATGGTCGACACCATCCAATTCGGAAAGAAACTGATTGATCAAATGCCGGCCGGCCGTTCGCTTCATATCAGCTCTACTCGCACCCAAAGCGTCCACCTCGTCAAAGAACAAGACACAAGGTGTACTTTCTCTGGCCGTTTGGAACACCGCACTGAGGTTTTTCTCACTGCTCCCAAGCCACATCGAAAGAACATCACTGATCCCGACAGAGATGAACGTAGAACTGACCTCACCCGCAGTCGCTCGAGCGAGATGCGTTTTGCCACATCCCGGCGGACCATACAAGAGAATTCCCCCCCCGACTTTTTTTCCATAGGCGGCATACATATCGGCGTGCTGCAAGGGATAGATAATCTTGACGCGTATCTCGTCTTTTACGCCCTCCATGCCCCCTACTGACGCAAAGTCTTGTTCGGGCCGCTCGCTCTGCACGCTCANNGGCGCGTCATCTTCTTCATCTTCAACATGGTCTGCAAACTCAGCGATTGCATCNCGAAAATCCGGGACCACGCCAGAGTCTTCGTCACTGAAGTCCTGAATCCCCAACAGACTTGCAAGGTCGCTGTCAGCAACATCCTCATCACGCGCCACTGCCTCGCGGTAAGTAGAAACCGCAGCCCGGATGTCCCCCCCCCGCTGCAAAAGGCGTGCATGCATGACCATTGCACGAGGATCAGCGTCCTTACCCACAGCCAACGTTTCAACGATAGCGAGAGCGTGGGAATCCTTGCCCTGTCGGAAATAAATGTCAGCAAGCGTTAACTGCAAAACAACGCTACCTCGGTGGTATTGCAACGCCTTGCGTGTTGCCTGTTCAGCCTCATCGTAACGTAGTAAATCAACCAGCAACTTGATCAATTGGTGCACCAACACCTCATTCTCGGGCGAAACGCTCACCGCAGTGCGTAACGCTTCAATGGCAGCATCATTGGGATCATTCACGACTCTCGTTCCTCCGCCAATCTTATCAATTCTTTAAAACTCAACGCTCTGTTATCTAAACTCACAAGATCATGGCACCCACGAGCTTGAGACTTCCCCAAAATAACTGAGTACTGCCGCACAACCCATCACTGCTGTAGCTGCGGCAAAAANGCGTCCCATGCTTTGCCTGCAGACAGGATACCGCAACAGGCAACTAGTTCTTACCCTCTTCCCCCGTCCCATTCACATCTGATACCGCCGCATCTGATTGCCCGGCATCAGTCGCAGATGGTGTTTCGCCAGCATGTAGATCCCCACCTTTTTCTACCTGCGCAGCCCGCGCTGCATCTAATTCACGCACCAAAATTCCATGCAAAGAATTGACCGCAAGATATGTAAGAATGCCGCCAACGAAGAACAGCGAG
This sequence comes from Rhodopirellula sp., assembly GCA_002689655.1. Taxonomy (GTDB): domain Bacteria; phylum Planctomycetota; class Planctomycetia; order Pirellulales; family Pirellulaceae; genus Rubripirellula. Next base: position 65,031 of record NZHC01000110.1, on the reverse strand, counting down.
AATGGAATGATCCATCCCACCCGTGACCGTTCAAAGTTCTCAAAGGGATCAGTACTCATCTGACGGACCCAAGGTGCGGGAAAGCTGAGTTGAAAAGTCTTTTCATCATTGCCACTAACACCATATTAGGCGAAAATCCAAGCTTCAACCATACACCGCGACTCCCTCGCCCGCTGAACCTACTCGATGCATGAGAACCAACTTCCATCTAAACCAAGCATGAACGACTGACAGGAAGGGCCTACGAATCAATCTGTAGCGGGTTTTAGTTAGGTTCCACAACAGGGCCAAACCGATGCCTTCACAACCCACAGGCCCCGAACTGTTGCACTCATTTTCTGAAACTCTACCGTCTGATCGTGGGAGCGAAGAGATACAACAGCAAGATCATTCAGGTTTTCTATTCCTGAAGAGATGCGTGACGGGCACTCCGTCCGTTTCATGTGTCGCACAACCCCCAAAACCGGAATAACCGGGGCACTAACTTGCGTCCCGCGAACTTTCACACTCACTTTTGCTAAAGCGTGAGCAAGAGTTACGCGGAGTCACCTCGCGTTCCGCTTCAAAACAGGTTTAGAGACACTGGTTTCAACTACACCGTCGAGTCACGTCATGCCATCACGCATTATCCTGATTATTATCTCCTGCATCACACTCTGCTTCACAGCAGTTGCGACTGCGCAGAACGGCCGATTTTTAAACAACCGTCGCTACACTCCTACCAATTATTATCACACATACTTCCCTCGAACGCCCCGACTTTCGGCCGAGCAGATGAACCGCATCTACGGGCCCAGTATCCTGGTACGAACGCAGCGGAAGTTGTATGAATCCACACCACCGTTTGTCGTGCAACCTCGATAGACCTCCCACTTATTCCACAGCGGGCTGAATGTCGTTGATATCTCCATGCGAACGCTGCCTTCTTCAACGCAGTGCACTTTTTTTCCGAGCTGCACTTGCTCACTGTCCTCGACCAATCACAACCTGCTGTTTGACCATGAACTTCAAAATTCTCTGCGGCGTGTTAATTCTCGCAACGATTGGCACGGATGTGGCTGCACAAAACCGAACAAACCGTCGCCGGGGAATCATTCTTGGAGGACTGGCCGGAGCGGCGATTGGGGTCGCTATTGGTGATCAAGGTAATAACGAAACGGCAGGGGCACTGATCGGTGCAGCTGCCGGTGCACTTGCCGGCGGAGCCATCGGGAACCAGAAGGATCAACGTATTCAGCAAGAAATGTATTTTCGTTCGGCACTGGACGGCAGCAGAGCGTCGGGATACCCCCGGCCCGTCCGTCCAAACAACTACAACTACAACACAACACCAACGCTGCAACAGCACAGCCAAATGGAGCGTGACCAGCAATTCTTTCAGCGTCGCCCCCAACCACCAACCAACGCATTTCCCGCGTACAACCAACCCTATGTCTACTCTCAGGGTCGCCGCTCTCTTTCCAACCCAAACCCATTCGGCAGCCACTTCGAATACCGGCGTCGGCCCCCAAGTCAGGTGGTCATTGAAGCCCAACANACCGTTAGGCCGCTGAGNATGAATGACGTGTTAGCAATGACACGCAGCGGTGTCAGCCCGTCGCTAGTCCTGCGTCAAATAGAGATCCAAGGTTTCCGAGGTCACTTGGGTGTTNGCGATATCATCGCGTTACACGAGAGCGGAATTTCTGACGACATCATTGAAGNAATGCAGATCCACTCGCAGCAGCCCAGNACAAATTTGGCCACACCGCNTGGTGAACCGCAGTTGAATGATGCGATCGAAGACATCTTGCCACCAGCAACACGTTCACCCTAAGTCACTAAAGCTTGATACCAGTAACCAGCCGCGTTGGTAGATGAGCCACCTGATCCAGAGAAATGAGCCGCAGTTCCCCCGATTCCAGATTCAGCTTGGTTACGCCTGTATTGCTCAAGCCAGTGCCCAGAAGANGCCTGTGATTCTCGCCTAACAAACTCAGTAGCAGTCGACGTGTAAAATCGGCATGCGTCACAACAACAACGCCACGAGCCTGNTTGCGGACACAGAGAGTCAGGCGTTCCGCAACTACACTCGCNCGACGTGAAGCTTCCTCGGGAGTTTCGCGTGGTCGACTCCACCAACCCGCCTCTGTGATCGAAGGGTCCAAGGTACAAAGCTTGAGGCTTGAAGCTACTTGCTGCCCAATCTTGCTTCGTGTCATCCCTGATCCGGCATCGGTTGCCTGCGGGCCAAAACCGCGGAAGATTCCTCCTTCTTCAAATAGATTATCCCAGACGTGCACATGATGCCCGGTGCGGTCATGAANCACGCGAGTGGTCTGCACAGCACGGAGGACAGGACTGGTGATCAGCATGTCAAATTCAAGCGTCCGCAGCCATTCGGCCAGATATTGCGTCTGAAGCCGGCCGACCGCAGTGAGGGGTGGATCTTCCACACGGCAGTACGCCGGCCTCGCATTGTTTTGACTCTGCGCATGCCGAATCAAGTAAAGCAACATCCTACCCACACCTCCAAGCAACCCGCCGCTTTAACACAGCTTTGTGGGACCACGCCGCAAAAGGTTGATCCGGTTCGTTCAACTTACATGGCCGACTTCCCGCTGACATGGTTGGGCATTCGACCACCGCAGAATGTTTTGGCATTTGACCAGCACAAAACTGAGGCAGCCGCCACAACATGCCGTGTTTTCTACATCACCGTGCTCGGCGGACGAACCTAGTTCGAACATAATCAATCATCATCCATTCGATGACAACAAGAATCACTGGAACTAGAAATAANGCACACTGAGCGACCCTCTCGTCGTTCAACCAAGTGTCTTCTGGCTCTGTCACCGCCGAAATCACGGCCAGAACGAGAGACCCATTCAAATAAAGCAGAAGGCAGGTGAACAATGCAGACCCGATGCCGATGGCGCAGCCCGCAGTCGCGACTCCAAATTCATCAGAAGATTGCTTATTCATAGACTGGCATTCATTGGCAAAACTTGACTAAGAGCGATGGTGACCACCAGCCCCACGAGCGAAAGCACCATCAACAAAGGCGTCCAGCTCCGCAGCGACTCTCCCTCCGTCAATCCGCCCATTTTAGTGAACACCCAGAACCCGCTGTCATTCATCCAGCTTCCCATGAGTGATCCAGTCCCAACAGCAGTGGCGACGTAAACCATGTTATAGTCCGGCTTCGCGTCTCCAATGATCGCAGACATCATGCCCGCACCGACAATCATCGCCACCGTGCTGCTGCCCTGAGCAACCTTCAGAACAGCCGCGATGCCCCATCCAAGCAGCAAAAGTGCAATGCCCGACGCTCCAGCGTCTGAAAAGTAGTCTTTAATCGTATTACTGATATGCGTGTCCTGCAGCATTGCCCCAAAAGCTCCACCTGCGGCTGTAATCAAAATAATCACTCCACCACTCATCAGCGATTCTTCAACATCTTCACTGAGGCTCCGCCAGGACAGCGACCTGACGTATTTAAGCGTCAACATTGAGACGATGGCAGCCAACATNAGAGCAAAATTGGCGTTACTCCACAGCGCTAGGCTATTGGACCAATTCCGTCTGGAGGTATTCCAGTTGTGTTTTGCAATTAATGCCGGAAAGGCATCTTCCAGCAGTGCCCGATTCATTCGACGTCGATCTACCGGCTTCATCCGCAGTTGATTGGCCCCTAACTTTGACTTGGAAACGTCCGAGAGTGGAACACCAAGAAACGCCCGCTCATCGTACAGATCATCGTCCAGCAGGACCTGATTCAGAAGCTCAATTTGCCGCTCTCTCTCTGCCGGGTTCATGGCAGTTGTCATTAGCTCATCGCGTTCATTATCGGACAACTGATCACTACCCATAACACGGCCCGCAGGCGTGTCTGGATCAGCATCGACAAACATCGTTGCCAACTGTCCAAAATCCTGAACATCATCGACCATCAACTGCGCCTTATCTTCACGATCAGCCAAAGTCATCGCCAAAGTCCCGGCTCCGATCAAAACGACGGGCAGCAGCACAGGCAGCAGTGATACCCAAAGCGATGGCAACTGCTCTTCAGACAGGGCCTGATGCTTTTCTTCCTTCACACCCAGCGGTCGCATTTCTACCGGCATGATACGATCAGCAATGTAGGAATAAGTCAGACCGACAATTGCTGCAGGCACCGCTACCATGGTTCCCACCAACATCATCATGCCAATATCGACACCGAGAATTGCTGAAACAAGCAGTGGCCCCGGGGTCGGGGGAACAAGCGTGTGCGTGATCGCGCCCCCTGTGGCAATGGCCATCAGATATCGCAAGTAATTTTTGTTCGTACGTCTGTACAAACTTCGGGCAAGCGGTACGAGCAGATAAAACACCGTGTCGAAAAANACAGGAATCGCTAGCACGAATCCACTGAGCATCAAACCGAACGACGCTTTCTTTTCACCAGTAACATGAATCGCACTGCGAACAATCCGATCCGCAGCACCACTATCCAGCATGCACTTTCCAATGATTGCCGCCATCGCAATGACAATCCCGATTCCACCTGCCGCACCCCCAAACCCCTGCACGACAGCAGACATCCTCGAGCCCGCATCCTCACCATCAACAAGTCCAACACCCAGGCTGACTATCAAAGCCGAAATGATCAGTGCCATGAATGCATTGAGCTTGAGCCCAATGATCATTCCCAGCACTGACACAATGCCGATAACAAGCAGCAANACGGGAGCATAAGCNTTGGTCGAATCGTCACTTTTACTGTCACGACCACTGTCACGACCACTGTCACGACCACTGTCACGACCACTGTCAGCCGGTGGCATGGTTGTCGACGAGGCAGGGTCTGCCCGGTCGTCCGCTGCGGTGGGCAGGTCTTCCTCCACCCCATCCGTAGTGACTGGCTGCGTTTTCCCGGCTTCAGGTTGCTGAACAGCGACGTCCGGACTCGCATCCGTATTCTGAGGCGACGCCCACAAACTGCAATGGCTCACTGCAACCACCAACAAAGTGAAACCAATAATGAAAAGGAAACGTCGCATCCCAAACCTCAACAGGTGCTTCATAGACAACCGAAATATCGCATGCAGGATGCGGCACCATCTTTTGCGGGCAGCTCACTTTCTGCGATTCGAAAATCGAATCTCCAACGCAGCAATGTTTGTCGTATTGCCAACTGCGGCGTCGTGATCTTGCAGCAGAGTTTAATCGTTCGGCAGGCCGCTGTGTGCGATGAAGGTCCGCTTTTCAGCTAACAACACACTCACCAAGCACATGNAGCCTTGAATATCGCCCAAACTTGAATATCGCCCAAAGATCCAGATCAATATCGGGGCCATGCGAACGTGCGCCCGCTGAGAACTAAAACCTCAGAAATGGAAAGTAAGCTCAAGAGTGGTCATTTCATCTGACCCTGAANCAATTGAATCTGTGGATACAACCAGAGCAGGTGTAGCCNATTTTTCCGATTAAGGAGTCATGTCACCTGTCATCAGACTCGTCCAATCGCTGCTTTCGCAAATTGGCGCTCACTTTTTCCAATAGCTGCCGATCCGCAGCATTGAGTGACTCGAGCCCCTGATGGTGCAACTGGTTCAAAATCTCATCGACACGTCGGGCATCAACCGCTTCGCCTTGCTCCACTCGGTGCGCGTGCCGCACCCTTCGCACCTCTCGCCAACGCTGAAACCGGCTCACCAGAGACACCCTTACGTTTCGTTGAACACGGCNTTGCTGATCACCGCTGCCAGCATCAAGCCCCTCCAATGTGCGGAAGGTGTCAGACCAACGGGACGAGACCCACAGCAAGACTGACACGCACGTCAGTAAAGGCCACCCGATGCCAGCGATCTCGTCCCCGGTGTTCATCAACCAAATGGCAAACCCAAGAATCCCGAAAGCAAAACAATCGATCAACAATCGCAGCACCTTGACCTGTCCCACCACGCCGAGTTTTGCACCAAAGAAAGCAACACATGCAGCCAACATCTGCCGACCGAGCGTGCGCGGCAGTGGGACCATCTGCCCTAAGGCCTGAACAAAACATAGCCAACTTGCGGTCCGCCAAACAGCTTCAGCTTCGCCTAAGCCGATACTGGGCAGTTCCCAAATCGGATCAGTTGACACTTCGATGCTGGGAACCTGGAAACCACCATCAACCAAACGATAAAAACAGCCTAACAAGACCACACTCATCAAAGCTGCCACGCCGGTGAAGAAGCTGACTCGCGGATGCCAACGATGAGCAACCGTCTCGAGTCCAAGCATTCCTACGGTGAAACCTCGCAAACGATAATCACTGGCCCAAGCAACCGCCCCGTAAGCCAGAACCTGCGCGATCCAACCTGATAACCAAGCGCACATCGCGAGTGTTGTCACCCTCGGAAGATCCGAATTGCCAGGTAGCCGCGACGCGATGATCACCACCCCGACAAGCACCGACAACGCGAGCAAAACCGTGTACGACAGACTGCATCGAACCCAACGCGACCGAACGAACCGAAACGAAAATCGGTCAGCCTCGACCCCTACGAAGTCTTCCTCTCGCGTGCTTTCCGGTAGAGCGTGACCGAGTGGCATGGGCCCAATTTGTCATGGAAACGAGGTGAAAAAGCGATGATCCACGCTGTGTTGTTACGCACAGTCAGGCCACCGGGTTCGAACGAACCCGTGGAACAACACCGACAACATCGCCAAACCGTTCGCACGTCGACCCACTGACTCACAAAAGCTCGGAACCACAAGCAAAAACCCAGGCGATACCTAGGTTTTTTGCAGCAAAATCCAAGCAAACCCGTCGAAAAGATCCGTGAAACTGACGGGAAACTTAGCCTGCAATCCGCAATTGCGGCCTTGAACCCTCAGACAATATCTCACGAAGGCGTTCAAATTCTTCCGCATCCGTGAAGTGAATGGTGATTTTGCCTCGACCGCGGGCCGAACTCTTAATTTCGACCTTGGTGCCAAACACCATCCGCATTTCCTGCTGCATTGCCTCAATATGCGGAGAAACCTGTCGACGTTTCTGTCGCGTTGCATTGACAACTTTCTTCCCAGTCTCCGCATCCTCTTCAGATTTCAACAGTTCGGAAACGTAGCTCTCGGTTGCCCGAACGCTCCAGCGTTCCTCACTAATTTTCCCCGCAGTACGTACCTGAATAGGCTCATCACCAATCGGCAGCAGGGCCCTTGCATGCCCGGCACTCAACTCACCGGCGGCGAGCAGATCAAGAATCTGCGAAGGCAATTCCAGCAATCGCATTAAATTCGCAATGGTGCTGCGATCAATACTTAGGCGTCTGGCGAGATCATCTTGCTTGCATTTATGCTCTTGAATGTAGCGACGAAAGGACATCGCCTTTTCAATTGGGTTGAGATCTTTTCGCTGCAGGTTTTCGATGATCGCCAATTCAGCAACCAATCGATCGTCCGCGACACGAACCTCAGCTCGGATGTTTTTCAAACCGGCATGAACAGTTGCCCTGAGCCGCCNCTCGCCACTTATGAGCTGATAGCGACCATCGACAACCCGCACCAAGATGGGCTGCAGCTGTTGATGATTTTTGATACTCTCGGCAAGCGATGCGATTTCATCGTGATTAAACTCACGACGAGGCTGGAACGGATTATTTTCAATCGCGTCGACTGCCAGTTCAAGGGTTTCCACCCCACTGCCCGCCTCACCTTCGATTGGGTTACCCTCGTCGTCCAGCGGCGTCCCAAGCAACGCGGCCAGCCCTTTGCCTAATCGCCGATCTTTTGTTGTTGCAGTACTAGTCACGCTGAAGCACCTCCATGCACAGCTGGGTATATGCGAACGCTCCGCGTGAACGGGGCGCGTATCCAAACACAGGTTGGCCATGACTCGGAGCTTCGCTTAACGAAACATCACGAGGCACAACGCTATCAAATACGATGTCGCCGAAGAAGTCTCGTACTTCCTCATCAACTTCGCGTGTAAGTTCCAGGGCAGGATCGTACATCGTCAACAGAATCCCCCCAAAAGTGAGCCGACCATCCGTCGCAATGATCACGCGNTTTATGGTCTGGATCAACTGAGTCAGACCCTCCATCGCGAAATATTCGCACTGGATCGGCATCAACACCTCGGTACTCGCTGCCAAGGCCGTTTGCGTCAGATCCCCAACGCTTGGCGGGCAGTCAATCAGAATGAATTCATAGTCCTGCATCGCCTGATCCAAATGGCGACGCACGCGACCGGATTCCCGGCCTCCACCCTCTGCCAACTTATCAATGTCGTGAAAGGTCCGACTTCCGGGAAGCATTGAGAGCCCAGCCCAATCAGTCTCCGCAATGCTAGCGTTAAGCGATTCGTCATTCACCAGAGCATGCCCCTCGGTGGGCTGCAGCCCCAGTGATGTCGTGGCATTGCATTGGGGATCCATGTCTAGCAGCAGCGTCCGCTGACCAGACAGGGCGAGGGCAGCAGAGAGATTCACGGCAGTGGTAGTCTTACCCACGCCTCCCTTCTGGTTAACCACGCAAAGGATCCTTCCCACGAGGACTGCTCTCGTATGTGAAAGCGAACAAACACCGACTCACTGCGAGTCGTTCCATGGCGGGAAACTAGGAAACTTTTGGTTGGTGAAACAAGACTGGTTTCACAAGAAACTGACCTTGACACCAAGAATGTCCGTAAAAACCACGTTCTGTCAGAAAAGCTCACCTGCGCAACCCGGCGAAAAGCTCCTGGAACGCCTCGCAGCCACCCCCAGCAGAGGCGAGGGAATGCGTTAGCGGTGACGCAAGAATATGTCCCCGGCGGAAGCGGGCCGTAGCTGACCCCGCAAAAAAGCGTCTGCGGCCAAGGCAGCCAGCGGCTGATGGGCAGCCCGTTGGTGAACCGGTTGGCCTCCGTTACCACGGCTCCTGAAGATGCAAGGTACACACAGACGTCGAACCTATCCCAAATCCAGTATTCTAAATCCAATATCCCCAACCCAGTCCCGCAAAAAGGCTGCGCTTGGCCTTTCCGCGAGATCGATTCACAAGACAGAAACCAGATTGGCGCCGCTAAGGAAGCAGCAGACCAGTTCAGGCAAGCGGATTGAATGTCAGTCCGCTGAGCAGCTTGGGGTAGAAATAGGTGCTNTTCGCAGGCATGCGTTCTTTCAGCAAGCTGATCGCCTCAACATGCTCGAGCTTGGCAGGCATGACCAGCGCNGCCAGCGTATAGGGCTCGTCGCTGTCACTTTCCGCTTGGCTTCCCTCGCCTCGCACCCCATCCAACACTTCGCTTACTTCGTGAACGTANGTCGGCTTGGGATGCCCTTGGCAACCCAGTAAGTCGTCTATGACAAGACGATGCAATAAGCTGACGCCCAAACGACGCCAATCTTCACTCTGCTCCGAAGCCAACTCTTTGATCCGCGTCTGTGCCCCATCGGCAGCTTTGCAAAGCACCCATTTTTCGTCGTTCACGGCGTAGAGGCCAATAATGCCCTGCTGGTCAGCCGATTCCATGGTTGCCCAAACCTGATTGGCAGCATCAAGCCCGCCATCGACGATTTCGCATTCAAATTTTCCAGCAAGCTTCTCAATGATCTCAGTTGAGCTGAAAGTTGGAGTCCCACGCAGCAAGCGGTGCGTGGGAAGCACAATCATCCCAGGATCACTCATTCCCACGAGCATTGTCATCACAAAATTCGCGGGATGATCCTCTGNNATTCCNCCNGTNTNCTGNATCACNTGATCNCGNTAATTNCANGCNGTCTCGTANCGATGATGNCCNTCAGCNACGAACATNGGNCGNTCNTCCATCANTTCACTGACNCGNGCGGCCACNNNTTCNTCNGTNACNGGCCAGAGNATGTGNCNNACGCCNANNTGATCNGTNGANTCNATNGGNGTNACNCCNTNNGTNGCNGCGTCCANCANNGTGATGACCTCNTTGNNAGGNTCNGGNTACAANCCAAAGATCTGGCTNTTGTTNTGNTTGGTGGCNGTNGTCAGCTTGAGGCGATCTACCTTGGCCTTGGGGTGCGTCTCCTCGTGAGGATAAATATTGCCTTCACCGAACGGTTGCAAACGCACACGCCCCATAAATCCACGCCGATTGATCAGGTTCCCCTCGTGCTCGAACTGCTGGTGATACACGTAGTAAGCAGGCCTCTGCTCCCGCATCAATACACCTTCACTCTTCCACTGCTCAACAAATTTTGCAGCTCGCTCATACTTCTGATCTCCATCATCTCCCGGTTCCTGCCGGTTAAGAATGATTCGAATCACGTTCGCTGCATGCCTTTTGTAGAGCTCATCTTGCAGCTCAGGGTCGATGACATCATAGGGTGGGGCAATCACATCCGAGAGATTTCCAACGTGTTCAAGATTGTACCGCAGCGCGGCAAACGGGGTAGTCTGTGGCATTTTTGAGGGGCAATCAATTTTGATTCAAGATTCACTTCAAGACTTACGACGGTACAGATGTTAAAGCAAATGTAGCATCGCGGGCAGTAGTGGTGCAAACCACTGACATGCTGGAACTCGGCGGGTGACAAAAGCGGCGACACTCACTTACCCTATTTCCAAAGATGGCGAAGAATGGGGCGGCGTGGTCGAGGTAGTAATCGTCGTCGCATTGGACGCGGGAACGCTCTCCGAGAACCCTGCAACAAAGCAAGCCTATCCTAAGAAAAAGCCCGACTTCCATCACGGTAGCCGGGCTTCGTCAATCAATCTGATGCTGACACCGCACACTCGGCGCGGCTGTTGGCATGAGTAGCCTAGTAGCGATAGTGCTCTGGCTTGTAAGGTCCCTCAACAGGAATTCCAAGGTACTCTGCTTGCTCATCACTCAGGACAGTTAGCTTGACCCCAAGTTGCTCAAGATGCAGTCGGGCAACTTCCTCGTCCAACTTCTTGGGCAGCATGTGCACTTTAACAGCATAGACATCGGTGTCCCGATTGTTCCAAAGCTCCATTTGAGCGAGCACTTGATTGGTGAATGAGGTGCTCATGACGAAGCTTGGGTGCCCCGTTGCACAGCCCAAGTTCACCAGACGACCCTTTGCGAGAATGATCACGCTGCGTCCGGAATCCTCAAAGGTGTAACGATCAACTGCCCCGATTTCGGCCGCTTTGATCTCATCTTTGGTGACAGCACCATCGGCAACCTGCTGTTCCAACCACGCGACATCGATTTCAGTATCGAAGTGACCAATGTTGCACAAAATTGCATCATTTGGCATCTGCTCAATGTGACTACCAAGGATGATGTCTTTGTTGCCGGTTGTGGTGACGAACAGACGACCTTCCTTGCATGCTTCTTCCATGGTGACCACTTCGTAGCCTTCCATTGCAGCCTGCAGGGCATTGATCGGGTCAATCTCGGTCACAATCACGCGGCAGCCATAGCTTTTGAGGCTGGCAGCGCAACCTTTTCCGACGTCCCCGTATCCGCAGACCACGGCAACTTTTCCGGCTAACATCACATCAGTCGCTCGCTTGACACCGTCAGCCAAAGACTCGCGACAACCGTACAAATTGTCAAACTTACTCTTTGTCGCGCTGTCGTTCACGTTGATCGATGGAACCTGTAGAGCTCCGCTTCGATTCAATACCTCAAGACGGTGAATACCGGCGGTAGTCTCTTCGCTGATTCCGTGGATGTTCGTCAGCAACTCCGGATAACGATCGTGAACCATGGCGGTCAAATCACCGCCATCATCAAGGATCATGTTCAACGGCTCGCCCGATGGGAACATCAAGGTCTGCTCGATGCACCAATCGAATTCCTCGTCGGTCTCACCTTTCCACGCGTAAACGGGCACACCAGCAGCGGCAATGGCTGCAGCGGCGTGGTCTTGCGTGCTGAAAATGTTGCAGCTACTCCACGTTACCTCGGCCCCCAATTCAACCAGAGTCTCAATCAGAACTGCAGTTTGAATCGTCATGTGTAAACACCCAGCGATGCGAGCTCCCGCGAGGGGCTTGCTTTCGCCATATTTTGCCCGAAGTGCCATGAGTCCTGGCATTTCGTTCTCGGCGAGCTCAATCTCCTTACGACCGAACTCGGCCAAGCCGATGTCTTTGACTTTGTAAGGAAGCCTGTCTGTTGCGACTTGCGACACGTTTTTTCTCTCTCTCAAAAAGTTGTGAATGAACATGGCGCGTTCGAGGGGCCAAGAACCCAACACGGGGACTCCCGCTGGTTCACGATCCCCCGCACGCCCTAAGGGGGGTGGTGAGCGCTTTCTTGGTACAGCGTCTGCCGACCCTTCTCCCACCATTCGTATGATAGACGGGTTTCAAGGTTTTCGCAGGGGGTAATCTGCTTGCCACCTGACGTGTTTTCCGGCCGAAAATGCTGGTGTTTCCGGCTCAGATCCCTGTGTCTGTGCCACCATCCGTCGGATCCAGGTCCCGGTCACCCCGATCCAATTCATCCTCATCTCAGATCGAACCACTATTTCCGCGACAATTTGGCACAAGTTTCATGGAGAAATAGCGATGATTGAGCATTCATGAACGGGGCAACGCGTCAGGTTTTACCCACACGACCTGTACTCTTCACGACCGCCGCAACGCGGCCAATGCGTTCTCGGAAAAATGAGACATTAAACTGGCAGACTTCGTCCCACGCTCTGCTTCCACGCCGCTTGCCGTGTCAACGCTGCGGGCATCACTTTTTTTGATTGCAGCAGCAACATTCTCGGGATTCAGTCCACCTGCCAGTGTCCATGAAATATCCCCGCAGTGTTCAGCCCATTGTCGAATCCTAACCCAGTCAAGCGTCTTGCCCGTGCCACCATGGCTTTTACCGCCATCGGCATCAAGGATCAGATGGATCCCGAGCGAAGCCCAAGGATCCACTCGCTTTTCAATTTCCTGGATCGTCAGCGGCCCCACCGGCAACTTGATTGCTCGAATGAGCTTGGTGACGCCTTCGTCGCGCAAACTGCTTACGATGCCAGCTTGCTCGTCACCATGCAGTTGCACCGCCTCAAGTTTCAATCGCTCTGACACATGCAGCATTATTTCAACCGAAGAGTTCACGAATACACCGACCCTTGTAAGCCCCAATTCCCCGGCCTTGCTAGCAAGGCCGGCTGTCAGCGAGTGCTCTGGATCAACGAAACGACAGCTCGGTGGGTAAAAATTCAAGCCAATGGCATCGGCCCCACTCTTGAAAACTGCCTCAACACCGGCAACTTCGCGAACACCGCAAATCTTGATGTGGAACATGAGAACAAACTCGTGGAAATGGACTGGTCGAAAAGAGCAATAATATCCGATAAATGACCAGAACGGATGGCTCGACGCAGGAACTAGCGGAGTAATACATGATTGCCAAATCTCGCCAAATGGCAGCACATGATTTCTTGCTCGTTCTGCTTTCAGCCGCAGTCTTGGCTCTGTTGCTGTGGCCACCCGGGCCAGCGCTCCGCAAGGTGGAAGTCCGCCGCAAGGATGGTAGCCTTCAAACATACCAACTGGCAGTCGGCGACCCCAAGCTAGCAAACCTCACGCGAAAACTAGAACGATGGTCCAATCCCAGGCCCAGCTCTCGGACCGCGATCAATCGGTGGAACTCGGAACTGGGAAGCCTCTACGCTGAGCGTACGACACCTGACGTAGCACAAGAGGTCAAACGAATTCTTCCCGTTTCCTATTACCCTGACCACGCCAAGAAACGGGAGGCAGCGGCACAGCAGGCCGCACTCCTGAAACAGCAAAAAACCTACTGGCTAAACTTTCACACGGAGGCCGAGCAGGCCATTCAAGCGGAACAAAAGCGGCAAGAGCAGTTGCTCGAATTGCATGCACATCCCCCAATCTCCGTAGGTGAACTGCAGCCAGGCCCCTATCCCCCCAAAGCCATCCTTTACTGCTCGTTGATTGGACTTTGTGCCGCGGTGCTATTCAGTACCTGGAACTTTCTGGCTCCATCAATCCAACTCGTCAAGCAAACTTCAGTCTCTACCGAAGATCGGCAACCCGGCGATAATCACCTCCGCTCACTCCACGCTGATGCCTCCATACTGCGTGACGCTACGAATTCCCTGCAATTCGAGGTCACAATTCCAGCGACATGGCTAAAAGTGCGCCAACCCATGAGCGTATGGATTCGTCAAACAGCCTATCTGACCTTGCTGGCGTCGGTGGTCCTGGTCACCTCAACTTCGATCCTCAATCCCAATTCCCAGTGGCGAGGTTTTCCCGCACGCATGCTCTGGGGAGAGCACAACTCAGGTGCCCTTTCCCCCCTGCCCCCCCAATCAAACAAGCCCATCCCGCAGCTCCAGAAAAGTGCATTTGCGCCCAGGACTTCCTAACGAGGCTGAGCCGCGTCCAAACGGTCGTCATTCATCCCGCCGGCTACTCTGTTTGAGCTCGCTGATTCGCAAAAAGCCCCCTAGTTTGCTGCCATGTTTCAGCAACATACTGAGATCCAATTCTGCCGCATTGAATGCACGTGGCCACCAGCATGGCCATCAAGGATAAACCAAACAGGATACGTGTCGTTAATGCGTCAGGGATTGCCTGAGAGATCAATCGAGACACGGATTGCTGCCTGATCTGAATCTCATTAACGACAGTTCCTTGCGTCGTATTCAGTTCACACAACACATCCTTCCTGACTGCATACGCCAACAAATGGCCGTCGCGACCAGCAGTCAAGCCATGAGTCTCACAACAGCGTTCCCTGCTTGGACTCACGAGCACGCATGCACCTGTCTTAACATCGATCTGATACAGCAGACTGCTTGCCACATCCACGCCATACAACCCCTTACCTTGGACAAAAGCAAGACTGAAAATGCTGGGTGCGTCGACGTAAGCAACGGCAGTCGCATTACCTGTATGCTTATTAATTCTGACCAGTTGGTCTGTCAAAGTATCGATCCCATAAAGGTGATTGAAGCGATCGCATGCCAACGATTGCACACTGGTAAATCCCAACGGGCCAATGCTAATGGCTTTCCCCGTCTTTCGGTCAACCTTCAGCAACTGATCGCTTTGACCATCAATCGCAAACATCTGACCTTCACGATCAATCGTAAGCCCACAGACGGTAGGGAACCCGAGTGGGCCAACGTGAATTCGCAAACGCATCGTCTCGTCGATGATGATCAGTCCGTCACAACTACCATCCACAGCGTAAATCAAATGATCAATCACACAGTAAGCCAGCGCGGTAATACCAGCAGGGCCCAAAGTAACCCTCCCTGCTGACTGTTTTTCAGCCATTGATTTTTCTCTCTGGATTTGGTCACCCGGCTGATCAGCGACTGTTTCCTGACCCTCAGTCACAGACGCCTGCACAGATGAAGCTTCCGCCCCCATCGATGCACCGCTAGCAAATAGACCACCACAGCAGCACAACACAACCCCGCACGTTGACGCCACAGTGCCGAGCCTCCCCAACGAGCGTCGAACCGTTTCACCAATACCACACATCCTTATTCTCCCTACGGCGAATTGCTTGCCTTTCGTCCAATGACTCCAAGCCAAAACCTTGGCTTGCCTGCTGAACACGAGAAGCAATCGGCGCGCCAGACACACTTGCCAAACGCAGCAATCCACTGAAACCAATCTTTCGCATTTTTGATCGGTGAGCAATTGCCGAGGGCTGCCCCTTGAACATCACAAAGGGACTCAATGACGCCGATAACATGCAGTGATTTGCTGCAAAAAATTGGTGAACACCATCTGCAATGCAGACTGCGGATGAATTCTTGCCTTGGTTGCAAGAACAACGGGAAGAGCTGCACAATGTGGAGGCAGTGGCTGTCGTATCGATGCCTCAGGAGAGGGTTAGGTTGCAAAGTCACAAATTTTCCCCTCATACGCTTCTACCGGAAAACAGCGACATGGCGATATTCCGCCGCTTCGAATGGGATAGCGAAGAATACAGCGATGCATTTTCATGCCTGCTCCGCTGCAGCTCGGAAAGATCTGTCTTAATTCCGTTTCTAAGGCAACAAATTCAGCAACTGCCCGCGCGGTCAGCCGCAGCTGACTGGGGAGCCGGAACGGGCGATCTGACCCAACTCCTGCATCAATATTGTTCGCCTACTTTTGCGATCGAACCTGCACCTGCAATGCGACAGATGCTGAAACAAAGACTGCCAAACGTGCAAGTTCTGACCGGAGATTTATTGACAGCGTGCCCCCCTGTGGTGCTTGACTATGCGTTGCTTGCTCATGTTCTCTACCATCTGCCCGATGAAGATTGGGCGCGAATCATACTCCGTCTACTCGAATTCCAAAGTCCTGACGGACAACTGGTGATCGTTCTTAAGGGTGGTAAATTCGGGTGCAATTTGATGCTGGAGCGGTTCGGTGCTCAACCGTTCGACCTGATGCGTCAGATTTCAATGCACGCCGATCAGTTCTCGGACTTCGAACTGCAAGTCGAGCAGCTCGTGGCGAGCGTGAACACCAATAGCTATGAACAAACAGAAAAGCTCGCTCGCTTTATGATGTGTGATCGCGGTTTGGATGAATTTTCAACCCCGCCCGACGAAGCTGCCTTCGCAAACTACGTCGCCGCGGAACTGTGGAATCCTGCGAAGCAGCTTGGAGGCTGGGATTACGGGATTACGGTGTGCACCATTAAGAAAAACCCTACCCCGACGTAAAAACGACCACCCGAATGGCCACCGTGATCAGCAAGCAGTCATCTTGTCCCCGACTCAGCTCCGCGCGAGCAGGCCCTCGTTACCACAACCAGTTTCACTTGTTGCTCGACTGGGTCCCCAGCCCGGGCTTTCCTTGCAATTTCAAACAACCATCAACAAACCGTTGCGACGACACATCGAACTGGCATGGTCCAAATTGCCATCTCAACTTTTTGTTGAATGCTGAAGCCGGCTTCTTCAACAAGTTTCACCACATCGATAGGCTGGCAGTCGACGATGTGTGGGAAATGCTCATGCATCCAAACATAGGTTTTCTCCAAGCCACTCGACTTCTGCCCCTCCAAAACGGTAGCCATAGACACGACTCCCATTCTTCCCCCTGGCTTCAATACACGAACGACCTCGGCCAGCACGGCAGGAATATCTTGAAGCGGAAAAAGCTCCAAAGTAAAACTTGCAAAGACCGCATCGAAGTGGTTGTCTTCATAAGGCAACTTTCGCGCGTCGCCCACACCAAGATCAATTCGGTCTGCAAAGCCTTTGGCAGTTAACTTTTTGATCGCGACCTTCTGCATCCCCGTAGAAACATCGATCCCAGAAACGGTGCCTGATTCACCCACCGCTGCAGCCAGATGGATCATGGTGTTCCCAGTGCCATAACCGATTTCCAGCACACACTCTCCCTCCTGAACGTCCAACGCCTGCTCACCTCTCTCGCGTGCCTTATGCTCTCCTGCATCAGAGATCAAATCATAGGCGTGACTGATACGATCATAAAATGATTGATTCGTTGCGGGAGTCGCTTCGGACATGGTTTCATCCTGTCGTGCTGGTATCCGGAAAGTCCACACTGCTTAGAGAATGAAAACAAGACTGCAGGGGAAAGGGTAATACACCCGTACAACGCCAGCATTGCACTCATTCTTTAGACGAATTTGTAATGCACAGCGATCACTTTCACCAGCCACACTCGAGTTCGATTTCAAGCGGAAACAGCCAAGCCCTTTATTCCCGTCGGAGCAAGTTTTCCCTGCATCATCTCCCGTCATCTTCTCCGGCTGAGAATTTAGCGGAAAGCCAATGCCCCTCGCGGTCGCCCTGCCTGCCCTTCTTACAAGACCTTTTTGAACTGCCCACTCAGACTCCTCTTCATAACTTTGGCTTCTATTTTGGACAGCTCTCCGTCGTCATCTTGCGTCACAAGGTTTACCAGAAGTGGCCAGCCCACCCCGGTAAGCGAATCTGAATAACACCAATCGCGCAGTCCCAACCATCAGGTTTGCGAACCTCAAGCGAGGGAATCCAGCCCGGCGCTATCACATCCCGCCCCAACGTTCGATTCTGCATTGGCTCTTGCTACCGCCAAGGCTTCGGCGTCTCTTTTGATCCCCTTGAGCATCGTGGGGAACACAAAGCTGTGAAGGGGTACAACAGAGTACCAATAAGCGAGTCCAAGGAGACCACGCGGTCTAAATCGCGCAGTTTGTGTCACGCGGCAACGGCCGCCGGGGATCGCCTCTACCTGAAATTCCAACTCAGCCTCTCCTGGCAATTTCATTTCGGCGTGCAACCGCAACAACTCACCTGCGTGGTAACCATTGACCCTCCAAAAATCAACGGCTTCCCCATACCTGAGTTCTGTAGGATGGCGTCTTCCTCGTCGAAGCCCGGGACCGCCGACAAACTTATCCATCCAACCCCGCAGCGACCACAACCAATCAGCCCCCCAGTAACCGTACTTCCCACCAATTTGACAGATCGCCTGAAACGCATCCGCTTCCGGCGCATTCACCTCGGTCGCACGTTCATCACGGAAGGTCGTGCCACCTGACCATGAGGGATCCCCGGGCATTTCCCCAGCAGTCGACCACCGCGTTTCGATCTCACCTGCCGCCAGCTTACCGAGAGCAGCGTGGATGGCAGACTCGACGCCCATCAGCTCGCCCGGCATCAATTCAGATGCAACGTTGTTACGGCAGACGGTACGATTTCTCAAACCTTCTGCCAGGGGACGTGCGATATTCGCATTTACAGGAGTAACCCACGAAATCCAACCCGAACTCAACCGTGGCGTAAGAACAGGAACGGGCATGATCAGCCGCTTTGCCAAACCGTTTGCAACCGCCATTACTTGCATCATCTCGCGGTAAGTCAGGACATCGGACCCCCCAATATCAATCACCCGACCAACCGTGGCTGGCACTTCAAGACATTGGACCAAATACCGCAACACGTCACGAATCGCAATCGGCTGCGTTTCCACCTTGACCCATTTCGGCGTGATCATGATCGGTAAGCGATCAACCAGATAGCGAAGAATCTCAAACGATGCGGAGCCTGACCCTATGATCATTGCTGCGCGGAACACGGTCGCTGGAATGGCACCGGACTGGAGTATCTCGGCAACTGCACGGCGACTACGCAGGTGCTTACTGAGATCCGGTCCCATTTCTCCCAGTCCGCCCAGGTAAATGATGCGTTGACATCCGGAACCTACCAATCCATCGAGAAAATTCCTGGCCATTTCACGATCGCGTGCATCATAATCGTCCCCCGCACTGATCATGGCGTGCACGAGGTAATAGGCAACATCAACCCCCGCAGCAGCTTCCTTGATTCGATCCTGATCATCAAGTGAGCCTTCGATAATCGTCAAATTGGCGTGATCGTGATATCGAAAGTCAGCCATTTTCTCGGGGCTGCGTACCAAGCAGCGCACCTCCAAACCCTCCTCGAGTAAACGGGGCACTAAGCGTCCACCCACGTACCCGGTTGCACCACATACAAGAACTTTTGAGACGTTCACTTCGATTACCTTTTCAGCCCCACGAAAGTTCGGCTTGCTGCACCCACGACACGCGCCATTGTCACAGCTTGTCCACAGCTTCTCGAAAAACACAACCGAACAACCAAAAACAGCCTGTCCTGTCGCACCAACAACCTACCCTGATTCGTGCGCAAGCTGCTATCAGCGAACAACTTAGGCATTCACCAACATATCAGAACCTGACATCCCGAATGCGAAGCAAATCCATATGGGGAGAAGATAGCGAGCGTGCCCGCGGCCGCTCTCCGATGTGCTGGCCACCGCAAAGCGGGAGCTGCAGATCAGGCACGCGGGTCGTGCGAGCGGAGCAGAATCGACTCAAACAGAAAACTCCTGCAGCTTAGCTTGGCAGGTGTTGTCGAATGCGACCCGAAACTTCCGCTCCTTTGGCAATAGTTGAGTGCATGCAGTCGTGGACCAGTAGTCGCCATGCATGCACACACTGTTGCATGACTCGCCATGGGCATGCCCCGACATAATCTGGTGCATGTCATCAAGCGATAGCGGGAGCCTGCTGGCAACCGCATTCTGGATCGCCTCGGCACGCAAGTCAGCGGACTCGTGAACACGCCGTCCGCGCAATAGCGTCGGCGCTCGATGATCGTACTGCGCATCGGCCACAATCTCCACAGACGCCATCGAGCCACATTGCAGTCGATTTGTATGAAACACCAAACCCTCATCCGCAACGCGGGGCTGGACGCGTCTATTAGACACTTCGAGCGAAGTGACATCGCCGGCAGCATCAGCCAACATCAGCAAGCCACCGCCTGCCCGTGGCTGTCCGGCAATAAGTTCAATAGCCTCACTGACAGTCCTTGCTTCTGCAAGAACGTGCGCAATCAACATCGTGATCGTCGGAGCCGCAGAAAGTCGATCAGTCACGTAAGCGTAATTGCAAGTAACCCCCAAGCCAGCTTCGTTCACACCGTCCACCGTGCCCAACAGAGGCGACAAAGTGAATTCGACCGACTTCAGTTTGCCAACTGGATTCGAGCGCCGCACCACAAAAAATTGCTGAACCACGGGGACATGATCAAAATTATGCATTACACGAGCTTCTCCATCCTTGGAGGCGGGGCCTGTCACTGCGATGGCCGAGCACCCAGCCTGAAGTCCGCTCGGTTGCGACTGGGTGCTCCCAGTGAGATCGCTCATCACTGCTTCCAACAAACAGCACAAGGCAAGCTTCGGTTCGGGAAGATCGGCTCCCTCACAAATCCCCATAAATCGCTGTTCAAATTCACCACGACTGCCGCTGCGAAACGCATCTTGCATAAAACGGTGCGCCTTACGCTCAGCCAACTGACGAAATAGAAGCATTGGCATCCAACGCGGCTTCATCAGTCGAAAGGCCTCCAACTTCCCAATTTCCGCTATCGCACGACGGATATTCCCTTGCAAAGCCTCACCCTGCTGCCGCCCCATCGCTCGAGCATCACCACAACAATCAACCTCGGGCAAAGTGTCACTCATCAGTATCTTTCAATTTGCACACGATCTGTCAATTTGCACACGATCTTTCAATTTGCACACGATCTGTCAATTTGCACATTGCGCACGGATCACGTCAACAAAACTCTTCGCACGAATCAAACTTTGAACTTCCAAGCTGTCAGGGAGCCCCTTTCAATCAAACGACTTCGTAGCCAGACGTATT
Organism: Rhodopirellula sp.; assembly: GCA_002689655.1. Classification (GTDB taxonomy): domain Bacteria; phylum Planctomycetota; class Planctomycetia; order Pirellulales; family Pirellulaceae; genus Rubripirellula. The sequence continues at coordinate 43,958 of NZHC01000110.1, read as the reverse complement.
TCCACGGTCAATGATGCGAACAGACCAATCGCAGTGACCCCAGAAACACCACCGACGCTCTCCAACTGACGCCCCCTGCTTCGCTTCCGACGCCCCGTACTTCGCTTCCGACGCCCCCTGCTTCGCTTCCGACGCCCCCTGCTTCTGGCGTGTTTCATGAAACGAGTACAGATTCCGACTGCTCAAGACCAAGTCAAATCGTGATCGGCCAACGGCAATGAGCGAATTCGTTTTCCAGTGGCGGAGAAGATCGCGTTACACATCGCGGGCGTAAACGACGGCACTGGGGTCTCACCAACACCTGCTGGAGGTGCATCGGACTCCACCAACTCCGTGATTATCTCACGCGGTGAGTCCTTCATCGTCGCAATACGATAATTATCAAAGTTGGACTGATTTACGCGTCCTTGCCTGAAGGTCACCTTTCCATACATCGCGATCGTAGCCGCCATACTTGCGGCACCCTCAACTTGTGCCAATACCCGATCTGGACTCACAATCACTCCCGCATCCAAGACGGTCCAAACTTTTGGAATTTGGACGCTGCCGTCATGATCCACGGCGACCTCAACGACATGCCCGGTGTACCCAAGGAACGACCGGCAACACGCAATGCCTAATCCACGCCCTTTCGGCAGCTCGGATCTGCGTTCCCACCTTGCCAAGTCAGCTGCCCGCTGAGTGACGTGTTTTAAACGCCCTATATCATAGGGATACTCTTCTGCAGAAGCACCACGATTGGATAGTCCAGCTGCTTTCACATCCAACAGCCGATCTTCCCCCAATAGCGTCAACAGATAGTCAAGCGGATCACACCCCGCACGATGCGCCAGTTCATCAGCAAATGAACTAACCGCGAAGTTATGAGGTATGTGGTTAACAGACCTCAACCACCCAATCCGAGTATGGGCTTTCGCTTTTCCGCTCTCCACCCGGATATGAGGAACCTCGTAAGGTAAGTCCTGAAGCCCCATCTCAATTTCAAAGCCCGCTGCCTGGTCAGCACCGTCACTGAACAAAGACGAGATTGACGGAAAAGCGGCTCGCTGCAACCAACCGCTTGGCGTGCCGTCTTCGCGCAGGGACGCTTCAATATGAACATGCGACATCGTATGATAATAGTCGTGTTGCAAATCATCTTCACGAGTCCAGGTGACATGTACCGGTCGCTGCAGTTCTTTCGACAACAAAGCTGCTTCCACGCAGTAGTCGGGTTTGCTCTTACGACCAAACCCCGATCCGAGCAACGTGACATGAACCACCACCTCTGCTTCAGGGATTCCCAAAGCCGCGCCCACCGCTTGCTGAACCGCCTGCGGGTTTTGCGTTGCTGCTTTCAACACACAGGAAACAACTTTTCCTGCGTCGACCTTTACATCGGCAACTGCACATGGCGTTTCCATGGGTGCGTGGGAAAGATGTGGAACGCTGTAATCTGCAGCATACACTTTGTCGGATTCGGCGATCACACTTTTTGCGTCACCCGTATCCCGCCACACTTTCCCCGGCTTGTTGGCTGAATCAGCAAGTTGGCCGGCATACACATCAGTGTCATACTCAGCATTAGGGCCATCTTCCCAGTTGACTCTTAATCGATCTCGCCCCTGCCATGCCGCCCACGTGCTGTCGGCGCAAACGGCAACGCCGCCAAGGGGTTGAAAGACAGGAGCTCCCTGATAGCCTTCAATTTCGATGACACTCTGAACCCCAGCAATCTTGCGTGTCTCAGTCGAGTCGAAACTCGCCACTTTCCCACCCACTACAGGAGGACGCGCAATAACGGCATACAGTTGATTCTCCATGCGGGCGTCAATGCCGTACACCGCTTTCCCGGTCAAAATCGCATCCAGATCTGTGATCGGTGCATCTTTCCCGATGTACCGCCACTCGCTGGCAGGCTTCATCCTCAGTTCATCGGGCCTTGGAACCTTGAGCTCCCCTGCAGCCTGCACCAATTCTCCATAAGCCAAGCTCCGCCCACTCTCGGCATGCACCACCCGGTGATTCTTTCCGCGACAAGTCGCTGGTTCGACATTCCATTTCGCAGCCGCAGCCTGCTCGAGCATTGTTCGCGCCGTTGCGCCAGCCACACGCATTCGCTTAAAAAAGTGGCGGACACTATTTGAGCCATCGGTGTTTTGTGAACCAAGCCGCTTGTCTCCTACCGCCTGCTGGATCACCACCTTACTCCAGTCCGCCTCCAGTTCATCCGCTACAACCCGTGGGAGCCCTGTTCGGATGCCCGTCCCCATTTCACTTCGATGCGCGAGAATCGTGACCTTTCCATCTGATCCAATCGAAACGAACAGATCAGGTTCAAACGATTCAACATCACCTTCCGCTGCCGTGGCTACTTCAATATCTTGCGCGTTCGATAAGCGAGCCATCAAAACTAGCGATCCACTCGACACGCTGGCCATGAATCCTCGGCGACTTGTCAAATTCCTTTCTCGTTTCGGTTGACTCATCACTTTTGCAACTCCTTTGCAGCAGTCTTAATCGCGGCTCGTATACGGGGGTAGGTGCCACATCTACAGATGTTCCACATCTCATTATCAATGTCCTCGTCCGTCGGATCATTGTTGGATTTCAACAGTGCCGCGGCCATCATCATTTGGCCAACCTGACAGTAGCCGCATTGTGGCACACCATGCTCACGCCACGCATTTTGGACAGGGTGCAGCCCATCATCGGATAACCCTTCGATGGTCGTCACCACACTGTCGCCCACCTCACCGACCGTCGTTACGCACGACTGCACGGCGTCGCCGTCAAGATGTACCGTGCAAACTCCACACTCAGAGACTCCGCAGCCGTATTTCGTTCCTGTTAATCCAAGCTGATCTCGCAGGACCCAGAGCAGCGGCGTGTCGCTGGACACATTGCCGAGATCCCTTTTCTGCCCATTCACATTGATGATCGCCACGAGCCCACTCCCTTCTCAGACAATTCCGATTGTTCAGTCATATCACAAGCAAGACGCGTTATTCAAACTACCACAAATCCAGCGGCATTTGACCCCGAAACAGGCAGTGATCTGCGCAAAGGGTTTATTAAATACACGTTGTTACACACGGAAATGAGTTCAAGCGTTGCATTCAGTCGATCGCCCGCTTTCCCGTTGAATTTTTTTCTTCTGCGGGGCAGGTACCTCGCCGAAGTTTTCGATATTCGGCAGGCGTGTCGATATCGGGCAATCTTTCCCCAACGGCGAAGTCGACGTAGTGTTTTGGCAATCGCTCGACCAGACAATTCAAGCCCTCGCCACGCCCGAGCGCTGCAATCTGCTTGGTGGCCTCCCACGCAAACAGTGACGGATGCCCCGGCCGGCCTCCAAAGCGGGGAACAACCAATGGAGAAGCCGCGGCATTCCCCCCAGTCACATCCAGTAAACGCCGGTAGCATTCCAGTAAAGGCTCAATTAACCGATGAGATATTCCCGGAACATCAGCAGGTGAGAAAAAACAGGCGTGGTGGCCTGATGGCCCCACAGTTTCATCAAGCGCTTCCAGCCCCACAAGCAACGACTCCTTCATATCCCGAGGATCCTGCAGCGGGGCGACAACACTCACGGGCCATTTTTCACAAACACGCCTTAGATTTGCATCACCCCTGCGTACAACAATCACCACGTGGTCCACGGAGCTTTCAGTCCAGATCCGCAGCACCTGATCAATCACGGTATGTCCCGCCCAAGGAAGCAGCAGTTTTGGCTCCCCCATACGCCTACTTCTTCCAGCAGCGGGTAGAATCGCGTACGATCGCAAGCAATGAAGTGTCAAAACAGTTTCCAGCCGGAGAGTAATTAGCCTGATGACATTTGATGTCGTCCAACATAGCCGAAAACTTAGCAAGCTGATCGAGCTTGATACCCCTTTTGTCACGGTCACCCTACTCGACATTCGAGGAAGTGCCCCGCAAGTTAATGGGGCGAAGGCATTGGTCACAGCGAGCGGGCTAGAGTGGGGTACCGTTGGAGGAGGAAAAATCGAGGCCGCTGCCATCGAATTTGCACAAGAGGCTCTCAAAAACCATCGTGGAACGACATGCAAATTAGTTACATGGAACTTGCAAACCGACATTGGCATGACGTGTGGCGGGGAAGTGAAGCTCTTCTTCGAAATCCACAACAAAGGTGAATGGAATATCGCGGTGTTTGGTGCTGGACACGTCGCCCAAGTCCTCATCCCAATGCTGGTCAAACTGCACTGTCGCGTGACCTGCATCGATTCACGGCCTGAATGGGTTTCAAAGCTCGCTGATCATCCGAAACTAAGCAAGGTAACCCACCGCGATCCATCGAGTCGTGTCGCAAACTTTCCTCCTAATACATTCTTCGTGCTTATCAGTAAGGGCCACGCTACAGATCTGCCTGTTCTCACCAAAATACTGACCACTCGAGACGCACCCTACCTTGGGGTGATTGGAAGTAACCAAAAGGCACGTGTACTGAAACGTGAACTCGCCGCTGCTGGAATATCACCAGAAAAACAAAAAGCCTTTGTGTGTCCGATTGGACTTCCCATGGGCAACAATACCCCAGCAGAAATTTCGTTCAGTATCATTGCACAGCTGATTCAACGCCGAGACGCTGTCGGTGTTCTCGAGCATAAGTCCAAATCGTTTTAGCCAAATACCCAAACTTCGCATGGCATCATCTCCTCTGACTGCCAGCACAACATCGTTATCATGGAACGAAACCGCTGTTACGTTCCTTCCATGCCCCGCCTTCACGCAACCAATCCAGTGCACCATACCGTCATCACCAACGACCAAAGGTCATTGAAGATTATCGCAAGTGGAATCATTGCACCTGATTCGTCAGAAGATGAACACCCAGCAATTCCTCGCAAGCAGATTGATCTGTGCCTCCAATGGCTCAGCAGGGCAACCGTTGCCAGTCCACCACAATTCAGCAGTTTCTGGGTGAAGCATGTTATCGAAAATTGGGCCGGCCAGGAAATATCCAATGGAGCCCTGATCGTTGCGGCATTCGAGGCTGGTTTTGAACTCTCTAAACCAAAGGATGAAGAGGGGTCGAACGTAAGTATCGGTCTGGAATCGACTGATCTTCGCGAATTTGATTGTGGCTGCGGCCACCCCTGAACCCACTCTCGATCAGCGTGTGTGTACCGCGCTGCGGACCCCATCTGATGCGGTGCCTTTTCATGCACCTTTGTAATGCAGCTACCTCGCGTTGCTGTGAAATCCTGTTCGCTATCGCTCGCCTCATGAACATCGACAGCCATTCCTGGCAGGCACCAATCTCCCGAGCTGAAAGCTGTCTACCCAGCAAAACCCGCAGTGCTATTCATCACCTTGTCCACCTTGAACTTCACCCTTGCGCCGCTGTAACCTGGGAAATCGAGCCGGGAAGTGAAGCACTTCAAAGTTCTGCGTTTCGCTTCTAACTTCCACCGCTCTGCTGCTTGGATCACACGGACTTCGCCGAGGCCTTACATACCAGCGCGGCGTTGGAATACCCCGAAAAAAAACCAAACACGGCACCGAAGCCTGAATCATTGATCTTGGCCACGAGTTACCGCGTCTAATCGACGCCGCAGGGGGTCGACGACGCAGCATTGCAGTGTCTTGAAACCGCACGGAAACAGCCACTCAGCTGAAACAACACAACACCAACACCAAATTCAGCCGACACACTTTTTCTGGACCGGATCATTGCTGGGATACTTATTGTTGACAGCGATAGTGCTCAGAGCCTCTTTCAAGCGTTTGAGCACATGAATGCAGAACGCAATCCTAGATGGCTGCTTCCCACGCGTAGAGAAGGAGCGTTATGCATTCCACCAGCGTCCCAACGGAACGATTGAATGTGCATTGGTACTTGCCTTTTCAAAAAAGCACAAGCAACATGACGCCGAACTGAAGTTCTACGCCAAAATCTACTTGACAAGTGCGCCGCATTCCCTGAAGGTCATCCCTAGAGTGGTCCTCGCACGAGCTCGGTGGCAGGCAAGCCTCCTTCTGAACTCTTTCCCCGTCCCCTGATTTGATCGATTGAAACTTGTCTGAATCCGAGGCAAACCGACGTAGCCTGTTCCGTCTCCAGTTCCCGCTGGGTGAGCAACCGTTATTGGTGACCGGTCTCGAGGAGAACCAGGTCATTGAACTGGCTGAGAAAAGTGCGCGACTGGATGCAAAAAGCACCAAACTCAGTAGTGAAGATTGGACCCCTGGCGTGCTCAAACTGAAAACAGGGATGGAAATCCAGACCACAGTAAAGCTTTCAAGAATCGAGGACGACCAAATCATCGTGTTTCTCGGCTCGAACATCACGCAAAAAGTGATCATCACGGAACAGCGCCGTTTATTGGCAAAGTACGGAAAACCGAGGCCACAAGACAGCTAGTCACCGACAATGACGCCACGATGCGTATCGCCCGTAAGACAGGCGCACTGAGTCGTCAGAAACACTGCCTTTGTTCCACATCAAGGATCTCTATCAAGACATGCCCGATTAACCGTTTTCGGATGCAGCGGTAATTGCTTCTGTGACGCTTGCTTCCTCGCTTCTGCTCAACACTTTTGATTCCCGCCCTGCCAGAGGGCGGCGTTCCACGTTGGACTCTGCTCTTCAAACATTGGATTGCAATCCCCAGCTGCCGTGACAGGCAAGATATTGCCGAGTCATCGAGAGGGCTGCAAATTTGGTCCGCTCGCCAACACGCCGCCTTCATGCTTACCGGTCACAGCATGCACGAGAGTGAACACCACTTTCCAACTAGTTCGAGCCGCTAGAACCTCGTCAGTCCCAGCGTCGGCCGACCTTTACGCGGACTCGCAGTCAGGTTCGCTCTGTTGCTCAACGTTGGCAGCATCTGAAGCCCACGCGATACTGGTCAGGGATATTACCGCTGTTTTTCACGTTCTTCTTTTCTGGCTGGAAAATCAATCACCACTAACTTCTGACTCTTTTCGTCCCAAGCGTACTCTTGATAATACGGCAACATTGGCAACCAAATCCCACCACTCTTACCTTTTTTAATAATCTCGTCCATGAATACCTCGTGAGTCAACGGTTGCGGCTCACGAATGCTTTGCGCATTTCTAATCTGGATGGCCTTGTCGACGGCCATCGCCCCGATCGTTGCAACGGAATTCCGGTAGGCCGCTGCGCTGGCAAGAAGTGGATTAGAGGGACCAGTATCCTTGGTAGCCAACACCCCACCCTTTTCCAAAGCATCTTTCAATAACAGCACATTTTGGGTCGTCTTCCCAATCGTCTCACGCGGAGTGGCTTCTTCCGCAGTAACACCAGGTGTAGTAGACACCTTGGGCTTATCATTGGAACTATCCGCACTTGGCGACGGCACACACCCGAGGAATACCAACATCGATCCAAACGATATCGAAAGTATCAACTTATTCATCACGATCTCGTATTCAAAAAAAGGTCGAGGAAAAAAACAACTGGACTGAACGCAGAAAAACACCGTAGCACGAGCCAACCGCTTGCCCCCGCACAACCGACGTTCTGCTAGCTGGCACGCAGTAACGGACGACTAATCTCGCGTCCGCACCCTCAGGACAAGATACCGCAACCCACTGCACGTCACAATCAAAGCACAAACTACTTTTTGCCAAACCCCTTTCCACGATTCATCCTTTGACGAAATACATTGTCCTGTTTACCCACTTCCTGCATCCTTTTCACAGGAGAACAGCCGACCGTCAAATGGATTGCAGGTCAGCCCCGTGAGCATCTAGTCCCGAAACAAATCTGTCATGCCCTCGCTGGGAAAGAGGCATCCGGTGCCGACAATCAAAAGCGAGATGCAGGCACACCAAGTTACCCAACTCAATCGTCATTTCCTGCTTGACTCGATGTCTGGGCTACTGTGTCGAGCATAAGAACGTTGTCCATCCTTCCCAACGGCAGAGTACTGGTACCTCAACGCACAGTCATCCATTTGGAGACGACGGTGAACCACGAAAAAAAATAGTGAGACACAGACGCACCTAAAAAGAACACAAGAGCAAGCACTTCCATCCCCAAACGTATGCCTCTCACACCGCCAAGACTCCGCCACTGATGAACGAGTTCTTCAATGCCGAAATCGGTCATTCGTCGACGCGATCAATGAAGCGACGAATTAGGGCGACCCATTATCGTGATAGAAACTAAAAACATCGGCAACAATCATCAACACCCAAGTTCCCGCAAAACACCTTCCAAGGCATCAGCGTGCCTGTAGAACCCAAGATCACTCGGGTGTGATCCATCAGTGGTATCATCACGATCCTTCCCCAACAGCGTTTCTCCCTCCACATAACCGATCTTCTGGAACCCCTCAGCTACCAGACGATCATAAGCGGACCGTAGCGCACCGCGACTTCCAGCATGTCTCTTTTGGGCACCACTTACAAAGCCGGCGTTGGCATACGTCCGGTCTTCAACCAGCAAGATTGGCGTCGTTGGGCGTGCTTTGCGCAATTGCCTGACCAAGGGTTCGGCTCGAGCAGCCACCTCGTGGCCCACCATATTCGGTAAACAATCGATCACGTACACGACTGGATCGAGTTCCGCGAGATATTTGCCAACTTCTTTCTCCATTTTTCCGTTGCCAGAGAAACCGAGGTTGATCACGGGTCTATCGAGGCGGCGACCCAAGATCGCCGGATGTGGCATGCCGGGTCTGGAAGCGCAAGCGCCATGGGTGATCGATGTTCCATAGAAAACGATGGGTTTTTTGGCACGAGGGGCGATGGGCACGAAAGTTGCGTCGAATGGCACCCCGATGCGAAGAAATTCCGTCCCGTTATAAAGCGGCAGGTAGATGGTGTAATCTCTCTCGCCCGGCAACAAGTTGGCCACCAATCGTGTCTTCACAATTTGACTCGTGGGACGACTGACCGCCACCCAGCGGGACTGACCTGCCTGATCCTTCGCGTAAAGATCGACACCACTAACCCCTGTTGCAGGCATATGTGGCAAAGCCAGCTTGCTGGAGGTCAGTTTGTAGTCCACCCAAATCTGTTGCGCATTGGTCCGAAAGCGTGCCAACATGCCCGCAGAGTGTCGACTCAAGCTCCAAACGGGGCTACGAACCTCACCCTCTGCTCTTTTGGGCAGGCGATCAAAGTATTTCTCAGTCTGTGCTGCGTCCCATCCTTTACCCTCAATGCCCCAGTCCTTCACGTCATGCCATTGCACACCTTCGCCCTGAGGATCCACGGCAAGCGTGGAAGCCCCCATTGCAACTGCAGCAGCTGTCATCGTCGAATTTTGCAGTAACTGTCTTCGATTCAGTTGTGTCATCGAGCAACAAGCCCTCACTTAAAGAAACGTTTTTCTCCGTCTTGAAACAAAATCAGACAGAAAGCACTTTAGCGTTGGCACAGTCGCAGGTAACGCCACCCCGAGAATAACACCATCTCGCTTTGGAAACATGCTACGATCACCTTACATGAGGCAGAAATCACCCGTGGAATCGCGATTAACTACCCAAATTTTTCGGATCAAAAAAGCGACCTAAACGTTGCGGAGGTTCGTAAAGCAGCGGAAACTCAATTCCTAACTGACAACGGATTTTAAATCGAAGGTTAAGAACTGTTGCTTCACCCGCCTGGTTTTGTGACCCAAATACCGCTTTACATTCTCACTAGCTCCGTACAGACCATGAGTGGCGTCTGACCACGAGCTCCTTGCGAACCCAACAATATCACGCAGCTTGCTCTGGCAAATTGCAAGCACAGCACCGACAATACAATGGTGATGAACGCCAACAGCTTCCACTCAGACACCGATCACAACGCCTCACTCGATAGATCCTTTCAGTCTGCCTGACGATGCATAGCTCAACCGTAATAAACTCAGCACTCTTCATCGCGCTCTTCACGCTCACAACTGGCTGTGGTGGCCTTCCTGACGAGGCAGTGGAACGCCACCACAAAGATGGGCAGGGCGAGACCGTGACGCTGTCGCTTAATAAGTACACTAATGATAAAACACTCAGCTTATTCCCCGAAATGCCGAGCATTCAGACACTGACACTCGACAATGCACAAATAAGTGATGCGGGGATGCCACACGTATCCAAGCTGACAAGCCTGCGGATGTTGGCTCTAAACAACACTGACATTACCGACGCAGCATTCGACGAATTACAGAAATTAAAGAACCTAACTCAACTGGAACTGACAAACACAAACATCACAGATGCTGGCATTTTGAAACTTAAGACTTTTAAAGACTTACGCGTACTGAACCTCGAAAGCACGAGCATCACGGACGAGGGACTGGCAGCACTTTCCGATATGCAACAACTTCAGGGCCTGGTGCTTAATGGCACCTCCATTACAGATGCAGGCATCGCTCATCTTGCGAAACTCAGGGACCTGGACTCGCTTCGCCTCAATGACACCAAGATTACAGATGCAGCAATCCAAAGTCTTCGAGACAACCAGAAAATCACAGATCTCCAACTAAAAAACACCAAAGTAACGGACCAGATCACCGACGTACTCAAGGGCTACACCGACCTCGCCTATTTGAATCTTGAAGGCACATCGATCACCAACGATGCGTTGCTCGCATTAGCACCCTTAGAGAAGATACAGTACCTGTTTTTTGCTAACACAGACACTTCAATAGCCGGACAGGCACGCTGGTCAGGAATCCCAACGCTCATCATGAACAACACGAAGAACGTTGATGAAGAGCTCGTTTTTGCCGAAGGAGCCAAGACGATCGAATCGATCAGTCTGGTCAATAGCGACCTGACAGACGCCGGCGTCAAGTCCTTGCTCACGTTACCAAAACTCCGGCGTCTATCTCTTCAAGGCACCGAAATAACAGACCATGGGCTTAACGATCTATGCGAGCTCAAAACCATCGAAGCACTTAATCTCAGGGACACCAAAATCACTGAGTCTAGCTTTGCGAATCTGAAAAATCTTCCCAACCTCAAGAGTCTCAATTTGACAAAAGGTCAAATTTCAGCAGAAGCCAAAAAGGAACTTGGGGACGCACTCCCATCGCTACGTTTCTATTGAGCTCACGGACGTGGCTTCCTGGACGCTACTCGTTCTGCTACGCGTTTGTGGTTTCTGGTCGTCGTCTGAAACTCGGTCACAATATCTCCTCACAGAACTATGCTCGAGGCTCTTGCGTTTGCTAAATTTTCGCTGAACCGTGCGAGCAACAGTCTCGCCAGCCTTACGCTACCAAGACGCGTTCAGGACCTGGGGACAAGATAGATACGTCCACCGAATTCAACCTGGACCCAATTGGCATGTCCTTCTTCGTCAACACAGGAATCAGTGCATTTTCGGCGTGGTGGTACAGAAAAATCACCCATGAGCGTAGTCCCCGAGAGTCACTGGCTGCCGACCGTACTCTTGATCGGCTTACTTACTACGCGAAGAAATACGCCCCGATCCGCAGGTTCTCAAAATCTTGCCAAAAATAACGTTGAATTGTATGGCTCTTACCTGCACATCTGGCACCGCCAATTACCCAACCAATCACGCGGTTGCGTGTGAGCTACCGAACCACGCTCCGTCAGGTAAACATGTTGACTCAACTCGGAGCACAAGTCTCTCAAAAACCCGAAAACAAGGACCCAAAACTCAAGCAGGAATCTGACGCGTCTGGAGTTAGAACACTTTCATGAAGAGGCTGTCCGCCCAGGCAATTGAAAATTGACCAAGGCACGAGGGTGATCGGAAAAGGGAGCCTTTTGCGGAGCAAGGCAGCGAGATACTCAACCCACTACCGCGGCCCATTTTGTTCGGACATTGACTTCGCGTAGTCATCGGAATCATGCTGCGAAATAGAACTTTCCGCAGCCTCCTGATCCTCTGCCGATACACTTGCCTTGATCACCTTAGGAGTCTCCGCCCCACAACCGCTCGCAACCACCATCACCAAGCAGAGGGCCACGCACGAGATCGCTTTTTCCAACCAGTCGTTCTTTTTCATCACTCGTTCCATCACACCACTTTTCCCTATTGGTTCAATTGCTCTTCGATCACTTCTTTTCCGGCGCGTGATCCCAGTGCCCCCCAAAGCCCGAAGGGACTCTTCGACCCCGGTCGGTTATTCAAGTGAATCGGCTCGGCCCTTTGATTACCCGCTTCCACCGAATCGGTCATGAATACGACAGCACCATCCCCCATCAGAATATGAGCTCCTCCCTGATGACGACTGCTTGCCGGCAATGAACCGCCCCCTTCATCCCAGCGATCATAACAAAGCTCGGAGTTAGGCGGTGAGGTCGTGCTAAATGCACTGTTGAACGGAATCCCCCATGCCCACTGCGCCCCACGCGACCAAAGTGAGCTCACTCCATAAAACGTTCCTGGCCCACTCGGGATGGGACAGTTCTCACCATCGCACCAGAACTGTGGACGTTCTGGATCAATGTGCCCCGCATCGGCACAAGCTGTCACAAAATTTGACGCGACATTATCAATGTCCAGCGTTCCATTGGCGCGAGTGGATTTATCATTGTCCCCAAGATCGGTTTTGATTTCCCCCATGAAAATCGTATTAGATAACCCATCAAGAACATCTCTGAACTTCGAGTCTGTGCGTGCAACGAAAGCACCACGGCTAGCAGCATTGGTAATTCTCGAATTCCACGAGCTGATCGCAAAACCAGGTGTCGCCCAGTTCAATGGGCCCACATAAGGCTGATTAATGGTATCACCAAGACACTCGGCGTAGTTGGTCCGACCAGCAGCAGGTGCTCCAGTGCCAGGATCACTCGGGCACCGCAGCGTGGGAATTTCGGTAAGCCACGGCTCGTAATTCGCGCCACTTGCTCCTGTGACGTAAGCGGGGCTATAAGACTGAATCGTTGGATAAGGCCCCATTGCGGGAAAATCGATCGCACCGTCACCATCAAAATCAGTCGGCGTCGAAATCTGTTCCCAGAGCGTTTGCTGCTCAAAGTAAGGCGTGAGGGCAACACGCGCACTTAGTGCCTGAGAATTGTGCCAACCCGACCGGATCCACCCCGGTTCAGTACCAACGTTTTTATTCTTGTCCAACCCATCGGTGCCACCTCCGTAGCGGGGCAACTGCTTGAACGCGGAATGATAATTCTGGATTGCCAGACCAATCTGCTTGAAGTTGTTACTGCAGCTCATTCGCCTCGCCGCCTCGCGAGCTGCTTGAACCGCGGGAAGCAATAACCCCACGAGTACACCAATGATGGCAATCACAACGAGTAACTCAACCAAAGTAAATCCAGCGGAACGCTTTTGCATCTTGTGCCTCAATAAAACCTTATGATCCACCCAGCGACGTGGACAGAGCGACTACCATGAGAAACCTGCACCTCACTTGTCGCCCTACTTGTGCCAATTTACCTACCGACCGAAAACATTATCTACAGCGAAATGAAAACTCGCTACACACCAGCTTAGGGCCGAGCCCCCCCTTCAGTCATGCTATTACCCCCAGCCCGGACCAGGTCGCATTTGGTTCCTTCGCGCTCCATTGCGTAATGCTCGATTACGTAATGCTAAAACACAGTGAATAATGCTAAAACACAGTGAAAACCGTTGTTGGTACAGAAATAGCTCGCCGGGGCCACGCATCTGCTACGCGACCAAGCGAGTGATGCTTCTGATTCCTCTCATCAAAACTTGTAAACGCGTTTGTTTTTTGGCAACAAATCAGGTGGAAACCGAGTCCCATTTTGTAGGGCACGCCTGCAATGGGGGTGACTAATTGTCAGGCGCAATCAGCAAAACACGAAAACCGAGATTTCCGCTGCTAAACGCCGGATTAATGCTGCTGCGACCCGCCGAACGAGCATCCATGGCGGGGCCGTACCAACCGCCACCGCGGCCCATACAAGTAGACTCCGAAGCCGCCAACAATGAATCGGCTGATCCATCCCCTGGCGCATCTACACGCACGCTCTGGCACCACTCCCAAACGTTACCATGCATGTCATACAGCCCCCAGGCATTTGGCCGTTTCATACCCACTGGGTGAGTCATGCCTCCCGCGTTTCCTGAGTACCAGCCGTAATTCTGAAGCTCCGCTTCAGAATCCCCAAAACTGTACCGCGTTTCGGTCCCAGCACGACAGGCATACTCCCACTCAGCCTCAGTCGGCAAGCGATAAACATGACCTGCTGCCTTTTCAAACGCTAGTTCACTCAATTTTTCGCAAAACTCCACCGCCTCATACCAGTTCACTTGGTGGACAGGATGATCAGCACCCTCAAATTGACTCGGGTTATCACTCATGACCCGTATGTACTGAACCTGCGTTACTTCATGAATGCTGATCATGAAACGCGCGTCAAACGTTACCTCCTGTGCGTCATTGCCTTCCCCCATCGTAAACTTACCTGCTGGGATCAACTTGAATTCCATGCCAATCGAATTGATAGGTTTTGACTTATCAACTTGTACCGAATCCATCTTGGCGAGGTGCGTGGGTGGAGACCGCTCACACCCAAACGACAAACAAACGAGCAAAAACGCCCCTATAAATTTGAAAATCTCCACGCTGACCTCAGGAGTAAAAACCGACTGACTTAACGCAACCCACCCCGACCAGCTATTCGGTTCGGAAAACCGTGGGAAACTGGAGCGACGAAGCTACGTCTCACGGTAGAAAGCCGAACAAACGATTAGCAAGTNTATCGAGGTACTTGTCTGTTCTCGCTGGTTTTTCGCCGTCAGCAAACCAGCAAACCAGCAAACCAGCAAACCAGCAAACCAGCAAACCGTGCGAGCGCCCGCTGACGATCGTAGTGAGGTATTCGTCGTCACCACCCAGTACCAGTCTAACCAGCGTTCCCACGCCTCGATAAACAAAACCCGAAACAATGTGTTAAGAAACAACAGAAACCTGCATGGCTACCGCGCTGCAAAAGTGTACAAAATTGCCTTATCCGTAATCAATAAACTTACTCTCACTTGAAACGAAACTGCAACGAAGATGCGAAGAGCTAAATTGCACTTTGAACGTGTGACCATCACTTAGCTTGACAACCTATCGAAAAACCACACCACCACATCACAGTGTCACATGTTGCACCAATCAAACCGATAAACACGAACTTTTTATCATCTGCTTCTTCCCGCTGTGATGCAGCCTTGCCTGCGATCCTGACCTTAGCCACAAGGGCTATTTCGTGACCACACACAGACAACTTCAGAGGTTTGCAAACGCCACACTTTCATCCAATCAAAACCACAATTTTGCGCACGCAATCGCTACCAGTTCATTCCGAGCCATGNCTTTCGGGGCCTGAAAATCGCGAAGCGAGCATCTTTTATGCCCATCGCCTGCATGGGATGCGTAAAAGAACCAGCAGACCGAAGTCGCACAAGCTGCGCCCCGGAGAAAACAATGAGCGTCTAACTAACCCTGTTACCCGTGATCGGACCATCGCTTCGTTGATCGCTGACGCATGACGCCGCAAAAGTTCCGTTACCTAACGAGGAGAAAAGCACTTCTTAATCCGCGTCCATCTCTGCAAAGTGCTTTCCTCGAAAACTTCTTCTCGAAAACTTTTCCTCAGAATTACCTCCCAATCCCGAGCGGTGACACCTGCTCCCATTTAGTACGGCAACGGAAATTTTTCTGCCGCTCGCCATTTCGAAGCGACGCTGACACGGCCAATAGACAACCGCTCAAACAAACCCAGAATTCTTGCCAATCAAATTGCTTTGTTGTGTAAGCGGAAGGCAAGAGCTGATGTAGTGCTGGAGATATTGCCAGCAAAATTAGCCCAATGGCACTGAGCCCACCACAGATTAACATCTCAGCAAGCCTGCCCAAGTTGCTTTTCGGTTTTCGGATTAACGTGACTTCGGGGAAGTCTCAATTTGGCCTTTGATCTCAATCAGCAACATCTATACTGTTGTTTCTTCCGTCAGGCGGCGGGATGCGAGCCAGTAAGCTCTCACTCGAATCGGATAAACCCGCACTGTATTGCGGTCACTTCCTCCGAAGAAAAGCCTGAACCATTCCCCATGGAATCCCAAACCCAGTTACAGGTCGGCCCTGGAGCAGTCTTGCATGACTATCAGACCGATGGCTTCTTCGACGAACTTGTAGATCAACACGGGCAACCGCGTACGGATGCTGAAAAGCTCGTCAACCTGATCAATCGGATCCCGCCCGCCGAATTAGTTCGACGGCAAGATGCCATCGAACGTTCGCTGTACCAGATGGGCATCACTTTCACTGTCTACAACGACAGTGAAGGAACTGAGAAGATCATGCCCTTCGACATCATTCCGAGGATCATTTCATCCGTCCTGTGGCATCATGTTGATGCGGGTTTGAAGCAGCGAATCAAGGCACTCAACTGTTTTTTATCTGACATCTACTCGAAACAGCAGATCGTCAAAGATGGAATCATACCCCAAGAGCTCATCGATACGGCACCAACATTCCTGCCGGAGTGCATGGGCCTCCGACCGTTCAACGATGTCTGGTGTCATATCACCGGGACCGACCTCGTAAGAGATGACTCAGGTGCTTTCTACGTATTGGAGGACAACTTGCGCTGCCCATCGGGCGTCTCTTATGTACTCCAAAATCGCCAAGTGATGAAAAAGAATTTCCCGCAAATCTTCCGAGCATCAAAAGTGCGACCTGTTAACGACTATCCGGCCCGTCTTTATCAAATGCTTTGCGAGATGGCCCCGCCTCAGATTGAGCAGCCGACGGTTGTTGTATTGACTCCGGGCATTTACAACAGCGCCTACTATGAACACTCGTTCTTGGCCCAGCAGATGGGGGTTGAATTGGTTGAAGGCCGGGATTTAGTTGTTGAAAACGATACCGTATTCATGAAGACAACCGATGGCTTGCAGCGAGTCGACATGATCTATCGCCGGGTAGATGACACCTTTCTTGACCCCGAACTTTTCCGCAAGGATTCAGTCTTGGGTGTGAGTGGTTTAATGAAGGCATACCGTGCGGGCAACGTCTCGCTCGCCAACGCCCCCGGAACTGGCATCGCAGACGACAAGGTCATCTATGCCTACGTGCCGCAAATGATCCGTTATTACCTCAACGAAGAACAGATACTTCCCAACGTGCCGACGCATGTATGTTTCCGTGAAGATGATCGACGCTACGTGCTGGAACACATGGACCAGCTGGTAGTCAAGGCGGCAAGTGAATCAGGCGGCTACGGAATACTAATCGGTCCGCATGCGACACAAGAAGAACGTGATCAGTTTGCGGATCGGATCAAGAAAGACCCCAGAAACTTCGTAGCGCAGCCAACCTTATCATTGTCGCGAGCGCCAACCATGATTGGCGATTCTCTCAAAGGAAGGCACGTTGATTTGCGACCATACATCCTGTGCGGTCGAGACGATGTATGGGTCTTGCCCGGCGGCTTAACTCGTGTCGCGCTTCGCAAGGGCTCTCTGGTCGTCAACTCATCACAAGGTGGTGGTAGCAAAGACACGTGGGTTGCCGCGGAACCGGGTCAAACAGTCGCCGGTGCCTGAGTAGCTTCTGCTTCCACGCCAATCAACTTTCAACCCGAGTCGCGATTTCATCATGCTTTCCCGAGTCGCCGAATCAATCTACTGGATGAGCCGCCAAGTCGAACGCGCTGAAAATACAGCCCGGTTTCTGGAGGTCACGCACAACTTGACGTTGGACCAACCCGAAGACCAGATCGATCACTGGGTGCCACTCATTGAAGCCAGCGGAGACAAAGCTCTCTTTGAAGCGAAGCATAAAACCGCAAATTCGGAGACAGTAACGCAGTTCTTGGCTTTTGATAGTTCTTATTCGAATTCAATGCTCTCATCGCTACGTCAGGCAAGAACAAATGCTCGTGGGGTACGAGAATCACTCTCTTCCGAAACCTTTGAGCAGCTGAATGACTTCTACCGTTTTGTCGCTGATGCAGCGAAGGCCCAGCCATTGGACTCCCCAAATGACTTCTTCGATGCAGTCAGACGAATCGCGCTTCAGTGGACTGGCGTGCTGGATAGCACGATGTCACACGACATCGGCTGGCAATTCGCAAATGCCGGCCGTTTGATCGAACGAGCGGACAAAACATCGCGTGTCTTGGATGTGAAGTACTTCAACCTGTTGCCGCGACTCGATGATGTTGGCACAGCAGTGGACGACTTGCAGTGGTCTGCATTGCTGTCCGCCATCAGTGGGTTTGAAGCTTATCGACGAGAACACCATTTAGTCGACATCGAGAAAGTGGTCGGGTTCTTTCTTTTCAAGCGCTCTTTTCCTCGCTCGATCTTGTACAGCATCACAGGGGCCGCTGCGTCGCTCCGTGAAATCAGCGACATGTCGAAGGCGAGCAGTCACGGGAAAGCCACACAGGTGATAGTCAAACTGCAACATCGATTGCAGGAAACGAGTGTCAAGGAGGTCTTGGCAGGCGGGATGCACCACTTTGTTGATGTACTTCAAACGGAGTTGAATCAAATTGGTGAAGCATTGAATCAAGATTACTTCCATTCGGCGACATAATAATGGCGATACGCGTCTCTCTTCATCACGAAACCCGATACCAGTACGATCGGCCAATTTCACTTGGGGCTCAGTTGGTTCGACTACGTCCAGCCTATCACGGTCGTACACCAATTGACGCGTACAGTTTGAGTGTTGAGCCAGATGACCATTTCAGGAACTGGCAACAAGATCCTTTCGGTAACCCAATTNCCAGATTTGTATTTCCAAAACCGGCCACTCAGCTAAAGATTTCTGTTGATCTGATCGCCGACATGACGGTGATCAACCCCTTTGATTTCTTCGTTGTAGAAGAGGCGGATTGTTGGCCTTTTCACTACGCAGCTGAGCTTAAGGTTCAGCTTGAACCATATTTGGTGAAACAGGCACAGACACCCTTACTAAAGCAGTGGCTTTCAGGCTTACCAACAGCTTCCGACCGAATCGTGGACTTTCTGGTTGAGGTCAACCAAAAGCTCAAGGAGCGAGTTGAGTACCTTGTTCGCATGGAACCGGGGGTCCAGAGTCCAGAAGAGACACTGACGATTGGAAGCGGTTCTTGTCGCGACTCAGCATGGCTAATGGTCGAGACGTTCCGGCAGATTGGTTTGGCAGCGAGATTTGTATCGGGCTACCTGATCCAATTAACCGCAGACGAGGAATCCCTCGACGGCCCATCTGGTCCCGATGAAGACTTCTGTGACCTCCACGCGTGGACAGAGGTCTACTTACCCGGTGCAGGCTGGGTTGGACTTGATCCAACCAGCGGACTCTTTGCGGGCGAGGGGCATATTCCACTTGCCTGCACACCTTCATACACGGGTGCAGCCCCGATCACCGGAAGCCATGATCCCTGCGAGGTAGATTTTCACCACAAGATGTCAGTCAAGCGATTCCACGAGGACCCGCGTGTCACAAAGCCGTACACCGATTCTCAGTGGAAAGCAATCATGAAAACCGGTCATGATGTGGACCAGCGACTAGTGCAACAAGACGTGCGTCTAACCATGGGTGGCGAGCCAACCTTTGTTTCTATCGACGACATGGACGATCCGCAATGGAACAGCGACGCGGTCGGCGTGGAAAAACGTGTACTGAGCAATCAGCTCCTCCTGCGACTTCGCGATAAATTTGCACCAGGTGGTCTGCTGCATTACGGGCAGGGCAAATGGTACCCCGGCGAACAACTACCCCGTTGGGCGTTGGGATGCATTTGGCGGCGTGACGGAGAGCCGGTCTGGAAAGATCCACAATGGATTGCCGATGAGGGCCGCAACTATGGTCACACCCCTGAAGATGCCAAACGGTTCGTTAGCCATCTTGCGGGCGAGCTTGGGGTGAGCGCAAAACTGACGTTCCCGGTCTATGAAGATACGTTTCACTACTTGTGGCGCGAAAACAATTTACCGATTGAAATCGATCCAACCGACCCCAAACTGGACGATCCGAACGAGCGTGCAATGCTGATTAGCGCCTTCCGAAACGGGCTCGGGACGCCGGTCGGCTACGTGATGCCTTTGAGACGTGCATGGTGGCAGGCACAACCGGGATGGCTGGCTGGTAAGTGGCCGGTTCGCAGTGAAAGGGTCTTTCTGTTACCGGGTGAGTCTCCCATCGGATTACGTCTTCCACTGGATACGCTTCCCAGTGAAAGCAACGCATCGAAAGAAATTTACACAACGCCCATTGACCCATCGGCTCCGCGTCGCCCACTGACTCGCCCAACGGAAATCCCCAAAGGAAACGAGATTGAAGTCTTGCGGGAAGAAACCCAAGAGGCTGCAAGCAGTCGGTCAATGGATGGTTTGGATCATTCACCGATCAACGAGCAGATTTTAAATGAAGAGAGAGATGCGCTACCCGACAACGAAGATGACAATGTCGTTCAGACAGCACTTTGCGTGGAATGTCGACATGGACGACTTTACGTTTTCCTGCCGCCATGTCAGCGTGTCGAGGACTTTCTCGATCTGGTATCAGCAGTGGAAGAGACGTGCAAAAAGTTGCAGCTGCCGGTTTTGATTGAGGGATATCCGCCGCCCCCCGACCATCGAATCGAATTATTCAAGGTGACCCCTGACCCGGGTGTGATTGAGGTGAATTCACAGCCGACCGAGACTTGGGAAGAGTTGGTCGAATTGACTGAAACGCTTTATGAAGAAGCAAGAGTTTGTCGGTTGGGAACGGACAAATTTGATCTGGATGGCCGACACACCGGGACAGGGGGAGGTAACCACATGGTACTGGGTGGTAAAACACCGCTCGACAGTCCTTTCATGCGAAGACCAGACCTATTGGCCAGTTTGATTGCATTTTGGAACAACCACCCTTCCTTATCTTATCTGTTCAGCAGCCGATTCATTGGCCCCACCAGTCAGGCCCCACGATTCGACGAAAGCCGTCGTGACGCGGTATACGAGATGGAAATCGCGTTAAGCCAACTTCCACCGCGTGGGCATGACAATCCTCCCTGGCTGGTCGATCGACTATTTCGAGACCTGCTCGTTGACCTGACTGGCAATACGCACCGCGCGGAGATCTGTATCGACAAGCTTTACTCACCAGACAGTTCGACCGGTCGCCTTGGCTTGGTCGAACTTCGTGGCTTCGAAATGCCCCCGCACGCCAGAATGAGTCTCGCTCAACAACTACTCATTCGGGCCATCGTCGCCGCTTTCTGGGAACAGCCGTACGACCGACCTCTCATCCATTGGGAAAGTACGTTACACGATCGCTTCATGCTTCCGCATTACGCATGGAAGGATTTGGCTGACGTGTGCAGTGAACTTCGGTCGTCAGGACTCGAGATCGATCCAGCCTGGTTCATTCCACATCATGAATTTCGATTCCCGCGAGTCGGGGAGATCAACGTGGAGGGAATTAACTTACGTATTCGGTCCGCAATTGAGCCATGGTATGTGATGGGCGAAGAACCGGGGGCTGGTGGCACTGTTCGATGCGTGGACTCCTCTGTTGAACGTCTGGAATTGTTACTCGACGGTCTCGAAACGAACCGTTTCCGTGTCATTTGCAACGGTATCAATGTACCGTTGCATGGCACCGGGGTGCAGGATCAATACGTAGCGGGCATTCGTTTTCGCGCCTGGCAACCGCCTCGATGCCTGCATCCGACAATACCAATCCATTGCCCGCTGCGGTTTGAAATTGTTGATACTCGTAACATGCATTCGATTGGTTCCTGCACGTACCATGTCGCACACCCTGGCGGCCGTGGCACAGACCGCTTCCCGATCAATGCAAACGAGGCAGAGGCGAGACGAGCGGCCCGTTTCGATACGCTAGGCATGACGGGCGGTCCTATCGAGATCATCGATGTTACTCCTGCTGCGGGGCAAAACCCATATCCAGTTACCTTGGATTTACGTCGAGTATGAGACGCTCACTGAGGCTATCGGAATCGCCTCACCGGTTTTATAATTGAACAAACCGCCGCAATGCCGATTTGGCGGAAACTCTTGTTCACGTTGGCTGGCCGCTGTGAAATTGAATTCAACTCCCCCCGCACCTCCACCCTTTGCTAATTACCACCCAAAGCACTCGTTCTATGACGAGTATCTCTCGGCGGGTGGCTACAAGGATGGTGTTTGGCAACCCATTGCAGGCTACCTGGATCGATTGGGCAGCGACCGAATCCAAGCCTGCGCGGCAGAAGCAGAGCGATTGGTGCATCAGAGTGGTGCCAATTTTCAAATCACTCGGGATGAGCTACAGAAGTCACGACCGTGGCAACTGGCGGTGGTGCCCCTCGTGCTGGACGATCAGACATGGGGCAAACTGGAGTCTGGATTGCAACAACGCATGAGACTTCTCGAAAGAGTTCTCCGTGATCTCCTTGGCAAGCAACAATTACTGAAGGAACGAATCCTGCCGGCGGAACTACTGAGTGCCAACCCCGAGTTCATGCCTGCCTATCACGAATTACCAGCGAGAGGTAATCGCCTGACCTTGACTGCGACAGATCTGGCACGCGACAACGATGGATCTTGGTGGGTCACGGGAGACCGGACGCGTGCACCCAGCGGGCTTGGTTATGCCCTGGAAAATCGGATCATCACTAGCAGGGTGCTACCCCAGTTGATACGCAGAAGTAACGTGACCCGAGTGGCCGCATTTTTCTCGTCACTTCAACAGGAACTCAATTCACTTGCTCCCCGAATGCGAGATAACCCGCGTGTCGCAATTCTCACACCCGGTGAACACAGCTATCGTTACGTGGAGGATGCATATCTGGCAAGATATCTGGGTTACACCCTTGTGCAAGGCCGGGATCTTGCCGTTCGTGGAGATCGGCTCAACTTAAAAACGCTCGGAGGACTGTTGCCAATCGAGGTACTGTGGCGTCACGTTTCAGACCATAAATGCGACCCGCTGGAGCTGGATCCATCGGCATCTCAAGGTGTGACCGGGTTATTGCAGTCGATTCGCAGCGGCACCGTGTCGGTAGCCAACAGTATCGGCAGTGCTTTGGTACAAATGCCAGCGTTGATGCCTTTCCTGCCAGCCGCATCAAAGTTCTTCTTTGGAAATGACTTGTCCCTTCCCAGCATTGCGACCTACTGGTGCGGAGGCGCAAAAGAACGCCAATACGTTTTAGAACATTTGGATGATTTGGTATTGCGCCCCGCCTTCGTGGTGTCAGGATCACCACCGATCAATCCCCTCGAGTTGTCAACTGACGCACGCGACAAATTGATAGCGGAGATCAAGGCTCGACCTCATCATTTCGTCGCGCAACAACGCCCATCACGCAGCACAACACCGGTCTGGCACAACGGGCAATTGCGACCTTGGCACATGGCGATGAGATCATTTCATGTACAAACAGAAAATGGTGTTGATGTCCTGCCAGGTGGCCTGATTCGGGTCAGCCCAGACACAGAGTCTCTGGATCACAGTCCCAACAGCGGCAGACGCGGCCAGGATTGCTGGATCGTCGCGGACGCACCCGTCGATCATGAATCCACCCTGCTGCCACCATCCAATGCCCCGATTCGATTAATGCGAGGTGGTAAAGAACTCCCTAGTAGAGTTGCTGAGAATCTGTACTGGCTCGGGCGCCACGCCGAGAGAACTGAAGCCGTCGCACGCTTGTTGCGAACTACTCTAACACGCATTGCAGGCGAAAATCCTGTCGAAGATGTAGTCGATTTACCTCGAATGCTCGCCGCCTTGGCAGCAGTCGGACAAATTGCACCGGACTACGCAATCAAAGAACTTGTCCAAGCTCTGCCGACCCTCGAGGCGGTGTTGCCAGATTCAGTGTTCGACCGTAACCAACCACGGGGTCTGCAGGCAAGTGTCATCAACATGGTCGAAAAAGCCAAGGCTGCACGAGACCGTATTTCCGGTGATGGCTACCGGATCATCACCCAGATCGGTGACGATCTGGTCGGGACCGCTAAAAACCCTGATATCGGTGCAACGATAGAACGCTTGAATCAGTTGATCACTGATCTGATCGCGTTGTCGGGCTTGGGACATGAGAGCATGACACGAACCCATGGCTGGCGTTTCTTACAGCTTGGACGTCGGATTGAACGCGCCTACCAAACTTCTGAACTGCTCGCTGCAACGCTGACGCATCCAATTTCTGACGAAGGCCCACTGCTGGATTCGGTGCTGCGAGTTACCGACAGTATCATGACCTACCGTTCTCGATACTTGTCACGACTTCAGGCAACTGCGGCAATCGACCTGCTGATCACCGATCACACTAATCCGAGGTCGCTTGTCTTCCAACTGCAAGCTATCAACGAACTCATCGCCGAGCTTCCCAACGATTCGGTCTACCAGGTATGCGGCGAGGACCAGCGAACTGCCCAGCACCTGCTGCATTACGTCCGCATGGCCGAACCAACCGATCTAGCATTTACGGAACTGAGTGGAAAACGCTCCGAGCTGAGCGGACTTTTGAACAAGCTCATTGATGGTTTGCCTCGACTGTCCAACGAAATTACTGCGAGATATCTGATTCACACAGGAAGCACGCAGCTCCTCAACGGAAGTACAGAGAAAGCCAGCCGGTAACCATGGCGTAGGGTGAGCGACTCGTCGGTCCAACTCCCTCGCCACGAAATTTGACCCTTTGACTCGTTCAACATGCCACCGCCCTCCATGGGGGCGTTTTGGAAACCACGCGGGCGCAAAACAAACTCGTTGAACCCCATTCCGTTCACCTCTGAGCCCCTTTGATTTACCGTGACGAAATCAGCCAGTTATCGAATCCTTCACGACACTCGCTACCGGTACTCTCAACCAGTGGCAATTTGCCAAAACCAACTTCGGATGATACCCCGTTCGATCAAACAACGTAACTCGAGTGTGGACTGTAAATCCATCGTCACAACGATCGATCCTGAACCGGATGTAATCGACCACCACACCGACTACTTTGGAAACAAGGTTACCTCATTTTCAATCGAATCTTTGCATCAGTCGCTGGCTGTGTCTGTTGAAAGTGAAATCACCGTTCATCAACACCCTTTACCGGCCGCTGTTCAAATTTCGTGGGAACAGGTCGCGGAAAAACTTCGCCGGTTTGACGATCCTCGCTGGTTCGAGGCACAAACGTACCTGCATGACTCACCGCGCATCAGCCGCAGTGCAGTTTTTGCTGAATACGCGAACAACTCGTTTTTGGCCAGACGTTCCCTCATTGAAGCGGTCTCAGAATTGACCGACCAGATTCACCACGAATTTCAATATGACACGGCAGCCACTCACGTTGACTCAACGACTGAACAGGCGTTTGAATTGCGTGCCGGTGTCTGCCAAGATTTTGCACATATTCAAATCGCCTGCTTACGGTCAATTGGCCTGCCAGCTCGATACGTCAGTGGATATTTGCGAACTGTGCCGAAAGCCGGTGAGCAGCCCATGCTGGGCGCCGACGAATCGCACGCCTGGATCAGTGTGTACGCCGGAGACGACCTTGGCTGGGTCGATTTTGATCCTACCAACGCTTGCGTCTGCGATACCAACCATATCCCGATCTGTGTCGGTCGAGACTATGGTGACGTCAGCCCAATGCGAGGAGTTGCCTTGGGAGGAGGCAACACCGAGCTAAAAGTTAGTGTCAATGTTGAGTCAATCAGGAAAGGTTGAGTCAATCAGGAACGCCGATGCCTGATTTCAGATTTCAGATTTCCAAAGGCTAGTTCCGTCGCATTGCCCATCAGCGAGTGACCTCCCCCGTAAAGCATGTTATCAGCCAATGAGCGGTTCGTGCCTGCCGCCTGATTAACACTTTCAGCACTGAATCACTCCAGTTCACCTTCGGGCGTTCGATATGGTGTCATCACAAGCTGCAGGCTCTTGCTTGTTCAGCCTCACTGACATGAGGTGGGCCGCCGCTGGTGATACCACCGTTCTACCTTTGGCTCCTCGTAGTAGGTGCGATCCAAGAACGGGATCATGAGGCCCCCACCACAACACGCCAATGGAAGTGCCGCTAAGTAAACGACGCAGCGTGATTTATTTCCTGCAATCATGTCGGCGTATGCAGGAATGTGTTACCCTGAACGCAGGGCAGTCTCAAACAGCATACTAAGTGTATCGCAACACCGATCAGGAAGGGTGGAAAACAGTGAAGAAGAATAAGCTCCAGACTCGCTGAACTGATACATATTCCGATAGGAGGGCAGTTCGTCAGGTGACGCTTTGACAGAAGAGCAAGCGACTGCCTCGGCGACACGCCCGGAATCGCAACCCTGACCAGAAAGAGAATCAACCATTAAGCGCTTCCCATTGACTGGAACTAATTTTCTTGTGATAAATCCACCGAGATTGGACTCGACAAAACAACCTCTGAGCGATCAACGGAAGATACGCGAACCTGCGATAGGCACGCTACCAATCGCGTCCAAAACCAGATACTGAGAGGGAAGATTTTCGAAAGATTGGAGGCACTGCTTTCTCAATATCTTTTGATGCGTTCGGCGTTTTAACATACTGTACCCAATCCAAGGATAAGATCCGATGATCAAGCGATACAACAACTTAAGCCTCGCGATTGCAATTCCAGGTATCGCCCTCCAGTTCGTAGGCCAATTCATGACGGGAGGCGAGCAACACATTCTTGGATTACTCACCGTACTTGCTGGAACACTGATGGTGCTCGTTGGCTTCGCCTACTATGCGAAAGCGAAAGGTCGCAACCCAGCCTGGTGCCTGATAGGCGTTTTCTCTTGTCTTGGACTACTGATAATGGCACTCCTGAAGGACAACTCAGGTGTTGATGAAGTCTAACGCACTACGGGGCACCGCAGAGGCGTCATGCTCTACGAACCAGAACACGTGTGCGATTGACGTGAGAATACGGGTGTGCCGCCGACGCTCATTTTGCTTGACAAGACGGACACGAAGAACTAGAGATGTCCAGACCAACAGATCGAGATTACTTTTCCCAATCTGAGTCTGGAACGCGCGGCATAAAGCGTGCTGTCGGCTGAAGATCGGCCATCGCAGCACACGCCAGGTGACTTGGGCTACTTTCAATCAGAGCACTCTTTTAGCCGAACCAGAAAACGTTGGTGCAATCGACATGGAATAAGGCGACGCGGCATATTTCTCGCCGATCCTCTCATCAGTGTGCCGTGCTGTTACCCCTGTGAATGGACATGACCACACCGCATCCACGGTTTAAAACCGAGGGGCTTGTGCAAGATGAGGATAAAGCTTCATATTATCGTTGAGGTAGGCGGAACCTCTTAAACTCTATCACAACCTTTCTCTACAAGCGTCCGCACATGAACATCGATCAACTCATGCAATTTGAGGGTGATACTTACTGCTTTGATACAGCCCGTGTCACAAGTATTTCCATTGGTGATAAAGGAGCCACCATCAATATTACAGGGCAACAGGAAGATTATGGCCAGATCTACCTGACCTACGAACTTGAGGAGAATCCGAGACACGGAGCCCAAGGCAGTTTCAAAGGAAAAGCTTTTGCACTGTCCGTCGAAGGTGCGAAAAACGACGCAAATCTAAACGGCGTTTGGTCAAGATCAGGCCGCAATCTGACTCTCTATAGCCTTGATGATGTATCCGATGGCAACCTCTTCTTCGCGGTCATCAAGATCGATCTTGTCGAAGAGTCCGCCGAAGTTTACTTCTCTTGCTTTAACCGCTAAGGCGCAAAACGAACAGATAGAGCAACAGTCTTTCTGTAAATTCGGCCATTCGGTTTCGGTTTAGTTTTGGAATGTGAGGTATCTCATTCCGGTTTCCCATTCGTCACTGAGTTCAACGAGAACAGCAGTGACGAGTCTTAACAGGGAGGCTTCGTTGGGGAACAGAGTCGCTACGCGTGTGCGACGTTTCAGTTCGCGGGTTTGCCTTTCAAGCATGTTGGTCGTTCGCATCCTCTTTCGGTGCTCGCTGGGGATGCAGAAGATCGCCAGGCCTTCTGCAATGTTCGCTTCCGCCCACGCGGTAAGCTTCGGTGCCGTCTCTTGGTGACGATCGACGAAGCGTACCAGTTCTTCTTGCGCATGATTCGCGTCGGTCGCATTGAAGAGATTGCGAATGTCATCGGCGACTTGCTTGCGCATTTCGACTTTCGGAGTGTGATGCATCGCGTTCTGCGCCAAGTGAAACTGACAGCGTTGCCAAGGAACGCCCGCGAATGTTGCCTGGCGAGCTGCCTTGATTCCTTCGTGGGCATTGCTGACGATCAGCTTCACGCCGTGGATGAAACGTGTCTTCAGTGAAGAGAGGAACTTACGCCAATGCACTTCGGCCTCGGAGAGAGACACGCTCACGCCCAGCACGCTGCGTTGGCCGCTTGGTTGGATGCCGATCGCGATCAAGACCGCACAATCACGTACGCTGCCGGAAACACGGACCTTTTCATAGCGTGCGTCGACGATGAGATACTCAATTTCCTCGATCGGGCGGTTTCGCCAAGCTTCGAGTTCATCGTCAAGCAGCTTTGCAGCCCGGCTGACCTGGTTGCTGATCACGTCGAGGCCACAAAGCTCGGACGTGATCTTGGCGACCTTTCGGGTGGAAACGCCTTGGACGCACATCTCTGCAACAGCCAGTTTGAGTGCTCTTTCGCTGCGCTCCCCGCGTTCCAAAGCGGACGGATAGAAATCGCCATCTCGAGCCTGAGGGATTTTCAATGCGAGCTCGCCAAGTGGGGAATCGACGGTCTTGTCCTTGAATCCATTGGAATACGAGCGGCGTTGTTTCGTTCGCTCGTAGGGCTCGGCACCGATGCACTCGGAGCGTTCAATCCTCATGGCTTCATTGAGAACACTTTGCATCGTATTTGCCATTCCGTCAAAGCCGTTGTCGACAAGTAGCTGGACAGCTTCGCTGAGTTCGTTAGATTGCATCTGGTGGGTCACGGTCGTGTTCCTTTTCGTTGTGTGAGAACCTTGAAAAGAAACCGATCTGGCCCGCTCTTACAAGCGGTCGCCGATGCTGCCGCGTTCTGATCCGTTCGTAAGCTCACGAATCAGAACGCGGCAACATACTCAAATCGAAAGTACAGAAAGAAAATTACAACACCTGCGACCGAGACACGTGGGCGTGATCACTTTTCATTGATACCGTCAGATTTCCAGCAAATAGTGTTGGGGATTGTTAGGTTGCATTGGTTGAGAAGTGTAACGGCAACTAGATTAAGTATGCTGACGATACCACTGGTGAGGTGATCGCTGACTACTCCGCCGTCGCAGCTAATTCCCAATGACGCTGCCCGACGCTCCCGGAAGCGCCGCGTTCACCTAGACTGTTGCATGGAAAAGACCCTCATCGCAACGGAGCGACTTTTCCTGCCGTCTCTTGAAACTGACCAGCACGACCGCGGCAATCGAGTACCAGCATCTGCGGGAGTAGGCGGGATGAATCAACCAACACATGACGATTCACTTATATGCAAACAGAGTTTCACCACGTGTGTAACGCTATTGTTGGGCTTGTCGATTCCATTGGTGTTCTTTCCAGTCCAAAGTGCATTGAAATTGGATGGCTTGTACCAATGGATTTCAATCAATTGCGGAGTATTCTACCTATCCGCCGGTGTGGCATGTTTCGTCTTTCTGGTGTGGCTGGGGATGAGCCCTTACGGAAACATCAAACTGGGTGATGAAAGCGAAGCGATCGAGTTCAAGGAAGTTTCATGGGCTGGAATGCTGTTCTGCGCGGGCATCGGCGGGGGTCTGATGCGTTGGGCACCGGTGGAATGGGGATATTATTTCCTGTCACCTCCGCACGGCGTTGCGTCACAATCATTGTCAGCGGCCGACTGGGCAGGTGCGTACCCTTTATTCCACTGGGGTCCCATTGCGTGGGCGATCTACTGCCTCCCCGCGATTGCCATAGCGTATCCGTATCACGTTAAGAAAGTTCCTTGGCTTCGTTTTAGCACTTCGCTCCACGGGATCCTCGGTGACAAGGGCCTTCAGGGACCTTTCGCCAAAATCACTGACATCCTTTTCGTATTGAGCCTGCTTGGCGGTGCCGGGTATTCGCTGGGAATCTCAACCCCCCTTATCTCAGGCGCGTTCTGTCACCTGACGGGAATTGCAAACGGCTTTCATCTACAAGTCATTACGGCACTAACATGTGTTACCCTTTTTTCCATCAGTGCCTACCTTGGACTCAAAAAGGGTATCAGGTTGCTAAGCGACTGGAATGTCTACCTTTCCCTGTCGCTGCTACTATTCATACTGACGGTTGGGCCCACCCTGTATATCCTTAAGGCGTCCCTGAGCTCGCTGGGTTTCATGACCCAGAATTTCGTTGTCATGAGCACTTGGATGGATCCGTTTACAGAATCCCGGTTTGTGGAATCATGGACTGTATTCTATTGGGCGTGGTGGATAGCGTATGCTCCATTCGTTGGCCTGTTCGTCGCCAGGATTTCCCGCGGCAGAACGATTCGGCAAGTCATTTTTGGAATGCTGGTTTACGGATCCGCTGGCTGCATGTTGTTCTTCATGATCATGGGAAATTATGCCATGCATCTGGATACGGTTGAAAACGCCGACATCCTAACCACCTTGAACAGCAAAGACGGTGGTTACGTTTTAGCAATTACCAAAATTTTGGACTCTCTGCCGCTGTCCAAACTGGCCACTGGAGCCTTCTGCCTAATCTGCGTTATTTTCTGTGCCACCACCTATGACTCCGCTTCCTACATCCTTGCATCTGCGGTGACGCCAAAACAACAGCCCGGCCAAGAACCAGCGAAATGGAATCGAGTCTTCTGGGCCTTCGCGCTAGCCGCATTGCCAATCGCCCTGTTATGGATCGATGCCCACCAGAAGACCCGAAACGCCGAGACAGCAATGCAAAGTATCCTTCTGCTGACATCATTGCCCATCCTCTTCATTGGAGCCCTGTCAGCCTGGTCACTAACCACCCAACTCAGAAAAGACAGCTTGGCAAGGTTATCACAGCACTGTGACGACGACAGCGACAAACCCAAGTATCAGTCGCCCGACAAATGCAATAGTCACAACACGCACGATGAATAGGAAAGACCAAAATCTACCCTGACTTTTCGGTGCACCGTCCATACCGACGGGTCCGTCCCTAAGCTCTGGCGTCTAGCTATTTGGGTTCGGTTGGTCAGTCATTGATGACGTGAGACGCCAGCAGAGGATGCAATCTCTAACATTAGCGTTTGTGGTAGGGGTAGTTAGAGAGGCCACCCCTATCGACTCTCACTTGTCATTGTCTTCACTCTCAACCTTCCCGCTGACTCGTTTCCAAATCCGCTGAGCATATACTTTGTTCACCCCCCATTCTTGATCGGTGTAGCGGATACCATCAGGGCTTACCTCCCACACCTGCTTACCTGATTTTGACGTCATTACCATACGCTCACCTTCGAATCTAACACTGTATTCACGCTCCCCTTCAAAGGGTCCACCTGCTTTGACGGAGGATTTAGATTCGTCACCTTTCACTGTGACCCACTCTGGGTAAGCGTATTTAAATTTCCCATCGTCGAAGATACCGTATCCCCACCCAACCGAGGTGATTACGTTCTTGGGATCAATACGATTGTGAATGATTGCCATTGTCTTCCCATTGATGAATGACCATCGTCCACTGATTGCAGGCGGTGTATGGACTTGAGTTCCATCGTTCCACGACACCGTTTCGTACATTCCAATCATCAGTTCGAAGGCTTGTCGATCGATGCCTTCCGCCGGCTTTTCCGGATCGGACTCATTTGAAAAGGAGGTTTGTCCGGTTGCGATAAGCAGTGCAGTTGCGAGTATAAATTTCATGGATCTACCACTGGGTCATATGTTGCTGGTTTCGCGAATAGTCTACCACCATTGCTAACTACTGGGTGTGTGGGCGTTGGTTGCTTTATAGAGGTTGTGCTTTCCGTACTCGGTTTCGAGTTGCTCGATCTTGGGCAAAGGGACATCAACGAGGAACGATCTTCCAAAGAAGATGAAAAATGAAATCCACGCATTGATCGAAAGGTTGAATTATGCCCCGAATAAAAGAATTCCCCACCCCAGCCGCGTTTGCCCCAGATGTTGTGTACGCAGGCGGCGTTCGTCTGCCGGCTGGACGCAAAGCCAACAGTTTGGGGGGTATTAGTCATCAATTCAAAATCAGGAGATTAAATTCTGCTGAATCAGAAACCCAATAAACGCTAAGCCAATCAGTCCAAGTGTTATTACACAAGCGACAATCAGCAAGAGCAGGTGGCTTCGCTTTTTGCTAGGCATCCCGTCCGCACCTGCAGCCACCTTACTACTCTCTGGCGTCTCGCTGTATGGAGTCGGTTGCTTTCTAAAATAACAACTCTTTTTCGATCAAGGCCCCCACTAGTCGGCCACAGGCAGGCTCCAAGAATCACGTCAAACAGACCACAAAAATAAGCCCATCGCCAAAGGAGCCAGAAGATTGGTTGCAAACGACCAGATGAAGACCGTGACCGCAAACCCGTTTCCCCTCTCCTATCCCGCAGAAATGTCTGAAACGCCTCCGAGTCTCCTGCAAAAGCCCGAATGCGCCCAATGCTTTTCTCCCCGAACCTCTCGAGAGACTGACTCTTTGAAAGCTTCGAATTCAGAGAACAAGCGATCTTTACTGGAGCAGCGACTAAGCTCCAAATAAAGGGCCTAAACGAGCCGAACCAGAATCCAAGACAGACCCAAGAAGGCAACGGCGACAAGTAGTTCTTTTACTAGATTCATCTGCGGACCTCTAAATCACGCTTCTAGAAGCAAACGATGGCAGAAGACACTGCCAGAGCCAGCATTTTCTCACCACAGCAAATACCAAGTACTGGTGGTGTGGCTGTTGGTTGTGCCACTCGTTTGACTCCCCCCGACTTTGCAACAGGTTGAATGAAAGAATCACGCCCGGTAACGCGGTTGTGTCGTGGAGGCTGAGGCGTAACCGAAAGAACACAGCCGGCCGCGTAAGCGGCAGGACTTTAATAATTCAATCAGCTGTGGATTCGGTGATGGTTGTAATGGAGTCGCCAACGATCAATCACCCAGCAAGCTTCCTCGAAGCTCAGAGAGATTTCACGGTTTAGCAATTCATCGCGAAGCGTACCATTGAATGATTCGACATAGCAGTTCGCGCGATCAAGATTCTCTCACTCACAATGGTGCAATTCGATGGGGGGGGGAAGGTAACTACGCTGCGGCAACTCAGTCGCAGCTCCGCCTATTTGCCAGATTGAACACAGACCACACGAAAGCCGAGGAAGCTATATCGCTCCGACGGCGGATACCCGTTGCGGTATGCCGACCGACAGTTGAAAGCCGTGCCGCCCCAGGTGCCGCCGCGGCCCACGCGACCCGAGCCAGTCGTAGGACCAGTGGGGTCCGTCACGCTACCACTAGGGTAGTCTCCATGCCAATAATCCAGACACCACTCATAAACATTACCGTGCATATCATACAACCCCCAGCATTGGGTTGCTTCCCACCAACCGGGTGCGTTGTCCTTCCAGAGTTTTCACGATGCCAAGCGTAATCGCCCAAGTCCGATTCATCGTCACCAAAACTGTACTTCGTCGTCGTCCCAGCACGACACGCATATTCCCACTCTGCTTCGGTTGGCAAACGATAGACTTTGCCCGCAGCCTTCTCGGCAGGTAGTTCGCTTAACCTGCGGCAGAACTCCAATGAATCTTCCCAACTCACCGTTTCAACAGGGTTACTAGCACCTTTGAAGTGACACGGTTTATCTCCCATCACTTGTTCGTATTGAGCCTGCGTGACTTCATGGACACCCATCTTGAACGCATGTGTTAGTGTGACGCCATGTGCCCCATCGCCTTCGCCCATGGCGAACGTCCCTGCGGGGATAAACTTGAACTGCATGCCAACAGAATTCGCTGATCCAGGCAACTCAACGGGCTTTGGCTCGTTGATTTTTTCTGGTGCTCGATTGTTTACGGCAACTGGTGTCGCAAGTTGACCCTGATGACACCCACACGTCGCAACCACAGCCACACAAACAACGATAATTTAAAAAGATTCACGCTCGCCCAAGCAGAACCCAAATTACTAACGCAACTTTTTTCCCAAGCCCGATAAGTGCAATTGGAACAACACAACACATCAACAGCCAAAGCCAAACTTTTTTTTTGAATCCAGGCGTCCCATCCTCACCGACAGCCACCTCCCGACTCTTTTGTGTCTCGCTGGTCTCGTTTGAGTTCATTTGGTCAGTCATTAATGAAGCGCGACGTTAGGAGATGATGCAGGCTGATTACTGGTGGAGGCCTTAGTAAAATGTACTACTACATGAAGCCGTACAACATAACATAGATGATCAGGGCTAATCCAAGCAGTCCGATAAGTGCAAGAGGGACAATACAACCCATAGCGACCCAAAACCAAATCCTTCGGCGGGTTCGAGGCATCCCATCCATACCGACAGGCACCTCCCTACTCGTTTGCGACCGGCTGTATGGATTCGGTTGGTCATTCATTGGTGAGTTAGACGTTAGGAGTTGAGGCAGGGTGACTGGTGGTGTGGGCGTTAGTCAAGGATCCCAACCGACAGTGAAAATGCAGTTATGAAACGGCAAGACTAACCGCGGAACTTCTTGCGGATGAACACGAATGCAAGGTAGCCGAATCCAAACACTAAGAGAGTGATACCAAAGTAAAACATGAAATCAGCACTCGACTCATCGCGAATTTGTTTTTCACGCTCAGGGGAACCAGAAGCGAGTGTCACAATTCCAACCTTCTTCATGCGGTACCAACCGCTGAACATACACAAAAGCAATCCTGAAGGAATCGCTGCAAGAGCATTCCGGACGAAGCGGGACGAGTGTTGCTCGCTACTTCCTGGCGTCTGGCTGGGCTCGTATGGATTCGGTTGGTCAGTCATCGGTGACGTGGAACGTTAGGAGTTGAGGCAGCGTGACTGGTGGTGTGGGTTAATCGCTATCAATTACAACGCACTCGTTTGGTGTCATTGCCCGAGGAAAAACCAAACAAGAAAACCAGCAAAGATAGTGATAACCAAACCCAGCACTTCCTTAAACCAACGCCGCTTGCTCCATAAGGTTTTTTTCGCACCTTGCGCTTGTTGTGAGACAGCAGGCTGAATACCTACCAGACGCTGAACCATCCGCAAAGGCACATCGATAATGAAGAGAAAGAAAATGTCGAAGAGAATTCCGAAGAAAATATTCATTTCAAATACCAAGGACCCGTGAAACGTGCTGCGGTTTTGTAATCGGTTCTGCTAGGCAGTGCCTTTAACTGAGAATTCATGGCTACACATCGGACAGATAGCAGACCTTTGTCCCAGATATTGGCAGCGTAAACTTGCCATTGCACTTCGGGCATTGGTGAACGCTGGTTTGTTGTGCATCTGACACGTGGCAACTTCAGGATGAAGTGTGATGTTTGTCTGGCGGACAGTTTACCACCATTGCCTAACTACAGGTGGTTTGGAGAGGAACGCAAGCACTTGGAAAAATGCTGAGTAGTTTTTGGTGACGCTTAGTGCTGCCGGTGAAAGCGACCACGCCCTCATTCGCCGACGATTTGTGGCTGTTGGCTGAGCCAGTTTCGCCACTGCCATCTTAGATAGAGAAACCAAATCAGCATTCCCACCCATAAGGGTAAAAACACGCCTAAGCAAATGCTGGCAACAGGTATCCATTGCCTCCACAAGAAGACAATAAAGTCAAGCGTCATGATTAGCCCAGTCCCCGCGATAATCCAGATCATCCAGTTAACACTTTGTTGAACATGCAGCGGGCTAATCCACAAAAACTCTGCATTGCAATATTTGCAGCAGGCTACTTCACGGGTTCTTGCAGCACTGGTTTCAGTAGCCGGCTTGAACCGTAATTTTTATGACCCCTTTGTCTGTGCTTTGCATTTCGCACACCATTCCAACGTGGAGTCCGGTTTGTGGGAACTTATGAATCACTCAGTAATGGGTGTATTTTCTGATTGCGGTTCACTGCTTTCTCTGTTTCTCTTCCGCTCCGGCTTAACAACTGATCCTCTGACAAGTCCGAGTCTCTCAACGTGTGTTAGTTGCTCGCAAACAATTTATCTGGCTTGCCAACACCCTACAAAGAGCTGATGAAAACGCCCGAGAAAGACTCCTCCCTGTCCCTGCGATGCGGAATGCAACTGCGGTCCATGGGCTGATCCCACTGCTGCGTTTGCAAGCTGGCATGAGATAAGCAGCGAGCTGGAAGCAGGAAACGAGGTCCACGCAAAGAAGGGTTAACTTACAGTTGTCTACTTGGTCAATGCATATCTGAACTCGAAGA
Organism: Rhodopirellula sp.; assembly: GCA_002689655.1. Lineage (GTDB taxonomy): Bacteria > Planctomycetota > Planctomycetia > Pirellulales > Pirellulaceae > Rubripirellula. The sequence goes on along the minus strand of NZHC01000110.1, from coordinate 7,743 downwards.
ACGCACAGCTACAGTGTGGGGATCTGAGACCAAAAAACTTCCGCCGGTACAAAACCTTAGCGGCGTGGCTGTGGGATTCGCTGGGAGCAGGGCGAGCGCGGCGGGGATAGGCGAGTGGATTACATTTCGCGGTAAAACGCGGACAGGTTGGCAAGAACAATCCTCAAGTCGTAGTGGTGAAAAGACAAGTAAATCCGAGGACAATGGCTTTCGGGTTTTAAGCACTTAGCCAGTATTCAGTCATCTTCCCACTTAATTTGAAACTCAATTTCATGAGATCCCTCTTCACGCTCATGTTCAATGTTGTAGGTGGCACGAACAGGAACATAAATTCGTTCGCCGGCAATTTGAATTTCAAACGGTGTTCCTGCCTCCAAGTCATCTGCTAGCCGACGGATTTTGGAAATGAACTGAGATAAAGGGTAATCTTTTTCAACGTCCCGATCTTTTGACATTTTTGTTCACCTCGTTTAGCGTTTGTTTATGTGATGGTCACTTTTCTGAAACTAGTGCAAATTGCCCGCTAAATTCACAGAATCGACGACGCGATTTTTGCAATCTGCAGATGCAAACAGCGAGGCTAATTCTCCGCTTTTTTAACCCATTTCATCTTTAGGTGAAAGCCCTCGGGAAGCGTGACGACCGTGCATCTTTCAAAAATATTGTCCACCTACAATAGAGTAAAACGGTGGTACAGCGGCGTTGGCAGGGACTGCAATTAGTGGAGTACGGTTCGCATTAAAACAGGACAACTCATTGCGCATTAAGTCGAATTAGGTTTCGATCTACCCGCTGCGGCATCTCAGTCACGGCTCCGCATGGTTCCATTTAGCCTACGCTTCCGACTCCACTTGCTTGAGGCTTCGCCTACTTGCCGGGCGAACTCAGGCACACACGAAAGCCGAAGTTGTAGGAGCGGTACGACGGGTAACTCCCGCCGCGTGACGCCGACGGACAACCCTCGGCGGAGGCGTCCCACCCGCCGCCACGAAGCACGCGGAACGAGCCCCAACTAGCACCCGTGGGATCACCCGTGGGAGGCCCCGTGGGATCCGTCACGCTACCACTCGGGTAATCTCCATACCAATCTTGGCACCACTCGCTTACATTCCCATTCATATCGTACAAACCCCAAGGATTCGGTTGCTTGCTACCTACTGGATGGGTTGTGCCATCAGAATTGTCCCCGTACCAGGCGTAAGCGTCTAAGTCCGCGTCATCGTCTCCAAAACTGTACTTCGTTTTCGTCCCAGCACGACAGGCATACTCCCACTCCGATTCAGTGGGCAAACGATAAACATTGCCTGCTGCTTTCTCCGCCGGTAGTTCACTCAACTTGCGGCAAAACTCTATCGCATCTTTCCAACTTACTTTTTCAACAGGCTTAGCAGCACCTTTGAACTCACTCGGGTTAACACCCATCACCTGCTCGTACTGAGCCTGCGTAACTTCATGAACGCCCATCTTGAAAAACGTGGTTAAAATTACCTCATGAGGCGTCGCACGTTCATCAACCGTTGTATCACCCATCATGAACGTACCAGCGGGAATTTGTTTGAACTCCAGACCAATGGAGTCCGCTGATTTAGGTAAGTCCATGTCCTCAACGTGCGTTGCAATGGGAGGGGTAGGCTGCCCCCGATCACATCCGCACATCACAACAACGACCAAACAAACCGCAGCAGATAAAAAAAGATTCACGTTCGCTCCAGTAGTTGAAGTTTTTTTGACCAGCAACCAGCATAAGCAAAAACCCCGCCACTCGGGGCAGAGTGACAGGGCTGGGCTGCAATTAGTAGAGTACGTTTTGCGGCGAAAGCCGTACAACAAAACTGGACTTTTCCCGCATTTTCACGAACTTCGGATTTTCCAATTTTGGGGAATCTTGTGTAGTCAGGCCACGGTCGTCTTTTGTGGGGGGCGGCTACAAAATGGGCGGGGGGGGTGATCGATCAAACGCCAAAACCCTGCAGCCCGTCAAAGAAAACAACATAGACAAGTAGGACAACGATATACAGTCCGAACAGTGCTAGTGGAACGACGACACACCCCATCGCAAGCCAGAACCAAATCCGCCGCGTACTTGTGGGCGTCTTAGCCTCACCGCTAAGCACCCCCTTAGTCTCGTCCGGCTGGCTGTATGGATTTGGTTGGTCAGTCATTGATGAATTACAGGTCAGGAGTTGATGCAGGGTGACTACTGGCGGTGTGGCGTTTGAGTTGTGGCTTCTTTCGACTATTGACCCAATCCTTTACGCAGCATTTACTCGATGTGCTTGTTTCCAACAAAACCAAGGCCAGAAACACCAGCTACCGCACACGTTGCTAAGCATACTTCCATTCTTCCTTTAGCCGTCGGCATTTTGACCGCCCGAGCAAGCAACAAAGCCAACTAGCGGGGAATGTGGAAGCCATAACCGCTAAGAAATATGCGAACAGCAACAAAGCATTATCAACATTGGGCACCGTAAGCCTGAGGTACAGATAGAGCGAGCCAGCACCTAAAGCGGCAGCACCTAAGGCGGCAGCACCGAGATACACGACTCTTCTCAAATTCCCTAGCGGTGCTTCCAAAGTAAAGTGTCGATTGCAGTGAGGGCAATAGGTCGTTTCGTTCCATTCCTCCCACTCATCGTAAGGGCATTCTTCCCAACGTCCACGAACGTCCCACCGTGCCACATCTTTCCGACAAAAACAGCACCAGTCAGCCCCTCTATCTGAATAGTTCTGTGCGATCCGATTACTTTTGCTCGCGGCATACCTCACCCGCTCTCTTTACTTCGCGTTTTCAATGACATTTTTCAAGCTGTTTCCAAGACCAGCCTCGACGCATCTGGACGCACGGGATGATGTATCTCATGAGATTACCACTGGGAGGTGTGTTGTTCACTGCCCAACAGTTTACCACCAATGCCAAAACTGGTGGTGTGGCGTTTTAGTTCGCTTAGCACCGATACGTCAGGTGCTCGTAAGAAAAGCGGGATTGTTTCGCACAAGCGCGAACAAAGCGGCAATTACGACAGCAGCAATCAGTATGCCTAATAAAAAAACAACCAACACCAACGGTGACTGTTCTTGTTCCTGCCCTTGTTCTTGTTCTTGTTCTTGTTCTTCGCTCGCCTCACGGTCGGTAACATCCGCAGTGGGAATCAACCGCTTAAGCCTGATCCGCCTTGCGTACTCTGGATTGCTGTAATCTTTAAGCCCCTGGCTACCTCGCAAACCATAAATGATGAAGATGACCCCCATCGGGAGGGCGGAATAGCGACCAAGCACAAAGATGCACTCTTCGAGGACGTTACTTGGTTCTTTGTCCGCTATAGGATCCCAGAAAAAAAACACGATAAACACAATGCCAAGAATCAGAGCAGGAATCTGCGAAGGGGAATATTTTTCGGATGTGTTTTTTTTCTCAGTCATAGACAAAGTGGTCTCACTACAAGGACAGATATCTACTGGTGGTGTGGGCCTTCATTCTGTTAATTCAGATTGTGCTTTCTCTACTCGGCTTCTTAGTTGCTCGAGCTTCCATGACGCTACACTTACAAGGAACGATCCTCCAAAGAAGAAAACGAACACGACAAATGAAAAAATCGCTCTGGGCACGCTCACCCTGTCCAAAAGATATTCCATGGGCAGGTTCAAGACGAGCAATTTCCCTAAAAAAGTTCCCCATGACCAAAGGAGATAACAAATCCCGATACCGCGTGCTATGGTTGCAACCGCTCTTCTAAATTTTGCGTTGCGGTACTCAATCCTCGCGGCATACAACTTGGACTCAAGATTCGCCGACGATTCTTGATTACCGGAACCGAGTCGTGTTTCTTCCTGCGCACTCATCAACTTTCTTTCACTGTAAAAATATTGATCCCTTCTATCAAGGGTTAGCCGCTGATTGAATTCGCACTTCAGTACTCCATCACTTTCGTCAAAACTCCAAACCTTGTCCCCCGCGATGAGGATCGAATTTTTTCCTGCGACACCAGTGTTCAAGTATCGCAGTGCATCAGATTCTAGTTGCGTTTCAGTTTCTGAAAAGAAGTCACCACAGATCTGACCCTTCGCATCTGCGATAAGAACTTTCATTTCGCCACCCGTGTTTCAGTGCCTTGTCTAGTTACTGCCGAACAGTTTACCACCATCGCCAAAGACTGGTGGTGTGGGCGTTTAGTTGCCGCAGTCGATGGCCTCACTCATTTCCTGCTACTCAACGGGCAGATGTTTTAAACAATTCGGTCGCCCGTTGCTGTGCCTGCAGCAATTGGCCTGGGGTGAGTTTGCCAGCGATTATATCTCGATACTTAGGGGCGTCACGATAGCCGCCGGCCGCGGCGACAGAGAGCCACGCGTAAGCCTTAATGAAGTCTTGTGGCACGCCTTGCCCATTAGCGAGCCTAAGCCCGAGGTTATACTGCGCCAACGTAAGTCCTTGCTCCGCCGCTAATCCGTACCATTTCACCGCTTCAACGTAGTCTTGCGGCACGCCTTCGCCTTTGTCGAACCAGTTACCTAGATTGTACTGCGCCGGTGCAAACCCCTGCTCCGCAGCCAAGCGATACCAAGTATACGCTTCCACGTAGTCCTGCGTGACGCCGAGACCGGTGCCGTACATCACACCTAGGTTGTATTGAGCCAGCTCATTCCCCTGCTCGGCCGCTAATCGGTACCACTTAACCCCTTCCGCCTGATTCTGCGGAACACCATCGCCGATAGCATACATCCGTCCTAGGTCGGACTGAGCGGCAGCATCCCCTGCATTCGCTCGCTCAAGCCTGCGTTGAAGCGGTGTCTTTGGCGACTGCGATTCAGAGGCAGTTTCCGCTGCCACTTTTTTGACCCGACTTCCAGATCTATCAGAACACCCACCCAGCGGGAAAAATGCGATAGCTACCGATACGCCCAAAGTTTTACAGATACTCAAGTTTAACCTTTTCGTTGGGGATGCTCAGGATAAAAAAGCAGAAAGCAAAACCCCGTAACTTGGAGTAGAGCGATGAGGGCAAAATTGATTCAGGACAAGTCACATTTCAGGGGCGCCTAAATTGTTGTTCATCCAGCAATCTCAACCATTTTCCATTCTTGAGAAACAGCCGAGGCGATCGGATGTCCTGCCAAAGTGATTGTCAGGAGCATGGGGGGGATGATGTATCTCATGGGATTACCACTGGTACGTGTGTTGCTTACAGGCAAGCAGTTTATCCGGCTTGCCAACACACTACAAAGAGGTGATGAAAACGCCCGAGAAAGGCTCCTCCCTGTCACTGCGATGCGGAGGAGTTTTTTTTGCTTCTGCAGCGGCCCCGACTCTCTAGTATGTCCACAAAAAAACCCGCAAGAGAACGGCTACATTCTCAAGCGGGCTTCTCGACATTGCTGCCGAAGATCGTAAAGGCTTCAGGCTTAGGAGCCTTGCCGTGTTTGTTGGTGATCGTATTTCGTTTTGTTGCTTCACCGAGAGTAGCAATATGAGTAGCAATATGAGTAGCAACCTAACGCAAAAAGCCCCTGAAACAAAACGTTCCAGAGGCTTTAAGGCTACCCCGCAAGGACTGCAACTATCCGCCTGAAAACCTGGAAAAAGCACCGCATGAGGTGTCTGGTGGTAACACGGGTGGTAACACACACGCGGCCATAGCAGCGTTTAGCAGCCTATCTGACCTGACGGCACTCTGGCCGTATCTGGACGACCAGCAACGCGACACAGTGTTGGACGTTGCCCAAGCACTGGCGAAAGCCAACGTGTCTACACCGTCGACAGTCGACACTTCTGCACAGACGCCCGTGAAACCGCGTTAAGTGTCGACGGCCAAGCAGCCGGTAGGTCTACAAGCCAAGACGGTGACCGGGGGGCTACCAATTTCTGACAAAACAACATGACAGATGAACTCGCAGCCAACAGCGTTTTTACCCACAGATTTACTGTTCCGATTCATTGATCATCACCATTGATCACCAATGCCCACAATTGTTTGACTTCATTAAACGAAAGTGTAAAACCAGAACCATGAACGACTTTTTCTACTACTCGCCGCGACTCACACACGACGAGTTGTGTTTGTTATTCGACATCGCAGCGGACGCGAACAAGTACAAAGCCTTCGCGCTTGGTGCGTTCATGACGCTGGTCGTGAGCGATGAAATGGAAAGACGCAAACAGCCGATGGAAGAGCCGCCAAAAGAGTTCACGCCGTTTGAATTCCCAACTCTCGACCCATCGGACACCCGTTTCGCGCTTACTTATCTGAGCGCGCTGATGGACAACGATTGGTATTACCGCCAATCAAACGGAACGCAAGATTTCCTGAGCTATTGCCTCGCCCAGGTGCGCGGCCTTGTTTCGTACTGGCTATCGACAACCCCCGCACCTTTCAAATCAAAGATTGAACTATGCCGACCCTGCACCGACACAACCAGCAATCAATAAGCACGCTCATGACTGCCCAGCAACTGTCTGAGGTCTTTGGCGTTCATACCAACACAATCTGGAGGTGGGTCGATCAGGACCGCTTCCCAAAACCAGTGAGGGTTTCGCGCAAGATTGTGCGTTTTCGAGCAGAAGACGTACAGGAATTTTTAAGAACCCGAGCCGCATAGTGCGGTGAAAATAAAGGAAATTAAATATGTCAAATGGATCATTGAGCTTTATCAGCGAATGGGGCCTTACCAATCCCAAAGAAATCGCAATGGCCTGTGCCGAGGAGGCTGGACGCATCACTGATGAGTCTGAGGCTATCTTGTCCAAGGCCGAAGATCGCGAGCTTACTTCTGGCGAAATCAAAACTCTCGACAGCAACCGTGCAAAGGTGCAGACCATTCGCGCAAGGCAAGAACGAGAGCAGGGGGTTGCCGACAAAGAGCACGCAAGGATCTCAAAAGCTGTCTTAGCCGATATGGACGGCAAGAACAAAACCTCCGAAGGCTATTCGGAAGTTGCTGCTCTAAAGGGCTCCGGCGCAATGTGCTTCACGAACTCTCAGAAGGTCGCCTCTGCCCCGCTACGTGGCGATAAGGCAGATCATCCACATCCCGTCGGTGCAATCGTTCAGGCGGCCATTACGGGCCGCAAAAACAGTCTGGATTTGCCGATCAAGAATGTGTTGTCTGAAGGCACTGACTCTGCTGGTGGTTACACCGTGCCGACCCAGCTATCCAGCAACATCATCGATAAGGCGCGTGCCGCATCGGTGATGAATCAGGCAGGCGTTCAGACATACCTCACTGACAGCGACAACCTGACAGTGGCAAAGGTTACCGGCGATCCTACTGTTGAAACAAAAGCCGAGAACGCTGCGTTCAGTGGTAGTGATATCACCTTTGGAGCAGTGTCGTTCGCGCCTAAGTTGGTCGGCATCTATTGCACGGCATCGCGAGAGTTGGCAGAAGACAGTATCAACTTCACTGCTGCTGTTGAAAATGTCATGGCGCGGGCGTTGGCTGTCGGCCTTGATCAGTTGGCACTCAACGGCTCAGGATCAGGCGAGATGCTAGGCATTCTAAACGACAGCGGCATCGGTCAATCGACCAGTGCTGGAGCAGTCGCGTGGACTACCTTCAGCAGTGAGGTCGATACCATTCGCCAAGCGAACTATGAACCAAATGCATACATCTGCGAACCAGCAATCATGCACGCAGTTATGGAAACTAAAGATTCCAACAACCTGTGGCTGAGCGCACCGCCAACGCTAGATGGTATTCGCGGATACAGCACCAGTAACTGTGCAAGCGGTGAAGCTGTTGTAGGCG
>NZHC01000109.1 GCA_002689655.1 Rhodopirellula sp. | reverse complement strand
GAAATCAGATCGGTGAAATCAGATCGGTGAAATCAGATCGGTGAAATCAGATCGGTGAAATCAGATCGGTGAAATCAGATCGGTGACGCACTGAAAAACAACGGGAAGTCGGCCTCCACCTGCGCCGCAGGTCCACGACAGAAGGCTCAGATGGACTTCACTGCCGACTGGCCCATGCAAACTTTTTCGTTCAACACGTTACTTCTGAACTCAGCATCAACCGTGAACTCAGCGGGCGATTACTTTTCGTAATCCCACCAAGCTGAGCAAATCCGCCGTTTCCGCACATCGATCGCCGTGCTCTCCAAAAGGCATCGTTCTCGTCGTCGCAAAGCTGGGTAGACGCACCGCAATCGTGGGCATGGCTTGACCTGCAAGCATTCGTGAAACAGCACGTAACGTGAAACAAAAACAGACGGAAAATATAGCCGTTTTCATGTTTTTTGTTAAACCAATGCCGTTTCACTCCCCAACGCGGCAAATCCGACTTGTGGCACTTCGGCCTGCACTGGTAATTACCGGGAACCGTAGACGGAGTTTCGACTCCACTGACCGGAATACAAGACTTTCGTGCTGTTGGTTTCAAGAGTATGCCGCAACCTTCACTGATCCCATTTCAACGTTTCACTTCTGCGCGCCAGCCGGGACTGAGATTACGGGTCCTATCCCGAATTTTCTTTCTAGGCATTCTGTCAGCCGCGTTGCCGACGAATCTCCACGCTCAAATGGGTGGAGCTGGCATGGGAGGTGGGGGCGCCGGCGCGCCAGCGGCAGAGGAAAAGCCAAAATTCCGCGAACACGTCCGCAACATCGAAGGACTGCCCATCCATCGAGAAAAAGGCGACGCGGTCGTCAAAAGTGTACGCGTGATTGGCAACCGTGCTGTTGGTATACACAAAATCACGTCAAAGCTTCAGACACGGAAAAGTCGCTTTTACGATTACGAACTTGTCCTCGGAGACGTTCGACGTCTCAATGACATGGGCTCATTTGACCATGTCACCTTCAAAATCGACGAGCAACCTGATGGCGTCAATGTAACGTACATCGTCAACGAACGCCCGATGATCACACGCGTCATTTACCATGGAAATCGTGCCATGGGTGAGCGAGAGATTTCAAGCCGATGCGGCATTACCAAGGGGGACCCATTGAGTGAGTTCTCCATTGAGTCCGCACGACGCCGCTTGGTCGACTATTACCAATCCGAAGGTTTCAATCAGGTCTCAATCAACTCGGTCATTGGCATCGATGGAGATTCTGGCGCGGTGGTGTATCGGATCAACGAGGGTCCAAAAGAACGAATCGCGAGCATTCATATTCATGGCTCGACCATCGTCAGTGAGGCACGCCTGAAAAAGATCATCAATAGTCGTGGCCCGATGGCAGGAATTCTGACTTACATCGGCAACGCCGTCGACATGCGAAAAATTGATCAGGATGTTGATGTCCTGGCGACCTACTATCACAACCTCGGGTTTCTGACCGCAACCGTGGGGCGACAAATCGAATACGACGACAGTGGGAAGTGGCTGACCGTTAACTTTGTGGTCAACGAAGGCCCACGATTCAAGGTAAATGATGTTCAGATCATTGGAAATCAATACATCACGGAAGAATCGCTGCGACAACGCATGAACCTGAAGCCAGGCGACATGTTCGACGGCACTTTGATGCGGCGCGACATCGGCGAACTCGTCTATGGCTATGGAGAGCTTGGTTACATCTACGCAGATGTTGAACCCAAGACCGTGATGAGAGACGAGTCAAACGTGGTTGATCTCGTCTACGAAATTACAGAAGGTGATCGCTGGAAAGTGGGTGAAATTCTGGTAAACATCGAAGGTGAGCCAGACCTCATGAAAGAAACAACCATGCTGAATCTCGTTGACCTTCGAGAGGGTGACTGGATCGACCGACGAACACTTGAATTGAATCGCAGGCGACTTGAACGAAGCCAACTGCTGGAAGTCAATCCGCAGATCGCTGACCCGCCAGACATCAAGGTCGTGCCACGAGGGGAGCAATTTGATGACTTCTAAAACTACCTACCCACGCCGCTGGTGCGGCTTTGAACAGTCAGTCACTGTTACCATTCAAACTTCAGATGAAGCTGAACGCATGAAGGATACGAATAGCACCTCTCGAAACCACTGGGCCAACAGCTTGGCAATGGTGGGATTACTGGTGTGCATGGCAGGATGCGTGAGCCCCCTGACGAATCGGCCATGGTTCACACCGGCTTCCCCAGTTTCGATGGGAGGTCCAACGGTGGCTCCGTCGAACGGCTCTTTCACGGTTTCACCCGTGACTGGTGAACCTCTCTCACCGCCGGCTGATCCGGGTGAGGTTCACTTTAATCTTTCGGACCTCAACCTCGGCATTAGCACCGCTTCTGCCATTGCGACAGGGGTAAATCAGAGCAACAACAAAACTGCAGCCTACAACCAAACCGTTGCTAATGGGTCAGGATACGTAGGGGACTTGGCAACCACGCCCAACATGAACTCTGCTGCATCACAGCCAAGCACCGCAGCGCCGTACGTTGCAAGGCAGTTCCCCAGTGATCCGCCTCCCAACTACTCGCCGCCTACCGTTGCCCCGCCATCCTTGGCGACTGCGCCGCCCATGACGGGCAATGCCCCTCCCCCCAACTACCAGCCACCACCAGCATCGCCGGGCTTCGGTTCTGGCCTGCCTCCCACAACCACGACTCCTCCGCTCGGTCCTCCAATCTACGGGACAGCAGACGGCGCTCCCATGCTTGGTAACACCGGTATCGCTGAGCCGTATGCCCCCATCACCCCGAACATGGGTTACCAACCCGGCCCAACCGTGCGTGAAGCTGATTTGATCATCAATGGTTTTCCAGCACGCACAGGCCGCATCATGCTCGGAGGTGCCGTCAACAGCGACGCCGGAATCACGGGGCAACTAACCATCGATGAGCGAAACTTTGATATTTGTCGTTGGCCGCGTTCGTTTCAGGACCTGTTCAGTGGTACGGCTTTCCGCGGTGCGGGGCAAACCTTCCGACTTGAGGCTGCACCGGGTACCAACTTCAAACGTTACACCATGCAATTCGCTGACCCGAACTTGTTCGGTTACAAGCCAGTCAGCATGTCGATCAGCGGCTTTCTGTATGACCGCCGGTTTAATGACTGGGACGAAGAGCGTCTCGGTGGTCGCGTGTCCTTCGGGTACCGGATCACCCCCGACCTTTCGATTTCAGCCGGCATTACCGGACAGCGTGTCGACATGGGTGGATATGATCCCGATAACACGATCCCTCAGCTACAAGCACAACCAACCGGGGTCTACGGAAAAACATCGCTATTCAGTGGGGAACTGGCCTTGGTTCACGACACCAGAGACAGTCCCATCCAAGCTTCTCGGGGCCACTTTTTTGAAGCCAACTTTGAGCAGGCATTTGGCGATTTTTCATACCCTCGATTCGAACTTGAATTTCGCCGTTACTGGTTGGTTGCAGAACGTGCTGACGGCTCCGGCAAACAGACATTCTCATTTTCAACGCGAGCCGGCTACAGCGGGAAAGACACACCCATCTACGAAAACTTCTTTGCTGGTGGTTATGCCACGATTCGAGGTTTCGAATTTCGTGGAGCGAGTCCGGTGGAAAGCTTTCCGGGCCAAGGCAACATTGAGGTGGGAGGACGTTTCCAATGGCTCAACACCTTGGAATATATTTTTCCGATCACAGCAGACGATGCCTTCCGTGGCGTAGGCTTTGTCGATTTTGGAACGGTTGAACCCACCTCCAATCTCAGTTCAAAATCTTACCGGGTCGCACCAGGCCTGGGTTTAAGAGTCGCCTTGCCAATGCTCGGTCCCGCGCCGCTCGCCTTCGACTTTGCCTACCCGGTCGCCAAGGCCGATACCGACCAGGTTCAGGTATTCAGTTTTTACATGAGCATGGTCCGCTAGGCTTAGCGTGCACCCTTTCCGGCTGTCGACCACCAGTCACCTGTCCCAACTACCTTGGGCCTGCGAGAACGGTGAATCTCTAACCACAGCCTCAGCGAGGCCGCGAGGACGCACGAACAGCGCAGGCTCCCTGCGTGGCAGGCGATTCGTTGCATCTCTCTCGCTGCGAAGTAGGCTGTGAGATCACTGCGAAATCGTTGGACTCGTTAAAAAGTTCGTGATTTCTTGCCGGCGGCGTGCCGTGAGCTGGATAAGATTTTGTCATTGATGAAAGATCCAAATCTCATGTGATGACGGGGCCCAAGCGAGTTCCAAGGTGAAAAATGCGTCAAAACATTCCTCCCTTGCGAGAGAACGGATCGTCTAGTAGATTTCTTGCTGATTGGAGAGGGTTTCGGCGTTGCCAAGCTCTCATAAATCACAATCCCCTGTAGCTCAGTTGGTAGAGCAGGTGGCTGTTAACCACCTTGTCACAGGTTCGAGTCCTGTCGGGGGAGCTTTACAAAAGCCCTGGAAACACTTGTTTCTGGGGCTTTTCTTTTTTTGCGGCACCCCAGAGGCACCCCACGTGCCTTGTCGACAGCTTTTTTTGCTTCGGCTCAACTCGATGACTGTCGAACACTTTTCAAGGGGAATCGATGATTGCCAAACTCAAGAAGAAGAAGCCACCCAAGCCCAGCAAGAGCTTTCCACTCTACGCACATTCATGCGGCCAGTGGTGCAAGACATTCAAGGGTGAGAAACTCTACTTCGGAACATGGGATGATCCGCAAGGAGCGTTAGCCGAATGGAAAGAGTACGAGGCAAGTCATGTACTGGGCATGCAACCGAAAAAAACATCAGGCACCAAGGAAGGGGTGACACTGAGAGAGTTGGTAGAACAGTTCTTGGACTCAAAACAGGGGAAGGTCAAGCGTGGCGATATGGGTTCCCGCATGCTCAAGTAATACCACGAAGCAGGGAAGTGGCTTGTAAAGTATATCGGTCCCAACAAGCTCGCTCTGGCTATTGGGCCTACTGACTTCACGAAACTACGCAATAGATTCCCCGCAAGTTGGGGCATCTCTTTTTCTGATAACCGCGTGATGGATGTCAGGAGCATCTTCAAGTGGGCCTATGAAAATGATGTGATCGAACGACCTGTAAAGTATGGCAGTGACTGGAGTCGGACACCCAAAAGAAAGAAGCGTCTAGACAAGGCGAACAAGCCTGCCAAGGAATTCAGCAAAAAAGAAACACGCGACTTGCTAGACATTGCATCACCAACGATCAGGGCAATGATTCTACTCGGAATCAACTGCGGGTACGGCAACCTAGACTGTGCAAGGCTCAAGACCACCGATGTTGATGGCTATTGGTTAGACGTGCCAAGAGGTAAGACAGGTCAAGAACGCAGGGTGTGGCTCTGGAAAGAAACACGTGACGCAATTAACGAAGTAAAGCGTGACCACGATGGTCATGAGCCACTTTCCAAGACCCCAACGGGCTTGGTGTACGTGGATGAGGAAACGGGCAGTGACAGACTGACAGAGCCTTTCAAGAGCCTACGTAGAAAAGCAGGCTGTGACCGCAAGGGAGTTGGCTTCTACTCCTTCAGGCACATGACCGAGACGATAGCAAGCGATGCAGACGTGAAGAATGTCCAGCCAGTCATTGACTTGATAATGGGTCACGACGATGGGACTATGGCGAGCAATTATCGGGAGTCGATTTCAGACGCTAGGATAAAGAAAGTCTGTCAGCATTTACGAGGATGGTTGTTCGATGGAAATTGACAAGATACGTGCAGAGATTCGCTGCTTGATGTTGGATGCTGAGGAATTCAAAAACACGGGTGAAATCAGTCCTTGGACTTTCATAGAGGCGGCAGAGGCAATAGCCAATGAGAACTGGCAGGCGATACTCGATGCCTCAAGCGACCCTGCTGCGTTAGCTCTTCTCTGGTCAGGCGGTGATATCCCCTCTGCACTTCACTTGATTGCAGCAGAAAGCAAGTCCAGCCAAGACAACAACTCTCCTAGCGATTGGCTAACGGTCGCCGAGATAGCAGATGAGTTGCGTTGCAGTACCCAGTCAGTCCGCGACATGATCAAGGCCGGCAAACTAAAAGCGACAGAGGTCGGCACGGGAGAACAGCGTAAGACATACACGATCAAGCGTAGTGACCTCGAAGCACTTGCGAAGGTTCACGACGAACAGCCAGCCAAGCTAAGACACCGCAACAAGAGCGGTCAGGACGACAACCGCTGGGGGCTTCGTTGACTCGTGCTGCTGGCCTGTGAAAGTCTAAGCTCCCATCCAATATTGAAACCACTGCCATATGCTCACGGCAGCCCAAATCATAAAGACCAATATGGCTGCACCACAGCCAATCAAGATTTGACGTTCCGTTGGGGGTTCAATGTTCACGCGATGGTCCGGCATTTGATAACGAGTGTTTCGCCACCAGAGCCTGCGTTCCCCAAACCCTTCGCTAGAAACCTCACTCGTGCTGCTGGGCTGTGAAGTTGGCTACCTATCTGAAAGCATCACGTCCGTTGATGAACCACCACGGGTCGCGAGTGACGCACCAGACGGTGAACCAAACCACAGCTACTCCCAAAATCATGATTAAAGAGATCGGCACATTCTCAGATGACGTTTCATTATGCTTTCTAACATCCGGCTTAAAAACAGCAATCGACTTCGGGGGAGTTAGGTACGCCCATCCGATCAATCCGCATATCAACCAGCCGCCAAGAAGGGCAGGTATCAAGAAGATCAAATAAAAAACTGATAAGCAAAGAAACCACACTACAAAACTGCCGCCATTCGTGGTTCCCTGTATTGGGTTGGCTGGAGACGCTTCGTAAGCCACATAGGCACTTACTCCAAGCCACAGCGACACCAAGACGATTGTGACAATCCCACAACCAGCCCCAGTGCCAATCACCGGACCAGCCACACTGCCAGAGCCACCTTCTTCCGGAGTACTTGCCAGTGTTTCTTATTCACATGATGGTCCAGTATTAGATAGCGAGTGTTCCGCTACCAGAGCCTGCATCGCTCAAATCCTTCGCTAAAAACATGACTCGTGCTGCTGGGCTGTGAGGTTGCAGGGTTCCTCAAGACGCCCCTGCAATCTACCCAACGATGTAGTGACTTCTAGAAAACGCGGTTCTAGATGCTTACTGCAAATTTTTCATCAATGCATTGGAATTTCGCCAGTTGCGAAACCCTTGAACAGTAATGCAAGCCCAATGACAGCTGTAAACATCACAATGATTATTGCAACAAAAAGACAGAGGCAGAGCGTGTCGACGGAAATCGCAAAAATACGCTCAGCATGGTATCTAATTGATTTCGCTTTATTTCCAGACGTTAGCGTTTTTAAGCCGCTCCATGTTCCTTCATGCGTAATGTCCCTCTGTCGCAAATGCCACAAATCTCCTTCGGGAATTCTCTCCTCAACTAATGCCGCTTCCAGTATTTCCCCTACTTCCTCGCCCCCCCCTGACCCTTTCATTGCTTTAAAGGTAGAGACCTCGGATTTATTCGGCGAACCCTTTTTCATCGATATCTCCGACTAAAGCACGTTTCCGACAGCCATTAGAGCCTGCATCGCCCAAATGCTTCGCTAGAAATATCACCCGTGCTGCTGGCCTGTGAAGTTGCTAGGCTCTCCGTTTGAGAGGACGGGGGTTGCCTAGTCGTTATCAACCTCACAATCCGCAAGCGATGACCTCTCCCCGCGGAGATTATTGCCGTCTGGTCATCGGCTATGGCAACGAGAAGCCAGCGTTCCCGCGTGTAAAATCGCGGCACGCTGGTTAGTAGACGCGTCTCGCCACGGGGTACCTGACGATTACCGTTGGACTGACAGTGGCTAAGAAAGCTAGACAGCGATTCGTCTCACGTGTGACCAGGCTTTACGAGCAAGGCTCGATCCTGCAAGCGATCGAGGGTTACGTGAGACGATGGAAACAGTGGGCCGCTGGTGGCCTGTGTGGATATGCTAAGCAACTGATTCTTGACGACGACGTCGACGGTTACCTGCAAAGCCTACGATACCAAGTAAGCCCATTACGATAGCGGTACTGGGTTCTGGGACTGTAGCGCCGGCGCCGGGTGTAAATGACGAATTATAACGCATAGTGAATGTGTCGCCGGTCTCGTTCAGTGTGAAGGTTGCATATGAGCCACTGGCAGGCTTAACGCCGATAGGACCTACTATCCTGGCTGACGATTCCCATACGGTGCCGGAAACATAGCCATTAGGCATGATTAGACCCTGCGGGTCAGCCCTCCATCCACCAAACGTTTCGCCGACAACATCAGTAAGTGCTAATACTTGACTGCTTCCCTTAAAGAACAATGACGACCAATTACTTCCATCCAACACTCCGTTTGCAATACCTATTCGCTGTAGATCGTTACTTACAATGTACTGGTATATATTCGAAGTAGGTCCCTGTCCAACCAACCCGGTGGTCGTACCGGGATCTGTGAAATCAATGAACGTGCCGTAATCAAACGATCCTGATACATTGACGACTAAGTCATCGCCGTCCTCCGCAATATCAACAATGATTCCCGCACTAGCGTTTGTACTCATGGCGATAATCGCCACTGAAGCGAGCCTACCAAGTAACCGGATATAAGTAGAACTTAAAAATGAACTCATAACGAAATTACATTCTTTCTCTGAGTCTTCTGCTGACGGTGAAGTAAAACTCTCCGTCAGAACAATTAGTGCTGATCGAAACAAACCATCCGTCACAATGGTCAAAACAGGTAACTTGGTGAGCTTAGGCCTTGACTTAACTCTGGTCAATGCGTCATCTTGATTTCTGGCATTTTTTTGAGCTAACTCGATCAACCTGCTCTGACTACCCCTCCGTCCCCCGTTGAACAAATTCCACAAACTCAGGAAAGCGGGCGAGATCGCGGTTTGACAAGTTCCCAGGATTCTCCGCGAGTACCGTCAAGCCCCTTTCAGTAATGACGAATACGCCGCGACGCACCATGCGAATGAGCCCAGCACTTTTTAAGTACACCTTTGACCAAGCCAAACGATCACTGATGCAAGTACGGTTGCTTGGCAGTCGCTGATTGCGTTCCTCGTCAGTTAGCTGTAAGAGGTCGCAAACAGTTGGTATCACCGATGGCATTGTGTACTCGGCACCATCCGAAATGCATCTTAGAAGAGGCAGAAAGCGGGCTTGGTCGTCTGGGAGTGGCACTGAGTAAAATCTAAGGAGAGGTATTGAAGCTGGGGCTTGGTTATTGGTGCAACAACAGTTAACCACCATTGCCAAATACTCGTGGTGTGGGCGTTTTAGTTGCGTTCCACTTAATCAAAATCATGATTCTGCTGGGACAGGATATTCTTGTACAACTCTCTCACATCGTCTACTTGTGATCCACGGAGATCAAACCACTCACCGTGCATCCGATGTGCCGCGAACTTGTCATGCAGTTCCGCCTCAACGTCAGCGTTGATGAGCAAAAGACAATTGAGTTCTTTCGGGTGTCCTGTCTGTAATTGCCTCAGCCTTTTCGCTACACCCTAAGTAGTGATTCCAAACTTAAAATACTGACCATCACTGATGCAGTATGTTTGCGTGCCATCAAAGTCCGGTGCGGAACCTGTTTTTTGCTCGTGCTTGATTCGCCGCAATTCCATTTTTCGTTTTGCCTCCCGTGCTTCCCATGTGCAGTACTGACAAGCACCCGAAAAACATCTGCAATCGGGGTGAGTTCCGATGCCCAGCGGGCGTGGAGTGCTCCCCTAAAACGGATGCGCGTGTTATCTGAAGGATCTCACAAGGAGATCATTGATGACCAGAAAGCGAAAACGACGAAAGCCTGAACAGATCGCAAAACTACTTCAGGAAGGCCAAGCGATGCTTGCGGCCGGTAAATCGGAAGCAGAAGTATTCCAGAAGCTTGAGATCACCGAGTCCACCTGGCAGCGATGGAACAGTCAGTACGGCGGTATGAATTCCGATGAAGCCAAACGACTGCGTGAGCTTGAGATAGAGAACCAGCGTCTCAAGGAGATGCTTGCTGAGGCTGAGCTTGACAAGCGTATTTTGAAGACAGCTTTGGAGGGAAACTACTGAGCCCGACACGGCGACGCGAAGCGGTCAATTACGTTCAAAAGACTTGCGTCGTATCGCAGCGTCGCGCATGCCAGACCTTGGGGCAACCTGTGAGTACACAGCGTTACCAACCAAAGATGAAAGAAGATGAATCATCACTGATCAAGCGAATCTTGGAACTTGTCGTCGACTTCCCACGATTCGCCTATCGAAGAATCACTCGTCTCCTTCGAAGTGAAGGCTGGAGAGTAAACGCTAAACGCGTCTACAGGCTTTGGCGTCAGGAGGGACTGAAAGTTCGGAAAAAGACGATAAAACGAAGGCGATTGGGAAGCAGCGAGGGAGGTATCGTACGCCGCCGTGCTGAACACAAAGATCATGTGTGGTCGGTGGATTTCATCTTTGAGTGAACGACCAATGGGCGTTCACTCAAGATGTTGGTGATCATTGACGAATTCACTCGTGAATGCATCGGCTTAGAAGTTAGCCGGAAGTTGAGCAGTGACGACTTTATCGACGTATTGGTTGACCTGTTCGCGATTCGGGGTGTTCCAAAGTTCATTCGGAGTGACAACGGTCCAGAATTCATTGCACGTCGAGTGCGTGAGTTCCTTGACTCGATCGATGTAGGCACGTCTTACATCGAGCCAGGCAGCCCTTGGCAGAATGGCTACGTGGAGAGCTTCAACAGCAAATTCCGCGATGAGTGCCTGAACTGCGAAGAATTCCCGACCGTGCAGGAAGCACGCGTCATGATCGAGCAATGGAGGCAAAGCTACAACCATCGACGACCTCACAGTTCGCTCGATGGCCTTACCCCGGCGGCGTTCGCATCTCACTGCGCCGCTTTAACTACAGTCGCTGCGCTCCCTACGTTAAAGCGGCACAGCAAAGTGGAAACAATTACCCAACCCATTCCTTCATAAGCGTGTGTCGAAGATTGGGATCACTTCACAAAGCCATCCGCAAATACGAGAACGAGGTAGGCCGTTTTCGTCCGAGTTCACTCGGCGTTTTGGTCTTCGGACTGCATCGAATGCTCAGCGAGTTGCCGAGTCGTTAGCAGCCGGTGACGATGTGAAAGAACGCCGACTCGAAATCCGGACCGCCCAAAAGACGACTCGCTTCAATCCAGAAACGATTTCGGCATTCTGTGGAGCAGTCCGTATGACAAAGCATATACGAAAACCATGCATCAGACCGCGATGTAAATTCTCCAAAAGACTGAAATGCAAATGCACATTTCCTTAGAGATCTTCAAACGCTGGCAAATTGGGAGGAGGGCCAATTTCACCGAGCTGCTGGTTGACCAAAAGAGCTATACAGATCCAGTAGCCAAGACACCCGATAAAATAAAGCATTGCAGGATACTTAAGATACTCGAACTCACGCCTGTCTCCAAATAGCTTGAGGATGTACCAAATCGGAACACCAATCTGGCAGAGAAACATGAGCAAGAACCACCCGATTCCTTCCTGCCAGCCGTAGTAACATGTCCAAACCCAACCGATAAAGGCCAGAAGTCCAAACAAATAACCGATTAGCTCTATCATAAAATTCTCCGCCTATGAGTCACTGAATTAAAAAACCAGAACCTTTGCTTACGCTTCAGATTACAAGGCATAAACCAGAAGCCACTTGGGCGCAGAATCAAAAAGTATCCCGAAAGTCAGGCTTTGGAGTCGCCGTTCAAAATGCTGGCAGCGGTTTTTAGTTTGTCCTCTGTGCCCGAGTTAGCCATCCCAGCACACTCGCTACCTGAATTTCCTGACGTTCCTAAGCAGTGCTTGAGGCGTTATCTCGCGGAAATCTGAAATCGACCGTAGTTTGATATGGGTGAAAGTTCGAAAGAACTCGCACTGACTGACGGCCCACGGTATCTAGTGGTGGTCCACCGTATCTGATGTCTGCTGAATTCGTAGCCGACAAGTCTGATCTAAAATTGGTCACAAGACTTAAAAAGAGGGTATCGCGATGCGATTTGGAATGATCACTGCCTCTCAGGCGACCATGCTCCTGGTCAGCTCAATTTGCTATGCGCAAGACCTGACTCCTGAGCAAACGGAACCATGGTCAACTTTGGCGACCCAAGTCAGGATGGATGCGAACCGCGACTTTACATCCATGAAACAATATATGCATCCGAGAGGTTCGTTCTGGGGGAATCATTTACCGCATCCCATTTCGAACCGATCTTATAATTACTGCGTGCAGTTGCGGGCGGGTGAAGACGAGATTACAGCCCATCATGTCGTTCCTGTTTCTGTCATAGTCGTTGGGGATGTGGCGATCATAGATGCTTATTTGCATCTATTGTCGCGTTCCAATGACGATGAACAGAAGGAGAAAATTTTTGCGCCTACACAACACTTGGAAGAAGGAAAACGGAAAATGGTTACTGCTAGCGACTTACAACACTGATGTGGAGCCCTAGGTTCTGGCGGGACGGGGGGCTTTGTCACTGGAACTGTTACCGATTCAGATTGGGTGGAAAAACACAACCGCGGTTCGATTAGGGCCCGCGACCTTAAAGCGGGCCTAAAGAAGATTCAGCTGCTGCGGGGGCTGCCAACTGTTTTTCAGCGCCAGCATCGCCACCAAACCATCAGGCTCAGGCCGATGAACAGTACCGGCCTATTCAAAAAAGCAGAGGAGTGGCATGACCAAAATACTTCCCTCAAGACGAATTGATCCTAGCGGATTCTCATGATCCTTTCGGTGGATCAACGATGAATGGTAATTGAACAAATAATCAGCCACTTCTGGTAGACAGTTCAGGCTGATCGATCTTCGCTTGAAGGTCACATGTTCATTGCAGTGTTTGGTTACTCCGGGAGTAGCTTCGAGTGCTTCCTTGCGTTTAAATGTGGTTTATCAGGTTTGCGAATGATGGTAGCGACAACGCGACGTTCTCGAACGTATGCATTTCGTCTTTTCAGTACCTGTTACTGATCAAGGCTCGCTTAAGAAAACTTACGTGATTCGATCATGTGAGTTTAGTTGTCATTGTTTGTTTTTATAGACAAAAACTTTTTTAGTTATTGCGAAGCAAAAGGGGATCATGAGTCTCTAGCAGCATAATCTTATCCGGCTGTTGTCAGTGATGCGTTCCTATTTTCAAGATGATTGGGGGACGCACAATTTTCAAGTAGTGTTGCGAATACCGATCCATGAAGGCTGGCAGCACTTCCGAGTGATGACAAAAGGAGTGAGTCGACAGGGCATTATGTGATTCGTTGCTTCGGTCAATTAGGTATCATGTGGTGCAGGTTGCGACTTGTGTTCCAATATTGCGTAAGGTAAGGGAATGGTTACAAAGCTACCAGACAATCGAGCCGAACCAGATGTACATTATTCACTTGATGATTTAGACGCGAAAACTCTGAGGGGGTTGGTTCAATCCATTGGTCTCGACCAGACGACCTTGCTGCTTTACCAGAGCATTTGCCAATCACGACAGCATGGTTTTGCGATTGATTCAATCAACCGCATGCGTGACATGGATGATCTTGATCATGGCGACGCGCGAGTGTTGATCGTTCCTGGATTTTTACACCGGGAGTTCCCGGAAAGTGGCGCTGATGGCAGACTCATTATCGAAGCTGCGCGACAGATCGGGCTGGAGCATGAAGTGCTTCCTTCTCCGAGTACTGGTCGTCTGGCTGATAATGCGAAATTACTCCTGAGTTTTCTCAAAGGACATACTGGTCGTCCTTTGGTGTTGGCATCGATCTGCAAAGGTGGATCTGAAGTCGTAGCCGCCATGCAATTGGATCCCTCATGTGAAAACTTCTCGCATGTCGTAGGCTGGGTCAACGTGTGCGGGGTCCTTCGCGGTTCGCCAGTGGTGGACCGCGTTTCGAAGCAGCGTCTTCGGATGCTTGGTTTAAGGTTGTTTTTTTCTTTACGACGTTGGACTATGGCCTCGTTGTCGGATCTGCGTTACGAGGGTGGGATGCTGGAAGCAGGTTTTAAGCCGCCCCGCCACATGAAGATCGTTCACGCGGTTGGCTTTCCGACAGAGGAAGACTTTACTCTCTCAAAACTACGCAGTTTTCACCATCAGATTGGTGAGCTTGGGCCCAACGACGGCATCATTCTTCTGCATGATGCCTTGCGGGCAGCGGGGGTTGTCTATCCAGTTCTTGGTGCTGATCACTACATGCGACCACGGTTCCGTGTCCAGCCGCTCTGCCGAGGTTTGTTGAGGTATGCTATGGGGCATCAACCAGCGGACGAGACACGATGAGGATCACGAATTTGGAAGCTTACGGATCAGAGAATTTGCGAGCACCTGCGGCTTCAGACTTCGCCGAATTCCCCGCATCCTGGTACCGCTTGTGTTCGAGTGACAAGCTCAGACAAGGGCCCTTTGCTCGAACTGTTTTCAATCGGCGATTGGTTGCGTACCGAGATCAGAGAGCTGAGGTGGTGGTCATGGATGCGATCTGTGGTCATCTGGGGGCAGACCTCGGACTCGGTAACGTTGTTGGCGACTGCATAGAGTGTCCGTTCCATGGCTGGAAATACGGAAGCGACGGTCGCTGCAGAGAAGTTCCGAGTGCCACGAGTCCTCCCGACTTTTCGGTCCAGCAGGTCTTTCCCTGCCAGGAGCGTCATGGTTCGGTGTATTTCTTCAATGGCCCCGAACCAACGTTCCCTCTTCCCTTCTTTATGGACGAAGTTCCGCAAAACTATTGTTCGATTGATCCCCACGGTTTTAACGCGCCCTGCTCGTGGTACATGGTCAACGCTCACGCATTCGATGTTCAGCACTTCCTTTCTGTTCACGGTCGCCGTTTGCTAGAACCCCTGCAGGTTGATAGTCCGTCACCCTTTGCACGCCGCAGCAGTTACCTGGCTGAAGTGATTGGCGAGAAGTATTACGACCGATTTCTGCGGTGGGCGGTAAACGATCGCGTGCGAATTACTTTAACGATCTGGGGTGGCACATTCGCTGTTGTTACCGGAGATTTCGGTCAACGAAAGAGTCGCTTTTTCGTCATTAGTGAACCGACCGGCGACGGAAACACTCAATGCGAAGTGGTCGTTTTCACACCGCGTATCAGCAATCGGTTCATAGGTGCAGTCGCCGAACCACTAATGTTGCGAACCAGACGATGGCTGACGACGGCGTACTTGGAAGGTGAGAATGCGGGGCTGGGAAGTCCCCGCTACAACCCTCTTTCACTGACTGAAATCGATCGCGAGATGGTGCGATATTTTCAGTGGGCAGCAGAACTCAAATAATTCGGGACATTCTATGATGAACAAAATACTGGGAACCGTTCGCAAGCTACCTGCAAACCCATTCGCTGCCGAAGGACTCTGGTTGCCAAGCATGGCTGCTATTGTACTTTTGCTAATTCTGTCGACCTCTAGCCAAGGGGTGGAAGTATCGACAGGGAGAACGGTGCAGACGGAGTCCCGGGAGCCAGCCGAAGAGGCTATTCACGATGAACTTCGGTCGTTTCGTGTGGACATCGAAGCAGTTGTTGAGCAGGGGAATTGGGATGGTCTGAAGCCATTTCTTTCCTCGCAGGTCGTCGTCGTATGGCTCGACGGTACACAGTGCCATGGCATTGAGGAGGTTGTGCGGTATCTGAAGTCCAAGACGGAGGGTGAAACTGCGATCGTGGATCGTTTTGAAGTCACCACGGAGGTCGCAGCTTTGTCTGATCTTTACGGTGAAGACACAGCCGTTGCTTTTGGGTCTGCCAAAAGCGATTTTCTGCTTCGCGGCAGCGAGATCTCCATGAGAGGCCCTTGGGCAGGGACGATAATCAAGGAAGATGGCAAGTGGAAACTGGCCTCACTGACTGCATCGATTGGTGCATTTGATAACCCTTTGTTGATCTGGCTGCAGCGGCTTCTCTGGGTTGTTGGGTCTGTAGCCGCCTTGGGAGGGCTGATCATCGGCTTGGTGATTGGCCGTCGCACAAAACGCATCGACTCATCTCACTAGCCTGTTTCCAACCGGAGATTTTGCGTTGCGAATTCAGCTTTTACTACCTGCCGGCGAGATACATCGCAACAAGACAGGCATATTCAAACGTTCCCTGCGTTACGCACCGCTGACCTTGACGACCCTCGCGGCGTTGATACCGCAAGATCTTTCTGCACAGGTCGAGATTCAGGATGAGGGCGTTGGGCCAATCGACTTGAATTTCGATGCAGACCTTGTTGGCATCAGTGCTATTACCGGAACAGCAAACCGGTCGTACGAACTGGCAGACACCCTTCGCGCCCGAGGACACAAGGTTGTGCTAGGTGGGGTTCACCCCACGTTGATGCCGACCGAAGCAGCTCAACACGCTGATGCAGTGGTTTCTGGGTACGCCGAAAACTCTTGGCCTGAATTGCTTCGTGATTTTGCTGCCAACCAGATGCGGCCTTTTTACCAGCAGCCAACAGGTCGCAGGCTTGACGTTCCCATCGCACGCCGCGAGATGCTTGACCCCAAGCGGTATGCCACGGTGAACAGCATTGAAGCGACACGCGGGTGTCCACACCGATGTGAATTCTGTGCCGTACCCGCTGCCTGGGGAGGGATTTACGCACATCGTCCGATCGACGAGGTAATTGCGGAACTGGAAACCTTTGACGACCGAAAAGCATTATTCATTGATCTGAGTCCAGTAGAAAATGTCAAGTACGCCAAAGAGCTATACAGGCGTATGATACCACTGAGAATGAAGTGGGTCGGTTTGGCAACGACCAGAATCGCAGAAGATCAGGAACTGCTGAAATTGGCGGCTGAAAGCGGTTGCCGCGGATTGTTGATCGGTTTTGAAGCCATTGATCAGGCAACGCTCGATGGTACCCGAAAGCAATTTCATTCAGCGAAAAGTTACGCTGAAATTGTGAAGCGACTGCATGATCACGGTATCGGTATTCAGGGTTGCTTCGTATTCGGATTCGACAACGATGGGAAGGACGTTTTTGAGCGGACAGTCGAATTCGTTGATCGTGCCCATATCGATTTACCACGCTACGCCGTGCTGACACCGTTTCCAGGAACCGCAGCCTACAAGAAGCTGGATGCCGAGAACCGTTTGTTGCATCGTGATTGGTCTCGCTATGACGTTGAGCATGTTGTCTTCCGGCCAGCGAAAATGACTCCCGAACAACTACAGGAGGGGCTGCATTGGGCATGGAAGCAGAGTTACGGTTGGTCCAGCATTACGCGACGTCTTTGGGGATCTCAGACAGTGCTTCCTCTCTCTTTGACTTTGAACGTCGGCTATCGATACTTTGCACAACACCTTGCTGATCGGACGCCGGTCGCAGATCTCAGGAAGTACTCAAGTATGGAGCTAGGACCGGCATGCGAGTGACACTTATCTACCCCTCGGTCGGACGAAAAGCTGGGCACACCTATGTGCGCGCGTGGCAAATGGAGCCATTGTCGATGGCACTGCTGGCCAGCCTGACCCCTTCTGATTTTGACGTACAGTTTTACGACGATCGAATGGAAGAGATCCCCTATGACGAGCCCACAGACCTGGTTGCGATCAGTGTTGAAACATTCACTGCTTTGCGTGCTTATCGTATTGCTGAGAGATTTCGCAAACGCGGTATTCCAGTCGTTCTAGGGGGCTATCACGTTACTTTGTGCCCCGAGGAAGCGCGAGAAATGGCGGATGTCATTGTGATCGGTGATGCTGATACCGTGTGGGCTCAGTTGCTTGATGACTTTGTGCGGAATGAATTGAAACCCGAATATCGAGGCCTGAAACGTAAATCACTCACGAACCTGCAACCGAGACGCGAGATTTTTGAAGGGAAAAACTATCAGAATATCCGACTTGTCGAGTTCGCTCGCGGATGCAATTTCAAATGTGACTTTTGTTCCATCACAGCGTTTCATCACGCATCCCAGACCCACCGACCCGCCCATGAGGTTGCAACTGAGATGGAAAGCATCGGGGGCAGACGATTTTTCATTGTTGACGACAACTTTGTAAGTCAACCGGAACAGGCACGCCGGCTTTGCGCTGAACTTACATCGCTGAACGTCTCGTGGGTTGGCCAAGCCAGCATTCATATTGCTCAGGATACGGAACTGCTAAAGAGCATGGCCGCATCTGGTTGTCGAGGTGTGCTGATTGGCATGGAGTCGCTCAGCGAGAGTAACCTTCGGCAGATGGGCAAAGAATGGAACACTGCAACGGGATCCTTTGCTGAGAATCTGAAGCGTTTCCGTGATGCGGGTTTGGCCGTCTATGGAACCTTTGTGTTTGGGTACGACGATGATGACGAGGACACGATCAAACGGAGTGTGGAGTTTGCGGTTGAACAAAAACTGTTTCTCGCCGCTTTCAATCACCTGATCCCGTTTCCGGGAACGCCTTTGCACCGCCGTCTTGCTGCAGAGGATCGGCTTTTGAAAGATCGATGGTGGCTTGATTCTAATAGTCGGGTTGGTGACGTCGTTTTTCAGCCGAAACGAATGTCTGCAAACCGTCTAGGAGAATCCTGTCTCGAGGCCCGAAAGGACTTCTTTCGAGCCGGATCGATCTGGCGAAGGATGATGGATGCTCGGGCGAATCTCCGAACGCCAATCATGTCGACTATTTATCTTGGACTCAATCTGCAAGGCAAGTTCGACCTGGGACTGCGACAGGGGCTACAATTCGGCCGAGGCCCCGAGGACGGATTGGGGCCGATCGACTCTGAAATGGGCCTGCGTTTCCAGCGAGTAGCAAATGAAACGCTTTCGATTTGAGATCGCGGAAACAACGGATGATCCAGGACTGCGTGCATTGCTGCGCAAAACTCCCACAGATGGTCACATTCGTCTTTCTTTCTGTCGAGAACCCAACTTCTTTGACGCCTCGGTCGTGGAAGGTTCCCAGCATGAAACCATCGTCTGCCGAGACATGAATTACCAGGGACGGATCGTGGGCATGGGCTCCCGTTCAAGCCGCCCTTGTTGGATCGACGGGCGGGTTCAACGTCTTGGTTACCTGAGCGGACTACGCATCGATCCCAAATATCGCGGTGCCGGCCTGCTGCAGCGCGGCTATCGAATGTTTGCAAAAATGCACCATCAAGATCCTCTCTGTTTGTATCTCACAACAATTGCAGATGGGAATGAACGTGCTTGGCGACTCCTGACAAGTGGGCGTGCTGGACTTCCAGAATATCACTACGCTGGCGACTATCTTTCATTTGCAATTCCATTGCGGCGCAAGTCCAATCCCTTGAATCTACCGGTGAGTAAAGGTGCGTACGTCCTGCAACGAGGCGATGAGGAACAGATGACAGAACTTATACATTTCTGGAGTGAGTGTGGACGGCACAGAAGTTTTTTTCCCGCCTATGAATTGAGTGATTTCCAAAGCGATGGAAGCATGCGAGGGTTGCGGCCATCGGATATTTTGATCGCTCGATGTCGGGGGCAGATCGTGGGTACCATGGCTGCATGGGACCAAATCGATTTTCGCCAAACGGTTGTCCAAGGATATGGTGAATTGCTCACACGTTTTCGTCCATTGATCAACGCGTGGGCGCGTCTAAGAGACATGCCACCGCTACCTGAACTTGGTCGCTCCCTTGCACTGCGATTGGCAGCCTTGCCGGTTGTCAGTAGCACGCACCCTGCTTGTTTTCCACTCCTGCTTCACGCCCTGAGGCAGGTCTGTTCCGGAGACCGCCACCGCTACCTTGTGCTCGGTTTGCATGAGCATGATCGCCTGCATCAGGTTCTGCCCCGATTACCAGGGCAGGTGTATCGCACGCGACTTTGTCTCGTGCGTTGGCCAAAGGATCCGGATTTGCAGGCAGGCACTTATTTACAAGCGTCTTTTCTGCGTCAGTCTCCACCTTATCTCGAACTGGGCAGTTTATGAGCAAGCTGCCGGTTAATGGATCACTGATTCACTCTGTCTGTTCCCCTCACTCGTTGAGTGAGTTGGATCGTGAAGGCATGCTGAGCTTGATGAACTTGTACTACGACAATGTGAAGTCAACACAATTTTTCCAGGATCTGATGGAGAAAGATTTAGTGATTTGTCTGCGTGATACGCTGGACTCCACTTCGGTTGACACTCCCAATGCGATGTCGGGAAAAATCCTTGGCTTTTCGACTCAGCAGATCTTCGTACATGATTTTAATGGAAAGTCAAACCGGGTTCTTTTTTCCGGTGACACCGTTGTCTCCCGAAAGCATTGGAATTCACCTCTGCTGGCGCGTGCATGGGGAAGGTTGGCAATGGGTTTGATCGCCAAATCGTCCGAGCCTTTGTATTGGTTACTCTTGACGAAAGGCTACCGAACATATCGTTTTCTGCCACTTTTTTTTCATCAGTATGCGCCGTCTACGGAGCGGGCAGGCCAACTTGAATTGGACGAGATGCGTCATGCGTTCACACGGTATCTGTTTGGATCAGCCTACAATCCAGCCACGTTCACAGTCAGGGGAAGGGCGATTGATAACTATTTCCTGCGCCGCGGTGTGGCGGATATCGACCAGGCAAGGCTTCGTGATCAACATGTTCGTCGTTTCTTGCATCTCAATCCAGCATATCACCATGGAGATGAACTCAGTTGCCTCGCGCCGCTCACGGTTGACAATTTTACCGACGCCGCACGTCGCGTCATCGGTGCCGAGTATTTCTGAGATATAGCATGTACGCTTTGCTCAATCGCCTATGGCGGCAGGCTTGTCGCAACGAGGCCCGGAAATTTCAGCTTGCGGTGCGAGATCCACTAGCTTCCCAGACTGACACGTTCAAGCGGCAACTTGGGGTGCTCGCGTCTAGCCAATGGGAAAGTCGCTGGCGACTCGATGCGACAACTTCCGTGCAAGACTACCAGAAGCAGGTTCCGCTCACTTGTTACGAGGACTACCGCACAGCCCTCGATCAAATCGAGAGAACGGGAGAGAATCCTTTGACAACGGAGCGTGTCAAAATTTTGGAACCCACAAGTGGTACGAGTGAAGAAACCAAGTGGATTCCGTATACCCCTACCCTGCACCGGGAGTTTCAATCCGCTTTGTCCGTGTGGATTCATGATCTGTTTACTCAACGACCAGCAGTAATGCGGGGGACCGCATACTGGTCCATTTCGCCACCTCTGCAGCGATCCTCCATCAGTCGAAGTGGCATTCCAAAGGGGTTCGATGATGATTCAGCTTATCTTGGTTTCTTCTCACGCCAGGTCGCGAGAAGGCTGCTCGCAGTTCCGGGTGATGTGAAGCACTACACGAACGCTGACGATTGGCAGTATGCAACCTCCTGGTATCTGCTTCAGGATTCGCGACTCGCATTCATCTCAGTTTGGAGTCCAACATTTTTGTTGGAATTGATGAAGTTCTGCCACGGTGCGTCACGAGCACGTATGGTACGCGATATCCACGATGGCATCTGTCGACTCACTGATGGACAGCAAATACGTGTGTCGCGAAGTTGTTCCGTTTTTTCACAGTGGGATCGGAGAAATGTCATTGAGCTACTGGAGGGACCACTTGATTTAAGCCAGTTGTCGTCGAAAATCTGGCCATCACTTTCAGTGATCAGTTGCTGGACCGATGCCTCTTCGCAACGGTACGTCAGCCAGGTGCGGGAGTTGTTTCCCCATGCAGAAATCTCTCCGAAGGGCCTGTTATCGACAGAAGCTTGTATTTCGATTCCGATCATGAACAAGTCAGGAGCGGCCCTTTCGTTGCGTTCACACTTTCTGGAATTCGTAACCGACGCTGGTGAACCATTGCTTGCACACCAGCTGGAAAAAGGGAACCGATACCAGGCTGTTGTTACAACCGGTGGCGGTCTTTATCGATACCAGACCGGTGATTGGATCCAAGTGACCGGTTTCCTTGACGCATGTCCTCTGGTGCGATTTATCGGGCGGGACTCAACGAGCGATCTCGTCGGTGAAAAGTTGACGGATCAGTTCGCACAATACGTCATTGAAGCATTGCTCGGTGCAGTGAAGCAAGCTGGGCGCTTCGCTATGCTCGTTCCTGATGAAAATCAAAAACGCTATTGTCTGTTTCTCGAACTCGATCGTGACGCTTTACATCCCCATACCGACGATGAACTCTGCGAACTGGTGAAACGCCTAGATCATTTACTTCGCAAAAACGTCTACTATGGCCAGGCACGTCAACTCGGCCAGCTTCATTCGTCAATCATCGTGCGAGAGAAAACTGAAGGAAGCTTTCTGGAACGGTACCAGCAGTTGTGCCGCCGACATGGGATTCGGGCAGGTGACGTCAAGTTGGTGGCATTGGAGACGAACCCCGAGAAGGCACGCGAGTTTCTTGCCGCCGATTGAAGAAAAATCGGACACAGCAAATCGCCAGAAACCAGCCCGCCAACACATCCACCAGGTAATGTTGGTGCAGTGCCAGGGTGGAAAGGGCTACCAGAACAGCCCAAGTCCAAAAGCATGCGCCAGTTACGAAGGATGCATTGCGACTGATCGCGGAAACAGTGGCAACTGCTAGTCCGACATGCAGTGATGGTAGGTAATTGTGCGAGAGATTCATGACATCAGCTACATGAAATAAACCGCTCCAGCCTCCTTCGACATTAGGATGCGGAATTGGAAATCCAGGTATTAGCAGAAAACCGATCGAGGACATGCCGATTAGCACTGCGAGTGCTGCGCCCAAGCGATTGACTTCTTGAATGGTCGTGAGCATGAAGGGAATGAAGAGGAAGAGAACGTAGATCGACAAGTAGATAGCCGACGCCGCTGGAAAGAAGGGAATCGCTTTTTCCCATGATGTTGCCAGATCGAATCGGTAGGAATGCTGTGAAGTGATCCAGTCACAACTGCCATAGACCAGCAGGAACCATAACGAAACGGCAACGGCTACCCATGCACAATGTGTAAGGTGGTGCCGATCAGGAAGTTGCGAAAAAAACGCAAGAACCGGTCGCATGGAATCTTTAGAGGATCTAGTTCGACGCATTGGATGCGTGCCGTTGGTGGCAAATGTCATCCGCGAGCGGTTCCGGCGCAGGCGTGGTAGCAGGTATTGGGCCTCGCCATTGTCGGAAATATTGTTGAAAATAGCTCTTTGAGGCAACTTCCGAATCTATCAAACGCGGCAAGTAGTACCAAGACACCTCGGGGTGACGATGATGATTCAGGTCCCACTGTCCATGCAACAGGATCCAATCCATCACACGATTGTGATGCAAATTGAATGCACCGTCGATTACGTCGCGATCACTGAAAGCATGGGTAACATATTGCCGTGTCGACCAGTTGAAAGAAAAGCAGGCATAGCAAATGAGTACAGGAATCAAACGTAGCTGAAGGACCCACGTAAGTACTGAAAAAACGATGGCGATCAATACCGCCTCAATTCGAATTCGTGTCACCACACCGCTTGGAATGGTTGCAAGATATGCCAGTCCTCGAGCCGGGTCCGCTTTGGACAGGAGTTTTAATCTCAGGCTGCTCGGTGTGATTGCGATGAATAACGCGCCAAAGGGTATCAATGGCCAGAACAACCCCAGCAGAATGGAATACCACTGAATGGACTTCAACCACCGATTGTCCGTTGGGTAGTAGCAGTCAAACATCTCCGTATCCGTCCGATTGAAGCGATGATGGCTACGGTGTGTGTAATGAATCATGCTGAAAGGGATTGGGAACCAAATTCCCGCAATCAAGCCGCACCAGTAGTTCGCCTTCGTTGTTGAACGCAGTGTGTCGTGCGTTGCATCATGAAGTAAAGCGTAATTAGTCAGCATTGCATACGAAAACACAACACCGACAAACAACGTGGCAATCCACGAGCTCGTGTGACTGGCTAAACATAAAAGGCCAACGGCAATGATGGTAATCAGTGACACCAGAAAAGTATTCAAACGATCTGGAATCGGGTAGGCTGGGGAATTCATTGATGCACCACGAAAATTGAATCAAAAGCGATCGGTCAGTACGCTTTAGCACATCGCTCCATTCTAACGTGTTTCCAGCGAGATTTGAGCGAACACCGGTCCCGTTATTGACCAACAAGCTTTTTTCTCTTTCCAGTAAGACTAATCCTATCTTATTCGCGACCAAATGACGGTCCGAACGCAAACCGGTGTCCGACGTAAAGAGGGTTCCAACATGTTTGAGTTATTGGTGTCCCAGCACCTTGAGTTTGGCTGCCAAGCGGCATCATTGGTCTTCAGTGAATAGCATTCGCTTCTAGCCGAATTACTCTTTGAGAACGGCATTCTCGGTGCGAAGGTACTCAATGACTTCCTGTTGTGGTCGGTTGATCCAACTGGCAAGAATGATCAGCATCAACTGCCATGGTTGCAGAATGAGGTTCATCGGCGTCTCGGAATGTCCAAATCCGAGACGAGCATCGAGGTGAGGCTAATTGCCAACCTGCGTGGTCAAGCCTGTGAGCGATTGAAATAGGTCTCTGCTCTAGTAGGAACGGTAGCGGGCAGATTGCGATCGCCACGACGCCGATAATCGGGACCGAGA
>NZHC01000108.1 GCA_002689655.1 Rhodopirellula sp. | reverse complement strand
CGCCGCGAGCTGGCAGCAACCGGACGCAGGTGCATTGTCACAGATGCTACGAGAATCGCTAGCTGCTTTAGGGATATCATCAACTGACTTGGAAGGGGCCGCGGGACAGCTCGAAGCGGCCTTAGAATCGAATGATGCCGATCCGCTGGATATTTTCATCACCACATCTCGCGCCCACTCCCCATTGATGGAACAGGTCGCAGCTTTGGCAGCCGAGAATCTGCAGGAAGCCGGCGGCAGGCTTGCTCCCGACCATCCAGCCCACCTCAACGTGGGCACATTACCCAAATCATTGCAGGCCTCTATTCGCACATGGCTTGGCCGAGAACTGGTTCGCGTCCGACTTTACGACGAAGCGTTGCTGACTTTCAAGGAAGTGGACGCAACTGATTCGGCAGATCCAGCCGCGACCCTTTTCTTCCGCGGCGCATGCCATCACGCACTACTACAAAAAAATGAAGCAATGGTCGACCTACAACGTTTATTAGAAAACGAAAAAGATTGCCCAGTCCGCTATACGCGAACTGCACAGCTCATGGTTGCTGACATCAGCCCGCTCAAGGCAGACTCGCTCGACGAGATTTCCAGATTGATGACGGATGTGACACGTAGGTTGGACTTGGGTCGGGCTGACGAGAACGTCCAAGACAGGGAACAAAAAATCATTGACAAACTTTCCAAGCTGATCGAACAAATCGAAGAACAGCAGCAACAGCAACAGCAGCAACAGCAGCAACAGCAGCAGTCTGGACAAGGAAACAGTCAGGGTGATCAATCTACCCCCATGAACGATAGTCAGGCCGCCGGCGGGAGCGGTAGCGGTGACGTTGATCGCAAGCGAATCGAAGAACGTGACGGCTGGGGAAAGCTTCCACCAGCAGAGCGAAAAGAGGCGTTGCAACAGATCAGCCGAGATCTACCAACCCACTACCGTGAAGCAATCGAAGCCTACTTCCGGAAGCTGGCGACAGACGGCTCTTGATTTCCGCAACGCCACTGAGTTACCCGGCGGGACACCATCTCTGTATTCAACCGGCACTGCCACTTCAGATGTAAAGAACACATCCCCGCTTTCCCCTGCTTGAGACCACTCATGACCATGGTTTGAGTCACACGCTCTCGAGTCCCGGTTGCGAGCCACCGCTGAACACGCGATCGTAGGGACTCACTAATTTTCAATTACGACCATCGCACGAGCTTCTGATTCTTACCTGAGATCGCAACTCTCTGCGAGAGAAACTCTTTCGGGGTAGTTTTAGAAGCTGAACTCTTCTCTGCGGCAAATGCCTCGCCACATTGTGCTCAAACAGCCCTAATCTCACTGTAAATGCACAAATCCCCTAAAGATTAACGCAACCTTCATCATAAAAGCACGCATTCAAGGCTCGTACCTTTTGATAACCGCTGATAGCTTTATCATTTCTGACGGGTCGGTCCGACTTGTCGCAGTCAAGACCCTTTTCACACAAGCCTCCCATCCATGAAATTGCCCCTTCACTCATTCCTCGTTTTTGGATTGGTTTTCTACGCTGGCTTCGGTGACGCCGTTGCTCAAAACACTGGTTTGTTGGGTAAGGTCGCGATAGACGGCAGCAGTACGGTGTACCCCATCAGTGAAGCCGCAGCCTCCGGGTTTCAGAAGCAATATCCCCGTGTAAAGATTAGTGTAGGAGTTTCTGGAACAGGCGGTGGCTTCAAGCGTTTCACCATCGGTGACACGGACATTTCTGATGCATCGCGACCTATTAAAGACAGTGAGTTCGCTGCAGCTCGTAAGACTGGTGTGAACTTCTTCGAGTTACCAGTGGCCTATGACGGCTTGACCTTGGTTGCTCGCAAGAGTAACGCTTGGCTTAACCAGCTCACCCTCGACGAGATCAAAAAAATCTTTCTTGCAGGTTCAGCGGCGAAGACATGGGCCGATGTCAGAGAAGGTTGGCCCGCGGAGGAGATCAAGATATTCGCACCGGGAACAGACTCTGGCACCTTTGATTACTTCAAAGAAGTGGTGGTTGGGAAAAGTGGAGGATCCTTACGGTCTGACATGAGCACGAGCGAAGATGACAACGTGCTAGTCACAGGAGTCTCAGGCACCCCCAATGCAATTGGCTTTTTCGGTGTCGCTTACTACGAGGAAAACAAGGACAAATTGAAATCGATTGCCATCGTCAATCCGAAGACGGGTGATCCTGTTAGTCCAACCGCTACGACAATTGAAAACGGAACTTATGCTCCGTTTAGCCGCCCCTTATTCATCTACGTAAACTCAGATTCCTTCAAGCGGCCAGAAGTACGCAAATTCATCGGTTACTATCTGCAAAACGCTCCCAAGCTCGCGAGCAGCACGGGTTATGTCGCGCTTCCGGCGTCAATCTACAGAGAGGCGATGATGCGATGTCGCATGGGAAAATCTGGCACCCACTATCTGACACCGGAATTGGAAAAGCGGTCAGGACCGGTAACAGACATTTACCAGCTGGATAACTTGCTCAAATAGCCGCTTCACGATGAAGAACAACGCTTCCGCGGACACACCACCGAGTTCTAGTCCGCATTCGAACAGGACGATCAGGGTCACTTCAGCACATGAGTTCTGCAGTCAACGGTAATCGAGCTTTGCAGGAACTTGAACAACAA
The DNA here is from genome assembly GCA_002689655.1 of Rhodopirellula sp. Taxonomy (GTDB): domain Bacteria; phylum Planctomycetota; class Planctomycetia; order Pirellulales; family Pirellulaceae; genus Rubripirellula. Next base: position 92,684 of record NZHC01000108.1, on the reverse strand, counting down.
GTTCAAACGCTGCTACACCGTGATCGTCGCAATCTCACCATGGTGCGATTGCGGGAGAAGGGTATCTTTGTTGGGCTGATCGGTTGCGGTTTATTTTCGCTTCTGATCACGGTCGCGATCGTTTTTGTACTTGCATCGGAAACTGTAACTTTCTTTCAGTTTCCAGAAGTGACCCTAAGCAACTTTTTTCTGTCAACTGACTGGACCCCCCTCCTCGGTGACACCAAGAGCTTCGGGATCTGGGCACTGATCAGTGGTACCTTTCTGGTTACGGCGATAGCGATGCTTTTCGCGCTGCCCTTGGGACTGGTGACCGCGGTCTACCTAAGTGAGTACGCCCCCCGCCGCGTGCGCAACACGTTGAAACCGGTCTTGGAAATTCTGGCCGGGATTCCCACCGTCGTTTACGGCTTCTTCGCTTTAATGACCATTACTCCGTTTCTGCAGTGGTGTTACTCGGGTTTCAACGTTTACAACACGATGAGCGCGGGCATCGCCGTGGGTATTCTTTGTTTCCCAACCGTATGCTCTCTTGCGGAAGACGCTCTCCAAGCTGTTCCCACACGTCTCAGAGACGGAGCATTTGGCCTGGGTGGCACTCGATTTGACGCTACCGTGAGGGTGATCATCCCAGCCGCCCTGAGCGGCATCATCAGCGCCTTTTTGTTGGCGATCGCACGCGCAATCGGCGAGACCATGATCGTCGCGCTTGCAGCGGGCAGCCGAGCGCAAGTGACTCTCAATCCCGGCGAAGAAGCACAAACGATGACCGGTTACATGGTACAAATTGCGGGTGGTGATGTCTCCAATTTCGGCATTGAATATTACTCCATGTACGCTGTTGCCTTCACTCTCTTTGCAATCACGCTGAGTCTAACGATTGTTGGCAACCACATTCGCAGAAAGTATCGGGAGACGTACGATTGAGTGACACCGAACCGTCTAAAATCGATCACGAGAAATCCGATCCACCGGAAAAACGTGCTACCCGGGTAGATAAGGGTGCAACTGCGGCAGGACAGTCAAGCGTTCCGTTTGAAAGACCGCAGCTGCTAACTACTGATGCGCGAATCAAGAAAGACATACGCTTTCGGCGGATGTGTATCATCACCGCCTGTACTTCCATTCTGATCCTCGCGTTTTTACTTGGTTCGATACTGACTGCTGGCATTCCCACTCTCAGTTGGACCCTTCTGACAGGTTCCCCAGAGCCTGAGCCAGAAAATGCGGGACTATGGCCCGCACTGATGGGCACTTTGTGGGTTTGTGCAATGTGCAGCTTGCTCACGTTACCACTTGGAATCGGGACAGCGATCCTAATCGAGGAATTCACCCCCCGAAACAAAGTCGCCAAAAAGATTTTCAACCTGATTCAACTGAACATCACCAATCTGGCGGGGGTCCCCAGTGTGGTTTACGGCATCTTGGGCTTGACCGCCTTTGTGTCCATGTTTTCACTTTTCGACAAGTCAGAGAACAGTTTAGGCCCCACTTTTGAGGTGGGTGCTGTCTACTATGACCAGTTCAGTAATCTGGCTAGCGATCCTTTTGTAGACACCGGCGGTGCGGACGTACCTGAGCGTTTTTTCTTGCTGCCTGTGGAATCTCGCAACGCTGCATCGGTGGTTCCACGAACGGGTATGCTTGCGTATGAAAACGGGGAAAGTGGCCTCACACAAGTAGACATCATTGCCATTGACCCGCTCTCGGAACAGCCTTCCACTGACCCCGATCAGTTAAGCCGAACTATCGATAACCAATCAACTCCAGGTCGCATTAGCGAGAATCAGTGGTACTATCTTCGCTTGCCGTTTGGGCGTGGTGTGATTGCCGGCGCCCTGACCCTGATGCTCGTCATTTTACCGGTGATCATCATCAGTACCCAAGAAGCTTTGCGTGCAGTTCCCGCAACCCTGCGAGAAGCCGCGTTGGGACTGGGCTCAACTCCTTGGCAAGTCGTATGGAATGTAACGCTTCCTTCCGCTGTGCCCGGAATCATGACAGGCTCAATTCTTGCGATAAGCAGGGCCGTTGGAGAAACCGCCCCAATACTGATCATCGCCGGAATTGTTTACATACGATCCGCGCCACAGCATTTAATGGATGATTACACCGTCATGCCACTCCAGATCTACAACTGGACATCGCGTCCCCAGGAAGAGTTTCACAACATCGCGGCCGGTGGCATCGTTGTCCTCCTCGCCATCTTGTTGAGCTTCAACGCAGTTGCTGTCCTCATTCGCCATCGAATGCAAAACAAGCTTCAATAAACAAATTGCAACCCCTCACTGTCGGACACAGATCGCATGAGCAATGCCGTCAACCCCGCTCCCAAGGCAACGAGCCCCCCGCTCCGAGCGAAACCCACTCCAAAACTCCCTTCGCATGTGTCTGAAATGAAAACCGAGGAGAACAACACCGGCGTCGCTTGCAATGCCATTGAGATGCAGGACCTGTGCTCCTGGTACGGCAACTTTCAAGCGCTCAAATCGATATCCCTCAACGTTCAAAAAAACAAAGTCACGGCCTTCATTGGCCCAAGCGGATGCGGCAAAAGCACTTTGCTGCGCTGGGTCAATCGTATGAACGATACGATTCATACCGCTCGTGCCACCGGTAGTTTGCACATGGGAACCCTGGATGTTCTTGCGAATACGACGGACGTCGTAGACCTCCGTCGCAATGTGGGCATTGTCTTTCAAAAGCCGAACCCTTTTCCAAAATCGATCTTCGAAAACGTTGCTTTCGGGCCACGCCTTCATATGAAATTGCGTCGCAGCGAATTAATTGACATCGTTGAGTGGTCCCTGCGAAAAGCGGCTGTTTGGGACGAGGTCAAAGATCGCCTGCACGCTCCAGCGCTGGGCCTCTCTGGAGGCCAGCAACAGAGATTATGCATCGCGCGTACCATTGCAGTGGGTCCAGAAATCCTACTGATGGACGAGCCGTGCAGCGCCTTAGACCCCGGCAGCACTTTGGCAATCGAAGAATTGATGAACGAGCTCCGCAAGCAGTACACAATCGTGATTGTCACTCACAACATGCAGCAGGCTTCCAGATGCAGCGATGAGACAGCCTTCTTCTTCGAGGGCGAACTCGTTGAAATGAACAAAACTCAGAGCATCTTCACTAACCCGAATAACAAACGCACTGAAGATTACATCAGCGGCCGATTCGGCTAGGCTGGTTATCTATGCTCTTTCAACAACTAACCCCTCCAACTCGCAATCCCAATGACTAAACTTCTTGACAGGGAACTGGACTCTCTTCGAAGTGATCTGATTTCCCAGTTCGGTTTAGTCGAACAGATGATTTTGACGGCAGTGCGTTCGTTGGCAGAACGCAGAGCTGACTTGGCCGATGAAGTCATAACCCAAGACGCCATAATCGATGCCAACGACATTAAGTTTGAGGAGGAATGCCTCAAACTGCTGGCTCTGCACCAACCAGTAGCGACCAGCATGCGTTGGCTCTTCACGGTGGTTAAAGTCAACAATGAACTTGAACGCATGGCGGACCTCGCTTGCAATATTGCAGAGCGAGCCAAGGAAATCATAGGATATCCGTTGTTTCCAATTCCTGAGGAATTGGATGAGATGGTGGCGGGTGCCACACAGATGGTCAAGAAAGCGCTTGACGCATTCATCGAGGGGGACGTGGCAAAGGCTCGCGCAGTGATCGCAGCAGACGACCAAGTTGACTCCAAAAATCGGGTAGTCATTGATCTTTTGCACGAGTTGATGCGGGACAGGTCGGACTACATTGCCCCCGCCGTGCACTGCTTCAGTGCATCCCGTCATCTCGAACGGATCGCAGATCTCGCGGTCAATATTTCCGAGGAGGTAATCTATCTCATCATGGGCGATATAGTTCGGCACCAGCACGGGGAGACCGAAAACCGGAACAAGAACGTTTCTGGGCCCGAATAAGTCACCAAGTCTGCCCGAGTACCAGATCTTAAGTTTAGCGTTACCGAGCGGTGAGATGAGGCTCGTGCAAGGCATCGACCATTTAGGATCAGGAGCTTTCCGCATCCACATCCCCGTGTTCCGCTGAACATCGTTTCACTGAACATCGGCCGCGCAATGGTAGCCATGAGGTGGTACATTGATTTGGTGGATCAAGTCTTTCCTCCCCATCTGGCGCCGGCATGCACACCTCGCTCTCATCCGTGAAAACAACTAACTTGATACTAACGAATGTGTTGCTGTACCCTTCACTGCTGGTGCTAGCTCCAAACGTGAGCGTCGCTAATGAACCTCAGAAGATCAAGAACGTTCTGTTCATTATCGCAGACGATCTCCGTGCCAGTGTCTTGGGATGCTACGGGGACACAATCTGCAAAACTCCCAACATTGACAAGTTGGCGCGCACAGGGATGCTATTTGAGCGTGCCTATTGCCAAGGGACTTCGTGTGGTCCATCACGCCGATCGCTGATGTTCAGCCGCTATCAGGGCGCAGGCAAAGTCAACATGGGCCAGTATTTTCGCGAAAATGGCTGGTACACCGCGCGGGTTGGCAAGATCTACCACATGCGTGTTCCGGGTGACATCATCGCGGGTACGAACGGAGAGGACATTGCATCCTCGTGGACAGAGCGTTTTAATTCCCCGGGACTGGAAGCTCACACCCCCGGAGATTATGCATGCCTGAACCTGAACATCTTCACTGACCATCTTGAAGCGCGCGAATCGACAAAGATGCCGAACCGTATGTTTGTGACCGTGCAGTATGACGGCGATGGTTCAGACCAGCCTGACTACAAATCAGCAAACAAAGCAATCGATCTGTTACGCGAGCATCACGATCACCCATTTTTTCTAGCTGTCGGGCTGGTCCGACCCCATTATCCGATGGTCGCTCCGCGAGAGTATTTCGAGCCTTACCCTTGGCAGGAGATGCAGCTACCGGCTCAACAAACCGATGATTTGACGGACATACCCAAGTTAGGAAAAGCCAAAACAATATCTTCAAGAAATCCAATCGGAAAACATCCGGATAATCAGCGAAGAATGTGGTCAGGCTACTACGCCTCCGTTTCGTTCATGGACGAACAGGTAGGGAAAATCCTCGACGAACTGGACTCCCTGGGATTGCGCGAATCCACCGCCATCGTGTTCACCAGCGATCACGGATACCATCTGGGAGATCATCAGTTCTGGCAGAAGTCAAACCTCCACGAGCAGGTACTCCGAGTCCCTTTCGTGGTTTCTGCACCCAACCTGGCTCGAGGACGATCTGAGGCTGTTGTGGAACTGGTTGACATTTACCCCACTGTTTGTGCACTGACAGGGCAGACAATTCCAGATGAAGTTCAAGGGACAAGTCTCCTGCCATTGCTCACGCAAACAGCGAATCAAATCAAACCTGGTGCACTGTCTTTCAACAATGGCTTTTCATTTCGTACGCGAAATTGGCATTACATGCGGTACAAAGATGGCACCCGTGAGCTTTATGATATGAAAGCTGACCCCGGGGAATTCACCAATCTTGCGGAGAAGCATGATTTTTCACCACGTTTGGAACAAATGGACAAAATGCTTCAAATGCGTCTGAACCAAGTTGGCATTCAGGATAAGAATCCGTCCACGAGGCAACGCCAAACGAAAACCAGTCAACAGACGCCGGCCCCCAGCAGCAATTGAGCCATGTCAGCTAAACGCCCTTCCGGGAATGTAACATTCGACAACCGTGATCGCATCGTCATCGTGACAGGGGGGAGCATGGGAATAGGAAAAGCGATCGCCGACGCCTTTGTACAATCCAACGCCCATGTTTATGTGGCGGACGTCAAATCACCATCAAACGAAGAGCTGTCAGATAATCCAGACGTGACCTATATGCACTGCGACACAGCATCAGCAGCAGATTGCAAGGCCGTCGTTAAGAAGGTGATTGATGAACAGGGAGCGGTTGATGTATTAGTCAACAATGCTGCCATCCAGCCACCTGCTTCCTATCACCCCATCGACCGTGTTCCACCAGAGGTTTGGCAACGGATGATCGATGTCAATCTCTGTGGTTACATGCGAATGGCAGCGGAAGTGTTGCCCTACATGCAACAGCAACAGGCAGGTGTGATCATCAACTTGGCCAGCGGACAGGCTCATCGCACCGCACGTGAGGTTGGCGTTTACGGTCCGATCAAAAGTGCAAATGTCATGCAAGCTCGCCAATGGGGAATCGAGTACGCACGCGACGGCATCCGTGTCTTGTCAGTGTCTCCCGGCGCCATTAACACACCGATGATCCAAGCCAGCGTGGCGGAGCAAGGTGGCGTCGCGGCTCTTGGCAACCGGCATCCCATTGGTCGTATTGGGGAACCCTGTGAGGTTGCATCGGCAGTCCTTTGGCTGACCAGCGATGCCGCCTCGTTTGTAACTGCGACCGACCTAGAAGTAGATGGAGGGCTGGGTGCATTCGGATCGTTTGCGGAACCCTATCCAATGCCAAGGTAACTCATTGCCCCGAATGGTTTTTGCGGTTACTCAAGCGTTTCACTGCCGCTGCAGATTGCCGTAGGTCGTCTGAAATGCTGTTCAAGCATAAAAATTTAGTCAAAACGAAAAATGTAAAGCACCTGCCAAACGGTAGCACCAAAGGTACTGACACTCATGACCGGTACTTACAGCCCGCATTCTGGAGGCGAGGCCCCTTCCCAGCCGATATCGTGAGCGTCGCCCGGGCTGACGACTAACTGAAATGCGTGGCTGAACTGGAACGGCCGGCCTTAAAACCCCGGCAACCGGCGTAAAACAACCTGTCTGGATAGCCCGTCCAACCCTGACTGGGCGACAGTCGGGGAGTATGATGAATGAACAGACACAGCTCCTGCTACCCATTACTACAACAACGCGACCTAAGCATGTCGACCTGCAACCATTATCCCAAACGTCTCTTTGCCTGCATTCTTTCGATGGTCTGCTTGGTTCCTGCCTTCGCACAAGCACAGATCAATGGCCCGACTGGCACTGGCCAAGGCAATGCGCGACCTGTCGCCAAGTCCCCTTTGACAGATTTGTGGATGGGGTACTCGTCGCAGGGGAATCTGGAACTTGCGGAATCCATTGCGGCACTTGCTCGCCTGAAGCAGTGGCCCGAGGTCAACACGTTACTGACGCGTGTCGCCGGTATCGGTGCCTCAGATTCAGAACTCACGAAAATGGCAGAAAAGATCGGTTCACGTAATTTCATCGCCATCGGGGCCGACCCGACCCTGAGTGAAGCGGCAAAATCCGGGTTAGCGATTCTGACGAAGGCTTCGCAAACGACGACGGAAGAGCCTGGACGTTTGAAAGCCGCAATCGCTGATCTCAGCGCAAAAACAACCGACAAGTCACTTGCCGCAACGCGTGTCCTGTTAGCCGGTGGGAAAGCATCGATCGTTGAACTGGTCTCCGCGGCGGTCCAGACACCCAAGCCTGAGAATCGTGATCAGATATTAAGAACGATGCTGGAACTAGGTACAGGAGGCGAGAACGCACTTGAGCAGTTGGCGTTGTACGGGACAAGCGAGATAAGAACCGCTGCGTTGGAGTGTCTCGCGAGGATCAATCGCTCTGGCTACACCATCGATTTCCTCACAGCGGCTCTGGCGCAGGATTCCAGCGTTGAGGAGCGAGCTGTTGGCAAACAAAACTTGATCAAACTGGAAGGGTCAGTACCTTCAGAAGCCTCAGGGCGTGAACTACTGCTGATTAATTTCACGCAACGTGAAAGGGCAGCAGAACTAACGAAGAATGATGACGAACAGATGATACTTTGGAGTGTGGACGAAGCGCGCACGGGCGTGACACATCAACCAACACAGCGGATTTTTGGTGTCTATCGTGATGTTGCGGATGCCGCATCACGCCTTCGAAGACTCGGTGGCCTAAGCCTGAATGACGCCAGTGATATTTTGGCTGCTGAGATAGGCTATCGCCTGATGCTCGACCCCGATTGGGGCGATGATGTACAAATCGAGGCTGCAAAATCTCAATATCCGATTTTGACCGACGCGGCTGCTCTGCTGCACGCGCTCGAGCACGCAATGAACACCAATGACCTACCCGCCGCCGTTGGTCTGCTCCGAATCATTGACCCTCCAGCAGCGACAGATGCCGATCGTCAAACCTACCTACGTGGCACAGGAATCAGTCGGACCGCACTTGTGCGTGCGGCTTCATCGCCTGAACCACGGATTCGCTTCGAGGCTGCTTTAAAGATTGCCGCGCTTGCGAAGGGCAGGCCCTTCCCCGGTAGCAGCTTTGTCTTACGCACCTTGAGCGAGATGAACTCGCTGACCAACAAACCCAACGCAATTCTTGTCGAGACCAGAGCAGACACGACCTTGCAAGCCGAGACGCTCCTGAGCAACATTGGCTTTGAGGTTGAAGTTGTGGGAAGCGTGGCAGCGTTGCAACACGCGATTCGCCGTGGTGGTGATTTACGGCTCATCATGGCCAAAACCCAATTAGCTGACCTGCCACCCGTTGAGATGGTCGACAGTGTACGTAGGCTGGACCGTGGCAAACAGATTCCAATTGTTTTTTACGGGCCAACCGGACCGGACCTGAGCAGTCGACGCTGGCCCGCCCCCACCCTGTGGGTCGACCAACCCACCTCCATGGCCGAATTGGAGAACCTGCGACGACAAGTGAAGCAGAGCCGCCGTATTCCACAAATGACCTTCCTGGATCGGCAAACCTACCAGACCAAAGCGGCACAGGCACTCGCAGAACGCGGATAATCTCGCCGGTGCAGTAGCGTAAAATCCAGCCCCAACGTCGATGTTCTGGGCGATCAAAGCGACCCAAACCCCCAAACGCGGCTGAGACAGAGGCGGTCTGGTATCCGAGCGGTTGAAATATAGGTATTTTCACTCCTAAGCAACGGCGCGTCCCCTGCGCCCAAACGATTAGCCCTACGCAACACAGATCGCGGTCTCGGACCACAACCCGGCCCACAATCACCCTATGTCGATCCTCGGAACCTCACCATCGGGCTCTGGCGCGCCCCCCATCCCCGGAATCATTGGCAACTCGCCAGCGATGCAAGAGGTCTATCGAGTAACCCGCCGCGTTGCAGGCAGCAACGCTTCGGTGCTGATCCTCGGTGAAACAGGCGTTGGCAAGGAACTGATTGCCAACGCGATCCACCAACTCAGCCATCGCAGCCAAGGACCTTTTGTTCGCGTCAACTGTGGTGCCTTGAGTGAAAGCCTGCTGGAGAGTGAATTGTTTGGGCATGTACGGGGAGCCTTTACCGGTGCAGTTGCCAATCGTACCGGCCGCTTCGAGGCTGCGGATGGCGGTACGGTCTTTCTCGATGAGATCAACAGCACCACACTGACGCTACAAGTGAAGCTATTGCGTGTGTTGCAGGAACGCGAATTTGAGCGTGTCGGTGATACCAGTACTCTAAGCACCGATGCAAGAATCGTAGCTGCCAGCAACCGGGACCTGATGCAGGAATCCAAGGAGGGCAGGTTTCGGGAAGACCTTTATTGGCGTCTCAATGTGGTCCCCATTGAAATACCACCGTTACGCCGTCGCCGAGAAGATATCCCAAGTCTGATCTCGTTTTTTCTTGAACACTACAATGAGGTGAACGATCGTTATGTGGTCCACATCGGGCCTGGCACAATGGAGGCCATGCAAGACTACCATTGGCCGGGTAACGTCCGTGAACTGCAAAACTACGTTGAACGCGCTGTTGTGATGGCGGAAACCGATGAACTCACTCTTGACCTCTTACCCAAGTGCGTGACGTCGCGCGAGCTACCAACGGGTACCCGCCTTCCTACCGGCGACTTCGATTCATTAACGCGCGAAGTTGTAATGCGCGGCTTGAGTGACGCCGGTGCCATCACGGGAGAAATTCATTCAGTGATCGTCGAACGCATCGAAAAAGAACTCATCGCTCAGGTTCTCGCCTCCTGCGGTGGAATCCAAACCAAAGCAGCATCTAAACTGGGGATCAACCGGAACACGCTCCACAAGAAAATAAAAGACTACATGCTCGATAACGAAGAACCGCAGCAAGATTGAACATGGCTTTCCCGCATTCCCATCCCAGCATCAGCGGATCACCGAATGTCCCTGTTTTGCGGAGCCGCAATATCGAGACTTTCCAGAATCATATTCTCCACCTCCTTGGTCGACACCCGCACAGTCATCGTGCGAACCGTGCCCTTGGCCCGAGGCGTTCCATCTGAATTCGTGAGTTCAAAAAAGGCCGGCCGATTGGGAGAGCCATCAATTTTGAAAAGGTCTTTGGAATTCGAATACGTCACACGACTAGCTGTGCCAACCAACAGCCCATTCTTGGCGCCCATATCTCTGAACACCACGCCATCAACCGCCTCCAATTCCCACGGGCTCGCATTACGACCATAAGCACCAGCGAGAGCCCCGGCAGGATCGGCATTGACGCGGATACGATCACAATCGAGCGTAGAGTCACCCACGGAAATTGAATCCATGGTTGACGCATCAAAGAAAGGTGCATCAAAACCTGCCACGCCTCGCTTTCCGATTCGGACGCCCCCCAGGAAATCCAGCGTTTTGGTTTCCACACGGGCTTGCATGGAGTCTTTAAATGTCAGGTGCACGCCAGTGTAAGGTACCGGGCCCTCTTTCGAGGGTAGCCAACCGCGGTACCAACCGGGCCCAAACCCTTTGATCACACCACCGAGCTCCGTAGGCGTAAACTCGAGCTTTCTGGTGTACAGAAGATGCTTGGACTGCGCATCCTCACCCGCAGCAAGCCTTACCAGCTGAATTTCAACGGGTCTCTCTTTTGTTTCTGTAATCGTCACACGCTGGATTTCGATTTCTTGCACTTGGCTTGGCTTCATCATCTCGACCTTACCCGCCAAATCCACCTGCAAACGGTCTCCAGTCAAATGAAGATCCATCGCATCACCACCGGACAAGACCGACGCGGTGATGTCGATTCCTTCCGAAAGCACAACGGTATTCCCATCAAACAACAATTCACCCCGCCAACGGCAATGAGGTGCATGGACCCATTGCACAGCGGTCGGGTCCGCGGACTCGGCTGCACCCTGCATCAACGCGGAAGGTAGCTGAAACTCCCCCGCAGAATTCATCCAGAGAATATTCTGACTGGGCCTCAACTGAATCATCGGCCCGACAAAAAAGCCGTCCCCGACATCAAGTCTCGCTGGTTCCTGAGCTTTTCCCTTCAACTGCACCACATCACTGCCAAGCTGCCCCTCATATTGCAAAGCGTCACCCGTAAGTTTTGCAGGCAGCGACACTCCTTCATGCTGGTGCATGTATTGAATCGAAACGTCTCCTTCGACATTCACCTTTTGCGGCGTCCAGCGATCATCATTGGCAACGGCAAACTTTGCACTGATCCGTTGTCCTTTGATCGTCTGCCGCTCGTGAGCTTTTCGAATCACCGGCTCAACTGATGAAGGTGCGACAACCGCCGCAACAGGCACTGAAGCCTCAGGCCGAGCCTGCTTCGCGTTCGTCAGGAACTGTGCTTGATCGAAGAAAAGAAGCAGCTCATCGGTTTCAGCATCAACACTGTCGGTCGAAATACGGACGTCATCCTGCAAACTAATCCAGTCTGGCAGGCAGGTGTTTTTTTGTGGTGTGGCTCGACCTGCTAACGGACCTCCCGTGGGTCGGCTTGTTAACACCTTCACCGCCCCAGCGAGAGTACGTGCCCCAAACTGACCGGATGTTTTCCGATCCGCCGTCGACGCACTACTAAGACCAAATCGCCCTTTGACGTCTCCGCCAATAACGAAGTCAAACTTCCTGCGTACCCCATTGTTCACGGCATCTGGTTGCTTTTGCGTCAGCCCAGAGTTCGCTCCTACACTCGAAGCTAAACCTCCCTTCCCCACCGCAGCCGCCTCACCAAGCTTGAATGACGTTGCCCAACTGATGTCTCCGACCGTGCCAGAATCATCCCGAAAGAATGCTCGCCCAAACCCATCAACCAACAATTGCAGCAATCTTGGTTCATCACCCATCTGCAGGTTGCATTTCAACTCTTCAAACGTCCCACCCCAGCCTGCGGAGTTGACTTTCACACCACTGGCCCCAGTTGCCAAAATCCCCAGGCGTCCACCGCTGCCCGAAGTCACTTCGATCCTATTTGCAGAGAAGTCTGCTCGCATCGTCCCCGACTTCAAAACCACCGGCTGTCCAACCGCGGTAATCTTCTCAAATTGGTCTGTGACTGAAGAACTTGCTTTACCTGAGCCAGACTCTAGCTCTGGATCAGCGAGCACACACTCGAGTGAGTCGCAGTTAAACGTGCTGAGTTGATCCCCGTCACGGTAAGCCAGTGAAACCGCCTCTCGCATTTCAAGCGTTCTCTGAGTGAACTGGTACTCAACCCTGCCATCACAAGCAAAATCCATCGATTTTGTCTCATCCACCGAATACTTCAGGCCATACAGATAAATGAGTTCAACGCGTTCAAGCTCCGGAATACCCTTGCCCGTCTTCGTCAGGTGGAGCGTTAAATCGCGTCCTCGCATGGATAGCCCCTCCGAGCTCAGATCGAACTCATCAGTGGTCCATATTTTCTGACTATCAAGACCAATATTCGACGTATGAACGAGCAACCCGCCATGTTCATTTTCATCGCCCATTGCCTTCACTACGACGGGACCAATCACCCTCCCCCGTTCGATGGCAGGCGTTGGCCCGCGGCCCATCTCAAGTGAGCGATTGAATTGAATTTCAGCTCCCTGTGGCGCGTCGATCATAATGGGCGCACTTGACTGACCCGATTTCAACCCACCTCCAACCACAATCGAAAGTGGCGATAACCGAAACTTGTTATTATCTAAATCAACCCAATCCCGAAACAACAGCATCCCGTCAACGGTTTTCAGAATGGTACACCCACTGCGTTGCCAACAGTCCTCATCAGGAAACAAGCCCTTGATGCTGTCATTAAAGCGTGTCAACGGCGGCATGGTCGCGGCATGCATCCACTTGACCTTTGGTGGATGCAACTGAGGCGTCACCAACGTCTGATATGCCACAGCCATTGCAAGGACTACGGTGAGGGCAATGAGATACTGTCGAATCTTGTTTAACATGGTGTGTTTGAGGGCGCCGAACCGTCCAAGATCAGATACCAGCAACGCTGAAAATCAGCTCAAAAGCACTGGCAGCCGCAATGAACTTCACTACCCCAAATGTTCCTCCCAGCGATGTTTCGATCGCAATAGGCGTTCAACCAATTCGCGTAACGCGCCTTGGCCACCCTTTGAACGCAAAATCCAACCCGCAGCCTCCTGCGCGTCAAAAGCAGCATCCGCCGGCGCCACTGCTAACGCAACACGACGCATGACAGCAATGTCAGGTAAATCGTCACCGATGTAACAAACCTGTCCGGGTTGATAGCCCATCACGGACAACATCGACAACGCAGCGGGCCACTTGTCCTCATAGCCTTGTTGAACGTGTTCGATCCCCAACTCGCCAGCCCGCTGACTGACGATTTTGCTTGTCCGCGCCGTCAGAATGCCAAAGCCAAAACCGCTGTTCATCCAAGCTTTGATTCCTAAGCCATCACGAACATGAAAACTCTTGGTCTCGACACCTTGGTTGTCATAAACGATCCGCCCATCTGTCATCACCCCGTCAACATCGGACAGAATGCAGGTGATCGATTCAGCGATTTCGGAATCAGGCTTCAACAGAGCTGGCATGAAATATCAGGACGGGGTGTCGAGGTGCAGGAACAATAAAACAGGAACAATAAAACAGGAACAATAAAACAGCGTTTGCAGAATGCTGGACTAGTGGGAACACTCATCAGTGGGTCCAAAAGGGACGGTGGGCTGCCCCTGGCTTGATTCGGTCAACGAAACGACGTCGGTAATATCAAGGATCCCCACAGGCTGGAATTCAGCGTTGACCACTGGCAATTCACTGATGCGGCGTTGCGACATCAGAGCCATCGCGTCCTGCAACAGCGTCCCACTGACAACCGTGGCTGGCTCCTGGCTCATCCGAGACGCGATTGACGCATCCAGAACAGCCTCCTCACGAGCCTCCAATAATCGCGCCAGATCACTATCCGTAAATACCCCCGCGAGCTTGCCCTGCTGATCCACCAGCATCACAGCACCAGTCCGCCGCCCAGACTGAGACGGTGCTACCATCGCTGAACGAATCGAAACCGCGGTCGAGGCAACACGACAAACCGCAAGCGGACGCATGACTTGATCAACGTCAATCAGTTTCCGGCCCAGCGAACCACCAGGGTGATACCGGGCAAAATCTTGTGCCGTGAACGAACGCATCTGGCTCGCAAGCATCGCGATTCCATCGCCCACTGCCATCATCACAGCAGTGCTCGCCGTGGGTGCCAAGCCATTGGGACATGCCTCATTGTGCTTGCCAATCGCAACGGAGCAATCCGCCGTCACCGCAAGTGGATTGTCGTGGTCACAAGTAATGGAAATCAACCCGCATGAATTTGCTCGCAGATGGGGCGCAATCCGCACCACCTCTTCACTGCGACCGGAATTACTGATCGCCCAAACCAAATCACATTTTCGCACGCGTCCCAAATCACCGTGAACCGCTTCCGAGGGATGCAAGAAGTGCGCAGGTGAGCCAGTACTTGCAAGCGTGGCCACCAACTTTTGACCTACCAGACCAGCTTTTCCAACACCGGTCACAACGACGCAACCGTCACACTCTGCAGTCAACTCCGCAGCCGTCACCGCCTCGGGACCCAAACAAGAAGCTGCCGCCAAGATCGCGTGCCCTTCAGTGCTGACGTTCGATCGTAATAACCGCAAACGCTCCAACATGCTGCTGGGGGCGGACACGCTGACCGTCGAAACGCGTTGATGTTGTCTTTTTTGACCGGACAATGCGAGACCTTCCTTGGTACATCGCGGATCGATTTGGCAAATTCTAACAGTATCTTACAGTGAGACGCCCCACCGTTACAACGCTAGTCATACACCCTCTTGACCTCCTGACGATGCTGCTCAAGGACGTAATCGTGTCGCCTGCGATGGCCCCGAAGTTGCCAACCCATTCCCTTGCTTTGATAGCAAAGCTAGCGGGTTGTGATGACCTCATCGAGATTGATCAACGCACGCGCTACCAGCACCCAAACCTTAGGGTTGTCGCGATAACGCTGATAAAAATCAAGGATCGCCGATAATTCTATCGTTTTCGGGTGCCGCGCGAGCAACCGGCGAAACATTAGCGAAGCGATCTTAGGTGGCTCAGCTTCATCTCCCAGTTGCTTCAAAACCGTATCGGCGAGGCCACTGGCGTACTCAACGTACATTTCATCGTTCAAAAGCGACAATGCTTGCAACGGCGTCGTGCTTCGATCGCGTCTCGCAAGACAAGTCTCTCCTGATGGCCCATTGAATGTCGCAAAAGCCGCGAAAGGCGCAGTCCGTTTACTGAAGGTGTAAATCGAGCGTCGAAAGCGATCAGCCCCTTTGGAAGCCGTCCATTTTGGGGCACCGTATGCTAACTGCATCACACCATCGGGCTGCGGCGGAAAGACACTCGGCCCACCCACCTGCCGCGTCAGCAAACCAGATGCAGCCAGCAAGGAATCTCTGATCTGTTCAGCCGCGAGTCGCCGCCTAGGCATTCCCGACAGCAGCCGATTTCCCAAATCCGCATCATCGGGAACCTGAAGGGCTTGGCGATAGGTCGATGACGCGACAATCATTCGGTGCAACCGCTTCAGTGACCAGTTATTCTGTGAAAAGTCCACGGCCAGCCAGTCGAGCAGTTTGGGATGGGAGGGTGGTTCACTTTGAGTCCCAAAGTCGCCCGCAGTATCCACAATGCCTCGTCCAAAGAACTCACGCCATGCCCGATTCACTGCGACTCTAGCTGCCAGAGGATTCCTCTCACTGACCAACCACTGGGCGAAGCTCAAGCGGTCCTGTGGGCTGTTCTTGCCATCACGGTTGAGTACTTGAGGAACCCCAGGCTGCACGGTTTCTCGCGGTTGCAAATATTCGCCGCGATGGTGCCGATGAGTGATGCGTGCATCTGCGGATCCTCGATCTTGCATACCAAGCGTCCTCACCTCGGCTGGAATCTTTCTCTGCAGCTTCGTTAGTTCTTTGCGCTGCGACTCTAATTCCGGCGAAATTTGGACAAAATGTTTTTGCAGATCCTCGAAGTCCTTTCTCGAGATGTCGCCGACCTGCTGCACATGCCAACCATACATGTGTTCTGGCAAACTCGAAGCAGCCACAGGATTTTTTCCGGAGGTGAACGAGAACCGAAATCTTCCCAAACCTGCCGCAAAATGCCGCTCGAAAACCAGCTCGATCTCAAGCCGGCTACCCCCAGCAACCGGTTCTGCAAAGTTCGCCACCCATTGATTTGCTTTACCTTCTGCACCCGAGGTAGACCACCCGGTCGACCCTTCTCCATCGATCACATTTGCTGCACGCGCATTGCCCGAGCCAACACCTATTTTCCCGTAACTGTGGGAAGGATTCTTTAATGGGACGGCTCTGCCGTCTGTTGTGACAGTCAACTCACTAAGAAAAAAATCACCACGTCTTCCTTCATAGAACGCCAAGCCAGGTCCACCGGCGGGCAAGGAAACATCCGGTAACGCATCCAGCCGTAAAGCAGAAAAGGGTTCATCGCTAACGGGCAATTCATAATGCAACACATAAACCTCGCGTTTGGTCACGTCACCCCGTGCAAGCACAGAAAAGTCGGGCAATGACTGAAGCATAGGCTTGGTGGACTGCATCGCGACGGGGCTAAGGGGGGTCCACGGTCGTGACTGGGAAATCTGCGACTCAACCCACTCATAAAATTTCGTCGCAACTTCTCGTTTGAGCTCCAAGTCGCCCTGCAAGCTCTCTGGCTTTGGTTTATCTGAGAACACAGTTTGCTTTTCCGTCCTTGAGCCAGAACCACTCTGAAAACGCTGGAACGCCTGAAATTGCTGGAAGCTCGGCAGCCAGGCATCAACCAGGCCATTTTCTGCCTCAGTGATACGCTCCTCAGCTTCTGCTGCCAGCTCGCCCCGCTGACTGTCTACCACAATCACCTCAGGCTCATCCGCATTATTTAACAGTGCGAACAACGAGAAGTATTCCGTATGGGTGATCGGATCATATTTATGCGTATGACATTGCGCACATCCTGTGGTCAAACCCATCCAAACCGTGCCCGTCGTCGCGACACGATCGATGATAGAGTGGTATCGATACTCCATCGGATCGATTCCTCCCTCTTCATTGAGCATCGTGTTCCGATGAAAGCCTGTGGCAATCCTCTGTTGGTTGGTTGCATCTGGCAACATATCGCCAGCCAGCTGTTCAATCGAAAACTGATCGTACGGCATATCTTTCCCAACAGCTGCAATGACCCAGTCCCGGTACGGCCAGATATTCCGCCTTCGATCTTTCTCATAGCCGTTGGTATCGCTGTACCTGGCAAGATCAAGCCAAGGTCGCGCAAATCGCTCAGCGTACTCCGGCGAACCAAGCAGCCGATCAACAAGTCTTTCATATGCCCCCGGATCTAGATCTTGGGTGTAACGTTCAACGTCACCAAGCGAGGGAATGACGCCAATCAAGTCGAGCGAAAGACGTCGAATCAGAGATTCACGATCGGCAACCGGAGCGGGCTGCCAGCTCATTGCCTCAAGCTTGCTTAGGACAAAATTATCAATTGGGTTCCGACACCAATTCTCATTTGCAACCCGCGGTATCTCGCCTTGCGTGGGCGGGATAAACGCCCAGTGTTCGGTATACTCGCCACCTGATTCAATCCAGTCTCTTAACAACTCGATCTCTTGCTTGGTCAAAGCTCTGCCTGAGTCTGGCGGCGGCATGCGTACTGCGAGATCGTCTGCGACCACTCTCTTAAGCAATTCACTGCTTTCTGCATCACCGGGAATGACAGCCGCATAACCGCCCTGATCTTTTTTTGCACCTTGTTCGTTGTCTAGCCTGAGATCAACCTCACGAGCCTCGTCATCGGGACCATGGCACTTGAAGCAATGCCGTGCCAATAAAGGGCGAATATCGCGATCAAAATTACTCGCCCAAGCCTGTTCTGAAAGAAACCCTAGGAAGGTCAGGCTCAAGCAGCAGCCAACGACACCACGGAAAAGCAGTTTGCTTGGAAAGTGAGTCAAAGCTTAGAACCTAAACACCTGCAAGAACACGGAAATTCAAGACCAAACGGCTCTTGTACACAAGCTTGCTGTGGATCTGACAAACCATTGACTGCCCGACCATCCAAGCCATGAAGTCACCACTTTCCTGATGAACCATTGCCAGCCGCCTCAGCTGTAAAGTTTATCCGATTTTTGAATTTCACGGGTCATCACGCAAAGGAACTCACTAAAGCGATCAGTGGAAAAATCATATACGACACCGCCCACCGTGTCGGGCGGACGCAACCGTCGCTCACCCCGTAACGCCGTCTCCATCTACCAATGGCTGCACAGACCCCGGAGGAGTGCCCACTACCTCACTACCTCACTACCGCCGGCTGCCAAGGCACCCCGTTGTCCGCCTCGAGTTCACAACAGACCTAGGGAGCACGACGCGCCTGTCGTGCTTCCACCGCCCCACCGTAGATCTCATGAGCCACCAAGACCACCATTCCGACGAGAAGCGGCAAAATGTAATAAAGCAACCTGAAGATCAAAACGGAAGCCAACACCGAATCCCCGACCGTCCCTTTGAGCAAAGTCAACAAAATCAAATCCAGTACCCCAAGACCACCCGGCACCTGCGTCAGCAGCGAAATCGAGATACCAACAAGATAAGCTCCTAACACCATGGCAAACGGTACCGATGCTGCTGTTGGCAGCACGAGATAAAGCGCAGTAGCTGAAATCAGCAGATCGATCGCGGCGACAGAAGCTTGGACTGCCATCAACCCTGGTTCAGGCGGTCGAAGATTCAGCTTACCAATCGGCCATGGCTTGCGCCAAAGGCAGCAAACCAACAAATAGCTGATTGCCAATACCAGCAAGATCACACCCAGCGTACGAGTGCCAAACGGCAAGCTAACCTCCTCTGGCAACTCGACAGGCACACAGACGAGCACGGTACCACCCAAAAACCAAAGGCCACTCCAGAAGGTCAGCCCCAGAATCGCCATCATCACAACGATCTGACTGGGCGAAAGCCCCCAACGAGAATAAAATCGAAACCGCAGCGGGGTAGCCGCAAGCAAGGTCCCCAAGTTGTTGCCCAAGCTAAATCCCAGAAAGGACACCAACGCAACGCGACGTAGCGGAAGTGACCTGCAAACGTATCGAAGCGCCAACAAATCATATGCCGTCAGAAGACCGTAGTTCAGCGCAATCAGAAATGCAGCGAAACCGATATACAACGGCCTCACACCAGTGAGCCCCGCCATGAACTCTTCCCAAGTAACCCCCTGAACTTCATGGTAAAGTAGGCGAATTGCCAGCACGAAAAGCACGGCAGCAAAAGCCGGTCCGACAATCGCACGTAATCTTCGCGTAAGCAATGAAACCGCCAGTGGAGTGAGAGAAACCTGCGTTGCGTTATTGTCAGTGCAACAGCAGGGGTCGCAAGGGGAACAACCGCTAAAATCAATAAATCGCCGGACCTGCCGTCATTCAATCTCAAGCAAACGCCCTGTGATGCAGGAACCGTTTCAGGGCTGACTATCGTTACGAAGCTCAATTGCCTAAAACATGTCAGGTTGGCAGCGACACATATGGTAGCCAAAATTACTTTGGCTGATGTAGCCGTCAGCCATAAGGCGAGTTTAAGACCACGCTTCGTCAAACCCAATTCAGCAGAATATGAATCCTCAGCAAAGCGTGACCCCAAGACACAGTACCCGAAGAACCACTACTTAAACTGGTATTCTGGACAGGCCGTTGTTTGACGAGCTGATTCATCGGTATGCAGTTGAGCCCCCGGATTCAACCACGACATGCTGGCAAACCTGAAGAACATTCCCCTAAAATCGAGCAAGATAAGATGAAAACGGTGCAGCATGACCTGGTTGTTCTCGGTGGCGGTCCTGCGGGTTACGTGGCGGCAATCCGGGCAGCACAACTGGGCATCGACACGGCTTGCATCGATGAGAATCCGCGTTTTGGAGGGACATGCCTTCGGGTTGGCTGCATCCCCAGCAAGGCGCTGCTAGAGTCGAGCCACCTGTACGAGGAAGCCAACCACGGTCTGTCCGAGCACGGGGTGCAAATCAATGGCGTTGAGTTGCATTTAGACAAGCTGATGGCCCGCAAAGAAAAAATCGTAGATACGCTGACGGGTGGAATCAACATGCTCTTCAAAAAGCGTGGTGTTACACCTTATCAAGGTCGGGGCCGCTTTCGAGACGTCAACACCATCCAGGTAGACGGGGAAGAGCCTCTCTTAATCGAAGCCAAACGCATCTTGATTTGCGCGGGCAGTCACCCAGCAAAGCTTGGCTCGGTCGAAGAAGACAACGATCGGATTGGGAACAGCACGACAGCCTTGTCCTTCCCTGACGTCCCGGAACGACTCGTTGTCATCGGTGGTGGCTACATCGGACTGGAACTCGGAAGCGTCTGGAATCGCCTCGGTAGCGAAGTCATTGTGCTGGAAGCGATGGATCGAATTCTCCCCGGCATCGACAATGAGATCGCGAGCATTGCCCACCGCACATTCAAACGACAAGGTCTCGACTTTCGAACCAATACCTTCGTTGATTCGGCCAAACGAAACGGCGAGAAATGCGTGGTCGCGATCAAAGATGGGGACCCAATCGAGTGTGATCGAGTTTTGTTATCCACTGGGCGGACACCGGCTACTGACGATCTAGGTCTTGAATCGATTGGATTAGAAACCGACACACGTGGATTCATTGCGGTTGACAATCAGTTCGAAACGGCGGTGGAAAACGTCTACGCAACGGGAGACTGCATTGGCGGAGCCATGCTCGCCCACAAAGCGATGGAAGAAGGGATCGTGTGTGTCGAGAGGATGGCGGGCATCCAAAGTCATATCAACTACGATGTGATCCCTGCGATCGTTTATACCCACCCTGAAATTGCCACCGTTGGGACAACGGAAGAACAACTCAAGGAAGCGGGTGTTCAATACAACAAAGGGGTCAGTCCGTTCGGTGCCAACGGCCGCGCACGCACACTGGGTGAGCACGAAGGTCGAGTAAAGATACTGGCTGACCAAGAAACAGATCGTGTGCTAGGTGTGCATATCATCGGCGCGCGAGCTGGTGATTTGATTGCCGAGGCGGCCGCCGCCATGGAGTTTGGCGCTAGCAGCGAGGACATCGCGCGGACCTGTCACGCCCATCCAACCCTCGCCGAAGCGGTGCATGAGGCTGCCATGGATGTCGACAAACGGGCTATTCACACGGCGTAATCATTTGCGGCCCAGACCAACAGATCTGAATATCAAGCTCGCCTTATGGCCCGCATCACCTCGCGTTTTCCGCCCACAGGCCCCGGAATGCAATTGATCTCAAAACCGCTGGCCTTGAGCGCATTTTTGACGCGACGACTCACGCAATAGGTGACCAAATGCCCGCCCTCTCGCATAAGGGCCCGCATCCTGCCCAAAAACTCCTCTGCCCAAAGCTCTTCATTGACCGCTGGCGCAAAAGGGTCAAAATAGATAGCATCGAAACATCCGGCTTTTGAGAATTGGAATTCCCGAGCGTCGTGGTGGTGAATCGTTACCGTGACATGTTCATTGTATTTCCAACAATAACTACCCTGACCTGCGGCGAACAAAGTGCTCTCGTACCAATCAAGATACGACTCACAAACTGCTGATGTCTTTAACCCCGTCTGCAGTTTCAGTGCTCGCAGAACACCAACAGGCAACAAGTCCAGTTCCAACGCGTGGTAATCCAATGGCGCATTCCCACCAACTGCTTCGTCCACCGTCAAAAGCATACCGAGTCCTGTACCTAACCCAACCTCAAGCACGTCGGTAGATACCCCTTGAGCGAGCCTTTCTTCGACCCCACTATTATGCAGGTAAACGTGTCGCGTCTCAGCGAGAGCACCCGACGCACTATGAAATGCAACACCAGTAACAGGGTCAATGAGTGTTCTGCTGTTGTCGTCGGTAATTTGAATCGAATTACGCGTGCCAGCAATTTCTAGCAGCTGTCTTTGGGGAGGCATGGAAATCACCAGACGCGATGCAACATGATCGCGAGAAAAAGCGTAAACTACGATTCAGACAACTTATCATACTATTGTCCGGGCTGGTAGAAACTGGGCACAAAGCTCATTTCGTTTCACCTGCGTTGAGCGTTGGAGTGTCATTGCACAGCGGGGCGGTACGATCGCTGAACATCGACAAGACAAAACAAACGGGCCTACTCTCGCTGGCGGTTTGAGAGCTCTCATTTCAGAAAACAATGCACAGTACGACAGTTTGAACGTGCGTACATCAGATCAACCAAAGCATTCCACCGCGGCAAACTACTGAATAGCGACCCAGCAATGTCAATACAAAACAGCGAATCAACCACCACGCCTAAGTCTGATACGACAGGGGAGGCCCTAACACAGATTTCGCAGGTTCGTGATGCATTGCAGAATGTCATCCGTGGAAAAACGGAGGTGATCGATTCGTTGTTGACCGCCCTGCTTGCTGAGGGATCGGTCCTCCTGGAAGACGTACCAGGGGTCGGCAAAACAACATTGGCGAAGTCACTTGCGAGCTTACTGGATCTTGATTTTCAACGAATTCAGTGCACGCCCGATCTTCTACCCGCTGACATTCTTGGTAGCTCCATTTTTCAACCGGCAACCGGGACGTTCGAATTTCGTCCAGGACCAATCTTCTGCGATCTACTGATTGCAGATGAGATCAACCGAGCTTCACCTCGCACACAAAGCGCATTGCTCGAAGCAATGGCGGAAGCACAAGTCACCATCGATGCGACACGCCACGCGTTGAACCAACCCTTTTTGGTAATCGCCACCCAAAACCCCAGTGGATTCGAAGGTACCTATCCACTCCCCGAATCGCAACTTGACCGTTTTCTTTTCCGTCTCTCCATGAATTACCCAGATGCGGAGAGTGAGGTTGAGCTATTGCTTGATCGCTCTATCGATGAGCCTGACTTCTCACTCGCTCCGCTTATGAAAAAGCAAACCTTGGTCGCATTGCAGCAGCTAGTCCGCCATGTGGAAGTCAACAAAAAAGTTGCGACTTACATCGTGACACTTGTCAACGCGACGCGCAGGGACACACGTGTACGAATTGGCTGTAGCCCTCGCGGCTCAAAGATGCTTCTGCGGGCCGCACAAGCACGAGCTGTGCTCCAAGGTCGTCAGTATGTGCTCCCGGACGACGTCCAGGCTTTAGCAGTGGATGTGATGTCCCATCGCATTTCACTGCGAAGCAGCGGCATCAGCTCTGACGACGCAACACATATTCTGCGCGACATTATTCAAGCGACAGAGGTACCCGTGTGAAATCCGGCGGCAATTCGCGAGACCATACGCCCCACATTTACCCACCCAACTTCATGGTCCAGCTCGCGCAAATAACTTACGCTGTTCTCGTCGCTCCTTTACGGGCTTTCTTGGCGATACGCCAAGCCATGACACCGGCATCCGTCAGTGCTCTGCTCTTTGCGATTGTGACTCTAAATATCATTTGGGGATTTCCTTGGCAGGGTCTGTTTGCTGCGTGTGTTGGGATGCTGACCGCGGGATGTTTAATCCACTTTCTCACGCTGCCCTCTTTGGAAACGCAGTTTTCTGTTCCCAACTCTGCTCCGCAGGGCCAACCTTTTCAGGTGACTATTCACGCACAAAATCGAAGCACGCTGCCCGCTCTCGACTTTGGCTTTGCGTTTTCTCCCCCGACTTTGCCGCGTAGACGCTGGCTTTTCCGTCGTCGTCAATTTCTGCCCGGCTACTCTGTGCAACAGAGTCCGCAACAAAATCTGTTCCTCCGAGCCGGTGATTCAGCCACCCACACTGCCGTCTTAACATACTACCGCCGAGGAATACAAACACTTCCCAATACGGTCGTCCAGGGAAGTTTCCCATTTCACCTTTTCGAATCGAGTGTTGACACTCCATCAACGCTATCAATGCCAATCACACCTCCACCACTGACGGGTGATGATGAACATACGAAAGGTCTTTTGAACAATCTTGGGGGTTGGTCCCACAAACTCCTGTCGGGAGACCAACTCGACTACACCGGAAGTCGCGAGTACGAGCCTGGGATGTCCGTAAGAAGGTGGGATTTTCCTTCGTGGGCGAGACTTGGAATCCCCATTGTCCGAGAGTTCCAGTCACCTTCGATTCAGCACGTCTTCTTGATCATCGATACGGCACTCGAGAAACAAACCCGTCCTACTGAAGACGGCACTTACCCTGCTTTTGAGCAAATGTTGTCTTTGGCTGCTACAGCCATTCACGATTTAGGCAAGCAGACTGTCAAGCTTGCACTCTTTGTCACGGAGGGATCCCTCAATGATGACACGCTGCTGAATTCCGACGCAGGGAAGAATCAAGGCGAAGCATCACCAACATTTCTCTCCGATACCGACATCGAATCGATGCTGATCAAATTGGCCGCAGCCGGACCCATCGCAACCGAGACAGCCGACCAGCAACTCAGCACCGCAGTGGAAATTGCTGGACGTTCCCCAATCCTCGTGCTTACCACCCGCAGACTCCCTGACCTCAGCACACGGACGCTCGCTTCTTGCACAGTGATGAGAACCGATGGTCCCCAGCATGCCAGCGCAAATCGTGGAACACCCGCGCCGCGCAACGTTTCACCACCGCAAGCCGAAGCCGTCTAAATACGACCCAAAATCTATCCCCGCTGCGATAGACACCGCAGCCAACACTACGCCGCTAACCCAGCGACCACCCATCGAAAGGCGAACATGGCTCCGTATGCCACCCGTACGATCGCGTTCCTGCTTATCGTTCAAGCGATGTTTGTAGGCTCAACGTTTCGCTCAGCCGTTCCTATCGTGGCGGCGGCGTTGGTCGCGAATCTGTTCGCATCCGCCAGAGGTTGGAACCTACGGCAGCGCGAACCTTACAAGCAAAATGTGTTCACCTCTGGACTCAATTGGTTTTTCTTCATCGCAACCTTGGCCGCCGCGTTGGCAGCATGTGGGATATGGCGGGCAACCGCCGAGATCCGGTTACAACAGGGTTGGGTTCAAACGACCCTGGACATTTGCGCACACGGATGCGTGATTGTATCGCTATTTATATGGATCGCCCGGCCGCTTCGTGGACATCACCTGATGCTTCCAATCGGGTTACTAATGATCACTCTCTGCGTATTTGCTGGCGGTGCGAGCACTTCGCAGGCTGCCCAAACCACGGTAGCGCTGGCAACGTGCGCCGGTTTCTGCCTTGCGTCGCACCTCCTTCTAGGTAGACCAACGGCGAAGCCGACCAGTTCGGCCATGGTCACCCCACCCGTCGCCAAAGCCCATCTATCGCTGACACCTCTGCTCGTTCTGTTGACCCTGTCTTTGCTACTCATGGCAACCAGCGTCGTTGCCAGGAGTACCCAAGCCGTGCTGCCCACGATCCAGCAGAAATTGCAGAAACAACTACAGGTTTCAATCAATCTGTCCAGTAACGATCAGATCATCGGTGGTACTCGGTATGTGCGAGGCAGCACACTTGGGTCTGTTCGAAAAGTGATCATAAAGAATCCGCAAGAGATCGCTTTGAGGGTTTATTCTGAACCAGTGCCGGGCTACTTGAGGGGAAATGCCTTTGATACCTACCGTCGCCGACAATGGCAGACGGTCCAGACCGATTTTATCTTGGCCACCAGTGACCCAGAAATGCGCGACCGTGACATCGCCCCCTCAAAAACTTCGTCGCGTGAATCGATGGCAGACAACCAGCCACTAAAACTGAGCACCTTTCTTCTTGAGCAGCCAAACGGGCCAACGGTGGAGCTGGAGATTCACAATGATCCCATGAAGGGAACGGCAGTTTTCCTCCCTCAGGCTACAAGTTGGATAGAAGCAAAGAGCAATGAACTGACACTCAACCCACATGGCATTATACGCCTGGGAGTGGACATGTCCAAACCCTACGTTGCAGTTGCCAGCTCTCAACCCACCCAAGAAGCAATGTCCGCGGAGCGTGCGAGATTCCTACTCGACTTACCGCCAACGATGGAACAATTCCTCCAGGATTACTCATCGCAGCGATGGGGGAGCCTGCAGACTTTTGATGAGAAAACCGTAGCTGTCAGTAGTTACTTCCGGGATAACTACGAGTATTCACTCGACCTACCCGAACGCCGGCGGGGTTATGATCCTATCGTCAATTTTCTTGAAACAAGTCACCCAGCCCATTGTGAATATTTCGCAACATCCACCGTTCTTCTGCTTCGAAGCCTCGGTGTGCCAGCGCGTTATGTAACCGGATATGTCGTAGACGAGTACAATTCAGACACCGAGAGGTGGCTGGCTCGCAACCTCGACGCCCACGCGTGGGTCGAGGCGTACGATGACAGGGCCCAACGCTGGGTCGCGGTTGAGTCAACGCCAGGAAGACAATACCTGACCATCAGCAGTAATGACCAATCCATTGACAGCGATGGACTTTTTGACGTTTTTTACGGCGGAGGCGATGACTACGGCGACACTGTCCTCGGACGGGCGATCGGTTGGCTACTGTCTATCCGGGTCACAGATCCACTGAACATATTATTCCGGGTTGCCCAGTTGCCACTGTTTTGTGTTGCCGTGTTTCTACTTTGGACCAAGTTCTTACGTCCAAATCGTGGTGAAGAGCATGACATGGATATTGCTTGCCGCCGGATGTTGAAACAGGCAGACCGCAAATGCAAGAAGCACGAACTGGTTCGGGGGCGCAGCGAAACACTCAATCAGTTCGCTGATCGTATCGAGGCCTTCCATCATTCTGAAGATCAGCGTTTAGGCGAAACTGAAACCCAGCTTCTTCAAGCATTACCAACCTGGTACCGCCAGTTCGCGAGTGCAAGATATCAAGGAATGCGTCCTGCTCCGTTTACCTGAACTCCGAGCACGCTCCGAGCACGCTCCGAACACGCTCAGAGCACGCTCAGAAGACGCGTGTGTGGCACATCAGGATGCCAAAAAGCAACACGAGTGCGCTGCGCTATTGCGTCTGGATTCAACATGCGAGCTGATGTTTCAAATCAGCTCGATTTCGCCTAACCGGCCTGACGGTATCCTATCACGCGTGAGTCATTCTGGCACGGACTGCACCTCGCAACCTCAGGTCACCAGAAACGCGGATCAACTAAACAAAAGTATCAAATGCTGACAGGTCAGACGTCGGGGGCCTGCCAGGCGGCAGCTTCAAGCGAAAACAAATCCCCGCCCCATGCTCACCGTCAAGCACCTCAATTGCTCCACCATGCTCACGCATGATCTTGGCACTCACTGGTAACCCAAGCCCTGTGCCACGCATTCCTTTTCGAGATTCAAACATTGAGAAAATCTTGTCACGGTCTTCCGCTGCGACTCCTGGTCCATTGTCAACCACATCGACAATCCAACCTTCCAAAGTATCGTATGACGTACTGACGAATACTTTTCCCTGTTGTGTTTCACTTTCTGCGTCCCCCTGATCCACATCCTCCTCACCTCGATCTTCACGGTTTGAGACGACAGATGTGGCATCAATTGCATTGGTCAACAAATTAAGAAGAGCGCGATGCATCCCGTCCTGGTCAAATTCAGCTTCGGGAATCGACTCATCAAGATGCTGCCCAAGAAGCACATTCATCTCCCCAGCTCGCGTTTGCATCAACTCCACGACATCGCGTACCGTTTCATTCAAGTCTGCCTTCACCAACTCAGGCTCACGTTCTTTGGAGAAGGTAAGCATGTCCATCACTAGATTTGAGATTCGATCCTGATTCCGATCGACGATCCCCCATCCTTTGCGGACTGCATCCGTATCGTCACGTTTTAATCCGGCTTCGATCAAATAACTTCCACCGCGAATTCCCTGCAGGATATTTTTCACGTGATGCGAGAGTGTTGCAATCGTTTGCCCCATAGCAGCCAATCGTTCGCTTTGGACGAGCGCAGAATAGTAGAACGTATCTTCGATCGCCAAGGCAGCTTGATGTCCAATGGCTGTGATCAAACGCAGATGATCGTCTGTAAACTTCAACTGATGCCCAGATTCAACGAGCTTTCCCGGTGAGGTGTAGGTGTCAACATAAATCGCCCCGACGATGTCATAGCGGCCCTGCAACGGAACACACAACGCCTCCCGCACCCCAGCCTGCACAATTGACGCTGCAGCATCGAACCTCGAGTCGTCTCTGGCGTTGCTCGTTCGCACACCCTCTTTTTTCTCTAACACAAAATCAAGAATGGTGTGGCTAATCGAAATGCGGCGATCTTTTGCCTCAAGTCCTGCTCGATCACACCGCGCTGCGGGCTGCAGCAAACGTGTATCCGGATCACGCAACATGACACAGCCACGATCGGCCTCAACCCAGTCGAACACGAGTGTCAAAATACGATTTAGCAGCTCATTCAGATCGTCAGTCCGCCCTACAGCAATCGCCGTGAGGTACATGACCTCCAGCGAACGATCAGTTTCGGACTCGCTGGATGGCCCAGGAATCAGTTGCGAATCAGCACCAGCGCTTGATAGAGAGGAAACGATTCTGCTGCCATCTTCCTGACTCTTCAGAACGATATCGATCCCATGAGCAGCATCCATTTCATTGGGCTGGCCAGCGCCTGTGAAAATCATCAGCGTTTCCCCAATTTCAACGCGATCACCACTCCGCAGGACATGCGTGGAAACGACGTCACCGTTGACACGAGTCCCATTGCTGCTGTTCAAATCAAGCAGTTCCCAGGTGCCATCCTGTTGCACACGAACCTCGGCATGCATCCTGGAAGCTTCAGAATCAAACAACTGGATATCACTGCCAGCTTCCCGCCCCAACCGCAGAACGGACTGCGAGAGTTGAAAATGACGGCCCTGATCCCGACCGCGAACGACAAACAGTGACGGCATGAGAATCCCGCAAACAATCGTGAACAACGATAAAAACGGCCGTTTAACAACATACGCCCCCCCAACCTGAGTCAGACAGGTGGCGAGCCGGCACGAACGAGTCATAATATAACGTCTTGCATCATTCCTATCCGTATCCCGCCAGTCAACAGGTTTTGCTTTGGTCCAGCCGCCTCCCATTGAATCTCAGAATGACCCCGCCGATGCCACCGCCTTGGTCACCGCCTGCGAGAAGATTCGCGAACAGGTAGGAAGAGTCGTCGTTGGACAGGACGCGGTCATCGAGCAATTGCTGATCGCAATTCTGGCTCGCGGACACTGCCTGCTTGAAGGTGTTCCAGGACTCGCCAAAACACTGATGGTCCACACGCTCGCAGACTCCATGGACCTTTCGTTCCGACGAATACAATTCACCCCTGACCTAATGCCAGGCGATATCACCGGCACCGAGATCATTCAGGAAGATCCAGACACGGGACGGCGGAATTTCGTCTTCGAGCGTGGACCCGTGTTCACCCAGATGCTGCTAGCGGACGAGATCAATCGAACACCCCCAAAGACGCAAGCGGCATTACTCGAGGCGATGCAGGAACATGCGGTCACCGCAGCCGGACATACCTACACTTTGGATGAACCCTTCTTCGTCCTTGCCACCCAAAACCCGATCGAACAGGAAGGGACGTATCCGCTTCCGGAGGCACAGCGAGACCGGTTCCTGTTCCATGTGGTCGTGGACTATCCCACTCGTGATCAAGAAGGTGAAATCGTCGATCGCACCACATCCACCTTCAATAGCTCTGTCGAAGCAGTGGTCTCGGGTGACGAAATTATCCAGTTCCAACGGACCGTCCGAAGAGTCCCTCTGCCACCTCATGTGAAAGACTGGGTTCTTGACGCCGTCCGTGCAGTGCGTCCGGCGGATGAACAATGCAAAGGATGGGCGAAAGAACTGATAGAATGGGGCCCCGGACCCCGCGCAAGTCAACAATTGGTATTGGCAGCAAAAGCACGCGCGCTGCTGCAAGGAAGATCGCACGTCACCATCGACGATGTTGAAACGTTAGCTCACCCTGTCCTGCGACATAGAATCGTCCCCACCTTTGCAGCAGAAGCGGACGGGATCACTGTTGATGACCTGATTACCCGGTTAGTCAAAGAGCAGGCAGTGGCACCCGCCAAAGTGCTGTAAGCCTGCGCTGCCTGCGAACTGAGAAAACCACTTGCCCCGTGATGAACCGCGGCGCGTTCAGCAAGGTTGCCTCCTTACCGGAGATTCAACACACGGCGAATTCGGGACGCGACTGCTGGGTCACGCTCGTCACCTAGTTGCGTCTGCAGACGTCCAGCGATCGCGGGATCGTCCATGCTCCCCAAAATGGAGACCGCTCGCAATCTCACATCACGATCCGAGTCTTGCAGCAACAACAACAGCCACGGACGCGGATCGAGCACACTCGTACCTGTTAAAGCTTCCACCAACTCGAGTCTCTGGTTGACGTTACCGGTGAAAATACGCGTTGCGATTGCGATCGCGGTGCCATCAAAACCTCTGGAAACAAGCTCCAACTTTGCCTTCTCTCGAAGTGCTGCATGCGGACTCCCTAGCCAACACATCACGGACGCATCATCAAACGTGCCCACGGGAGAATCAAGTAAGCCGACCTGTGCATTTGCATTGATCACCGGGGAATTGCTTCCATCGACCCAACCAACATTCCTTCCAACCTCAAGAGCATCTCCGCGGTCCACAGAATCAACCATGGTGCTATCAGCAATATCTGCAAGTTGCACTACTTCATCACTGCCAACCAACTGCAATCTGCTTGCGCCAGACTTATAGACTGTTGGCACGCTCGCGGACCTGCCAGCGGTTGAACGATTATCGATTGAGAGTGTTGATTCAGCGTGCCCGAAAGAGCCACCCGAAATTGCCCCCGCGATCATGTCTGGCGCATCCCCCGCGATCCCCCCGCTGACATTTCGGGTAACGGCGTGGCTTGGGGGCCAAGTCGTCCACTCGTCAACGGATTGGATCCCGTCGACTGGCAATGGTCCGGCCTGCACATCCAGTCGTCCAAATGCGTCTCTCTCACCCAAGTCATTGGTATGCGTGGGACGCCCCGAAAGCGTTAACAGGTTAATGGCCTTGGATGCACGCTCAGGAAGATCCCCCGAGCTACCCGGGTGCTCTGAAGCAAACAGCAAGGTTTGTTGCATCAAGCTCGTGCCCCAACCGGTACGATGGTCTGGCAGATCTATGGCGATACCCTTCACTGCTTCGATCAACAATTCGTGGCGGGACAACTCATCGGCAAGTGGTAATACCGTCCAATTATTTTGAGCGGCTCGTAACAACTCATAACCAGCCCTGGCTACTCCAGGATCTTCGTCAGCCATACTATTGGCGAGCGGTTCGACACTAAAAGCTCCTAAGTCGGCGAGCTGCCCCAAGCGGTCAATCTTTTGACCAGCCGCAAGACCATCAAAGTCAACCAATAAACGCTCAGCTAGCCAACGCTTGCTCTGATTTGCCAGAACAAGGATTCCACCAGTTGCGATGGTTACTAAAACGAATACCTGAAACGCTCGAACCAAGGAACGGCGTCGCGTGTTTTTTTGCTTGCGTGCTACGCGCGAAAAGGGATTTTCCGACAGATCACCAAATTCCATTTTGGGTCAGTCACGTAAGAGTCACGAAAAAATGCGTCACCGGGCGAATGCGCATTGTCGCGGGCAAGTCGCTCACGTCGCAAGATCATTTCCGCGAAAAGCAAGCATTTCCGCCCCACTTCGATCACTGCAGCTGACAAAGCCTGCAACGCGGGTCCCATCGTGAAGCCCATGCAAGGCATGCGTCCTGCCCAGCCACTAGTAACGAGGCCGACGAGTAGGATCTCGCGGGCATTTTACTGATCACCGTTTAATTCGCATTTTTGATTTGGGACACGCTTCCGGCCCAACCTACCTTCTGTTCGTGAGCGACTGAGATTACAACAGTGGCAAAAGCTTTGAAGTTAAGAGTCGCCTGAGTTAGCCGGATCCCCTAATATGAATTTTGAGTCGCACCTATCTGAAATCGCCTCCGCAGACAGCTCATCGCATAGTCCTGTTAAGTCAGGCCCCTGCGCGGATCCGTTTGAAGCAACTCTCTCGGCGCTGCGTGCCCCTGTCGATTATCCAGCAATGACCGCGGCGATCGTGCCAGGTGACACCGTTGCCGTAGCAGTCGATCCAAATACGCCCCAAGTGCTACGGATTCTTTCAGCGGTCATTCAACTACTTCAGCAAAGCGACGCGGACAGTATCAGCGTCGTGGTCAGCGATGAGGCGGTTCCTTCGACGATGCAAGCGATTACAGAAGTCGTCGGCGAAGCTGGTGCAGTAGAAATCCACCAGCCCTCGAATCGTGAGGCACTAAGATTCCTCGGCCCAGATGTTGCGGCGCATCCTATCTACCTGAACCGGTTACTGGTCGATGCAGACTTTGTTTTACCAATCACATCCGGGCGTTGTGGTGACTTGGACTGCCGAAGTGATTTGCATGGATTTTTCCCAACGTTCTCAGATTCTGCATCTCGCCTTCGATGCTTGGGTCCCCCGTCACAAGCAAGTGCAGATTCCTCTGACCCGAACGAGCCGGCCATGCTACTAGGTGCTCAGTTGATACTGAGCGTGACCTCAAGCAATTCGGGAGAAGCGGCCGATATCAACGCCGGAACAGCTATCGGGATTCGCAAAAGCCTCCAAGAAGCCCGTCACGTTCCGGCGAGCAATTCACCGACATCGCTGGTCGTTGCCTCGCTGGACGGCGACCAACAGCAACAAACTTGGCAGAACGTAGCACGGGCAGCCGCAGCAGCCTCCCGGCGTACTGATCTGGGGGGCACCATCGTGTTGTGGACGAAGCTTTCGGATGCTCCTACCGGCTGTCTCCTGAGCATCTATGAAAACACAACTGAGATCGGCGGGCATTCCGATACACTGGGTACAGACGAGCTTCCAGCCTGGGACCCAACGCTCCCCCCTGCGTGCACGCTGCGAAACCTGGTTCAAGAGTATCGGATTCTATTGCACAGTGACCTACCAGCAGAAGAAACGGAAGCCCTTGGCATTGGCAAAATTCAATCAGGCGAGGAACTCAGCAACCTGACACGCTCCTTCGCCAAATGCAGCATCATCCGAGCGGCAAGCCTCTGCGGAGCAACCTACGACTGGCTGGACACACCCGTGTAGCGTTAACGATGTCTTCCCAAGCTGTGCGATGCGTGCGGCGTTACGTGCCCCCTTCGGCGCGAGCTTATTCGGATCACTCTACCTTTGATAACAGGCCCCTACGCAGTCACCCGCTTGTCAAAATCGCTACGACAGCTGCAACCCATCCGCAGCACCTCACTTCGAATCTTTGAGTCGTCAGATGGTGAGTCACACCCTGCTGAGCGTGACTTTGGTTGTGTAACTGTACTGATGGTTCGCTGGCTCTCTGGATAGCAACACAATGCGGTTCACCAGCGAGGCCTGATCTGCTTGGCTTTTCCGATCATACGGAATCTGCGTTTCCTAAGGTCTTCTGTGAGAATTGGTCGACCTTTTTGATTAGCAACAGTGTGGGGAACACATAGCATTTACCGATATCCCCATCAGGCGGAGACTACACCTGCGTTATAGCGATGGTCGCCGCTGCCCCCTGATGGATCGCACCTCCCTGCCGCGTGTCAGTCGAGAAACGGCTTTACTTGACGACACCTTGCCCCATCCTGTTGGAAAACCTTTCCTGTGATGTTGAATACACCATCCGCGGTGGCGAATGGACGCATTAGCACCGTCCATGACGCCGAAAACTGCTCTGACTATCTACTGGTCTGTGAGGCTACCGCTTCATCCTTAAGTGAAGGGACGTGGCGTTTCTCACTGGAATCATCCGATGGCCAACCGGTCTTTGATGCAGGCGATTCCGATCTGGGTGACTTGAACCGCCTGACTTTGCTGGCAGCAGTGCGTGGACTTGAATCGATCGATGGCCCGTCCTCGGTAACGCTGCTCAGCCATAACCGTTACTTGGTGCGTTCCCTTTCTGATTCGTTACCCCGCTGGCGAGAGAATAATTTTGTTTGGGAGCATTTTGGGCGTCGGATTGATGTGCAGCATGCTGATTTGTGGCGACGGGTTGATCGTGCGTTATTCATCCATCGAGTTGAAGCATGCTTGGTTTCATCTCGGCTGGTCAGCGTCGGGACCTCACCTATGACACCAACGGCTGAACAAAAACAGAACATTGCAAATATCCGTGTCCATTCGCCGCACCGCGGCCCGGGTAGTCCCCAAGGGGGCAATGGTCCCACCGATCAGTTGCGTCGTTGGCTGCTTCGTGGCAATGCAACCGATGGCGTTCAGGAATCGCGGCGACGCTTCACCGCAAAGGATTTGATCGAGTCGAGCTGAGTCAACGCAATACTACTGATCCTCGACCAGCCCATTCGCTAACCCGTTTCATTTTCCCTGACGCCGCCTTAGCGGATCACAAATGCACACTCAAGTCTCCCTGAACAGCATCGGCCAGCTGATTGACGGTACCCACGAAAACCCCTCGAGTGTGCTAGGTCCGCACCCAGTGGACTATCTTGGGGAGTCTGCGATTGCAGTGCGAACTTACCTGCCTCAGGCGAAAGCTGCTTGGATCATTGATCGCCAAAACGGCCTACGGCGTCCCATGCGAAAACTCCATCCGGCAGGTTTTTTTGAAGCGATCTGCCACGGGGAGGTCGACGAGAAGCCTCAGGCAGATCAAGATGTCGCGCATGGGAAAACAAGCACATCCCGATACCGCATCCAGATGACAGACAAGACTGGCGAGATTATCGACATGCAAGATCCGTATGCCGCACCGTCCATCTTCAGTGACCTCGACCGGCACCTGATCGGCGAAGGGCGCCATCACCGACTTTATGAACGCTTGGGTGCCCAGCCTCGCACCATCGACGATTCAACTGGAGTCAATTTTTCTGTTTGGGCTCCCAATGCAAAATGCGTTCAAGTAGTCGGCGATTTCAACAATTGGGACGGCCGTGAACATACTGCAAAATCACTTGACCATTTGGGAATATGGGAACTGTACATCCCTGACGCGAAGGTGGGCGACAAGTACAAATACCGTATTCTGAATCTGAACGACGAATGGCTAGACAAAAGTGATCCGCTCGGATTTGCTGCCGAATTACCGCCGCTGACGGCCTCAATCGTGTCTGATCTCCACACCTATCAATGGGACGATAGCGTCTGGATGTCCAAGCGACGTGACGGCGATCCGCGGCATGCTCCCATGAATATTTATGAAGTTCACCTGGGCAGTTGGCAGAAAGGCCCCGGTCGCACCCACGGATGGCTGGACTATCGGGATCTTGCAAAAAGGCTGGTCGATTACTGTCACCGCATGCATTTCACACATGTGGAACTGATGCCAATTACGGAGCATCCATTCACTGGCTCCTGGGGTTATCAGACTGTCGGCTACTTTGCCCCCACATCTCGCCATGGAAGTCCGGAAGACTTCATGTTCTTTGTAGACTATCTGCACCAGCATGGAATCGGTGTGATTGTCGATTGGGTACCGGCCCACTTCCCCAAAGACACCCATGGACTTGCGAAATTTGATGGTTCTGCCCTTTACGAGCATGCCGATGTGCGCCAGGGCGAACATCCTGACTGGGGCACACTCATCTTCAATTATGGACGCAACGAAGTCCGTAACTTCCTGATCGCAAACGCCCTGTTCTGGTTAGATAAGTATCACGTCGATGGGCTGCGTGTTGATGCCGTGGCATCGATGTTGTACCTCGACTACAGTCGCGAACACGATCAATGGATTCCCAACCGAAACGGCGGACGAGAGAATCTTGAAGCAATTGAGTTTTTGCGAGAATTCAATGAAGCGGTCCACGACAAGTATCCGGGGGTGGTGACAGCAGCCGAAGAATCAACCGCATGGCCCGGCGTATCGCGTCCCACGGAAGATGGCGGGCTCGGATTCACCTGCAAATGGAACATGGGCTGGATGAACGACACCTTGGATTATTTTCATAAGGAGCCAGTCCACCGCAGTCATCATCAAAGCGATTTAACATTCAGTTTGATTTATGCTTTCACCGAGAATTTCATGCTGCCACTTTCGCACGATGAAGTCGTCCACGGAAAAGGCGCGATGCTAAGTCAGATGCCTGGCGACCTGTGGCAAAAATTCGCCAACCTGCGTCTGCTCTATTCTTACATGTGGACCCATCCGGGCAAAAAATTGCTGTTCATGGGTGGCGAATTCGGACAGTGGAATGAATGGAACCACGATGAGGGACCGCAATGGGAACTCCTCGATTTTGAAAATCACAGGGGCGTACAGCAAATGGTTGCCGACCTCAATCGGATCGTGGTTGAAAATCCTGCACTCCACCAACTTGACTTCTCCGATGATGGCTTTGAATGGGTCGACTGCCTAAATGCCCGAGATAGTGTCCTTGCCTACCTCCGAAAAGGGACTGACGGGACGCCGCCCCTACTTGTCTGTGCCAACATGACCCCCGTGGTTCGCTACGACTATGAAGTGGGCGTACCGCACGGCGGCTTTTGGAAAGAAATTTTCAATAGCGACAGCACCAGTTATGGCGGAACCAACATCGGAAATTTTCCTGGCCGAGAAACGACGGGACGAGGTCACCACGAGCGGCCCCACAGTATTCTGGTTAACCTGCCACCACTCGCGACCACCATTTTCCGTTTCGAGCCTTAATGGGAACCACAGTTTGCAGATGGGTTGGATGGTTCAACTCACCCCCGCAGCCCATTCCTCCCAATCTTGCCCGCCTTCCCCCCCATGCCTCTTGCAAGACCCTGTTCCTTGGAACCTGAGAGACGGCAACTTCATGCGACGAGCAGCACCGTTTGGGCATTTCATGTCCCTGATTCCAACCATCACAAACAACACTGTCTGATGAGAGGGGTTCTTGTAGCAGCTTGGCTGCTGTTGAAGCCTGCCGAAGATTTCTCGGCCCGGGTTTGGTGCAGTTTCAGCTTTAGTGCAGTTTCAGTATTGAAGCAGTTTCAATCGTGCACGCCACTATCAACTTGCTTAAAAACGGTATAATCCAGTTGCTGTCCGAGCGATGATGCTCGCCGCATTCAGCCCATTCAAATCGAATCACTCTCAGACTGCAAACGATCTCATGCCCGTAAAGATGCAACTAGCCCGGATCATTATTTCTGAGCTGACAGAGAATCAGGTCATCTATCTTCAAGAAGTAGAAGGCGATCGGGAATTCCCCATACTGATTGGTATCTTCGAAGCCACGAACATTGACCGCCGTGTGAAAGATGGTTACGTTCCGCCACGCCCGTTGACTCACGACCTGGTTGTGACTGTGGCCAATGCACTGGGTGCGAAAGTCGAGTGCGTTGTAATCAATGAGCTTGACAAGAGCACTTACTTCGCCCAGCTGCGTCTCGTGAAAGAAGACGGTGAAGTGATCGAGATTGACTCGCGTCCGAGTGACGCGATTGCTGTCGCTGTCACCTTCTCCCCACCGCTGCCAATTTACGTCAGCGAACATGTGCTCGAAGAAGCTACCTCGGCAACATAATCCCAGCGAAACCGCCATGGAAGTCTTTCATTCACCTGAAGCAGCGAGGGCCTTTGTCAATACCTTAAGGTCGCAGGGCCGCACCATCGGCTTCGTACCCACCATGGGCGCACTCCATGAGGGTCACTTATCGCTAGTAGAGTCTGCTCGGTCCTGTGATGCCGTCGTCGCAAGTATCTTTGTGAATCCGACTCAGTTCGGCCCTCATGAAGATTTAGCCAAATACCCACGCTCGCTAGATGCTGACCTCGCAGAACTCCGGTCCGCTGGCGTTTCTGCTGTGTTTGTTCCCACAACGGAAAACATGTATCCGTACGGTTTCAGCACTACCGTTGAACCACCCCGCATCAGTGAAACTCTGGAAGGCACCTATCGCCCGGGTCATTTTCGCGGAGTAGTCACGGTTGTCTTAAAACTGCTCAATGCCGTGCCGGCATCACATGCATATTTCGGAAAGAAAGATTACCAGCAATGGCGAGTCATCGAGGCCATGGCGCGGGATCTTGACGTGGGAACAAAAATCATAGGATGCGAAACGGTTCGAGAAGGCGATGGCCTTGCGATGAGCAGTCGCAATCGCTACCTAACGGTCGACCAACGGCCTCGCGCACTGTTGCTCTCAAAAACTCTGCAATACGTCGAAACGGCGTACCAAGCTGGCGAAACCCAAACAGATATCCTGCAGGAAAACATGCGTCGGATGTTGCTTGGCGAAAATGTAGACGGAGCAACTTCAACCAACGTGAATATTTCAGACCTGCACCGTCTCGACACACTCCAGTATGCAAGTATTGTCTCTAGCCACGACCTCACTCCATTGTCATCAATTGACCGCCCCGCCGTCGCCCTGATCGCTGGCATGATTGGGACGACGCGGTTGATCGATAACCGGGAATTGGGACCTAGGGGCGACTGAGAATTACTGCCGACGGAAAATGAGCGGCGACACCGCCACACCCCTTTCTCCCAAACTCGAAAGAGACGCTGATGATTCACCGCATCCTTATTACCGGTGGTGCCGGCTTCCTTGGTTCCCACCTCTGCGAGCGTTTGGTTACCGAGGGTCACGATGTTATCTGCTTGGACAATTTTTTCACTAGCCAAAAAACAAATATCCAACACTTGCTAGGAGAACCAAACTTCGAAATCCTTCGGCATGACATTACGTTACCGATTTTTCTCGAGGTTGATCAGATCTACAACATGGCCTGCCCCGCGGCCCCCGGACACTACCAGTACAACCCGATCAAGACCATCAAGACCAGTGTTCTGGGATCTATCAACATGCTGGGAGTTGCCAAACGGTGTGGGGCAAGAATTCTGCAGGCGAGCACAAGTGAAGTCTATGGTGACCCCGAGGTGCATCCACAAGTTGAAAGTTACCGCGGGAGCGTTAATCCGATTGGTATCAGAGCGTGCTACGACGAAGGGAAGCGCGTCGCAGAAACGTTGTTCATGGATTACCACCGTAGCAACAACGTGGACGTCAGAATCGTACGAATTTTCAACACGTACGGACCGCGAATGCACCCCTACGATGGTCGCGTCGTTTCCAACTTCATTCGCCAAGCACTTAACAATGAAGACATCACGATTTTTGGCGATGGAAGCCAGACAAGATCGTTCTGTTATCGCAATGACCTAGTAGATGCGATCATTGCAATGATGAATAACGAGACAAACTTTGTCGGACCAGTGAACATCGGGAACCCAACCGAATTCACCATCCTCGAGCTGGCCGAAAAAATCATCGAACTCTCTGGATCATCCAGCCGCTTAATTCACAAACCACTCCCTTCGGATGACCCGACCCGCAGACGCCCTGACATCTCCTTGGCCAAGGCCCAACTTGGATGGGAACCCAAGATCGCATTGGCAGAAGGATTGCAGCACACTCTTGATTGGTTTCAGGGTATCAAGCTGCAGGACTACCGACCGCCTACGCCCAACTACAGCTAGTTACCTACCGCCTTGCGACGCATCGAAATCCTTGATCAAGAACGATCTAAGTGTTATCAAAGCTGATCGCCCACCAAGGGGCACCGGAGGGTGCGACGCATCTCACGCATTCGATCGCGTAGCGACTTGGAACGTACTTCCGATTGAAAACGCTACTCAAGTTCGTCACGCTTCTCCCGACACCAAGCGTTGCGACCGCCGATAGGTTCACTTTGGCTGTGGTGTTTGCATACATTTGGGCCGCACGACATTCTTCGCGAGCCCCACCAGCTCCCACGAACGTATGATCCACCAGGACATGTCGTATTCCCACCAGCGATGCCCATGAGCCGCACTGCGTGGCTCGGCGTGATGGTTGTTGTGCCATCCTTCCCCGTGGCTGATCAGGGCCACAAGCCAATTGTTGGTGCTCTCATCGCGGGTCTCATAGTTCCGGTAGCCGAAGAGGTGGGCAAGAGAGTTCACTGACCACGTTCCATGAAGGACAAATACGGTACGAACGGCGACACCCCAGACTGCCCAGCTTGCAGCATACCGCCCTACCTCGCTTGCGACTCCACCGTTAACAAGGTAGCCGAATGCCGCCCCGACCGCACTGATCACAACAGCATGAGCAACGAAGACAAAAAACCAACCTTGCCTCCGTTCCAGCTGCAAGTAGAAAGGATCACGCAACAAGTCTCGTACGTAGCGTTCATAGTGCCGCGTGGTGTCAAGTTCTTGGTGACGGCAGACCACCCACCCACAATGCCCCCATAAAAAACCTACCAACGGCGAATGCGGGTCTGGCTGCTTGTCACTGTGCTGATGATGCATTCGATGAATGGCAACCCACCTTGCTGGACTGTCTTGCAGGTTGCACATTCCCAAGATCGCTAGCGTCCTCTCCAGCCAAACTGGACAAGTGAATCCACGATGCGTTAGCAAGCGATGGTAGCCAATCGTGATCCCGAGCATCCCAAACACGAAATGCCCCGCAATGCCAACAAACAGCCCTGACCAGGTAAAGAACCACCCCACGAACGCCAGCAAAGCAAAAACGTGCACCAACGCGAGCACAATGGCGTATTGCCACTGCACCTTAAGCGGCGTAGTAGCGTCGGGGGGAGGAAGTTTTTGTGACTCGGCCGGCGGCGGCATGGTCGATGACAGACCATCATCAGTGCCGATCGGCTCAAGTTCTTGGAGGGTATTCGTCATGCAGGTATTCTAAACGGTCCCGGTCTGATCGCAGCAGTGCTGTGTGGGTATTCCACCGAAAAACCGGCAACTCATTAACGCGAGGTGGCTAAATAAATGGCCTGCGATGAGGAGTCATGCTTCGCTCGAAACATCGCGAAATTACTGAAAACAGGTTAATCAGAGAAAATCTGTACGNNGACGTAAAAAAAGCCGGATGGCGTCGCGGAACGCTCATCCGGCTCGCGGAGAAATGTCGTTGCACCTGAGAATGCTACTTCTCTTCCTCGGCCTTCTTCACTTTCTTTTTCTTCTTCAGAGACACTTTCACGACGCGTACCTTGGGCATGCCAACCACGCTCTCCTCTGCGTCAAAGCGATCGAGCTCTTGTAGGCGGGCAATTCGCTCTGCTCGTGTCAGTACATTTCGTGCCCGAATAGCCCCGGCTTTAACCTTAAGGCTGCTGTCCATCGTCATGGGTGTTCACTCAGTCCGAACGTTGTTAAAGATATTTTCTTCTGCTGCTGCAGGAGTAGCAGAATATTGTCTTTTACGTTTTTTCGCAAGGTTGTCCCTGAAACTTCGCAGAAATGTCTAAAACACCTGAAAAATGGCGNAAAATTGGGATAGAACACGGCAACGCCAATGCATTCAAATGCCACTTCACTACCGGATCATACGGTGTTCGCCGCCCCGGCTAGCCGCACGAACGCCAATTGAATCCGATTTTCGCCCTTGAATCGCAGGTCAGAACGGCTTCACGGGGCAGTGCTGTCGCACCGGAACTACCTCGATAGCCAAGCAAGCTGAACCGACCTCGGTCCAGCCGGCGGCCGAAGCAGCCAATCCNATGAAAAGCTCGCACAAATTCCGACAGCGGCATCGAAAAACGTCACACGTTTCAATNCTCATTCGGTGAATAGCTGCGGCTGTCGTATCCGCCAATCCGCCGGGTTACAGCGTGAGCCGGGTTACAGCGTGAGCTGGGTTACAGCGTGAGCTGGGTTACAGCGTGAGCTGGGTTACAGCGTGAGCTGGGGGGGTACAGCGGGACCTGGGACAAAGCCGTTGGGTATTAGCCGGCATGGGGGCGTTCCATGTATCGTTCCATGTATCGNTCCATGTATCGCTCCATGTACCGCTCCATGTACCGCTCGAAAGGATGTTTTTTTGGCACATCGCCAAAATCTCTACCCACGGCCCAGCTTCGATTCTCCTCGAGTCTCTGGCACTCCGTTGCCATTGGGCTTTGAAGCTCGGGCTTTGCTTCACATCTGACCAGTGCTACGCTTCCGCTATGGCTCATTCCAAACGTTCCATCGCGCTCNGTACGATCAAGTTCATCATTCCAGTGGTGATCATCGCTGCCTTGATGTCACAAATTGAACCTGAACAGTGGGAGCAATTGACTCAGCAACCGAAACATTATGGGCTGCTTGTTGCCGCCTTCGTGATTGCGATTTTTGCGTTATCACTCTCTTTCGCCCGCTGGTGCATTTTGGTTCGTTGTCAGGGGATCAGTCTTTCAATGCTGGAGGCGTTTCGTCTGGGTGCGATCTGC
This sequence comes from Rhodopirellula sp., assembly GCA_002689655.1. Lineage (GTDB taxonomy): Bacteria > Planctomycetota > Planctomycetia > Pirellulales > Pirellulaceae > Rubripirellula. The sequence goes on along the minus strand of NZHC01000108.1, from coordinate 50,348 downwards.
TTTCTGCTCAGCTTCATCTCCGTGGGGAGCGTTGGTGGAGATCTGTTCAAGGCAATTTTTCTGGCGCGGCGGCGTCCCGGCAAACGAGTCGAGGCGGTTGCCTCGGTACTCGTAGATCGAGGCTCCGGCCTCTACGGGCTTTTGTTTCTGGTCGTCATGGGGACGCTACTGTTACAGCCCGCCGAAGTTCAGGAATCGGCGGAAACTCTCGAGGACTTAAAATTCGCGGCCACCACGCTTTTTGGCCTAGGGACAGTCGTTCTCCTCTTTCTCGTTGCTGGGGGTCGATCAGTAGATCGCCTGATCAAGTGGGGAAGCAACATCCGTTTTTTAGGGCCTGTCATTGGAAAGGTAGGACCACCTTTTCGAGCCTTCCACGCACATCCTTACGCCTTTGGTTCATCCTTGCTGATGAGCGTTGGCGTACAGAGCTTATGGGCGGTGAGCNTGTACTTGGTAGCTCGCAGTCTCTACAGCAATCCGCCAGATTTGACGGAACATTTTGTAATCGTTCCGCTGGGCATGTTGGCCTCAGCGTTGCCAATCACGCCCGCCGGAGTGGGGGTCTGGGAGGCAGCAGTTGCAACACTCTACGAAATGATTCCAGCGACTCCGACAAAAGCATCAGGAACACTCGTTGCCTTGGTGTTTGAAATGCTGCGTATCCTGCTCGCTCTCGTGGCAACCGTATTCTATTGGACGGCGAATGAGGAAGTCCGGGAGAGCCTGGAGATGTCGGAGGATACACCGGATGAGCAACCGACAAATTCAAGTGACCCCGATCCCGNAACTCACTAACGCAACCCTGAACGATGCTCGATAGATTTATCGTTGGAGCGATCAGCCCGCCGCAACAAGCCGCGAGAGCTGATCCGCAATCTCCCCAAGCTCCGGCGAACCGGCCAGCGAGCCTGGTTTTGAGAAAAGCTTTCGAGAATGAAATTCAAAAGTTTTAAAAAACTTCGTGCCGGGACTGCTAAGTCCCCCCATGAGTACAAAATATGCCGTCGAAACAACCGAGATCGCCGCTCTGCGAGCCTGCGATCGTGGGCCCAAATGGCATCGAGTCTTCTAAATTTCCGCCCGCGATTCTTTTTTTTCATTGACGGCGACAAACAGTACTCNNNNAGNTGANGCCATCGNGGGTTCAGCTAGCTCGCGGACGCGGCGCGAACCGCGGCGGAAAGCAGAATNAACAAATACGCGACCTCGCTGATTCGCATTGGAATCGGCATAAGGACGCTTGGTCGTCAGAAATCAAGAGCTTGTTTCTNAGATGATCGGGNGGAAAGCGNCGNAGACATGGCGCGGAAGTCCGCATTTGCTGTTATTCTGGAACGGAATTGCGTTGGCCAGCGGAAANCGCTCCACGCCTTCAGACCTCATGACTGACTCACCAGAGAAGGATGTTGCATGTCAACCGAAGCGACCGACNGCGGAGCACCGGCCGGTGAAGACGCGTTGAGCGAAGCCGATGCGAGTCGGCTCCACGAAGCTCGTCAGAAAATCCTCGACGAACTTGGAAAGATCATCGTTGGGCAGGAAGCAGTCATCGACGAAATCATGATCTGCTTGTTCAGTCGCGGCCATGTGATGCTCGAGGGTGTCCCGGGGCTGGCGAAAACATTGATGATTAGCACGTTGGCTCAGACGCTGGATCTTTCCTTCAGCCGAATCCAGTTCACGCCTGACCTGATGCCCGCCGACGTGACGGGAACCGAGATCATCGAAGAGGATCGATCAACGGGGCACCGGGACTTCCGCTTCATGGAAGGTCCACTGTTTGCCAATGTGGTGCTGGCCGACGAGATCAACCGAACACCACCCAAGACTCAAGCCGCTCTACTAGAGGCGATGCAAGAACGACAAGTCACGGTAGGTCGCAACCGGCACGAGCTGGCTGATCCATTTTTCGTGCTTGCGACACAGAACCCAATCGAGCAGGAAGGTACCTATCCTTTGCCTGAAGCTCAGCAAGACAGGTTCATGTTCAAAGTGTATGTCGAGTACCCAAGTTTCGACGAAGAGTTCGAAGTTGCTCGACGCACGACCGGCACCGCAAGCGGTAAAGTCAGTCCTGTGCTTGGCGCCGAGGAGATTCTGCGGTTGCAACGTCTCGTACGTCAGGTGCCTGCCAGCGACCATGTTGTCCGATACGCTCTTTCTTTGGTCCGGCAGACTCGTGTCGGCAGCGACGGTGTTCCCGACTTCGTTGATGACCTTGTTGGATGGGGCGCTGGACCGCGGGCCGTGCAGTTCTTAATCTTGGGCGGAAAAGCTCGAGCCCTGCTACAGGGTCGCTTTCACGTGCAGGTCGAAGACATCCAAGCACTGGCCAAGCCTGTGCTCCGCCACCGAATGGTAGTGAATTTCGCCGCCGAGAGCGACGGAATCACTAGTGACGAAGTAGTAGAACGAATCATTGCGGCGACGCCGACGACCGAGGACGAACTTTCACGCGATGCCCGATTCCAAAAGATATTTGCGTCCTGAGGTAACGACTCGCATCCGACGATTGGAACTCAAGGCACGACGTGTCGTTGAAGGATTCCTTTCGGGGATGCATCGAAGCCCCTACTTTGGACAGTCGATCGAGTTTCTCCAGCACCGCCAGTACACACGCGGTGATGAGATTCGGCACATCGACTGGAAGGTGTATGCGCGTCAGGACCGCCTGCATATCAAGCAGTACGAGGAAGAAACCAATCTTCGTCTGACCTTACTGGTCGATCGCTCAGCGAGCATGGCCTATGGCGAGGGCGAGCTGAATAAATTCGACTATTCGGCATCCATTGCCGCTTGCCTCGGTTACCTCGCACTCCGTCAAAAGGATGCGACGGGTCTGTACACGTTCGACACGGATATCCGCGGGACGGTTCCAGCAAAAAGCAATCAGCAACAACTTCCAAGGATCCTCTCGATGTTGGATTCCGTCGGTGCTGACGGCCGGACCGATCTGACGCGGGTTGCAAAACAGGTTGCACAGGGAATCCCCCGCCGCGGCCTGGTGATCATCATTTCTGACTTGCTTGGCGTCGACAACCTGATGGATGGACTTCGTGTGCTGCGACAACGCGGACACGACGTGGCATTATTTCACGTGCTTCATGACGATGAACTGGACTTCCAGTTCAACGGTGCGACCCGTTTTGAGGGTCTGGAGACTGAAGAATTCCTGAATTGCAATCCCCGCGCGCTCCGCGACGGATATTTGGAAGCACTCGACGAATTCCTGAACAGCACGCGTCGCGCATGCGGTCGATTATCGATCGAATACATGCAAGTGCGGACCAGCGAACCACTGGATGCCGTCCTTGCGAAATTTTTGGCCACGCGACAATTGTTGCCCAAGCTGAAACGTTAACCACACCCGCTCCCGACTTGTAAAACGACCCAAACTTTGTTTCTGTATCCCGCCCTCACGCTCGGCTTCCTGTTCGTCGCGATACCTCTGTTGGTCCATCTGATCAACATGCTGCGTCATCGTCGACAGCGTTGGGCCGCAATGGACTTTCTGCTGGCAAGTTACAGGAAGCAGAAAAAGTGGATTCGGCTGCGGCAATTATTGCTTCTGCTATCGCGGTTGGCCGTCGCAGCCGTCCTGATCGCGTTGCTTTGCGGATGGACTGGTGGCGGACAAATCCTTGGTTCCCTCGGTGGAATAACCACACATCATGTAGTAGTACTCGATGATAGCTACTCCATGGGTGACAAAAGTATCGGACCCAACAGTCGCCGAACCATTAGTTCGAACCCCGCTAACACAGAGGTCGCAGTCGACGCGAACACAGCATACGGCAGATCACTGCAAGCGTTGCAAGACCTCACCCGTCGGTTGGCTGCCAGCGATGGGAATCATCAGTTGACCGTCATGCGTGCAAGTCGGGCCGCCATGGCAACACGCGGGGGCAGCGAGTCGGGCGATGCTGCGGCGGATCTTGCATCACAAACCATTATGTCAGACGCAAGCTTGGTCAATCGTGTGATGGCAACAACCGCGTCGCCCATCCGGACTGATTTGGTGCCTGCCTTGGATCTCGCTACCGAGCTAGTCAACGCAACGCCTGCGGATGCCAGATATCTTTATATCGCCAGCGATTTCCGCGAACGGGACTGGGGCAGTCCCGAGCGTCTCGCAGAATCGTTGCGGAAGCTTTCCGGTGATGTGACCATTCGCATGATTGATTGCGCAGCCCCACCCGCTGACAATCTTGCTATCACCGATCTTTCGCCCACACAAGACGTGTGGGTTGCAGGCGTGCCAGTCGTGGTCACCGCAACCATCCGTAACTACGGGAAGACCGACGCCAAAGATGTGCCATTGACCACCCGTGTGATCCGCTACGCCACTGACCGGCAGACCCCAGATCCGACCCTGGCATTGAGCGGCGAGATCGAGACACAACCCACGCAAGTCGTGGATTCGATTCCGGCAGGCGGTGAGATAACGCAGTCTTTCCAAGTGTTCATTCCTCAGGAAGGAACCCACGCAATCGAAGTCACCCTACCGGAGGATGCTCTGCCGATTGATAACTCACGCACTTGCACGCTACCGCTGAGCAATTCTGAGAAAGTACTGGTCATTGATGGATCAGCAGACGACCGAGGTGGTTATCACGTTGCGTCGGTTTTGAATCCCGGCAGCCAAGTGGAGACCGGTGCGATCCCGGATAGGCAACCGACCTCTTTTCTGCGTTCGGCGACACTGGAAACATTCTCCCCGTACCGGGCTGTCTATCTCGTTGATGTCCCTGAGATAGGCGAGAACGCTGCTGATGCACTAAGTGAGTATGTCAAACGTGGTGGAGGACTGGGGTTATTCATTGGAGCCGAAACAAACGTTGAAAACTACAACCAAACCCTTTACAGCCTCGAACGGAATCTGTTGCCCGGAGTTTTAGGGCGTGCAAAACCGCTTGAACTCAGCCCCGATAACAACACAGCTGACCTGCTGTTTGGAGACCCTTCCCCGCTGGTTGCCCCGCTGACTGTCGCTGGTGAGGCAGCATTCGCGTTGGTCAACGTCGCCCGCTCGTGGACATTGGAGGAACAGAGCCCCACCGACGGTGGGGAAACCGAGGTTGAAGGAACGGCGGATCGACCGCGTATTCGGAACGTGTTGCTGAGGCGTGATGGAGAGCCGTTTGTCACGAAGCATAATGTGGGCGAGGGTTCAGTTGTGACGGTTTTGTCCGGGCTTGATGGGCGATGGACCAACTGGCCCGGCGATCCCACCTTTGTGGTTTTCATGCTACAAACCAACGCGCTGTTGTGGAGCGGCGCTGCGCCTGACACCCAGCGATTCATCGACTCAAGTTTGGTCAAGCGTCTGCCCGTCGAGCAATACACCGATCAAGTCACCTACCTGCCAGCCAACAATGAGCCCCCAAGAATTCCGATCGAACTGGCAACCAGGCTGGTGGAACCGGAATCAGCTGCTGACGAACCTGTTTATCTGGTGAATATCTCACCAGACGAAATGGTAATCGACGGCGATCCAAGCGTTACCGAAATGCTGCACCCAGGCATCTCAGAATGGGCGCTCACACGAACAGACGGCAGTGGGCAACTTCTGCCCGTCGCGTCGGTAATCCGCATCGGAGAAGGCGAATTAGAACGTGCGGACGCCGCCGCGATTCAACAACAACTACTCCCCTTGCAGATTACGTTCATGAAAAGTTCGGTGTGGAGCGATGAAAACCAGGCAACGGGAAGCTCGACCCTCACCCTGCTGATGCTGGCACTCCTTGGTTTGATTCTTGCTGCAGAGCAGCTACTTGCTTATTGGGCGAGCTATCATGCATCGTCAGGTACCAGCGAGCCACGGGTCAGAGCAACGTTGGGAGCGAGCCGATGAATGACCCGCAAGGTACCAGCCAAATCATTTACGAGTTTTCTCGCGTTTCGGCGTTGGAAGGTTGGTGGGCATGGGCATTAATCACAGCAGCACTAGCGGCTCTGCTGTACGTGTGCGTGCGTTTTTATCGCAGAGACGTGCACGAGATGCCGAAGCCCATTCGGGTCTTGCTGATTGGGCTGCGGTTAATGACGATCATTGCTTTGATCTTTTTCTTCTTCGACCTACAACGACGCACCGAGCGGATGGTAACCCGCCCCAGCGAGGTCGCGATTTTGGTAGATACAAGCCAAAGCATGTCGCTTCCTACCGGAACAGAACCAGCCACGCAATCGCGTATCGAGCGTGCGCAAAAGCTGGTCGGTGATAGCGGCCTGCTGGAAAAGCTTTCCACTGAACATCGTGTAAGCGTTTATGCCTTTGGGGATGGAACCGAACCGCGGTTGATCGAATCGCGGGGCGGACTTGATCCAGAATCTGAATCCACCGCAGCCCCAAGTGTTAAGTCCGCAATCTCTACAATCGCGATCGTGGGCGCAGCCCTGCTACTTGTCGGTATGATCCTGGGTCTGATTTCCTTGGCGACTGGCGCGTTCGGACGTCCTGCTATCGTTGGATGGTGGCTCCTGCCCGCGTCAGTCTTGATCGTCGTGGGGACAGTCTGCTTGGGGAGCGTTTACAGTGTGCGTACCGAACAATCTCTTACTGAACTGCTGGGTCTGGAGTCGGCAGATTCCGAATCAGGCCCAGAGCAAAAGTCAGACCAGGACACCCCCAACGAGCCGATGCGAGTCGTCGACTGGGGAGATGAACTCGCCGCTACCGGCACACAGAGTCGGATTGGAGATGCTGTCCGTAATATTCTGACGGACCATGATCCCGCGACGCTAGCGGGAATCGTTTTGATCTCTGACGGTCAAAGCAACGGTGGCACCGATGGGAGCATTGCGATGGCGGCTGCCAGACGTAGTCAGGTCTCAATTTATCCAATTGGACTGGGCAGTGCCTCCGCTCCCACGAACGTGCGAATTGTCGACATTGACGCACCACGTCGCGTTTACCCAGGTGATAGATTCGCTGTCACTGCTGTGCTGCAGGGAAGCGGGGAAAAACCATTGGAAGTGGAAGTGCAGCTTCTTGACGGATTGGACAACGGCTCGACGAACACGAAACCCAACGACCCCACACCAAAAATCGCACCGCCAGGCGAGGTGATCGACTCTCAGAAAGCAAGTGTCAAGAACGATGGGACGCTCACGGGAATTCGTTTTGAACTCGAACCCGAGGCGGTTGGTCGACGCAGACTTGCCATTCGGATTGTTGCTCCCGAAGCTGACAACAATGAAGAAGATGACATTCGAGATGCTCGTTACGAAGTGGTAGGAGAAAAGCTAAAGGTACTGGCAGTGGCAGGGGGTCCTACACGTGAATACCGGTTCGTACGGAATATGCTGTACCGCGACAACTCAATCCAACTGGATGCTTGGTTGCAAACAGGCCAACCGGGCATCAGCCAAGATGCGGATAACATTCTGACTGACTTTCCAACAACCGCCGAGGACTTGTTCGAATACGACGCGATTGTGTTATTTGATCCAAACTGGCTGGATTTTTCCGCCGAGCAGTTGGAACTCGTCGATCGCTGGGTTTCCCAGCAAGCTGGTGGCATGATCATTGTGGCTGGTCCCGTTTACCATCCCGAATGGAAGCGTCGCCGAACCGATCCCCGCATGGCAACTATTGCCGGGCTTTACCCCTTGAATTTCACAAACCGTCCGATGCTGTTTGAGGGAGGACGTCAGGGAGGAAGTGTGGCCTGGCCGCTCCAGTTCACGCCAGAAGCGCGGCGTGCGGAATTCCTCTGGGTTGCGGAGACACCGGAGGAAAGCGAACAAATCTGGGCCGACTTTTCCGGCGTCTACGACTACGTCGATTCAAAGAGTGCAAAAGCTGCGGCGAAGGTCTACGCACTGTTCGCTGATCCTACCACCGAAACTGGCGGTTCATTGCCAATCTACCTGGCTTCACATTTCTACGGCGCCGGGAAAGTTTATTTTCAGGGCAGCGGAGAGATGTGGCGCCTACGTGCTGAAAGCGATGCCTATTTCGATACCTACTACACCAAACTTGTTCGCTGGGTAAGTGAAGGACGCTTGCTGCGGGACAGCACCCGCGGCGTTTTGTTGGTGGACAACACGAAAGCGATGGTCGGCGACACCATTGTCGTTCGCGCCGTGCTAACAAATGAACAATACGAACCTCTGGACGTCCCTGAAGTTCCCGCAAAGCTGCTCTCCCCCAGTGGCCGCATTGACGACCTCATCCTGCAGCCACTCAAAGGTGAGCCAAGAGCCGGAACCTATGGGGGGCGGTTCATTGTCAGAGAGTCAGGCAGCTATGAACTGCGAGTTACGCTCGGCGACGCGTTGGATGAGGAGGTGTTACGCCAGTCGGTACAAGTTCGCCTGCCAACGATTGAGCTAGAACGACCTCGCCGCAACGACGAAGAGCTTGAACAATATGCGAGCATCACCAATGGTGTTTACCTGCCGTTGGATCCAACCACACCGAACACAGAGATACAAACGCAACTCATCGCTGCTGTGCGACCACAGCCCCAAGTCACCATCCTGCCCGGTACGCCCAACAGCGATTTCACTGAACGCCGCAACGTGGTGCTGATGTGGCTTATCGCCACCATGCTGACGATGGAATGGGTCGTTCGACGACTACACAGACTCGCCTAGAGCCTGAAGCACCGACATGCTTGAGTGAGTGCATGGCTGAGAGACATCCATCGCCAGCGTCAGCGTCCCCCGCTAGTGAGAAGTCATGCGTGAGCCTGATCCCCACGTGTCCCACGCCCAACCTCCCTGTGCTCACAGACCAGTTGCTTACGCTTGCTGGCTAAACGAGGGTTTTGAGCTGCTCAATCAACTCTCGCAGCTTAGGCTTCAGTATTTCGTTAACCCACTCGTTGTCGTTCAACTGGTCACCCATGACTGACAGTTGATCCGCGACCTGCTCGAAAAAACGTTTGACGCCGACCTTGGTCTCTTCCGACATCTCACTCAACTCGGGCTTCCATTCATCGAGTTTCTCAGACAACGTATTTAGTTCTGCCTTAGCCCTCTCAGCTGACTCCTCGCTGGTGACCTCACTCAGCGAAGATTTTGCGGAGCCATACATTTCCTTCATCCTGCTCAACATTTCCTGGCCACCTTCGAGATTTTTCACAGCCGAGGACGCCTTCTCCCACGCTGCTGATACACCATCGACAACCGACTCGGCCGCTTCACTGGCAGCCTGTTCGATTTCATCGCCGGATGGCAATTTCGCTTTCAAATCTTCCACTTCGTTGCTTGTAACTTCCGGCGCTGCATCAGGAGAATTCGATTCGGAACACCCCAGCAGCCCAAGAAGCGCTGACAACCCAAGCAACCATCCCATTCCCACTCTGCGAACTTGTATTTGCATGATATTCATCCTGTTAATCTAAAAGTAACCAAACGCCCTCAAACCCAGAATCACGCCCTCAAAACCAGAATCTTAGTCCACGCCCAACACAAATGCGGCTTCATTGTCGGGCCTCACTCTCGTCGCATCGTTTGCGTATTTTTAGGTTTGTTTGAATGCTTCCGCAACTGTCGCGAGCACGCCAACAGCCTGCTAAAAACCTAAAAACATCAAATTCATTGGCTAATTTCAAACCTAGCACCGCAGAGAGTTCTCCCACGCCTCAAAACTGCCGTGAGCGGCACTTCCCCAAAGTTCGTTTGCAACCGCCTCGCGGGCACAATCCTCACCACCAATCGCTCCCCCGATATGGTCGAATCATTATGAAAACCGAAGAAAACTGAACCCTTCTGCAATGCGGTGGTTCTTTGATGCAGTGTCATCTGAGATAATAAGAGACGGTCACAATTCCACTTCGCATTCTTGGTTGCGTGGTATTGTCGCACTTTGCCCGGCTCAGAAACCCTAAACGCTGTCGCATGCCGTTGAATCGAAATTGCTTCCAAGACTTTTTCTGCTCAATTGCTACCGTTCGTATGTGCCGTCGTTTGCACTGCCAACGACCATTCCCCTACAGACAAGCATCCCCCTACAGACAAGCATCTGCCTGCAGACAAACACCTGGGAACAGCAACACAAAGTTCGCGTACAAATAATGTTTGGGTCACGCCGCAACAAAACGAAGCACATCATTGACTGGCCAACGCTTCAAGCGTTGCTGGAGGATGACGATCGCCGCGCTGCCATTGAATACACCTACCCGGCGGAAAGGCGTGACAGTTTCCTTCAGGCAACGCGTCACTTGGATCCCACGCTCGTGCATGATTTGCTTGCGACCGGGCGACAGCTCCACACAGCAGAACGTTTGATTGATTGGCCCACGGTAGCGGTGGCTGGGATGTTGAACAGCGGAAAGACAAGTTTAGTTGCCACGTTTTTGAGCAAAGCTGGGCAGGCTCGGACCCTGCGTGGTGCAAACAATGCGCAGGGAACACACCGTTTTGTTCTTTGGCTTCCATCCGCCTGGGAACAAGACACCGAGCTGTGGGCCCTGCTGATGGACAGAATTGGTGATGCCTTGGGGCAGAAACCTGAGATGCTGGCGACCGATCCAGATACAGCGCATCGCCAATACAACAATACTGACGGCAAGGCCCAGGCACTGGCCGTTCCATTGATTGCGACGGACCCAGCTCTCGACTCGATTGGGATCGGCTTATTGGATTGCCCGGACATTGTCTCAGATGCCGAGTTTGGGCTTGGTTCACCCGAGGTTCGGCGCGAACTCCTTGGCAGGGCAGCCTCACTTTGTTCGGCTTTTCTAGTCGTTGCATCCGCTGAATCATCACGTGACAGCACTTTAGGCGATCTTTTGCGGATGGCATCGGATCTGATGCCCGGTGTACCGAGGATGTTGGCCGTGAACAAGGTGCGACCACAACAGACCCCCGACCTGGTTTACGAAACCTTTCAACCGCTCGTGCGATCCAATGGCATCGAGACGATCTACGCGGCCTACGACTTCGAAGTTCCTGGTAGCCTTCCCTTCATTCCCAAATTACAGGAACAGGTACTGACCGATGAACTCAGCAATCGTGACCGCCTTCCCGTTTTCTTTTCGATTGTGGAGGACCCGAGCAATAATCCACCGGCATGCATTTCCGAGGATCGACTACTGACCTCTCTGCCAACCAAACTGGACCGGGGTCAACTGTTTGAAAAGTTCAGCCATGCTCTGGCCTCGAGCTTGCGGAACGTCATTTGGGAAGAAGCTTATGTGATGCTGGATCGGGATTCATCTGCCGCACAGCGGGCCACCGACAAAGCCCAAAAATGCCTACTCGACGCATCGCTTGATTTCTTTGCGCACCGTCAAATGGGTGGCGAAGTCACTGAACTGCGTCTGCACCAAAGTGAGAGGATTCTGCGGCAACTGATGGATTCCTTTTCCGCCACTGCTCCTTGGTACGCGAGACTTGGCGTCAAACTGAACACTCGGTTACGCGTGATCTTTGGAGGCGCTACCGACCTGCTCAAACAATTGACTCCCTCGGCGTTGGCAAAACGCACCGCCGGTGAAATCAAAGACAAATTTCAACGGGGTGAATACGGAGGGCTGATGACTCCCGAAACACTGGGATCATCTCTGGAGCGTTACAATGGATCGTTAAACCTTCCACATTGGAAGACATCGGATGGCAAGTCGTTCGACGACAAAAGGTGGATCCAGGCCTGTGAGGATGCAATCCTGCGTTTTGAACGCGACGACTTTACCGCTCTGGACGCGCGGCGTCTGGATGAAGCGGTCAGAGAGATGTGGAAGGAGATTCCCGCGCACAAGAAACTGGTGGCCGGTTTGACTCCCCTCGCACTCATGCTTGCAGCGTTCGGCGCCGTGCTGATGATTCCAATTGACGGTGGCGGCAGCACGCTTGTCATGTCTGCATCCATTCCAGAGCTTCTGGCAGCCGCTGGGCTAACCACGTTATCGACCTTTTGGGCAGGCGGTCGCAACACCAAGAATGTGGGGCAGCAGGCTGCCAGACAGCAACTAGCGGACTTTCATGCAGTCCTTTGCGACACCTTCGGTGTGGCCCGGATGACGGAGCCAGCCTTGATTCGAATCGCCGGCGGCAACGAGAAGGTATTGCCGTCCAAAATTGTGGTGCGTGAGGCGGTTGAATGCACAATGCAACTGTACCACATTCGAGAGGAATTCCAGAAGGAACTTCAACGCAGCGTGCCCCGCAACGGTCCGCCCAGCCCCTGAGAAAGAATCGTTCCATGTCGAAATCAGAAAGCGAAATCCAAGCAGGCACTGCACTGGGCCAGCCCGGACTTGAATACCTGACGCGCATTCGACGCGCGGCAGCCAATGTCCTGGGCAATAGTCCTGCCGGTCGCGAAGTGCTTGAGCTTTGTGATGACCACGCCGAAGCACGTGATCGGATTCTTGATGACAGGAGTAGCGGCCTGACCGTTGTGGCGGCAGTTGGTGCGACCGGCCAAGGGAAATCATGGATCGTTCGCCAACTGATCGGCAACCGAGATTCCAGAAATCAAATCAAAAGTGGAAACAACGCTGACGACGCGACCGAACAACTGATTTGGGTTGGACCAGCCCCCCCAGACAATCTTGATACAACCCATGAACAATTCGTGCATTGTTCCGTCTCAGAAATGCAACCCATCGGCACCTCCTATTTACTGGTCGATGCACCCGGAGCAACCGATGACCGCAAGGCGATCGCAAGTGTAGCGAATCGTGCATTATCACTTGCTTCCGTGATGTTGCTAGTCGTTCGTCGTGATCAAATCCGCAGCGAGAACATCGCTATGTTGGCTTCGGCGAGTGAGGGAACGATTGTGATCCCGATCGTTAATGCAGTTCGTTCACAAGATGACCAACTCTCTGCAGAAGTTGACACGTTACTTGCGCGAATGCGGAAAGCAGCTCCCGCCAGTACAATCTCGCTGCCGGTGGTCGTGAATGATTTCGAAATCGAAGATCGATCTGAGTCGCGGATAGGCAAGCAAGCAGCCAAAGACATAGCGGACAGACTCAAGAGTGAACTTGAATGCGCTTGGGCGGGTGACCGCCGCCGTAGTGCTCGACTTGCGGCTATCGACTCGCGATTCCAAGTCGCGTTGCACGCTGTGATGAGTGACCAACTACCAGGCCTCACTGCCGCTGTCCGACGACTCAATACAGAGGCAAAATTGCTGCCCGGTGAAATTGCGGAAACACTCGTCGGGCGCGATGGTCCTCTGCGGGCCGCCGTACGTTCTCGTCTTCGCCTGAGTCTACTGACCGAAACATTGGCATTCTATTTTCCCTACCGCACATTTCTATCCATTTTGAATCTGACACATGGCGCGTGGGATCGGGTGCTCCTGTCCCTCTCGGGTTCCTTACCCTCCCTCGTCGGTGCGGTTTGGACCAGTACCAAGAATTTGAGCGCTAATCGCGGTGCCGAGCAGGACTTACGCGAAGGCCTGCAGAATCGCTGTTCCGCTGCGGTCAAAGATAGGCTCGGGCCGCTGGCAGAACGCTTTCACGATGAACTGCTCGAATTGCGTGCAGCCAAACCTTCCAACACTTCGAGCGTTGCCCACGGCACACGAACCCAAGTTGCCTATCTTGCCGGCATCGACAGTTTGCAGGAAAACTCGCAGCGGATCTTTGATGAAGAAGTAGAAAGAGTCGCCCCCTCCCGCTTCACCGCCGCGATCTGCGGACTTCTTGGAACGACCATCTTTTGGTTCTTAATGGCGGGTCCCATTGTAGCGTTGTATCGAGGATACTTTGATGCAAGCTATGATGCACTAAGCCAGTTGGGTGGCGAACTCAACCGTTTTCCCAGACCTGATTTGGCGATGATGTTAACCAGCCTCCTGCTTTCTTCTCTTCCTACGGCCATCTTTGCGATGCTAGTTCTCTCCGCGTCCCAAAGTCGCTCGAAGGTCCGAAGAGCAGAAAAGAGAATACGTGATGTTCATCACGAGACGATTGAACGGCTGCAACAGGAGGGTGTACTTCGGCTGAGCTGGGACGAGCCCCTGCTTGCTGACGCTGAGTTCCTGCTTTCAGCCGGTGCTGCCGAGTTGGAGTCATGATGCCGTTGCCCAAGCTGAATATTCAAATGTTCTTATTGTCGCAAACCGCTGTCGCTAACGATTCGCCCACAGGCTTCTTTGGCATCTTACTGAGTGGCGGCTTGGTCGGCATTCTGATCCTGCTTGTGCTCGCAGGCCTGAGTATCACCGCGGCCTATTTGCTGTTCGATCAGGTGATGACCTTGCGACGCAAAGAAGTCCTTCCGGACGGGATCAGTGACACGGTGCGTCAAGCATTACTGACGGGGCGGCCAGCCGAGGCTGACGCTGCCTGCCGCCGCCTGCCAAGCGTTCTAAGTGTGGTCCTACTGTCGGGACTTTCGGAGTTTGAATTTGGCTGGCGAGAAGTTGAGAAGGCCGTTGAAGATTCGCTTGCCCAACAGTCCGCGCGATTGATGCGTCGCATTGAATACTTATCCGTGATTGGGAATATCGCCCCCATGGTGGGTTTGCTTGGCACCGTCACTGGTATGATCTTCGCCTTTCAACAGGTAGCAGCTACCCGTGGAGCTGCAGGTGCTGGCGATTTAGCTGAAGGAATCTATCAAGCTTTGGTCACCACGGTATGTGGTCTGGTAGTGGCAATCCCATCCTTGGCAATTTACGCTGTGTGCCGAAACCGCGTTGATTCCCTCATCGCGGAAGTCGCCTACCAAAGCCAACATGCACTCGCGCCGATCAAACGTCGTCCGGCCACCCGAGCTCGTCAGCCAGCCAACACTCCGACAGCAGCTGCAACCAAGGGCATCACAGGAAACGCGAAGCAGAGCCGAAAACCGATTGACCGTCCCCCTCCTGCACCGTCTGCAAAAAAGCCTCCACAGCAAGGCAATTCGCCAGATGAATGAGATCTTGGCTTGAGACCTTGTCGGCAAGGAGCTGCTACTCCGGGACGTTCGTTCAGTTCGTTTAATTCCGAGGCAATAACCACCCAAATTCACGGGCAGGCGGCTTCGTCTATACCGCTGCCCGCCCGTTGAAGCTCTGCCCGCTATGGTCGTGATCTTCAGAAACTCCGAATCGCAACTGCTACGTTTTACCGTCATCGCAATCAGTCGCGGTCCAAGACTAAAAATCAGACTTCTCCAAGAAAACCGTTCCCTCGCTTAACCCTAACCAAACCTAGAGGACACACATGCTTCCTGGACTCAGCCTCTTTGATATGACCGGACAGACAGCCATCGTCACCGGCGGTTCCAAAGGCCTTGGAAAAGCGATTGCTGAGGGGCTTGCATCAGCTGGTGCCAACATTGCCTTGATTAGTCGTAATCAAGCTGAGGCTGAGGCAGCAGCTCAGGAGATCGCAAGCACCTATCAAACCCAAACGTTGGGGCTCGAAGTTGATGTTACTCAACAGGCTGACATCGAAGCGATGGTTTCCACCGTTTTTGAAAAATTCGGCCGTATTGATGCTCTGGTCAATAACGCAGGAATCAACATCCGAGGGCCTATTAGCGAACTATCTCTGGATCAATTCCGAGAAGTCCAGCAGGTGAATGTTGAGGGCATTTGGATTGCCACACGTGCTGTTCTTCCCATCATGAAGCAACAGGGAAGCGGTCGCGTGGTCAATCTTGCCAGCACACTCGGACTCGTTGGCTTGGCCAATCGTACTCCCTACGCAACCAGCAAAGGCGCGGTGGTTCAATTGACGCGTGCCATGGCACTTGAGTTTGCTGAAAATGAGATCACGGTCAATGCCATTTGCCCTGGGCCCTTTCTGACGCCCATGAACGAACCGATTGCGGATACAGAGGAGGCTAAGAAGTTCATTGTGGGGGCCGTGGCGATGAACCGATGGGGAAGATTGGAAGAGATCCAGGGTGCAGCAATTTACCTAGCCAGCCGAGCTTCAAGTTTCACCACAGGAAGCATGCTGGTCGTCGACGGGGGGTGGACCGCACGCTGATGACGCAAAAGTTTTTGAGGGACATAGCCGCTAGCGGCGTTGAAACACATGCACTCAACCAGATGTGTCCTCTGCACCAGCGTCAGATAGTCTCAAAGAACGTCAGCACGTTCCTCACCCGCCCGCAGTCCTAAATTGCCGTAGCGGTGATAATCACTGCTGATTGACTGTTCCTGCACGTACCACATCAGCTCGATTCGCCCTTCAGCACAAACAGATGCATCTGCGACGTGAACGTATCGATCCATCACCGCCCGACGAACAGCCATGGGCACACGATCCGGCGACGCATATCGCAACCGACTGACCCCTCCCCACTCAACAGCTTCAATCAACTCCTCCGTCGTTTGCTCGACGAACTCAATATCTGCGGCCCATGATTCAGTCATGTCATGCAACCGTTTCAGAAATCCCGAATGCACTCCCTCTGGTGCGCTTACAATTGCCCTGCAGGCAACCGCTTTTGCCGCAGCAACACGCAAGACAATTTCGCTCCATGAATCATGCTCGGAAACGCGTATCACAAGTACCGGCATGGGAACATAGCGTCGGAGATTGTCTTGTCCAACAAGATGAAAATGGTCATGCGTTTGCAGGAACTCATCGGCAGCAGCCCGCTGATAGCTTTCAATCGCTCGGGCAATCATTCTCGCTTCCTCCCGCTCTGCTTCGCCACCCTCTGAACCGTCCGCGACTAACGCGGTAGCCAGTTCGAACAAGTCCCCCTGACCAACTTCCGAATTCTTTCCATGTGTCACGTACCGCGTGGTCACCCAGCAAGCGTCGAACTTCATCAATTGAGCGACGTAATTTGGCCCCCCCGCTTTGATGCCCGGCCCAAATGCACTTCTTCCCATTCCCCCGAATGGTTGCCGCAACACAATCGCCCCGGTAGTCGATCGGTTGACGTAAAGATTGCCAGCTCGAATCCCAGCCATCCACTCTGACTGTTCGCGATCATCCAAGCTCTCTAGCCCGCTGGTCAAGCCGTAACCAGTCTCGTTCACGATTTGAATCGCTTCAGACAGCGACCGAAAACTCATCACGCCTAATACAGGACCAAAGAACTCTGTGAGATGCGTATAGCTGCCGCGTTGCACATTCCACTTTATCCCCGGTGTATAGACACACTGATGGCCATCCTTCCTTCGCGGCATCAACGCCCATGACTCACCCGTTTCCAGCTCCTTGAGAGCCTGATTCAGGTCACCCATCGGCGGCGCAATCATCGGCCCCATTCGATTGGATGTATCCCACGCAGATCCCACTTTGAGACTTTTCGCTGCATCTACCAACGTTCGCCGAAACGCCTCGTCGTGGAACACTTCCTCTTCGAGCAGCAGCAGTGAAGTTGCTGAACATTTTTGCCCGCTGTGCCCGAATGCCGACTGCAACACATGCTTGATCGCCTGATCACGATCAGCCATCGCAGTCACAATGGTAGCATTCTTTCCGCCGGTTTCCGCAAGAAGTCGCATGTCAGGTTTGGCATGCAACATGTTCAAGGCAGTATCTGTCCCGCCGGTCAAGATCACTGTATCAACCAAGTCATTCGCCACGAGTGCTTCACCCACCTCGCGTCCAGGGCAAGGCAGTACCTGCAAAGCGTCTCGCGGCACTCCGCCGCGATAAAAGCATTCGCACAAAAGGCTTGCGATCAGCACTGTCGTGGAAGCTGGCTTCAAGATGACACAATTCCCAGCCGCGAGTGCAGCGGCAATGCCGCCGCAAGGTATTGCAATCGGAAAGTTCCATGGTGATACCACCACAACGACGCCTCTTCCTTTTGCAGTAACGCCCTCGAGCTGCGCCAGCGCAACGGCAGATTGAGAGTAAAACTCAATGAAGTCAACCGCCTCTGACACCTCAGGGTCACTTTCCGGTAATGTCTTTCCTCCTTCAGCGAGTGCCGCCCCCATCAGTAAAGCACGCGCTGCTCTGACTTCATCAGCTACACAACCGAGTACCCTACGGCGATCTGCCGCAGCAAGAGAGCGCCAACCCGCAGGGTCCTTCGCCGCAACCTCGACAGCTGCCCCAACGTCCTCGCTATTAGCCTCGACGTACCTTGCTACGACACAACCATCTCGAGACGGATCGAGCGAATCCCGCAGTGGTCGTTCACCAGTCACGATCGCGCCACCCACTCGTAGGCTGACTGTTGGTGCATCCTCATCACACTTGTCGATCCAATCAGTCACAATTTGGTCAGCCCACAACGAATTGGCTGGCAGGCCAAAGTCAGTATCAGGTTCATTGACAAACCCATGCCACGCTTCACCGGATGATGCGGGGACCCCTGGTTTGCTGGCGGCTACCCGGCTAACGGGTTGGATGCCTGCCAATCCAACGTCAGCAGCCTTACCTGCAGAGGCAACCCACTCTTCATGCCTTCGATCTTGTCGGCGACGTGGCTCGACAGGCAAACTTGCGATTCTTTCGAATGAAGAAACAAACCCAGCCTCCAGTAACTTCCATGCATCCGATTCCACAGTGATATTGAATGCATGACGGAGAAAATTCTCGTCCCCTGTATTCTCATCGAGTCGTCGAACAAGATATCCAATCGCATGGATAAAATCTTCTTTTCGACAAGCGGGCGCGTACAATAAAACACTCTTGGTTAATTCGTGCAGTGCCCGTCTCTGATGATTTGCCATCCCCTCAAGCATCTCAAACTGCAACTTACTCAAGGCATCTGCTTCAGTGGCAAGCACAAGTGCATAACTGATGTCAAAGAGATTATGCGAGGCAATGCCGGGACGAACAGCGGGAAGATTTTCGGGCTGCAGAGCATAGTTGACCATGCGTTTGTAGTTCGCATCGGTATCAAGTTTCGATTGAAACGGCGCTTGTGGCCACCCCTGCAACGACGCTTCCACTCGTTCCATTTCCATGTTCGCACCTTTCACGATGCGAATCGTAACGGGAGCCCCACCCCGTTTAAGCCTACGCTGCGCCCACTCGGTAAGCGTTCGCTGCCATGAATGCGAATCGGGAATATACGCCTGCAGTACAATCCCCGCGGCGATCGAATCTAACGCCGGCCGTTCCAAGGTCCTCATGAACACTTCAGCAGTCAGAGACAGGTCGCGATATTCTTCCATGTCCATATACACGAACTTGGGAACAATGCTTCCATCCTTGCGTTCAAACGTTCCCTTTGCAGCAGCCCGATACAGCAGCTCCATCCGGTCACACAGAGGATCAATGCAGGCTTGACGCGCGATCGGTGCAATCTGTGAATAAATCGTCGATATTTTGACCGACATGACCTCCACCTCCGGTAATTGGAACGCCTGCAAATATTGTTTCAATCGCCGATTTGCTTCCTCCTCGCCCAGAATTGCCTCACCTAGAAAGTTCACGTTCATACGCACTGCCTCTTCTCGCCGTTCCCTCAAGTGCTTGCACAGGACATCTCGTTCAGCAGGAATGATGACGTTCGCAGTCTCTCTTCGCATCTTATCCTTGACCATGGGAATCGTGACCCCGGGCACATAGCTGCCAAAGGACTGAAAGCCCATCAAAAGCGTCCGCTCCATGGGACTAAAAAATCTTGGTATGCCCTGCACATCCAGAATGTGCACCAGCTGATCAGCAGACCTCGCCGCCGCCTCAGACCGAAACGCCTGGTCAGTCAAAGCAGTCAAGGTAACCTTATCCGACGGGTTCTGGATCATCCGATCCAACTCAGTCTGTTGCTTCCGTTCCTCGGGCGTTTGCAAAACGTGCGCACGCTTCTGTAATTCACTTGCCAGAAACAACGCCTTCTGGATAACAGGATCCACGCCCGTTGAATCATCCGCCGTGAAGTCACCCAGAAGAGCCCTGGCCGCGGCATCAATTCCTGATCCGTTCATCAAAACCTCACTCAGCAACCCAGAGGAAACAAAAATCAAAACCAACCACTACAAGATGCCTGTTGATCATGACCACAGGCGTGCATGATCAGCAATCCTCAATCCTGCCTGCTACCCGGCAAATCCAATACCATGCACCGACTTATCGAATCAACAATCACCCAAAAAAAGCTCAGAGTGAATCCAAAACCTTACTCAGACTCAACCGCGACCAGACTTGATGAAACCACCCGATACCCAGGGTCGCACCTGCCCCGACTCATTCCTCACTCCAGCAACGCACTTGAACTCGCCCCCTATCAGAGCCACTCACGTGTATCGCCAAGTTGCGTCTGTCCGTCGCCGAAATACCGAGCAGAACCGCCCTTCAGCTCATGTTTGGACTGGCATCGTGGTTAACACCCGTGAATCCGCATTCTGCCCATCATACGAATGGATGACAATTCGTGTTCCGGGGAGAATTTCAGGTAAGCCATCGATATGAATCCTGCCGTCGGCATCACTTCGTGTGCCCCGGATTGGTTTTCCGTTAGTTTCAGTGAGAAATACATCCGCCCGCGGCAGCGTGACTAATTCAGGCAATTTACACAGGTGCGGTCGACCAGTTTCCTTCACGGAGACGTCAAGAACTCCGCCACCTCGGGGATCATCCGACGGCGCATCGACCAGATTTCGAATCCGCATTCCGATCGTAGGCTGACTGCCTTGTGGATCAAACTTCATCTCAAGAAAGTTCCAGTAGAACGGATCACCGGGCTGGTGAGGGTTCTGTGATGGGTCCGCAAAGGTTTTGTGGTAGAGCGCGAACACTTCCAACTCACGATCATCCACGTCCCGCATGTGCGTCCCGAACCCCGGCACCAATGCACGCCCCCCCGATCTGCCAATGGGACCAAAACTGCACTCGATGACGCGATGTTCGCGATTTTTCATGATGCATCCGTTATGAACATCTCCGTAAACCGACACCACACCCGAGCGGCTTCCTAGCAATTCCAAAACGCGATCGGCTCCCGCTTTGACCCAGCCAGCGTAATCTGCAGTGACACGGTCACGCTCATGAAAATGCTGAGGGTGTTCTGTGCTAAGTGATTTACGATAGCGGGTCCCCGCCCAAACGGTATGCAGGCCGTTGATTCCCGTCACCCCAATCAAGGGAGAAGAATCTGTGGCGAGTAATTCCTGAAACCAGCCGAACTGCTCTTCGCCCAACAGACTGCGAGTAGGATCAGTGCGTCCGTACAGACTTTGAAAATCCCCCCATCCCTGATCGTCCCAGATATCAACGTCCTGACTGCTACGCCACAGCCGGGAATCAAGAACCACAAACGTGAAATCTCTATTGGGCATCTTCCAGGCACGCCAGTTCTTCGGATTCACCCGCGGGTCAACCTGCTCGGCACCGGTGGTTAAATGATTCACGATTTGAAAATTCCGACGCATGTAGGCAGGATCCTGACCCAAGCCCTCTCTATTGCGAATCGCCAGCTGTTCGGGGCCTTTGACATCATCCATGCCGTAATCATGGTCGCCCGGATTAAGCACATTCCAGTGCCGCATCATCTGCCAGCGACTTGTCGGCCCACAAATCGACCAAGCGATAATTTTATAGGCGTCGTCGGTACTAGGCGGGTACATCACCAGTTCCATGTACCAAACATCATCTTCCCAAAGCATGACCTGAAAATTGTAATCCTCGAGGTGCTTGTAGGACTGTTCGGATGGTTGATCACGAAACTGCCATTGATCCTTCGCGCCAGACATTTTCCAGGACGCAGTTGTGCGTTGCTGCAGGCCAGACGTGATTGCATGACAAGACAACCCACAAACCCTGTAGGGCGCTGTTAATTTTGGCAACCGGCCTACATACTGACCGGTCTCCGGGACATCCCCCACAAGTCCAGTACCAGGTCCACAGGCCGCTGTCCCCACGCGTTCATCCGCGGTGACATTAACGCCATCTTTCCAAACCGTGTAATATTGGGTGCATTCGGCAGGATTATTTGGCAGAGTCACGTCAACCACAGCGGTGTAGCGACGCCATTCATTGTTTACGATCTTCGCCATCCCGCAGACAGAAACGCTCGACCAGCCACCCACTGGATTTGGATTATCAGCGACGCGAATTTCTACCCGCTCACCCTCTGATGCAAAAAGTCCAATCATCCGCACTCGCCACGTGGCGCCAACCTGCTTGAGCGTATCCCCAAGTGCATAACAACTCAAGCATTCTGCTATCCCTACATCCCGCTTCGCATTGTCACCCGGGTCCACAACGAACTCATTGACCTCGAAATCGATCAACCCCCGTGCGACGATCCCTGCGTAGCCGGTAACACGATCCTTACCCAAACGATGCTGAACAGAGAAGGTCTGTCCGTTGACGTTCAGTGTGGCGACCACTGACACCTGCTCAGACGCACTCTTCAGCGTTTCACTCTTCAGCGGTTCACGTTGCCGTTCCTCCCTCTGATCCAACGCACGAACCTTGATACTCAACTCGCCAACGTCACCCGCTTTGAGCGTGATTGCATCCGATTCTGCCAGAACGCGGTCACGCGGTCCGGCAAGCCCACCCTGTGGCTTGCCTTTTCCAGACGCCGTTCCGATGATTTTAAGCTTTCCATCATCAGCCCAGACAATCCTGACAACCTGCCCTACCTTGCCGTAGCTTTCCAAGACAGACTTCCCGCCGACTGCCACGCCCATGACCCCAAACCCATCCTGATACATCGCCCACTGCGGGTCGTCTCCCTCGAGCACACCTGACCGGTTACCACGATAAGTGAAACGGGCGTTAATCGAATACTCTTCTTTAAGCTCCCACTCAGTGGCATATAGAATTCCCGACGGTAGCGACGGATCATAGTCGGTCTTGAACTCAAACCCGTTGGTTTCTCCATGGAACGGAAACCCCGTGCGTCGCGCGCGATCACCATAGTTCTGCAACCTTCGACGCAACGCGGCTCCCTGAATTTTCCAATATCCGGGATTCAACGTTTGCCATTGGTGACCATGAAAATCCGCATCGGGGCCAGCAAACCGATAAACTCCCGACTCGTCAGTAACCTGACTTGCACGCGACTCAGAAGTCGCAACAGACAGAGATGCGGTTACTGACGTCGCTATGAAGGCACGCCGACTAACCGATCCCAACTTGGCTGATGAATTTCTTTCCGAAGCATCACCTTGGCTGTGTTTCTGTGACGATGACATGACTTAATCCCACTCCTAAAAACGTGCCGGGGCTACAATGCAAACGCGAGCACCGCACCCGGAAAAAATTTTACTAAGACGACCGTACCACCCAAAAACACGATTCACTGAAACCCAATCGGAACCCAATCTCTTGCCGGTTACCGTGTCAACGTCTGCTCAGTCTCGCAACACGACACAGCACGTCATGATACAGAGACCATCCTCACAACGCTGCAAGCGCAAGTGAAATGCTGGTCCACCGACTGCCTTTCCTACATTCAACGAGAGCGAGAATACTTCCGACCGGCTGATCCACACCCAGCCCTGCCCGCCGTCGTGTCAACGCGAGCCCGGGACGGCCATGGGCACAGCACCCCTCACCTCAAACGCATGACCTGCTGTCAGCGAAGACTCTCAAGCGACCTTGGCTGGAACGTGAGGGCTCTGCACTTGGCTTGCATTTTCCACAGCAAAATCGCTCAGAAGATTGCGTTTCACCCCAACGAACCAGCGAGTCAGTTCAGGATCCATCCGCCATGTTTTCCATTTCACCATTTCATCCCCCATGCTCCATGTGATGTTGGCGGAAATCAGCTCCATGACTGCTGAATGATCGAAGTAGGATGTGTGAACAAGCTCTTTGCCGGAAAGCTCTTTGCAAAACCCTTCAATTCCCTGCGCCAAAGACGCTTGGCCGAGTAATGTCCTCAACAAGGGTGCAATATCTTTGGCATGATGATCAGCAGTACCAAGAATTCGCTTTGACAGAGGTGCCGGTAAAGGCGGAAAAAGATGGGTCAATTCGGCCACTGGCGATGGCGTTACTGCAACAATCATGGAACTGGGCCGATCATTACCCTGAGCAGCACGAGTCACAGCATTACGCACGAGACGATCAATGGGTGGCTGTAACCACCGGTTAAAGATCGGAGACAACAGCCAGTAGTATGGCCTGGACAACAATCCCAGCGTGTCAGAAAAAAACACGCGGTCCTGAGGGAACATTTTGCTGACGAATGAAACCTGGAATCCAAGTGTGGCCCGCAGCCCATTGATCGCTTCATCATCAGGCGACCAAATGGCCAGATAGCGATGTCCATAAATTTCCAACGCAGACCGTTGCAGTCGTTCCTCTGCATGAATCCGATAGGACTCGATCGCCGGACGGATACTGATCATGGAAAGATGAATCAATACGTAGGACAATACTAACGTGACTGCCATCAGTAAAATCCCCTCGAAACTTCCGAAGAAATACTCTAACAGGGAAATTCCAGTATCCGGATCGTAGCTACCAATATGCACACCTTCAACGGAATGCTCAACCTGAACCCCCACCCATTTAAGACTCGAGAGAATCGGCGCTCGAATGATGCCCATCAACCCAGTCTCACTCGCAGGCGGCAAGGTCAGCACCATGTCGTTACCTTGAAACGCATTGGTCAACATCCGCCCCAATTGCAACATCGCTCGAGCTGCAGGCGGAATCAACAAAATACCCATCACGACACCCGCGATATTCCATAGGTTAAAGACACTGCGACTGCGATGCTCGAGGTAGGGTGTTCCAACAGTGGTCCAGCTCTTCAAAAACTCCAGTGGCTGCTGACTCAATGACTTGGCCTTCAGTGCTTTCCAGATCACTGACCCACCATGACTATGCCCGACCAAATGGTAGTCGCGTTGCTCAGTCTCAAGCTTTCGCAGCCGTTCCAACAGCTGGCTTCCTGCTTTACTTCGAGCTCGCTCGCTGTTCTCACCGGACCAATGAAAGACCTCGGAACCCTCTGCAATTTTGACTCCGCGTGGCAGGCGAGACCTCAATTGCGATACGGCTGTGCTGCCGGCTTGCCACCATTTCTGTCCAACATTCTCGCTATCACCGGCGTAAGTACCATGCACCAGAATGACAAGCGCTGACTGACCTGAATCCCCAGCCAAGCGTGGAAAGTTAGCGTTGGCGATCTGTTCGTTCATCCGTGGTTCATTCCGTGTACAAAGACACCGCGTACAAAGACACCGCTCTAAAACTAAAACCCAAATCGAGGCGCCCCATCAATACACCGCAGGTTTGCAAGCATTCAGACCACGCCCCAATGCCACCATCAAGGCTTTTCGAAGATAGAGCTCTTCCGTGAGCAAGCCAATCCCAATAACAGAGTTGTCCCTGCAACAGACATGCATTGGGAGCAATTCCTTAACGTCTAGCAGGCCCCCGTAGCTCAAGCTCTCTCTTGTAGCTCAAGCTCTCTCTGGTAGCTCCAGTCTTAGACACTCTCGATTTGGGCAGCCGCCAGCCTAAGCATACGATACCCAACACTGCACGCCCCGCTTCAGCCCCTGATGCCCCTGTTGAACCTGATTCCCCTGTTGCACCTGTTGCACCTGATGCACGCAAACCTCTTAAGCGACGAACCAAACGTGAGAAGCCAGCCATGTATCAAAATCGCAGAGAGCTGATCACAAACGCTGGATCAACCGAAGTCACGCTCAACCCTGTTATTCCAAAGTGCTGTGCCCCACCTTGCTGCACATCTTATTGCATCTTGCGTCATTGCATCTCGCACGAGCCCGAGCTGCGAACGGATGATGGGTGGCTGCTGAATGGTGCGATTCTGGATGATGCACAATGGCGTGAAGCGACACAGCAGGCACGAGGCGTGCCACGCAACGAGACAAAGTCGGCCAGCGCGGCGTATCAAGCACAATGATTGCAGCAGGAATCAATCGTGATTTCGTTTCAGCAGGAACAACCACAGCATCCGGCAGGCAAAATTTCGTAGAACAGGTGTGATCATGGGAATTGCGTGGCCGTCGTAATCGGAACAACCGGCATGTCCGCTATTTTTTGACGTCATGATCCCTCTTTCACAGACAAACGTCAGTTCCGAGCCTAGAGACAGGGAATATCGGCCGATTCAGTTTCGTACCGGCGGGGGTCGACCAATGTGGGAGGCCCGCGCTCGACTGAGCGGGTCGTGGCAAGATTGGTTGTGGTGTGGGATTGCAACCGATTCGGCAACGACTTTTTCTCGCGGGTTGATGAATAAACGGCGGGGAAGCGCGGGCGTGTTTCCCCGCCGTTTTTCACTTTCACAGACTGGACCGCTTCAATTGCTTCGCTGGTTATGGCATCATGGGCCTAACTGGTTGAGAATGCGTGAGTCCGACCGATCTGTGTTCATGTTGCTGCCCATCTGGGCACCCCAACTCAGGCTCGATCTCTGCGACATACGCATAGCCTGAATTCAATTGCATTTCCCGATTGAATTCATTTGCATGCCTTGTTTGACGCGTGATTAGTTCGCTGTGTACATCCGCACCTTCCAAAACGCCGATTTACCTGATCTGGTTCGGATCTGGGTTGAGCACTGGTCATCTGCTGGCCCTCCACCCTATGTGAGCCAGGCCAAATTCGAACAGGCCGTACTCGCTCGCACTTTTTTTGATCCTGAAACTCTGTTGGTGGCGGAATCAGAGGGAACAATCAAAGGCTGGTGCCATTTTGCTCCGCCCCACTGCGAACCATCACATGAAGACGGTACTTCTACGATCGTCCATGCGCTATGCTTAGCGAGCAGCAGCGATGAAGCGGTAGCCATGCGACTGCTAGCAGCCATTGAAACGGCGCCGCAAACCACCTCACATATTCGCGTCGGCCTGGTTCGCGACGAGCAGCGTGGCTATGCCGGCCTCGAACCAATTGGCTTTGGCATCGGTATCCCGCACTCGGATTACCGCAGTAATTCGTTTCTCCAGCAAGGTGGATATGCACCCGGGAAAGCCCACCTTCGAATGACCGCGAACGTTTCTCAGTATCGACCACCCGTCAACCGATCAGCTCTGCAATTCAGGCGGAACACACGGGTCACCTGCACCGCCACGTTACCCAATGAGACCCGGGTCGCCGCAAGCCTCGGGCATGTGGATATCGAATCAGCCGAGTTACAAGAACGCGGAGGATCAACGGTTGCCTCCGTTTCGATCTGGTTCAGCGACCCGGAAGCGGAGGTGATGTCGCCATCAACGGCCATTCTGGACCTGAAGCGGCAGCACACTCAGGGTAGCTTGCAACCAGCAGAGGCGTATTTGATTGGTGCTTTGATTCATTCCCTGAACCAGCGTAGTATCCAAATCGTAGAAACTTCCGTTGACCGTGACCAATTGGAACTGATCGAACAGCTCCAAACTTTGCAATTCAAGGTCGTCGATGAGGGCAGTTGTTGGGAAAAGACACTCGCCACACAGTAAGGTCGGAATCCTTTCCCAGATTGGTAGCGACACAACTCATGTTACCCGCCGACCTATTGAGGAGATTCAATCGCTCGGCATGCCGCCTAGTCACATCAGGACCTATCGAGTCGTCTAGCTTCTGGTTCGCTGATAAATTTTCCGAAACGGAAATCTGGACACCCTGCTGCGATGGAAATGGTTAGCCTGCGGCGTCATTTTCCCATCCACGCCGTTCCTGATGGAACCGCCGTTGGACACTTGCCCGCAACCAAAACAAGCACAATCTGCTAGACTGACGAGTAAGAAATACTTGTGCAAATGCCTCTTCACAGGATGAATCACGTGACCCGTTGCCTACTCACACTGCTGTGCATTGCCGTCGCGATCACCTTTTCTCCCCCCTCAACCTTTGGCCAAGCTCCGGGAGCTTCAAAAAAGATGGAACTTGACTCACCCCTGCTTGAACCATGGACCGGGCCCCACGGTGGCGTTCCCCCTTGGAACCTCGTGCGTTCAGAGGAATTCGTGTCGGCTTTTGACGCAGCCATTGAGGAATCACATGCCGACATCAAATCGATCACCGACAACGCGGAAAAGCCCAGCTTCGAAAACACGATCGTTGCGATGGAACGCGCAGGTCGCACGCTCAGCAGACTGGAGGCGATTTTCTTCGTGTATGCGTCCAATCTCAACGTGGGTCCCATTCCAGATATTGAGAAGGTGGTCGTGCCCAAGCTTTCTGAATACGAGGACAGCGTTTACCAAAACAAAGAACTTTTCGATCGGATTTCGACCGTCTACGACAGCGCGGCGATGAAGGACGGAAGCTTTGACCTCGCACAACGCCGTTTAGTCGATGACACCTACAAAACGTTCCTCAGGAAAGGTGCCAAGCTGAACCGCAGCGACAAAGCAAAACTGTCACAGATCAACACGCGACTTGCACGCCTGTTCACCGATTTCAGCCAAAATGTATTGGCAGACGAAAAAGGCTACGTGACGTGGATCAAAGACGAATCCGAACTCGGAGGCTTGCCAGACAGTGTGATTGCTGCCATGTCCAACGCCGCAAAAGACCGAGACAACAAAGGCGGCGACTGGGCGATCACCAACACGCGATCGTCGATGGACCCGTTTCTGACCTATTCCAGCAATCGCCCGCTTCGCGAGGAAGTGTGGAGTAATTATTACAGCCGCGGCGACAACGGTGACAAGTACGATAACAATAAAATCATTGCCGAAATCCTGAAGCTCCGCGCCGCACGCGCGAAACTTCTGGGCTACGACACGCATGCTCACTGGCGGATGGAGCCCACGATGGCAAAGAAGCCCGAAGCAGCAATGGACTTGATGATGAAAGTCTGGCCCAAAGCACTCGCCAGAGTGCGTGAGGAAGTGACCGACATGCAAGTGATCGCAGACGAGGAGGGAGCAAAAATAAAGATCGAACCGTGGGACTACCGCTACTACGCTGAAAAGGTCCGCAAGGCGAAATACGATCTGGACTTCAACGAAGTCAAACCGTACCTGCAACTCGACAAACTCCGCGAAGCAATGATGTGGGCCGCCACCCAATTGTACGGTCTTCACTTCAAGCAACTCAGCGGAATCCCCGTCTTCCACCCCGACGTCACCGTTTGGGAAGTCACCGATGCCGATGGAAAGCATGTGGGGCTCTGGTACCTGGACCCCTACGCCCGCGAAGGGAAACGCAGCGGAGCGTGGATGACGGACTACCGCGCCCAGGAAAACATGGGTAACCCAATCACCACCATTGTTTCCAACAACTCCAATTTCATCAAAGGCGCCGACGGCGAACCTGTGCTCATTTCGTGGGACGATGCGGTAACCCTGTTCCATGAATTCGGTCACGCACTGCATGGCCTACTCTCGAAAGTCAACTACCGATCCCAGTCGGGCACTTCGGTCGCACGCGATTACGTTGAATTTCCATCACAGATCAACGAGCACTGGTTAGAAACGCCAGAGATCCTGAATCAGTTCGCAATTCATCATAAGACAGGTGAACCGATTCCTCAGGAACTACTCGATAAAATCAAAAAAGCCTCCACCTTCAACCAGGGCTTTGACACGGTCGAGTATTTGGCCAGCGCGTTGATGGATATGAAATTGCATTTGGCGGGATCGGATGATATTGATCCTGATGCATTTGAGCGTGACACGTTGGCCGAGATGGGAATGCCCAGTGAATTGCCGATGCGTCACCGAACCCCGCATTTCATGCACATTTTCAGTAGCGACAGCTACTCTGCTGGTTATTACAGCTATTTGTGGGCGGATGCTTTGACCGCAGACGCTGCCGAGCGATTCGTCGAAGCCGGCAGTTTCTACGACAAGGATGTGGCCAAAAGCCTGCATGACAACGTGATGAGCATCGGTGACACGATCGATCCGGCAGAGGGATTCCGCCGATTCCGTGGACGCGATGTCGACACCAGCGCCCTGCTGCGAAAGCGTGGTTTTCCCGTCGACTGAGTTGAGTTAGTTCGTCGGCAATACGGATAAAGAGGGAAATAGACCCCATACTGGCAACATCCCGCTACCCCACCAGAGCTGGGCGCGCGGGAACGTCCCGTATGCAGCGGTATCGTCGTACAGCGCAGCCAAATAACTCCATGGCATCGCCAGACAAACAAGGTTCGTGTACATCGAGTCGCTGCCAGTAAATTGAGCAAAACAGCGGGAAATCTCTGCTGCATTGTTCACACTGGAGGTGAAAACATGTACCACGATGATGGCCAGCAGTTCTCCATGCCTCAGGATGTCAGGCTGTGCAGCGTTTGCCGCAACTGGGTTGAACTAAGCGAATTCCGCAAACGCACAGGCGGCGGGGTCGCACCTGAGTGCCGTGAATGCCACAACTCCATACGGGCAGCCCAACGCAGGCGACAACGCGCTCGTAGGAGAACGAAAGACCTTTAGCAGGCCGTTGCTGACATCAATGTCGGTTCCCAGCCTAGCACCTCCAAGCGGCGGCCACAGCCATCCTGGGCGTATGTGGTGGCCTCCATGGCTTTACTAGAAATTGCAACCGCTCAGTTCAATGCGGCCGCGGAGGGTTCCCAAATGCGGACCACCATGCTGCTCGCAGGAATGCGTCTTATCACGCAGTAAGCCAAGGAATTAGATGAGTCAGCAGTTAAATCTGAAGCCATGTCCGAGAAGAGTTTGCTACTTTATTCAGCTGAATTTTAGCTCAGCAGGACTCTCTGTGACCCGCAGCGACAGTTTAGTGCCATTTTGGTTAATCCGCATCCATTTCCTTTCTTCGCACATCCACGGGCTTGCAAAACCACAGCTTTAATCAAAACAGGCGTGCCAGATCATACGAGGGCTTAAAAATTGAGCTATTACGACGCCTGCAATTTAGATTGCTAACTGTGCCGGAAGATTTCAGTGAATTCGATGGCGAAATCGCAGCCGAGTGCAAAGCACGCAGTTCAGCAACCTCGCCAAGTCAAAAGCGACCGCTGCTAAAGCCTCACTGAAACACTTGGAAAAACAAGCGAGATCAATACAGCAAGGTTAAATACCGCAGTTGCGCTGCCAACAACTGACGACACGGCAACCTGAAGCCCTGTTGGTGCGGAGCGAGGGCAGTACCTCACGATCCAATCGAGTGCGAGAAAGCAGATGCCCACACCAATCTTCGCACCCTCTTGCAGGTTTTCCCGACGAACAAGACGCCCATTTCATGCATCCTCAAGGGGCATTCAGCCAGTTCGGCTGTTACTTCGGGCTGCAACTCAACCCCACCCTCTTCGATCTAGAAACTCTGCATTACCTAGCGTTGACAGCATGCAGCACGTTTCGATGTCCGTCAGGTTTCCAGCCGTAAACAATTTCGGCAGGGCAGGACGTTGTTGCCCATCCAGTGGCAGAAATGGAGCAGTGTCTGAACCACACGACTGAAGCAACTCCAACCGAAGAAAACATCGATGTCTCCATGTTGGCAAAACCGATTACCCAACAGGTGAAACCAAGGCAGTTCAGTGAATTACTCTGCTGAGGCCACGTCATTTTTCCTAGATGCTCGACGGCGTCGAAGACCGACCGCACCCAACGCAAGAAGCGTTAAACTGACATGGGCGGGTTCAGGTACGGCGCCAGAGCCACCGCCACCCGTGGCACCGAATGTGCCCACAGTGAGTTGCTCACCCCCGTCTGCGAAAGTCGACTTGGCACCTGAATCATATTCCACCGGCCCAGTGCCGTTGTCGAACTGAACCTGAAACCAACCAACCCCGCTACCTACTTCAAAGGCTACAAATTTCTCCCGAACACCACTGCTGCTGTTGCTGCGGGGCCCAGGGTCCAGTCCAGCATTTGTGCCTTGTGCAAAATTACTTGCTGTCAAAGCGGTGAAGGAGAAACCGGAGTCAACGAAACCCCACTTCACAAGTGAAGTTCCAGGACTGGCCATTACTTGCCCATCATTGGCCGCGTCATTCAGTTGAAAAAACGAAAAAAGTGAAATCGATGACGCTTTTACGATCACTTTCTCGCTAGTTGAGTTACTACCGGTGTACGCGACGCTCCCCGGTGTGAAGTCGAGCCCATAAATTCCCGCCTGAAGTTCGGGCAATGCGTAATTCGAACACATTGCGGCGCCAAATCCTGCAGCCAAACAGCGGCCGATTTTTTTACTTGAGTTGCTACCTTGAATTTGCTCGTCGGCTCTTTTCATCGTTTCGACTCTTACAGTTTTCGGCTTCGGGATCTACAGCTAGGTCCACAAACGTCAGCAGACACAACCTAAAACACATGCGTCCCAGCTTTCCGCCAAAAGCTGGCACTTGATTTGTCACAATGGGCAATGTATAGGGATTACAGGGATCCGCAAGTCTTTCCGGTCAAAATTTACCCAAAAAAGAAATATCTCCGTTTTTTTCAAAGAGATAGGTGGAGGTGTTTATCGAAGGCCTAGTTGCTGCTGTTCTCAAAGGTGCGGTCGCCTGACAAACTGGGGCGAATGTTTTCCACAGCCAAAGCGTCGAACCATTTGTTTTGGCGTGATTGTGTTTTGCTCGGACTAGGCCCTCGCAACCTAACCATTCAAGAATACACAAATTCGCAGACTACCACTTTCGACACTTAGGTCAGCCCGCGGAGTAACACGCTCCACAGCGGGCATGTCTTCTTAGCTCGGAAATGAAGGCTTGGGGCCTTCCGTCTCGCTACCAGCGAGCGTCCAGAACACGAGAACTGCTGCTACACTGAGGAGAACGGCTGCTCACAGTGTTCCATCAGGGCGGCTTGAGCCCCGAGGCGTGGTCCGCACTCCAATGCCCAAGATTACCTCTCTCGGTGTAGCTGTGGTTCGACTGCTTCCGCCATCGCTATCTCATCGAGGGGAAGCTCAAGAAATTCGGCTACCGCACCGGCGGTCTTGACTGGCTGGGCAACGGCATTTGCGTATTCCACCTGCAAGATCTGCACTTGATGGTAGCTAAGAAGAGCTAGGGCGGTCTGCTTCTCGTGGCGGAGCGATATCTCCATTTGACGGTCATCTTCACGCGAGTCTCCATTGCCCAATCTGCAAAGCATCCGTGACTGCGACTTTACCACTTGTGCTACGGGTCTCGTCATGAAAACCACCTTGAAACGAACGCTTTGCGGCAGGAATTGAAGCAAAGGTGCGACAACTTTCACGACTTTTCCATCGCAGTCGCGCACCCACGTGTTGTTTTTCGCTAGCGTTTTTACCAAATCAGCTTCGAGATATCCCCGACGATTATTTTCATCTGCCTCACGATTCCCATCCGTAAAGATGGGTGCCCCGCCAGCAGCCAACATCTGCATCATCATAGAAGTTCCAGACCTGGGTAGGCCAGAGACAACAACAACCTCTGCTGGTTCATCCGCCTCGCGGTGCTCGCTCGTGTCGGAGATAGGTTGACCGAGTGATTTTTCGAGGTTTGAATTACCCTCATTATGATTCCACGAAGGCATTTCTGCGGAAATCTGCTGAATCGAACTGGGGTTAAACGTGACGGCAGGGTCACCCTGCTTTGCCGCCACATTCTCAGCGATGAGTTCCTCGGCAAGAACGGTATGCTTGGCAGCAAGTTCGTGGGTATTTTCGCCGCGTGAGTACAACGAAGCAAGTTCGGTATGAGCCTCCGCAAAATTCGGATTTTGCGACAGTGCAATCTCCAATGAGGGAATTGCAGCGGCGAACTGCCCTGATGCGCGTTGGGCTCTAGCAACATAGTAGTGTGCAAGTGGGCATTGGTACTGCAGCCCAATAGCCCGGCGTGCATATTCCAGCGCCTCTGCGAATGACCCAAGTTTTACATGACAACGGCTTAAGGCAACTAACGAGCGCACATGCGTCTCGTCTTGCTCAAGCCCCTTCAACAGAACCTCTTTTGCATCTAGAAATCGGCCCAGCTTCATATAAACGTTACTCATCTGGAAGTTCAACATGACGCCCTGACTATTGCTGGTTTCCGCTTTCTCCAGCAGGCGAAGAGAGTGTTCATGGTCCCCTTCCATTGCGGCGACACTTGCAGCGAGGAAATCCAAAGCTTCAGTACTACCACGCGAAATGGAGCGTAGTTTCTGAACTTCCTGTTGTTCATGGCTGGAAAGCAACCGGCGTCGCCCGCTGGGCTCCACCACTGCCGGGGTTAGGTCTTGATCTGCCTGCCCAAAGGCTTCTATTACCTGTAACATTTTTCGACGTTCTTTTACGATCTGGGCAACTTCACGCAAGCGTTCCTTGGCAACCTGCGCGCTCTTTCGCCAGCGATCGTTCATGTCATCAACTAGCAGCTTCAAGTCCACCTGCTTCTCTAAAACGATGAAGCAGGCTGCTAGTTGAATCCCAAAGCGAAACTCGAGAGGATACTTCTCGTAAAGAGCAAGCAACATTGGCGCTGCATATCCGTGCAACTCCGCATCGATGTAGGAGCGTGCGAGATTGTAATTGAGTTCCCGACGACACTCTTCGACTGCCTTTGACGAGTCACTGTCGGGCTCATCGATATAGCCCAAAGCCACAAGTTGATCAATTCTCGTTTTTGAGTCCTCGATAGATATTTCACAGCCAGCAGCGTGCTCCCCCGAATTGCCACTGACCTCTTCCCAGCTCTCGATCATCTTTACCTTGGGTTCATCAACAAATAGCTCAGTCAACACCCGACCGTCCATGTCTTGCCCCACCGGGAGCCCACTCAGTTGTAGCAGAGTTGGTGTTACATCTAACAGGTTCGCTCCATGGATCAAATGATCGGAGCGGATCTGGGGTCCCGCGGCTACGATGATTCCATAGTCCCGGTGTTCAACCACTGGACCGGCCGCTTCCGATGGAATCCGGCTTGGCCGTAAATGGTCACTGTGGAACCCGTGATCAGAGATGAGCATTACTGTCGTCTGGTCATCAGCATGAACAAGCAACTGCTTCAGCATCATGTCATGGTAGATGTAACCCATGTCAACGACGTGCCGGTACAGTCGGTATTCATCATCTTTCACAAACGACTGCTGCGGCGCACGATAACGCATGAATCCGTGGCTGTAATGATCGATCGCATCATAATAAACCGCTGCAAAGTCCCAGGGCTCATGTTCAAGCAGGTGCGTCGCAGCAGCTTGAATGGAACTGCATTCAGCAGTGATCTTCATAACACTTGAAAGGCGTCCGTCGCTGGCCTGATCAATGTCCACAGCGTGGGGAACAAAAGACAGTACATCCTCCGCCATTATCTCAGAAGGGTGAATCCTCAGACTCTGAAGTTCAGCAAGCATGCTCGCTGGATGAACGCAGCCACTCTGCAGTGGCCACTGATCACTCGGTTTAAGGGGAGCTTTGTGGAAGAGGTCAGATACCATGACCCCATCAATTGGCTCGGCGGGATGGCTCGGCCACCAGCCAACCACCAAGGACCTGAGTTGGTTCTGATTAAAAATATTCCAAATCGCTTTTGTGGATCTGGATAAATTCGTCATTGGCAGAATACTCTTCCCGTCCGGTGAAGGTTCATAAAAACCTGTAATTCCATGCTTGAAGGGGCGTTTTCCAGTCGCAATGGAAGTCCAAAGCATTGGCGAGAGAGCGGGACGTAATGTTCGAAGGTTTCCCATGCTCCCGCGTTTCACGAGGCCCTCAAGAGTCGGCATCTTTCCGGCGTCCATTAACTCGTGAATCACCTTCCAATCTGCAGCGTCCCAACCGATCAAAAGTACTTTCTGTGCCATTGCCAACATCTTAAAAATCTGGTCTAGAATTGAGGTATCGTGCTAGATTGACCTAAAAGCCCCAAAGGTAAAGTACTAATCGCTTCACTTTCATGGTTCCCATGCGTCTGGCTCGCTGGGGAACTGCCAATCCGAATGCCTATCCTACGTAGGCTTGCCCCCTCGCAACGGACAAGTTTTCAGGGCGCAACGCCACTCACATGCGATGCAGGCTCGGTGCGAAAAGTTCGTCCGTAGCAAAATGTTCGATCAACGCCTGAGTTACGACATCCTTCCCATCGTGATGCGTTCGTCTCAACTTCTACCCCCGAACAAGGCGCTACAAATCATGCTCAAAAATTGCCAGCCAGTCAGCGAAGCCTGAACAATGCGATCATCTGCACGCTGCCTAGCAAAAGCCGGCGCTATCGCAGTGAACGAGACAGCACCAGCGGCTGAGCATCATCGAGTTTGGCCCGAACGGACCTGTTTGGCGGGCACCACCATCGGTGGACACTGCCGAGTGGATCGGGAGGTCGGGAAACACCCCGTACTTCTTACTCAACCATTGAGGTCTCGGTGCACCGAGACCTAGATCAGAATCTCGAGTTTTCCGTCACTTTCACGTATTTGAAATGTCTCTTGCAGCGGTTGACGATTGATCGTCTGAATGCCCGTGTCCAGTTCATACTGCCAACCGTGCCAAGGACAGGTGACGCAGCCATGTTCCACTTGCCCTTCTGAAATTGGCCCGCCCTGGTGTGCGCACATCCCATCCATTGCGAAAAGACCGCCCTCGTGGCGAAATACGGCAATGACTCGTTCTTTTATCATCACCTCGGTGGCCTTGCCATCCTCAAGGGATTCACGCAGGTTAATCTGAATCCATTCTCGCGATCCTTCTGCCTGTTCGCGTTGAACGTCGTAGTTGTCCATGGATAAGCTGCCATGTCCTGTTATCGGTTTGTTGTTAGCTCGTTACAATTCGGCTGCGTCGGTGTGAGATCGACGAATCGAACAATTCAAAGGAGTATGGCAGTGGTACTGCAGCAAATACACCCCAAAGTCACAAAGCCAGCGTTCAAGGTGCACCGCAAACTGGTTGCCTTGCTGTTAGGCTTCAGCATTTTTACCGTCTCAGCATCACAAGCGGACGACTCCCCCA
Source organism: Rhodopirellula sp. (assembly GCA_002689655.1). Classification (GTDB taxonomy): domain Bacteria; phylum Planctomycetota; class Planctomycetia; order Pirellulales; family Pirellulaceae; genus Rubripirellula. Next base: position 13,788 of record NZHC01000108.1, on the reverse strand, counting down.
AGAAGTCCCTAACAGGCCGGCCAGCTGCTGCCCAACCATCGGATGGAACCACCATGAAAGTTACCGAAGTCGAGGGAATCACCGAGTACGAACTCGAGAATGGAGTTCGCGTTTTGCTCTTCCCCGACGCGAGCAAGGAGGTCGTGACAGTGAACATGACGGTATTTGTGGGATCGCGTCACGAAGGCTATGGCGAAGCAGGGATGGCGCACCTGTTGGAGCACATGCTATTCAAAGGCACACCTACGAACCCCGACATCCCCAAGGCGTTGAAAGATCGCGGGGCAGGCCGTTCCATGAATGGTACCACCTGGATGGATCGCACGAACTATTACGAAACTCTTCCCGCCACCGGAGACAATCTGGAATTCGCAATCCAGCTTGAGGCAGACCGCTTGGTCAATAGCAAGATTCTGGGTGAGGACCTTGCCTCGGAAATGACAGTCGTCCGCAACGAGTTTGAAAGTGGCGAGAATTCACCCTTCCGCGTCCTGATGCAGCGAATTCAAGCTGCCGCTTACGAGTGGCACAACTACGGGCAAACCACGATTGGTAATCGAAGCGATATCGAACGCGTGCCTGTAGTCAAACTAAGGCAGTTCTATCGCAAGTTTTATCGCCCCGACAACGTGATGGTGATCGTGGCAGGCAAGTTTGATGAGCAGGAAGCCCTTGGTTATCTCGAGAAGTACTTCGGTGCTATTTCCAATCCTGAGATTCCTCTCGATGACACGTATACCACAGAGCCGGCACAGGACGGTGAGCGTACTGTTGTTGTTCGACGTGTTGGCGAAACACAGCTGGTCGGAAACGCCTATCACATTCCCGCTGGCAGCCACCCTGACTATGCGGCCGCCAAAGCGCTGGTTTATATCCTCAGCGACCAACCGACCGGTCGCCTGTACAAAGGCTTGGTCGAAACCGAACTTGCAACCAGCGTCTATGCACTGGCCAATGCGTTTACCGAGCCCGGACTGTTCATGAGCCTGGCAGAAGTTCCTGGTGACGGCTCACTAGAAAAAGCTCGTCTGAAAATGAACGAGATTGTCGAACAGTCTTTTCGCGATGACCCTGTGACCGAGACAGAGGTCAAGCGCGCGGTCCAACAGATTCTTAAGGCACGTGAGCTCGAAACGTCTGATTCGGACCGCATTGCAATATCACTCAGCGACTGGGCTGCTCAGGGAGATTGGCGACTTTACTTCCTCTATCGAGATGCAATCGAGTCTCTGACGCGGGAACAGGTTCAGGAAGTAGCGGAAAAGTATTTTGTTCGCAACAACCGCACCACAGGGCTTTTCATTCCCAGCGAGGAATCAGACCGTGTCAGCATTCCCGAAGCCCCGGATGTCGCCGCAATGCTGAAGGGCTACCAAGGACGTGAAGCAGTGGCCGCTGGAGAACAAATCGATCCTGAGCCCAGCGCTATTGAGAAACGCACGTTACGCGGAAAGTTAACGGGCGGACTCGAGTATGCCTTTCTGCCCAAGAAAACGCGTGGCGAAACGGTCTCCATGCAACTCACCCTGCGTTTCGGAACCGGTGAGAGTCTAAAGGATAGGATTGGCGCAACTGAACTGCTTGGCATCCTGATGGCTCGTGGAACCGAACAGTACGACTACACGGAACTGCAGGACGAACTCAATCGCCTGCGGATTGAAATGTCCATGAGCACCACCATCGGTGTGTTGCAGGCGAGCATGAAAACCAAACGGGAATACCTGCCAGAAGCCATCTCACTGCTTGGTGATGTACTTCGCCGCCCGCGTCTAGATGCCGATGAGCTCGAAGTATTGCGACGGCAAATCATCACAAATCTGCAACAAGGCACCACTGAGCCGCAGTCACTGGCCCCACGCAGCGTTCGACGCAGCTTGTCACCCTACGCCAAGGACGATGTACGGTATGTGATGTCAGCCGAAGAAGAGATCGACATGTACAAAAAAGTCACCATTGATGAAATCCGTGCTCTGCACGCGGGCTTTCTAAGCAATCAAGCCGGTGAAGTCTCTGCTGTGGGTGACTTTGATCCTGATGAGCTCAAATCACTCATTGATGCCCAACTCGCGAACTGGAAAACGGACCAACCCTTTGTTCGAGTGGACCGCAAACCCCACCCGGAAGTTGAACAGTCACTCGACATCATTGAAACACCAGATAAGGCCAACGCGTTCTTCTTCAGCAGCCAGCAGTACGACCTCAGGGACTCTGACCCCGAGTACGCTTCGCTGGTGCTTGGAAATTACATCCTGGGCGGAGGCTCACTCAGCAGCCGGCTGGGCAATCGAGTACGGCAGCAAGAAGGACTCTCGTACGGGGTTCGCAGTGGCATCTCCGCTCGAGCGAGAGACAACCGTGTCGACTTTACTCTCTACGCGATCACAAACCCACAAAATCGTGACAAGCTGATGGCTGTCATGATTGAAGAGCTGGACAAGCTCCGTAAAGATGGTATCACGCAGGAAGAACTTGCCCAAGCAAAGGTTGCTTATCTGCAAGCTGCACGCGTGCGACGCAGTGGCGATGCTGCTTTGACCAGCGAGTTACTTTCCACCTTGTTTAACGATCGAACGATGGCTCATTACGCTGAGCACGATGCCCAAATCGAGGCCGCAACGGTCGAAAGTGTCAACAAAGCGATCAACAAGTACATCGATCCAGAAAAGCTTATCATGGCAATTGCTGGTGACTTTGCGGCTGCCTCGAAAGCACGTGCTGAGCAGGAATAATGGACGTTTAGCAGCAACGACGACAGTTCTCGACTGTACTGAGATGCCCGGTTATGCAGCCGCATTGCCGGGCATTTTCATGACCTGCAGTCAGCTTCATTGAGCAAGGCTCCGTCATGAGCAGGGATAGTGTTCGTATCCGATACTCATGACACTGCCACTATTTCTGACTGACTGACTTTTGGAATCCTTAGCCCGGAGTTCAACCCTCCTGCCGCCACTCGACAGAGTTTGATTGCGATCGATTGAGCGAAGCTTTTTTAGCTGATCTCGTCTTGATTCAATCCCGGAGCCACGCTGAGGTCGATGCTTGCCAGTCGGTCCAGTTCAGGACTTTGACTTGCAGACTCAGCTTGTGAAACAGAGAACCGCTTAGATGAGCTTTTATCCTGATCGCTATCCATCTTCTTCTGCCACACACACGGCACTTCGGAGAAACCGCTCAGCAATTGCTCCGCCAACTCCGCCGCATCAACACGCAAGAACTGCCACGGACCATCTGGGGTGCTTTCGTCAAAGGCGAGGTCGACAGCTTCCGAAGCTGGGCGTTCGTGAACCCCGAAGAAACCAACCTGCACCTGCTCCGCCTCTCCAACAGACACCTGATCACGCGAAATCTGGTTCAGAATGCCGAGCACATCAATGCTGCTCAGATACCCGTCCATGTTGGTATCCAAAGGCAGCCAATTTAGATCCTGATGCCCATGCCAAAACCTGCCATCTGCTTTTGACAAATCCTGCATGGACAACTCATTGATCACCATTAGCGCGTCGAGACTCGAGACACGTTCATCTCCGTTGATATCAAAACGATGCGTGCCTGCAAAGGTTCCTTCTGGTAAAACTCTCCGCCCAACCTCAAGCTCATGATTCATGACATCATTGACGTTACGCGTATCATCCAACCCCAACAAGTGCCCAAACTCGTGCGTCAACGTGGTTAGCAGGTCGATACGTTCCGCTGCCGCGCCATTGGTCGCGAAGCCAGTACCCTCGGTCCCGCCGAATTCACCGTGTTCCCACGGACTGGAATCGACAAACCACCCGTTACCCGCGGCATCATGATCAAGCACAATTGCCCGTCCTGCTGTTCGCGCAAGAACGGTTCCCGGCAAATCGCTGATGGTTACCGAAATGCCCGCGAGTTGCCGCAACACACGCGCATCGGTCCCAGATGCATGCCATGCAAGCAGGGCCTGCATCTTATTGGGCTGTATCACATCCTGCAGCAAACGCTCACCACCGTAACCCACCTCACTGGCATGCAGAAATTGTTCTCTTTCACCCAATGAAAGGGTATTTCCCTTTCTTATTGCTGGAAACATTTCGAAGGCCTGAACCAACAATGGTTCCACGATCGATGCTTCATCCAACTCGAAATACACCTCAGCGACACCATCAGTATTAGCGATCCCAATTGCCATATGTTCTGCATCTGCGATGTCAACGGTCACTTGATAATCGGAAAAACTCGTCAATCCTCTCTCTGCGCCGCGAACGAATCCCGTGAATGCTCCNGGAGACGCACAGGCATAACGCAAACTGTTTAGCCCCACGTGCAAGGGAGCCGCAGCCAAACAGGTACCNATCGCTGAGGTTGCCTGGTCATCTTCAATGCTAATGCCGTTACCTGGTGATGAATCNTTATCCACCTGGTCCGACGCAACCACCTCGGCCGTGAAGGATACTGGGTCAGTCGTTTCAACAATCGCATCAATTTGCAACGATGCAGATTGCCCGGGCAACAACTGGTCCAACAACCAAAGCCCATCAAAATCGTCATAGGCCCCGATGGTCGCCTGCGCAGCCTCGAAATACAATTCGAACGGCAGCAGTGCAGAAATTTCAATTCCCGTAGCGGCGACCGGCCCTGAATTTAGGACGGTAAGCGTGAAGCTAGCCAGCTCATCGAGTTGTGGATTCGAGTCAGTCACGACATTAGTCAGAGAAAGATCAGCGACTGGGGTGGGCGGACTACCGACCACCAAGGCGAAATCCTCGACCTCGCCATCTGTCGCGGCCCCCGTTGCACCAAGTCCAGCGTCCGTGCTGATTCGTGCTCGCAAGAAGGTGGTGCCAGGCGTGAGGTCAGTTGGCACCGTCACACCCGCTAACGAGGTTAATGAGACGCCCGCAGCCAAAACAACATCATCAAGAATCTGCTCACCGGAATCGTTCCAGTCACCATCCATGTTCAAATCGATCCAAGCATTCAGGAATGCACCATTGGACCCAGCATCATGCGTCAGATTGACGCCCTGCATCGATGCCCCAGGTGTCAACGTGATATCAACAGCATTGAGCCCATCTTCATCGTCAAAACCTACCAGATCATCTCCTGATGCAGTCGCAACAGGAAAGGCATCTGCTTCCGGATCGGCGGCAACGGTTCCCAGTCGCGGCGCCCCCACGACCACTTGGTGCCTAGCCCCGTCACTTGCCAGCTTCGTTGGATAGGACCTTTCGATGCCGCCCACCAGGATGGATTCTGGTGCATCGCCAAAGTCAAACGCTGCGCCTACCTGTCCCATTTCAATCGAACCGATATCTGTGCCATCACTGGCGTTGGCAACAGAGCCATTGTCAACGGTTCTTGCAAATCCACTGCCGCGTTGATCCCCATACAACTCATCACGATTTTCCCCCTGATCGATGGCAGGGCTGCCGCTTCCCACGGCATGAGAAAGCGTTCGACCGCCGTTGTCAGCCAAATCAAGAAGCCGGGCTTCAACACCAACAAGATTGGCATTCTCTGCATGCACCAAGTCGTGGCCCGACGCTGTTTCCACCAGCGTGTAACTAGCTGAAAGCGACACAGTTTCCAAATCTTGGCCCGTCCCAACCGCGGAATTTTCAGCCACCAGAACACTGCTGAGTGTTGAACTGGTACCCAGACTATCGATCACATGAATTCCACCCCCTGGTCCGCCCGCAGCAGTGTTACGCGCGATCGTACTATTACGGACTGTTATTGTCGCAGCACTCTCCGTGCTCGCTTGGCTGTGTATCCCGCCTCCAGTCGCCGAAGCCACGTTCCCTGAAACAGTACTGCCCACCATCGTCAATGCTGCATGGGATCCTTGCTCGGCGTAGTAAACCGCCTGATTTGCAATCCCGCCACCAACATCAGCATTGTTTCCAGAGATCGTACTCCTCGAAATCAGAGCTGATGCAACCCCGTCATAGGCATGGTTATTGATGCCGCCGCCGCTGGTCGCCCGATTACCCGAGACCGTACTGTCCGTCACCGAAATGGAGGCGGGGTCGTAATAAGAGTAATTTGCGATACCCCCACCCGACTGCGTCGCTGCGTCACCATTGCCAGTAATAACACTACGTTGCACACTCAGAGTTCCGTTGTAATTACCGATTCCGGCTCCTCGGGTCGCCCGGTTGCCGGTCACCACACTATCGGCGATCAGCAGCGTTCCCTCATTCCGGACGCCACCGCCGGTACCATCCAGTAAGGCATCCGTATCATCCACGGCCCCCCCCCGAATCGTAACACCACGGACCTCAACATTACCCGCCCTTATGTCAAGCACACGATCAAGGCCACTTGCATCGATTGCGGTGCTCGCAGACCCCGCCCCCACGAGGACCATGGATTGCGTGATATCAAGGTCGCCTGCCAAGTTTCCATTTCCGGCCAAGGTCAAGACGTATTCGCCAGCTGGCACCACCACTTGATCAGGCTGTTCGTCCGTTCCCCATGCATTTGCTTCCATGATGGCGGCCCTCAAAGTGCAGCCACCTCCATTGGCAACCGCACAAAGTCCGTCGCCTACATTCTGATCCACCTGATCGGCAATACTATCGATCGTGAACACCGCAAGCAGTCGTTTTTCCTCGAGCTGTTCAAGCTTCAAAGTGCGCATGCTACGTCGACGGCGGATCTTGGATTTCTTGCTTTTCATCCATCCAATTCTCGAACGATTGATGTCAGGTTTCAGTTTCATCAAATCCACTAGCAGAAAAGAACAGCAAGTCCGTAGCACCACGTCGGCATCACGACTCGGAGAATATTGCCGAGCATCACGCATCCCATCTCTACAGTCCCCGAAACGTAGGCAACGTCTAAATTGCAACCGCTACAGAAGGGGACAACCCATCGCCCTGCGTATCAACACACCCACCCCTGAGGTTCATCGGCAACCGACACTGCAGTCAATGATAACTTAGCCAAACGGAGAAACTTGTTCCGATTATTCCGGTTTTACCAATCATCCGGCTTGCTTGTGCCGATGCAATGAATAACGAGTGGGGCGTTTTGCAGACGCCATGTTAAACCGGAAACAGGTCCCTTGTGGAAAATGCACTGTGCCACTGAGTGTCGCCCCCGCCGTTACCCTTGCTGCCTGCGCCTTACCGCAGCGTAGCCCCAAACCCATTCGAATGTTGCTCACATGGTACGTGTCCATCGCATTCCCACTGGGACTGATGGCGACCACTCGGGCTGCTGAATGCGAATCCTGCGATCATCGCAGTAGCCAATGTGCAACCCCATTCATCCCTCTGAGTGANATGGGCTGCACATCCAACGACACGCTGGACCTCACTGTCGGCAGCGATTCATTGCCAGGAGCGATGTCGCATTGCCAATGCGAGGATTGCAATTCGACACGCTTCGAGAATCAATTCAGCGATGCCAAAAGTCGGTGCGAGGGCTATCAGCCGCAATGGGTCGCCTCTGTACGTTTGCTTGCATTCACGCGGGTCACGCCGAGCCCAGGGGTTCTCATCAGTGACTCAACTAACCCCATNCGCCAGATCAATCGCGATGCNTTCCAATTTGGCTGGGAGCCAGGCATCGACATATCGATGCGCCGCATCAATTGGAACGAGAGTTCGTTTGAGCTACGATTCATGGGTGTCGACTCCTTGGTTGCAACCACATCAACGATCGCTGGTGCAACCGCCGAGATCCATGCAGCAGTTCCGGTATTCGTCGGCGATATCAGTTCCGTCGAGGCTACCTATCAATCCGATCTGTATGGATTGGAAGCCAACTGGCAATTCGTCACTTATTGCCCCTTTCAATACATTGCTGGGGTCAGGTATGTCGGACTCAACGAGCGACTGAACACCGAGTTAAGTTCACCCACAGCTCCTGTAACCTATCGCACGACCACCCACAATGATTTATACGGAGTCCAGGTTGGTATCACGAGTATTCCTGATATGCCGCTCTTCGANTGCCGTTGGCTAACCTGGTCAGCAAAGATCGGGCTTTATGGAAATGATGCCAAACAGACTTCAACCCTCACTGGAGTTGTGGGTCAACGTACCGATTCACCTGCTGATACAGCAGCCTTCGCCGGGGAATTCAAATTTGGGCTCGACATCCCTCTTACACACTGCATCCGCCTCAGTGGCGGATACAATCTGTTTCTTTTGGAACAGGTTGCGGTAGCTACGGACCAGCTTCAAGCAACAAATTTCTTCACCAGCACAGGCAGAAACGATCAGGGAAATGCCTTCTTTCATGGTGGNAGTGTCGCAATCACACTGCAATTCTAAACCAAAAGCTCCCACAAACTCGCTCAGCTGCAGATCAACAGCTGCAGATCAACAGATGCAGATGAACAACAGCACCATTTTGCTGAGACGNTGAAATGAAACGGAACCGAACATACTCAGATTTCGACTTTGCATCTCTCTATGCCGGCCGTTATCACCCTACCACGAATCTTGCNTCGACGNACTTGCTCNACAGCGGCACACANTCGCCCTANCACCAAATCATATCTTGCAACAGCTGGCTGTTCGTACCACNCTGCAACAAGACGGTTCGATTGCAAGNACTGCGTCACGATCTGCTGTANCATGTTGTTCAAGCTGAGCGCGNTTTCACCACCTTCCNTGTCTGATCCCGCGAAAGGCATTAGCTGGAACGTTCAACTTTATAGACTGACCTCAACTCCCCCGCTCGGTACCTCAACTCGCCTCTCGTTCTCAAACGCAAACAGACTTGCGTCCCCGACCATGCCACGTCCTCGACGCATCCACCCCATACGCTCAGATGGCCCAAATAATGAAACCAACTCGGAACCAGCAATCGACTTCTGCCATACATCCTCTTCTTTTTTTCGTTTTCACCTTTTTAAACAGCTTCATTAGCTACACAGCAACAAACGCTGAGGACGACAAAACAAATTATGCCGTTGCCGACTCGCTCTTCAACGCATCTCGCGTACTTGACATCGAGATCGAGATCGACCCGAAGGATTGGGATGAACTAAGAGAGGTATCGCGAGATCTCTTCTCTTCGCTAACGGCCGACGCTCCTTCGGAGTCGCCGTTCAAATATGTGAAAGGTGACATCACCATCGATGGCAAGCGAATCCAAAATGTGGGAATTCGCAAGAAGGGTTTTCTGGGTTCGCTCGATGAAAACCGCCCCTCATTAAAAATACGGTTTGACAAATATCAGGACCAGCGACCATTTGGNCCGCTCACTCGTTTGACGCTGAACAACAACAAACAAGATGACTCAAAATTGAGCCAGTATCTGTCCTACAAATTATTTGCGGAAAGTGGAGTGCCAGCGCCTCGCTGTAATTTTGCCAGAGTAAAAGTGAATGGAGAATCCCTCGGAATCTATTCTAACGTCGAGTCGGTAAAGCCGGCCATGTTGCAACGAGTGTTTGGAGACGGAACAGGATTACTTGCCGAGGGCACACTCGCCGACGTTTTGCCATCTGCAAAACAGCGATTCGAGTACAAGAGCACGCCNAANATAAATACCGGAATCGATAAACTGACCAAGATTTTAGAATCACCGGACCTGGACGTTGCGGAACTTGAAAAAATCCTCAACATCAATTCCTTCATTCGTTTCTGGGCGACAGAGAGTCTCATTGGATTCTGGGATGGATACACACACAACCAGAACAACTTCTTTATCTATGAGAACCCTGAAGATTCTCGACTTTGCTTTATGCCATGGGGAACCGATTCCGCATTCACAGCCTACGTACCTCGGATTATCGAGCCCATCAAAAATCTGTCAGTTCACACGAACTCCGCAGTTGCAAATCGACTCTATCACCATCCCCAGATGCGTGAGCGTTACCTAAAAACACTGAGAACACTGCTGGCCACACAGTGGAACGAGGAGGAACTTCTGAATGAGATCGACAGAGTTGAAGCGATGTTGTCCGATCAGGTCCTGAGCGTACGCAGGTTGAATGGTGGTACGGACCGCGTACGTGGATTCATCAAGACCCGACGTGGTGCTATCGAAAAGAAACTTGCTCAATGGCCGATTAAAATAGCAACGGGCCCCCGAGTGCCCGGGCTCGTCACCCAGTACGGAGAAGTGAGCGGGAATTTCGCGACTACTTGGACCAAAGAAGCACCATCCGCTCCTGAATCAACGGGGGTCACCGATATCAAAGCCCGCTTGAATGATGAAGATCTCGCTTTCAGCGCGATCGGAGTCACCACAAAATTAGACCGTAATTATGATGATAAGAAACGAGATGGCATCCTAACGCCCACCATCATNTTTACCGGCGTTCGCANGAGTGACAACAAAACNTATACCTTNGTTGCAAAAGTGAAACCCCAAGACTTCCACTCTTCAACCAAAGAGGTTCCAGTCACGGGGATTTTCATCGAGGGCAGTATGATCGCATTTTTCACGATGCTAGCGTTCAACCCGGCCGCTATCAAACTCGTCAGCGGTTCTGTTCAGCTTGATGAAGCAAGCATGGACGACGGTGCAAAGATCGCAGGGAAAACTAAGTTGAAAATCGTCGGCTTCTCGCAGAAGAGGACGGAAAAAAGAACCTGGGTCCGCGAGTGACTTACCGCATCTGATCGTCGCTCCCCCCAAGGTGCAACTCATATCGCTTCAGTCGATCCCTAAGCGTGCCCCGGTGCATGCCGAGCAACTGAGCAGCCGCGGCGCGGTTGCCACTGGTATGTTCCAGCACAGCCCGCAATAGAGCCGGCTCTGTCGCGTTGATTAGCCGATCATGGAGATCACGCAAGGCTGTCACAGATCCAGCTGACAATTGCTCACGGGTCCATGCTTCTACCAAACCATCAAGAGACGCACCTTGCTCCGCAAACCCATTGCGAGCGGGCTGCTGTGGGACAGGAAAGTCAGCTAATTCAAAGATGCGACCGCGGGCCATCACTGACGCGTGTTCAACCGCATTGCGAAGTTCCCGCACATTCCCAAACCAACTCCGACCCTGTAATTGGGTCATGACTTCATCAGGAATCGCAGTGGCTGCTGACGGATACCCCAGCCGCCGTAGAAAATACTCACAGAGAAGAGGTATATCATCCCTGCGATCCCGCAAAGGGGGTAATTCGATGGCTACGGCACTCAAACGATATAACAAATCCTCACGAAACGTTTTATCCTCGACCCCGGATTTCAAGTTACGATTGGTAGCCGCGATCACACGCACATTACATTTACGCCCCCGTAAATCGCCGACCGCTGTAAATTCGCCCTGCTCAATCACTCGCAACAATTTAACCTGAGTTGCCATCGGAAGATCGCCAATTTCATCGAGGAAAACCGATCCCCCATCTGCTAACTCAAACAGACCCTTCCTCGCGTCAGCCGCACCTGTGAACGCACCTTTCACATGCCCAAACAGCTCACTTTCGATCACTGATTCACTCAACGACACCGGCGCGATTGCAACATAAGACTCATCCCGCCGCAAACTGTGACGGTGAATCGCAGCAGCCACCAACTCTTTTCCGGTACCCGTTTCACCCGTGATCAACACAGACAGCTCGCTGTCGGCAACGAGCGCAATTCTGCGAAACACCTGTTGCATGGCAGCAGAGCGTCCCACAAGCACTGCTGCCCCCGCAGGCTCAAGATCAGCAGTATCGAAATCCGGATTATCAGTCTGCTGGGATTGCACAAGCATCGCTTCGCAAACACGGGACGCATCCTCAAGCTTAAAAGGCTTTGTCAGATACTCACTCGCTCCGCCATGAATCGCAGCAACTGCTGTTTCAAGATCACCAAAAGCGGTCATGATCACCACAGGTGCGTCGCCGATTGCAAGACGAAAACGAGGTAAGGCAGTAATACCGTCGTCACCGGGCAGACGCACATCGAGCACTAACAGATCAATCTGTTGCGCCGCAGCTTTCTCGAGACCTTCTTCCGCCGAAGAAGCTGTCAAAACAATGTGCCCCTGCTCGGCTAGCAAGCGTTCAAAGCCCCAGCAGATGGACGGTTCATCGTCTACGACAAGAATGGTGTGTCCCGATTTCGTCGTCATTTACTCTCACTAACCTTCTGCATGAATTTGTCCTCCGGAACGGTCACTCTGAACCTCAGAGAAAACTTTGTCTGCTGTTCCAGCCGCTCCCACTGCACATCCCCCTCCAACCGCCTCGCGCATCTCGCCACAAGTGGCAACCCGAGCCCCAAACCCTCTGGTTTTGATGTAACAAATGGCTCAAAAATATCGTTTGCGACAGCTGGAGGTGGCCCGTCTCCATTATCACACACCGTCAGTATCGCAAAACCAGCCCGCGTCACCTCGCCGATTCCTGTGGTGACCTTTCCTGCTGAAGAAATCCCCTGTGCCCTACTCCAACTCTCATTTGACGAGCGAATAACTTCGGGCAGTTTGTTCCCAATTGATGCGTCGCCACGATCAGGATGCATGCCCACGGCATCCGGAGGTCGCGTCGCAACATCGAAACCTGACAGCATCCTGCACTCCACCGAAACCCGATTTCCCTCATACATAGCATTGAGGACAAGGTTTGAAAATGCTGCTTGCAAACTTGGGCCATCACTCACCATCACACCCTCGAGGTCTGACGCGAGATTGGCATCGAGCTCAATTCTTAAATGTTTGGCCGTCGCCATGAGTGTCTGCATCGAGTCTTCCAGGCACCCCAACGCACGTTCTGGTACGTCCTGCTCTTTCCTGCCGGAAGCAACCGTCAGCAATCTACGCACATGAGCCTCAGTATGCTCCAACTGATTCAACGCCACACCGAGGCTATCATCAGCAAGTCCACAACTCCGCTGATGCAGCTCAATCGCCATCCGCGCCCCAGTCGTACTGTTGCGCAATTGATGAGCTAGTCCTCCAGCGACCTGATGGAGTAGTTTTTCACCCTGCTGTCGCTGCAGCGTCTCTTGCATTTTCAGCAGCTGCCTACTCATTCGGGTCACAGCAACCCCCAACCTTCCAACCTCGTCAGAGGGTCCCGAGGGAACGATGGCGTTGAATTCCCCAGTGGAAATTCGGCCAACACATTGCTGCAAGGTCGATAACCGACGGATTAATCTGCTGGCAAACAAAAGTGTTACCGAGGTGAGCAAAATGATCGTTGAAAATCCCGTTAGCAAAGGGAAGCTTGCCATGCGCCACCTTGCCTCTCGCAACTCAGACTCGTTGAACAGGACCGCTACCCAAAGAGCTTTGGTCTGATTTTGGGTGCGTAACTCGAATGTCGAGTACCGATACCTCCGTGATCCAATCAACAACACTTCATCACGAAAGTTCGTTTGAGCTTTCAGGCTGATCGAATCGACGGAATCACCAGATCGCAATGGCAGGCTGGACTGCAAAACCATCTTGTTTGAATCCAAAGTGATCAAGTCAGTCTCGGTCAAATCTGCGATCGATTTCACAACCAACGGCGTCAAAGGAAAAGAGGCTGTGCTGACAGTGGATTCAATTTCCCGGTATCGACTTGCAACTTGCTCCCTCTCCCACCGGTCTCCCAACCAGTACGAGGCAGCGGCCACTCCAAGCGACGCCACCACCGCTACAGCGAGCAGCGGAAACAACAAACGAACTCTTAAAGACTGAAAACGATTCAGCAAAACAAATCCCCACAACCGATGTAGGCCCCCTCTGGGCCTCCCTCACAGAGCATGCTGCATTCAGGTAAGCCGCGTTTATGTTGATCTTGACAAGCCCCAAGCGATCTTGCTCATGCAATGCATCGCCGTGGCAAAACGACCGCGAGCCTAGCCCGTTGAGGTGACACGCTCAAGGACAAACCACGACAAGGTCACAATTCCCCACGTTCGCAATTCCCCACGTTTGCA
>NZHC01000107.1 GCA_002689655.1 Rhodopirellula sp. | reverse complement strand
CTTCACAACCACATGCTGGCTCTTCTTCACAACCACATGCTGGCTCTTCTTCACAACCACATGCTGGCTCTTCTTCACAACCACATGCTGGCTCACATCCGTCGCAGTCGCTTTTCTTGGCGAAAAGCTTCGCCAAAAGTCCGCATCCACGATCTTCGCTACAAGCACTGTCGCAACCGGAGTCGCAACTGTCGCTTTCGCAACCGCAAGCAGGCTCTTCTGCACCGCAAGCAGGCTCTTCGCACCCACATGCTGGCTCTTCAGAGCCACAAGCTGGTTCACAAGCTGCATCGCAGCTTCCAGTGTCACAACACGCGGCGGAGCTTCCACAGCCCTTCACGCCGAGCATACGATCTAAAAGGTCAAACCCGAAGCTCTGGCTGCACATAGTACAACCGAGAACGAGTGCCATTGTCATAATTGTCCGCTTCATTGGAGCCACTTCTCCCTTAATCTCAACTTGGCGGTTAAGTCGGTATGTCGTCACCGTCGGTGAGTGAGCTCCACTTTTGCTGCGAGAGAGAGCCTGCTGTGGAGGTGCATTCGATGGACGAAGTCGCCGTCGAGCACACCTCGAGTTTGCTCCAACAAACACTAACGGGTCGGGTGCGGACACCCGGCCCGCCGACTTCGTTCAGTTTGTCTTCTCGCTGCCGGCAACGGTTAGGTTGCCATAAAGCCACTCAAGTATGGTGACGCCATGTGATCCTGACATCCCATGTCAGGTTCCCTGGGTCTATCGCAATGAGCTGGTTTTTGGCATTGAGCCGTACCCACCTCATTTCCGATCTGTATCCGTATCGACGCTGACTGCACATTCAATCAATCTTCCGTGGGATTTTCACGCTGTTGGAAGAGTTTGCCGATTACGGGCTTTTTGCCGTTTTTCCGGAGGAATGCTGTTCCTCTGCTTCTGCGCGTGGCGTATTTCGTCCAACCGGTATAAAATCAAGCGGAATGGAGTGGCTGGCGAGTGCCAACCACACCCGACCAAGATTGTCGGTACCGAACCCAAGAGGACCACCCCAACCGGGCGAGCAGGCGAAATTCCGAGGAAACGAAACCGCCAAGGATTTCGATTGGTTTCCTCTCGCATGGATCCCCGAAGTTGTGGTCGCTCGGGATATCCCGCCCCCCCGGTAACGCGTGACTTTGCCAGCCAAGCCAACCGTTCTCGATTTGACTGCCTTACCGGGAATCCCCTGCCCCTGTGGCGTAGCACGCCGGGCTTTTGCTGATCGATGCGAATTCCCTGGCACGGTACACCTTACTGAAATCAGCACTGATGCACGCGAGCATTACCACAAGGAGCACACTGAAGTTTACGTCATTCTGGCCTGCCAACCAAATGCGGTGATTATTCTCGACGGAGAAGAATTTCCGGTTGCACCCCACCACGCCATCCTGATTCCCCCCAGAGTCCGACATCGTGCCGTTGGCCAAATGACAGTTCTGATCCTGTGTACACCAAATTTTGATCCTGCTGACGAATATTTCGACGAGTCGCCTGTACCCACCTAATTAGTCGGTTCGCAAGAAGACCTGCTGCAATTTCATCCAACTGCCGCAATCGCCCCCCGAGTTTTAGACAATCCAAATGTACTTGAATTTCGATGTCATTGGCCGCCGCGTATCACTTGCAATGCTTGCTTTTGCATGGGTTGTAACGTCCGCTGCCGCCGCTGATTGGCCTTACTGGCGTGGTCCCACATTTGACGGAACTACAGAGGCAACAGGGCGAACAGATGACTGGGATACCAATGGCGGCGAGGACAGCAATGTGCTCTGGAAACGTGACGACATTGGTGGCCCCAAGACGAAGATGAGCCCAAAGAATGAACCATCACTGCGCGGGAGTGAATCTCCCAACCTTGCGTCGAGTCCGGGCTTGTATGGCAATGCAGAAGTCGCTGAACTGTATCTCGAAAATGTCGAAGTCACCGCCAACACCGAAGAACCCTGAATTCGGTCACCTATGAATTTTTGAATCCGAGCACTGCACAGCCCGCGAAAGCTCTTAACAACTAAATTTTACCTGACAAAAAACCTCCACCAAATCCCTAGTGAGTCATGCGTAATAACGAACTTTCCGCTTGGACTTTATTGGTCGCATCTGCCATTCTTGGCAGCGTCACCATGCTTTCCCTGAGCGGCTGCAAGCCACCAGCAACCACCCGAGTCGACGTGTCGACGGAAGAGTATGTCGAGAGCAATACCACGGCTAGGGACAGCAACGTTACCACCACAACATCTCAGGCCGTAGAAACTCCAATGCCCGCGGACGACGCAGCCAGTGAGAACGCAGTAGTTGCTGTGAAAGATGCGGCCGCCGCTGACGCTTCAAACCAACTTATTGCTGACAATTCTAAGGAAGTCGTTTCCGCTGGCGGCGACTGGCCCCAATGGGGTGGCACGCGTCAGCGTAACAACACACCGGGAGTCAAGAATCTTCCACTCGAATGGAATATCGGCAAATTTGATCGACGATCGGGTGATTGGGATGACACGAAAGCAAAAAATATCCGTTGGTTCTCAAATCTTGGAAGCCAAACCTACGGTAACCCTGTCATTGCCGGCGGTCAGGTCTATGTGGGAACCAACAACGGTGCTGGCCATCTCAAACGGTTCCCATCAAAAGTTGACCTGGGGTGTCTGCTTGCCTTCGACGAAAAGACCGGCGACTTCAAATGGCAGCACAGTAGCGAAAAGCTAATCACGGGTCGCGTGCATGACTGGCCACTGCAGGGCATTTGCTGCTCTCCTCTGGTTGAGGGAAACCGACTTTGGTTCGTCACCAGTCGAGGTGAAGTACGTTGTCTTGATACCGAAGGCTTTTACGACAACGAAGATGATGGTCCGGTCAAGGACGAATTGGTAGCTTTAGCTGACATCATGAACGCTGGTCCCTCCGCTGAGGCATTTGAACTTGCATTGGCTAGCCTCGCCGAAGGAAAATTGACGGACGCCGCCAAAGCAGCATTAGCAGACTCCGGAGCAGAAGTCGAAGGCGAAGTTACAATCAAAACAGTGACTGAAGGAAAGTCATGGACGGCGAAAGGTAAATTCAATGGCGTCGACCGGGAACTGACCATCAAACAGATCGGACCCCGTCTTCAATTCTTCAAGAAGCTAAGCACCTCGGATAAACGAGATGCGGATGTGATCTGGATTTACAATATGATGGGTCCCGACATGGGAATCAGCCAGCACAACATGTGCTCATGCAGCGTGACCAGCTATGGCGATCTGCTGTTTGTTCATACAGGCAACGGGCTCGATGAATCACACCTGAATCTGCCTGCTCCTGACGCCCCCAGTTTCATTTGCATGAATAAGAATACTGGAGAAGTCCTATGGACTGATGACGCTCCCGCCAAAAACATTTTGCACGGTCAATGGTCAAGTCCAACTGTGGGAACATTCGAGGGCGTCCCACAGGCGCTGTTTGCCGGTGGTGATGGGATTCTTTACAGCTTCCGAGCAGACGAGGGAAAAGACGGTAATCCAGAGTTACTCTGGAAGTTCGACTGCAACCCCAAGACCAGCAAATGGGTCCTTGGAGGCGAAGGTACTCGCAACAACCTGATCGCCACTCCTGTGGTTTACGACGGACTTGTTTACATCGCAGTCGGCCAAGACCCCGAACATGGTGAGGGCGAGGGGCATCTTTGGTGCATCAATCCAAATATGCGAGGTGATATTTCGCCAATGCTTGCAATGAAACTTGGCGACGATGGAAAGCGAATTCCCATTCCTCATCGCCGTATCCAAGCGGTAGAGCTAGAAAACGGTGAGGTAGAAATTGAGAATCCAAACTCCGGCGTGGTGTGGCACTACGGCATGCTTGATACGAATGGCGACCAAGAAATTGACTTCGAGGAAGAGATGCACCGTTCAATTGGTACCTGTGCGATCAAAGATGATATTCTTTATGTGGCTGACTTTTCCGGACTCGTCCACTGCCTGGATGCGAAGGGTACAAAAGAGGGAAAGCCAATCGTCCACTTCACTTATGACATGCTTGCTCAAAGTTGGGGAAGTCCGCTGATCGCTGATGGACATGTCTTCATCGGTGATGAAGATGGAGACGTAGCGATTTTCGAATTCGGAAAAGACAACGTCGAACCTATTGATGAAATCAACATGGGCAGCAGTGTTTACAGCACCCCTGTGGGTGCCAATGAATCGATTTTCATCAGCACCAAAGACAAACTTTTCTCAATCGGAAAGTAAAAAGACTGAACTCACAGTCAGTAATCTCTGCACGACCAACAACCCTTTGGAACAAAAGAACTACCAAAGGGTTGTTCCGCTTTACTCACAAATAAAACATGTCAAAAACTCTCTTGGACTGCGGTAATTGCGGTCCCGATTTTCATGCTATCAGGCAAATGGTCTCGAATCACTTCGGAGCTTCCGTTATTCAGTCTCACGGCTTGGAAGATACGCTGGAGCTACTTCGCAACCAATCGGTCGACCTTGTGACCGTCAATCGCAAACTCGACCGGGACTACAGTGACGGACTTGATGTGGCTGTGGCAATCAAATCGGATCCCGAACTGGGCTCAATCCCGATAATGCTGGTTACAAACTATGACGAGCATCAGGAAACGGCCATGGCTGCTGGATGCGTCAAGGGTTTTGGTAAGCTTGCCATCAAAGATCCTGAAACACGAAAACTCTTGGAGCCGTTCTTGCAATCCAAAACGGAATGACTCAAGGAGTCAGCACCGCACCCCAAAATGCGTCTTCTGGAAAATCAGATCGTAAACCGCTTTCGGGTATCGTTCCACTTGCTGGCCTTCTCTTGAACCTGATGGCGGGTAGGATGGAGACGAACCCAAGCACAGAAAGAGTCGATGAACGGTAAGTATCGAAAGCTTCTCGCAGCCAAAATTCACCGCGCCACGGTCACTGCCGCGGACGTTGACTACGAGGGAAGTGTGACCATTCCACCTGAACTACTTGAAGCGGCGTGCATTCACCCCTACGAGTCAATACACGTCTGGAACACCACTCGCGGGACGCGGCTGGAAACCTACGCCATTGCCGGTCTCAAGGGCTCAAATGACATTTGCGCCAATGGAGCTGCCGCACACCTGATTCGCCCAGGAGACAAGGTCATTCTGGCCGCATACACAATGATGCCAGAGGACGATGTCCAATCGCACCGACCCCTACTGATTTTCGTGAATGAAGCAAATCGAGTCGTTCGCTCTGGGCCCGAAGTACCGGGTCCACAACGGCGCAATGCGACGAAAGGCTATTGATTTACGTGCAAGGATTCGGAATCGTCATCATTGCCATCCTGATTGGCTTGGTAGCCGGGTGTCTGTTGGGCACTCAGCCCAGTGTCAATGGCCAATTGGGCAAGTATCTCGAGCATCCCCTGCAGGCGTCTCTCATCTCGTTTGCTAGTGGAACACTCATCCTTTTATTGCTGTCGGTGGTGACCAGGACATTTCCGCCCGTATTCACAGCACCGCCTCGGGAATTTCCTTGGTGGATTTGGTTTGGGGGCGCGATTGGCGTGGTTTTAGTAACCAGTTCTCTGATTTTAGTGCCTCGAGTAGGTTCACTGCCTTGGTTTGCAGCGGTCATGACAGGCCAAACCATCGCTGCACTGCTATTGGACCATTTTGGATTATTGGGTAATCCCCGTGCCGAGGCTTCGCCGCTTAGACTGCTCGGAGCGGGCTTCTTAATCGCTGGCGTGCTGGTCATTGTTCAGGCCAAGCGGATAGAACATTCACAGACTGTGAGACCGCCCGAACCGGAGTCCCGAGAATCGAATTCGCCGCCCGCGAACTGATTTCAGCGACATTTCCCCCCCACAAACGGCTTTTTAGACAGGAAATTGCTAATCTTCTGGCCTACAAGTCCCCGAAAGCAAGGAAACATTGATGATCCGCACAATCCACGGTTGAGGCAAATTTTAACCGTGCCTATTGTAGTGAGGTGAATACAGCTATGAGTTCAGTCCCCCCACAGATGAAATACCGCCAGATCGACAAAATCACCGCCATTGAGCCGGGAAAACGGCTCACGGCGGAGAGGACGTTGCGCGCGGACGAGGAGTACCTAAAGGATCATTTCCCGCGATTTCCCGTGATGCCCGGGGTGATGATGCTGGAAGCCCTCCACCAGGCCGCGATCTGGCTGGTCAGAGCCGACGACGACTTCAAAACACCATTGGTATTGCTTCGAGAGACGCGAAGCGTCAAGTTCGGCGACTTTCTGGCCCCAGGCGAGACCCTGCAAATCGCAGTGGATGTAGTCAAACAAGATGGAAATCACACCACGGTAAAGGCATCCGCAACGAAACAGGGGCGAGTAACTGTCTCTGCACGACTGATACTGGAACGCTGTTTCACAGGGGATCCAGAGCATTTTGGCACCGACGCGAAGGTGTTGGAATCAACAAAAGAACAGTTTCTGGAACTTACAAAACAACTTACTGAGCAAGTCGTTCTGAGCGACTGACTCGATCGATATCACTACACTCAAATTACGACACGTTCGCAAAAGGATTCACTGATGGGCCTTTCCCAAGACGACATTTTCGAAAAGGTACAAGAAGCTCTGGTTGACGCTTTGGGCGTTGATGATGATGAAGTCAATCGTGAAGCAACCTTGGTAGGAGACCTGGGCGCCGAGTCCATCGACTTCTTGGACATCGTGTTCAAGCTTGAAAAATCATTCGACATCAATATTGAACGTACAGAATTGGCACCTGAGGACATCCTCACGAATGGTGATTATGTCAAAGATGGAGTCGTGACAGTCGACGGCATGGCAGAACTGAAAAGGCGAATGCCATGGGCCAACATGAGTGAGTTCGAGCAGAACCCCCGCGTGCAGGATTTCGGTAATCTACTGACTGTTGGTGACCTGTGCAGTTACGTCGGCAGCAAAGTCAGTAGTGACGCCTGAATTCGCTATCCCAGAATGTTACTGTCAAGGAACGATCAACTTCAAGTTTCCGATTTTTTCTCTATGTGGTTCATGAACCAATGCGATGGTTTTGGATTGATCGATTCACCGAATTTGTGAGCGGCAGTCACGCTCGTGGGTACAAAAACGTAACGCTTTCTGAAGAGGCGTTAGACGATTACTGCCCTGGGTTTCCCATGCTGCCACCGACTTTGATTATCGAGGGCATGGCTCAAATGGGAGGAATCCTTGTTTCAGAGCACTTCCAGTTTGATAAGCATGTGGTACTCGCCAAGGTCGGCAAGGCAAAATTTCACAAGCCAGCAAGGAATGGAGACCAACTTTCGTTGGCAGTTGACTTGGACGCCGTTCAGGATACTGGAGCAACCGTGACCTGTCTCAGTCACTCAGGCGACGAACTTCAGGCGGAAATTAATTTGATGTTCGCATTTCTGGAAGACGGTCGGTTCACAGATGGCCCGTTGTTCAACCCAGGTATGCTCAGAGACATGCTACGGATGATGAATTTTTTCCATGTGGCAGTGGATGCTGATGGTAACCCTGTCCCAGAATATACGAACATCTAGTTTCAACCTCACAGTGGTGGGTCAAACGTCCACTGCTAACTGCTTCCCCCACTTCCAAGAAAGCTCGCCCGATGCGTCGCCGTGTAGTCGTAACCGGAATCGGAATGGTCAACCCAATGGGGCATGACGCTGACACCGTATGGTCTGGCTTGAAAGAGGGACAAAGTGGGGTGGCAGAGACCACCCTCTTTGACGCCAGTGGCTTTCCCACCAAGATCAGCG
The DNA here is from genome assembly GCA_002689655.1 of Rhodopirellula sp. Lineage (GTDB taxonomy): Bacteria > Planctomycetota > Planctomycetia > Pirellulales > Pirellulaceae > Rubripirellula. Next base: position 133,155 of record NZHC01000107.1, on the reverse strand, counting down.
CCGAGGTCAAAAACTGGGATATCACTGATTCAGGAGAATCGGCCGAGGAATGGCAAGATCGTGGTAGACACACCAAATTTGCTGCCGGTGCCGCTAAACAGGCAATTGCCGACAGCGGTGTCCTCGATTCAATCACTGATCCGGTGCGCTTTGGCGTTTACTTGGGCAGCGGTGAGGGCAATCAGGATTTCAGGACATTCAGCCGGATGATGGCCGCCGCATTGTCTGATGGCGAATATGACGCGGCACAGTTCATCAAGTCGGGAATTGACTTGCTGAATCCTGCAAAGGAGCTCGAACAAGAGCCCAACATGCCCGCTGCTCATCTGGCAACCATGTTCAATGCGCAAGGCCCAAATCTCAACTGTCTGACCGCTTGTGCAGCCAGCAGCCAAGCCGTCGGCGAGGCCACTGAGATTATTCGTCGCGGCGATGCGGACACCATGTTGGCGGGTGGAACACACAGCATGATTCACCCGTTTGGAGTCACGGGTTTCAACCTACTCACAGCGCTGAGCGAAAGCAACGATGAGCCAACCAAGGCCAGTCGCCCTTTTGATCGCCTTAGAAATGGTTTCGTACTAGGTGAGGGGTCAGCCATGGTGATTCTAGAAGAACTCGAGTCTGCAAAAGCTCGCGGGGCGAACATCTACGGCGAGATTGCCGGGTATGGGACTACCGCAGATGCTTATCGCATCACTGACATTCCCCCGGATGGACATGGTGGAATTGCTGCCATGCGAATGTCGATCGCTGATGCTGGCTTGCAACCTTCCGACATTCAATATGTCAACGCCCACGGCACGAGCACAACGGTCAATGATAAAGTTGAGTCCAAAGCTTGTCGTGAGGTTTTTGGCGAGCATGCTGCCAAGATTCCCGTGAGCAGCACGAAAAGCATGATGGGACACCTGATTGCCGCCGCGGGAGTCACTGAGATGATCGTGTGCTTGTTAGCGATGCGTGATTCGGTACTGCCACCAACAATCAATTACGAAAACCCTGATCCCGAATGTGACCTTGATTATGTCCCCAATGAGGCGCGAGAGGCCGAAATTCGGTACGCACTCAATAACAGCTTTGGCTTCGGAGGACAAAATGTCACCCTCTGCCTGAGTCGCTACGCGGGCTGATCTCAAACGAAATTGGACAATTTCAAGAGTTTGCCATGAATCACTTCAGCGATGCGGAACTGAGTGCATTTTTTGACGAAGCTCTCTCGCCTGCACGGTGCGCCCAACTTGAACATGAACTCCGTAGCAACACACAGTTGCGGCAGCGTCTCATTGAGGTTCGTGGACGAGAATCAGCTGGGTTGCATACCTTGGGTGCAATATGGAGAAGAAACCGCCTCTCATGTCCAGATCGCTCTGAACTTGGCCAGTTTGTTCTAGGAACGCTTGAAACGGAACAAAGAGATTACATTCAGTTTCATCTCCAAAAAATTGGATGCCGATACTGCCAAGCCAACCTTGCCGATATGGACCCGGCAGACAAAACGCCGGAACAGGCGACAACCCGGCGAAGTCGTTATTTTCAAACCAGTGCTGGATACTTGAACAAAGACTGATTTCGAACGCCATCACTTCGCTCGATAAAGCATTTTCTCGAGCCGATCCAGAGTGACAACCATGTCGTTCCACTCCGTTACCACATCCATCGTTGGCAACGATGTTGAGTCATCACGGTCAAAACCACGCTCACTGATACAGACTCGCTGTGACAGCACAGCAACGCCACCCTGACCATTCGTATCCGTTCTTAAGTCACTTGAATCGGTCGCATCACCCTCCATCGGTAATACCTGCTGCATCGCCTGATGAACCGCCCACAAAGCAGCCTTACGCGTAGTTTCAGCCTGAACAACAGTCCGCATCGTACCGGATTGAACATAATATTTGGACATGCAAGTATTCCTCTTTAAAACAATATCTTGAAACGGAAGTATCGATCTCAGTTAACCATTTAGGGTGACCAGTGCCAACCTGCCGACAACACTGGTATCGCAGCCGAAGTGACACGTCTGGTCATGCCGCTGCAAAAATCATGGAAAAGTGAAACGCCGCTCAAAGTGACGAGGCTGAAATCTGCTCCAATACTTCGATGGGAATGCGTCCGCATGAGGATCCTTCCTTGCACTGGTGAAGCTTGCTCGTATCGAGACTTGGCAAAACTTGCAGAACTCTGATACTCCAAGCATTAAAACACTCAGGCATCAAAAATATTAACTCGCAATTATCTCAACCAATCATGAAGCTGACTCACCATGGTGCGCACGAAGGTGTCACGGGCTCATGCCACCAATTAAATTGGGGAGACAAGCATGGTCTGCTCGTCGACTGTGGAATTTTTCAGGGAGATGAAGCTAAAAAACAGCCAAACCCTGAAATCAATTTTTCGCTTTCAACCATCGAAAGCTTGTTGCTCACACATGTGCATATCGACCACGCTGGGCGTATCCCGTACCTGCTTGCAGCTGGTTTCGAACAACCGATCTATTGCAGTTACCCGACGGCAACCTTACTTCCTCTGGTGATGGAAGATGCACTTAAAATCGGGTTCACTCGGTCCCGAAGACTGATCAGCAAATTCCTCAAGCAAGTCAAACATCTGCTAAAGCCAGTTGAGTATGACTGCTGGCATCAGATCCCAGGTTCGGCGTCCATCCGCTTGCGTCCTGCCGGACATGTGCTCGGATCAACTATTTTTGATGTCAAATTACCCGACGGAAAAACAGTTGTTTTCACAGGTGATATTGGAACGGGGAAAGATCCTCTGTTACGCAAACCCATCAGTCCACCCGAGGCGGATCTATTGGTTCTGGAGAGCACGTATGGCGATAGAGTTCATGAGACTCCTGAAAATCGTCAGCACGCTTTGGAAACTGTACTAAGAAGAACTTTACAAGATCGCGGTGTGACCATCATTCCTGCATTCAGTTTGGGCCGCACACAGTCAATCCTCTATGAAATGAATGGAATTTTCGAAAGACTGGAGAAGGAAAGCGGTCATTCGCTTCTCAAACAAGTCGATGTGATTGTCGACTCACCCTTGGCATCAAGGTTCACCGAACTTTACAAAATCATGAATTCGTACTGGGGCCGCGAAGCACAGCATCTGATGCAAACCGATGATCAGCCACTCGTATTCGGAAACTTGACAACCGTTGGCAGCCACCAAGAACACAAGGAGACCCTCAAGTACTTGGAAAAGCAACAGCTACCAGCGATTGTGATTGCCGGCAGTGGGATGTGCACCGGAGGCCGCGTTTTGAACTACCTGAAGCGTTTTCTTGGTAATGTCACGACTGACATCGTTTTTGTCGGTCACCAAGCGCGTGGTACGCCCGGGCACTTTCTAAGTCGTGGCAGTGAATGGGTCCGCCTGAATGGCCGCAAATATACGGTTGCTGCAAAAGTTCATCAGATGCAAGGTTACTCTGCTCATGCCGACCAAGTTGACCTGCTTGAATTTGTGCAAAAGATGGAAACACGTCCAAAACAGATTCGCTTGGTGCATGGCGACTATCAACCCAAATTGATCCTCAAAGAAAAACTGACAAAACTGGGATATCAGGTCATTTGAAAGCGGGATCTGATTGAACAATCGTCAGACCGGTCTTCGATTCAAAGCACCGTATTGATTCGTGTAGGCTCTGGTTACAATTCAACAATCGCCTCCAACACCTCGCCCCTTGTTTCCTCGTTTCCTCACAACACACGAGAGAGTCTTTGTCGAACGAACGTCATCACGAAGTGATAATTATTGGTGGTGGTCTAGCGGGACTTTCATGTGCAGTCCAGTTAGCAAAGTCGGGTGTCCACGCCGCAGTTCTTGAAGCTACTGACCGCGTGGGCGGCCGTGTGCGGTCCGATGTCATCAATGGCTTTACCTTGGATGTGGGATTTCAAGTACTTTTGACTGCGTATCCCAGCTGCCAGGAATTGCTGGATTATCCTGCGCTCCGCCTGCGATACTTCGACCCCGGTGCCTTGATCAGACAGGCAGGAAAATTCACTGAGTTGGCGGACCCATGGCGAAATCCCGGTAAAGCATGGTCAACTGCCACCAACCCTGTGGGCTCATTTAAGGACAAATTACGAATCTGGCGTCTTCGAAGTAAAACCTGCCGTGGCTCATTGGCAGAGCTTTATGAACGACCTCACAAAACGACAGAACAATATCTGCGTGATTTCGGTTTTTCCGAGCGCATGCTGGAAGAATTTTTTCGACCTTTCATCGGCGGTGTATTCCTCGATGAAAGCCTCTCGGTTTCAAGCAGAATGCTTGAGTTCGTATTTCGCATGTTCGCGATGGGTGGAATCGCTGTTCCTGCGGATGGCATGGCGGCAATCCCCAGACAATTGGCAGAACGATTGCCACGCGGATCGGTAAACTTACAATCTTCCGTTGTGCAAATTGAAGGAAATCGTGTCGTTCTCGCCAATGGCGCTGGATTAACCGCTAAACATATTGTCATCGCCACTGAAAGCGACGCGGCAGCACGTTTGCTTGAGCTCCCTCAAATGCAAACATCCTGGAATGAGACCACAACACTGTACTACTCAAGCCCACAGTGCGATGAAAAATTCAAGAGTTTGATCCTCCGCGGTGACGAAAACGGACCAATTCAGACGGCCACAATTATCAGTAACGTCGCTGAAGAATATGCTCCCCCGCAAAGCTCATTAATTTCTGTTTCACTCAGTCCAAACGATGAAACAAGTAGTGATAGGATTGAACTCCTCACCAAACAACAATTAAACAAGTGGTTCGGAGATCAAGTGCGTGATTGGGAATTGTTACAAACCTATCAGATTCCCTACGGGCTGCCGGCCATGGGCATTGATCGTGTGATTCGGTCACCCGTAGTTAAAGAACGCGAAAACACGTATGTCTGCGGAGACCATTGTGAAACGCCAAGCATCGAAGGCGCGATGGACAGTGGCATTCGAGCCGCCGCATCGATTCTCGAAAGACGAACATCTAATTCGTGATGCAGACGACCAAACTACTGTCAATAATATTTTCTTTCGCTCGATACAACCTACTTCACAAACAGGCATGACCATCGCCTGCATTGCCGGCTCGATCCACCGATAATCGCTGCATGTGATCGCACGAGCCCAAGTCAAAGCACACTCTGCAATAAAAAGGCAAATTGTTCTCAGCCTGATACTCGTTTCTTTCCATCGGCATGAAGTGGTTTCTACCACCACGTTTAATCGTGATATTCAATTCTGAACGAACAGACCAGCATATCACTTCAATTCACGCACTCGAATATCACGCCAACGAACTTCATATGGTCCCACATCACGCTTGATTCCATGTACCTGGAGTCCGATAAATCCTTTTTTACTGGACGCAGCATCAACGACATCAGCAATTGCAATACCATTGACCCACGTTTGAATACGATCTCCCTTCGCTCGCACGACGAACCGATTCCACTTTCCGTTTTGGTAAGCATCTTTGACTGGCTGCGATTTTGTAATCCAGCCTCGTCCAGTGCCTTCACTGTAGATATACCCACTTTCCCCAGGTGCATTTTCGATTTCTACCTGCGGTCCATGCACACGTCCATTATTAAAATCTGCTTTGCTGAGCGAGCGAATCTGGACGCCGCTGTTTAAACCTGGGTCATCATTAACTTCAAACGTCAATTCAAAGTTTCCATAGTCACGATCAGTACACATGAACGAATTGGGACTACCCTGAGCGGTCTTACCAACGATCATTTGCTTCTCAACGCGGTAGGTCGCCGTACCATTCTTCTGAGACCAACCACTCAGATCTTTCCCATTAAACAGCGTTACCCATCCTTTGGACGTAACGTCAGGTATCGCTGCCAATTCACCTAGCCTAACATCCGCAGGATCCCGCATAGCAGGAACATTGCTGGTTAGCCTGGTTGCATTGATGGCCAGCTGTTTTACTGCTCCAGTAGCGGCCCATTCTACTCCGCGCTGCAAAGTAACCTGAAACGCCAGTCCTTTCATCGCATTATCATCATGACCCAGCGTGGTATGAAAAACTCGTCCTTCACCAAACTGTACTGTCATCAACAGTGGCTCATGCTCCCCGGTACCTCCAGTTGCTGGCGCACTGAATCCAGTCGCCAACACATGCATGTTTTCAGCAGGCCCCCGCAATTTTCCATACAGTTCATCTGCCGCCTGCATGAAAGTCTTCGGTAACCCTGTGGTGATTGGGTGTTCAGCATCTCGAACGATCATCAGAAAAGGAACACGTTTGCCATGTGTACCACCCCTGCCGGGACTGAGATCACGCGTGATCTGTTTTTGGTCGTCTTTCCAACGAATATAAGGCCCATCCTTTTCGGAACGGCCTCCCCATCCTCCTAATCCAATCATTCTGTTGTAGGCATCCCAATCAGGAAATGAATTATCGGCCGCATGAACACTGACAAAACCACCGCCACCCGCCACGAATTTTTCAAAGGCTTCTTGAGTTGCCTCACTCCACGACTGGCCGTTGTAATTCGACACAACCACGTCATATTCTGAAAACTCCGGAGAAAACGATTCCAACCTTTTACCTCGCCCAGGTGCAGTAGCAATATCGACGTCAAATCTTCCGCATCCCTCCAATATCTGCTGCATCAGAGGAGTGGTTACTTTCCAATTGTGATTATTCTGCCCATCAATCAATAACACGGAAATCTTGTGAGACTCCTGAGCCCTCAGTGACGAAGACGGGAAAGGAAAAACGGCGAGGAGCAAAAGAAGTAGGAGATGAGGGGAGGCTAACTTGGGCATGTTTCCCTGCTGAAAGTAATGGGATGAACAACGACTGAAGTCAAAAACGTCACCATGGACGATTCAAAAGCCCAATTCTAGCATTTCATCTGGTTGCACCGAGCAGACTCTGTGATGAATCCCAGGATTCATAAAGATTGAGAGGTGCTTTGATCTAACAATTCTACTAGTTCAGCGGTTCTAAAACTGCGAATGGCCTTCTAATATAGGAGAGACTCAAAGGAGCAAAGAATGTCAGATTTTTTACGCGGATCATTTCCAACAACTCGGATGCGGCGAGTACGCCGTCATGACTGGTCGCGGCGACTTGTCACCGAAACGTTACTTAGTACGAATGACCTGATCTGGCCCCTGTTCGTATTTGACGGCAAAGGCCGACAAGCAGTCGACAGTCTTCCCGGCGTTGATCGACTCGGAGAAGATGAAATTGTCCGCGAAGCAATTCGGGCATGCGAGCTCGGCCTACCAGCACTTGCAATTTTCCCTGCCACCGACGCCTCTCTCAAAACCGAAGATGCAGCCGAAGCCACCAACCCCGACAATCTTGTTTGCAGGACGGTTCGACGCGTCAAGCAGGCAGTGGGAAATCAAATTGGGATCATTTGTGATGTCGCGCTTGATCCCTACAGCAGTCATGGACAGGATGGTCTTGTTCGCAATGGAGATGTTGCAAATGACGAAACACTAGCGGTACTCTGCCAGCAGTCACTGGTTCAGGCTGAAGCTGGGTGTGACATCATTGCTCCAAGCGACATGATGGATGGTCGAGTTGGTGCGATCCGAAATGCTTTGGATAATCAGAATTTTTATAATGTCCAGATCATGTCCTACGCTGCCAAATACGCGAGCTCCTTTTATGGTCCCTTTCGCGACGCCGTAGGCTCCTCTGGTAACCTTGGCGGCGCGAGCAAAAAAACATATCAGCAAGCACCATCCCAGACGGATGAAGCATTGCATGAAGTTGCTCTTGATTTACATGAAGGCGCTGATAGCGTGATGATCAAACCGGGGATGCCGTATCTTGATATTGTGCAACGTGTAAAGCAAACTTTCGCGGTTCCTACATTTGCTTATCAAGTCAGTGGCGAGTATGCGATGCTATGTGCAGCAGCACAAAATGGATGGCTAGATCGCCGTCAAACTGTTCTGGAAAGCCTGCTCGCTTTTAAACGTGCGGGTGCCGACGGCATCCTCACGTATTTTGCTGCTGACGTTGCTCAATGGCTAAGTGAGTGACTGCTACCATGAACCAAATCAGTGACTCTAGTACCGACTCTCCACACGAAAATCTTGAAACACTCGCAAATCAGGCCTCTGAGCGATTTCAATGGCACTGGGAAGAAATCCCAATAGCCGGCGAAATTCGCAAACTGGCGGTTGCTTCCGATCCAGAAGGAATGTTGATCGATGCTTGCGAGCGGCAGGATGCTGGAGAAGAGGGTGTAATCGATCCATTTTGGGCAACCACTTGGCGTGCCGCATCAGGACTGGATCATTATCTGAGTGATCGTGCACTGACTGGCATGCGAGTCCTTGAACTTGGCTGTGGTACTGGACATGCTGGCCTCGCTGCAGCTCACCGGGGATCACAGGTGGTTCTCACTGATGGCGTGATGGACCCTTTGATTCTAGTGAGAATGAGCACTTGGGACCTAAGGGAACGCTGTCAAGTTCGGCAGCTAAGATTTGGTATTGATCGCATAGAAGGAACCGCATTCCCGCTCATCCTCGGAAGCGACATTACCTACCTGCGATCACTCTGGCCCGAATTGGATCAGTGCCTGCGAGAACATCTGGCTGAAGGTGGCGAAGTTCTGCTAAGTGATCCATACAGGATCATTGGCAACGAATTCCGTGATTGGATTCAGAATCGCGGTTGGTCCTATCGCGAACACAAAATAGAACTCAAGGATGACCCTGCTCACCCCATCAGGGTCATGCAATTGACAGCCCAGTAAATCCTGAGACTTGGATATGCAGCAGTCTCTAGCAGGTGCTGAATCGGTGGCAACGAGGAACACATCCAAATCGGACTGATCCTGCACTTATAGTCTGGTCAGTTTTACATTCAAAAAAGGCTTCTTGAAGTCTCTGCCAAATAACCTCCGCAACCAGCTCAGTACACATTGCGTGGGATCTATTCCGTGATCAATTGGCATGCTCCTGAAAATAATTGTCTCAGAACGCCTGCAAATCTCGCGAGATAAACAATNGCTAGATGCCACAGAACCGTATGGCCTTCCAGATCATCCACGGTCAGCGGAGAGTCACTACATTGGTAAAGACAGGTGGTCTCGGTCTGGATCTGGATACAAGTCGACTTCTATCTAAGACTTGGGCAAAATGTTCGCAATGCGGAGAGAAATAGCGTCAAAGCAGTGCCGTGACTGGGGAAGATACTGAACGAAAATAAAGCCAACACCCAGCCCCAGAACACCACATTGGAGGGTCCTAGAGGTTGCCGCAACCAAACCAATATTTTCTCTTTGATGTTGATGGCATACCCGTCAAAACGCGTTGCGAAATTGCAGCGATGAAATTTCAGATCATGCGACTGGTCGACGGAGAAACTTTCACCTTTCGCATCAAGCAACAACATTCATTTAAGCTTGAACTCTGGGGGCACCTCGTACTTGCCTTGCGCCGAATTGCGAGTGGTGACGATTATCTCTTTTGTGCCCGGCTTTTTGGCATCGTCTGTAACCACCCAGATCAGAGCTTGCTTCTCATCATCGGGACCCGTCGCCGTCTTATCGGGATTAGCAAGTCTCAACAATTCAGTAAGCACTTGCCTTAGTGGGGTATTTGTCTGTGTGAAGTTTCTGACTTGCTGATTCTGCGTGATCCCCATCAACTGCAAGTCCCCACCAATGATGCGAATGTTTGGCAACTTGGAACCACTCGGCAAGTCTCTCTCATAAGCGGTCACGATATTATTAATCGCAAATTCCAGTGATTCCTGTTCAAAAGTAACTGACATTTTACGATTCAAAAGTTCTTCAATAGACAATGGCTTTTTCGGGACTGCCCCCCCAGTTGCCACAGATCCGCCCTCGGGTGTATTCAGCGCAAGCACCGTGGCCAAGACAACCTGAGGAACCGCCTGCGCGGGCAGGTATGCATTTGTGATCGCCATCTCGTCCGANACACCAAAACGTACCTGTTCCGCAACAAAATTGACCATCGGTCGCAGGCGATTCGCGAGCAAACGCCATGAAGCATCAGGCACGGAGTTGATGATGAAATCATCAGCCCAGTCGGGCCAGCCACCAATCTTTTCTTGAAGCATCCTTACAAGTGCAGCAGGACTCGCACCACCACTCGGCGTCAACCGTGTTTCAATGAACATCTGCTCACTACCGAAATCCACTGTCACTAGCATCGCCGAGACATCTGGTTGCAATGTTGATTTCAGCGGAGCAACAAAGCCTGGCAACGAGTTCGAAAGCAGTTGTCGACCATCTGCAAACAGAAAATTGGGGCTAGCAAAAAGAACGACGATGTCAGATTCCGCACTTGTAGTATTCCACATCGCGAGTGAGTTTCGCGGGAGAAGAATTGATGCTCCTTCCATTTCAGCGACTTCACTTATTTTGGCAACCGATCCAATCGCAAAGCGACTGACAGGATCGTCTCCTTTTCCTTCAAAATAATAGGCATCGGATGATGGCGAGTCACCTGCATAGATGGTGACACCATCAGCAGTACGGGCTGCCGCCACTTCCCACTTCTCAAGCAAATCCTTTGCTGAAACAGGATCTTTCAGCTGTATCGATAACGATACTTCTGGCCAGCCTTCTTTGCCTGGGTGAAACGCCAAACCACATGTCTGGATCGAATCCACAGGCACATGGGCACGTTCCGCGATACGGGAAATCAGAGCATCCAAATCTGGCGATAACACCTCGATGACTTTACCACCGACATTACTTTCGACAATCGAACTGATGCGCAAAGATGCGATCATGGCTGGNCCAGGTGGAAGGTACTCCAAAGATGCTTTTTCCGAGTCCACTGAGTAAGGTGGTACATACAGCAATCGATCATCATCTACCAGTTGATATCCGGTAGTCTGTCGATCCGACTTCGATGTTCCCTCCTGCGTTTCCCTCAGCTTTGCACCCTTGTCTTCATCTTCCGTTTCTCGATTAGAAACGCGTGGAATCACAGCGGGTACCGGCGGGCGCGTTCTTTCTTTGTCAGCCGTCGTTTCTTCCGAACTCCTAGGTACCAGTAGACCAATCATCAACAGCAGGATTGCGACGCACATTGCCCCGAGAACCAATGGCGCTTTTGATTTCTTTTTACGACGCGAACGCTGCTTTGGGGCACTCGCCTCACCCGCAACAGGTGTTGGACCAGCAGGCTCTGAAGAAGCATGCACCTCAACTACAGGTTTTCGACTATTCACAGCCTCTTCGGAGGCATGAGTGCTTTGGGAGATACTGCTAGGTGATGGCCCAGAACCGCCAATTGCTGGAACGGTTGGACCGCTGGCATTACCCGAGCTTCGATGCGTTTTCTTGTCGGCTTCAACCGCAGTCACGTCTACGTTGACAGCGGCCTTACTGCCCTCAGTTTTGACTCTCCCTTCCTGTCCAGTTTCTGGAACAGAAATGTCCTTACTGCCAGGTGCCTCCGACGTTGCGGTCGCTTGTTTCACCTCGACACTCGACCGGTTTGCTGCTTGCAACTTCTGTTCAGTTTCACCTTCACCGCCGAGTGTATCCGTGATACTGGCACCCTTGTTGGTGGGCAACTTGTTGGCAGGTAACTTGTTCGTGGGTACCTCGTTCGTGGGTACCTTGGAAGAGACCAAAGAAATAATGGCAGTAAGAGCATTCGACAACTGCTCCGCTGCTGCGAATCGTGAAGCTGGGTTTTTGGCCATTGCGAAAGCGAGCACCCGGTACAGCGGATCACCAGCCTCACCCTTTTTTACCGCTTCCGCTAATTCAGGTTGTGTCACAGAAGCGTGAGCTTTAATCAATTGAGCATTGGACGCCCCATCGGCAGGAAATCTCCCTGTGGCCAAACGGAACAGCAGACACCCCAACGCATAAATATCAGTAGCCGCGTTGCATTCCTGATCCGACTGGCTGAACTCCGGCGCGGCATACAAACCAACTGCTTCATCACCATCAAACCAACCGGAATGGTTTTCATCTATACCCTGAGGAGGACCAGAGGGGTCTCGCAGTAATAGAACATTGCCATCACTACCTAACCAAACGTGCTCTGCTCTAATCGCTCCATGCACCAATGGCCTCTGATGCATCGCAGCCAATCCGTTCGCCAAAGCAATCCCGAACTCACACACTTCACGTTGACTGAAGCATGCACCTTTGTTCATATAACGGGATAGTGCTTGTCCACGAGGCAACTCTGAGAAAATGAGTGTCCACGCTTGCTGATTCTCGTGATCGAACGTTTGCAGGGAGTCTGTTTCCACTTCTTCATGTGCCTGTAGCCACTGATCACGACCACCAATGAATTGATCTGCGGCAACCCGAAACAGGACACCGACCCGGCCATCATCAAGACGAGAGACGGGAATCCACCGCGGCAAGGGCTTGGGTCCTTTTTGCGCTCTTACTACGAAATTCCCAGACCTGATTTCCCGTGGCGGATCAGCGAGCAGCGACTCAGTCTGAAAGTCGGTCAAAGTTCCTTTGATCCGAAGAAAATTGGCCAAGTCGCTGCTATCACTTGGCGGGGTCCCTTGATTTGCATCGGCATAGTCACCCGCTATCTGCTTGCAGCCCGAGGCATCAACAATACCCGACCTGACCAGCCCTTTCCAGAATTCGCCCAGCGGGATCGACATACAACTTTTTCAATCAAACGAATATTTCAACGTAAAGAATCTCAATCTCTATTCTACGCCATGTTCTGGGTTTCGCCGACCTCATCCCGAAAGGTGCAGAAAGTTCACTACAACTGATTGCCTAAAGATGGGTATTTCGCAGCCAACTACTGTCTTACAAAGCAAGAGCCCATCTTTGAGGACTGTGCTATCGGCACTAAACTGGCTCAAACGCGAAAAGCTAAACTGTTCGGCAGGCTACTCCCGCGGCAGCCTACCATGATTCACCTGCAGGGAACTGCAGACGAGTAGCGATCTAGGCCTGCAGTGAAGAATGCAATTTAGCGTACACGACTACATACGTTGGCAACCAGCAGAGCCGCGGTAACCTGAAAATCCTCAACNGTCCAGATCTTCGCGGCCCGCGAGATACGAGAAACAGAAGTGAACATCGTTTATCTCACAACCGAAGCCGTACCGTTCGCAAAAACCGGTGGGTTAGCTGATGTATGCGGCACTCTTCCCTCACGGGTTGCCGCATTGGGGCATCGCACTGCCATCATCATGCCAGCCTTTCGCAGCGTCCACCAGAGCCATGCGGGCGTTGAACCAACGGACATCAGTTTTGCGATTCCAATGAGTCCCCGAAAACTCGTGGGATGTCGACTTCTGAAAGGGCGACTTCCCAGTGCACAGGATGTTCCGGTCTGGTTCATCGACCAACCTCAATATTTCGACCGCGAATCGCTTTATGGAACCGCCACAGGTGACTATCCAGATAACGCCGAACGGTTCTCGTTCTTCTGCCGAGCTGCCATCCAGGCCATCCAGAGAATTGGCTGGAACTTCGACATCGTGCATTGCAACGATTGGCAAACCGGACCGATACCATCAATGTTGGCTGCGGACCAAAATCTTTCTCCCGCGTTGAAGAATCACGCAACGTGCATGACGATTCACAACTTGGCGTACCAAGGCAACTTCCCCAAATCAGAATTTGAGTGGACGGGACTTGATTGGCAACATTTTAATCATGACGAATTTGAGTTTTATGACCGCGTGAATTTCCTTAAAGCTGGAATTGCAACCGCTGACACGATTACAACTGTCAGCCCCAGATACTCCGAGGAGATTCGAACCAAAGAGCACGGTTGTGGATTGGAAGCAGTGCTTGAAAATGTATCTGATCGCATTTCGGGTATTACGAATGGCATTGATCAAAGCATCTGGAATCCAAAAACCGACACAAAGCTGGCTGCCAACTACGATGCCAAATCCTGGCAGCAAGGAAAACTAGCGAACAAACGAGCCCTGCAACAACAATTCGCTCTTGAGCAGAGCGATGAAGTACCAATGATTGGTTTGGTGGGTCGCTTGGCCGAACAAAAAGGCTGGGATCTTATTCTTCCTGTTCTGCGTTGGCATCTTGGCGAAAATCGTCCGACACAGTGGATTGTGCTGGGAAGTGGTGATGTTCAGTTCGAGCAAGAATTGCGCGTTTTGAAAGAAGAACACCCCGATCGTTTCGCATTGCATGTTGGATTCAGTGACATGCTGGCCCATCGCATCGAAGCCGGAGCAGATATTTTCGTGATGCCGAGCCACTACGAACCGTGCGGACTAAACCAACTTTACAGCATTCGTTACGGTACCATTCCTGTCGTTACGCCAACGGGTGGCCTCGCCGATACCGTCGTTGACTGCAGTGAAACTTCAGTTGCGGATGAAACTGCAACAGGCTTCCACCTGCACACCATTTCACCCCAAGGGCTTGATGATGCGATCGGTCGAGCGCTCCATCTCCGATACCATCATCCTTTGCGATGGTCAAAATTAATTGAAACGGGAATGGCACAGGATTGGTCTTGGAAGAAAAGTGCGATGGAATACGAATCGCTCTACGCGAAAACGTTGGCCCTTAAGTCCGCTGCAAAGTGGACTGAATGACTCTAGCAGCAAAAAAACTCTGCAATTCTCCATCCTCACTGCGATCATTTAAACAAATGGGGTACTATTTCGGCTGATACTAGAGAGCTTTATGGTTGTTCGATAAGGCGTTTTGCTCAGCACTGCGGAGTGCCCCATGATCGAGGCAACAAAGCCAAATACAAAATCAAGTACGTCCAGCCCTCCCTCGCAGGGGACAGGGGAATCACGTTTTGACCCCGTCACGGGCAACTGGACTCTTTTCGCTCCTTACCGCTCAGAGCGTCCCGACGAGTTTGTAGAATCCCGCGAGCGAATACGCAAAGAGATCGCGTGCCCATTTTGCCCGGGGAACGAGACAAGAACGCCACCCGCTGTCTGGATCGGCTACCCGGAAAATCACGAACAAGTCGCTCGAGAGTGTCAACAAACGGCTGAACTGTCGCGACAAAAGTCTGCGGCACAAAGTGACTGGGCGGTTCGCGTTGTGCCCAATAAATTCCCCGCAGTTACCAACATTCAGGAAAGAGACAGTACTACTTACACTCATCCCCAGCGATTTTCAGGAAACTATTCTACCTGTGCGTCAGAGTCGACACTTTTTCAACGACGACCAATTGCAGGCGGTCACGAAGTCATCATCGAATCTCGCAACCATGTCCAATCAATCACTGAACTAGATGTTGCTGAGGCCGCACATGTTTTCAAGGCATATCGAGACCGCCTGCTACATTGGCGTGATGTACCTGGAATCGCCTACATCAGCACCTTCAAGAATGTAGGTAGCAAAGCTGGAGCATCTCTGCGTCACACGCACAGCCAACTAATCGCTACGGATCGAATTCCACCCATGGTGGCGACCGCGGCAGAACGCATGTCAAATTATCTTCTTACAAAAGGAAGCTGCCTGCACTGTGATCTTGTACGCGCTGAATTGAAGGCAAAGGAAAGAATCATCTGGCGAGATAATTCGCTGGTTGCGTTTTGCCCTTTTTCAAGTCATCTGCCATTCCTTGTACGAATCACTACGCTGGCACATCAGCCCTGCTATGAGGACCTCTCAGAATCCACTATCGAATCAATTTCACGTCTGGTGAGACGGGTTGTTTCATGGATTGAAAAGTTGTTTCCGAATACGGCCTACAATTTCTGCCTCCATACACGCCCACCAGGCTGCAACGATCCCTCAGACGCCTACCACTGGGGAATCGAGATTTTCCCACGGATGACACAAGTCGCTGGATTTGAATTCAGCAGTCATTGTATGATCAACCCTGTGCTGCCTGAGGATGCGGCAACCCAACTACGAAGTCTTGCATTAGCAGAAGATCCACGACTCATACTTTGAGCAACCATACGAATCTGAAGGGGTGATACAACTGGCGAAACCCCTAGGGACTTGGTTCCATGAAAGGATTCATTTCCTAAGCCTTGTGACTTGTAATCAAACTGTGACTTGTAATCAAACTGTGACTTGTAATCAAACTGTGACTTGTAATCAAACTGTGACTTATGATCAAAATGCAGCCCCTGCCTTCCCACGGCGGTCGACCCTGCAAATTCAATGAACTTTGGTGACCACTGGATCCGATAGTTAACTTACGGAAGCGCGTACCATTGCGCAAACGAAGCCAATCATAGGAATCACACCTGCTTTCATTGACCAAGTTTGCCAAGTGTCCACACAATACGTTGAAAATCACCATTCGGTGATGAATCCCTGACTTATACAATCATCGCTTGTCTACCAAGCGACTCAAACTGACATCAAAAAAATGACGCTGCACGCATCTCTCTGTCTCGTTCTACACAACCATCAGCCGATCGGAAATTTTGATGGGGTATTTGAGCAGGCTTATCAAGACAGCTACTTGCCATTTTTGGATGTGTTTGAACCGTACGAAAAACTGCGGATTTCACTGCACACATCTGGCCCACTGATGATTTGGCTCGCGGAGCGACATCCCGAGTATCTTGATCGGGTTCGCATGTTGGTCGACGTTGGTCGGATCGAAATCATTGGCGGTCCCCAGTACGAGCCAATCCTTACCATGCTGCCATCACGGGACAGGATTGGGCAGATTCAGGCTTATAGCGCTTGGCTCGAACGTAATTTGGGCGCTGCTCCCTCTGGAATGTGGATGCCAGAGCGGGTTTGGGAATCGTCCCTCACAAGCGATCTTGTTGATGCAGGCATCAGCTACACAGTTCTGGACGACTTTCATTTCCGAGCTGCTGGACTCGAGGATTCCGAGCTATCCAGCTACTACCTGACCGAAGACGATGGTCGCATTCTCAAAATTTTCCCTGGCTCGGAGCATCTGCGGTACACCATTCCTTTTCAACCCGCCAGCGAGACGATTGATTACTGTCGCGAGGTCGCGGAGAAATCACCCGGCGCCATCCTCACCTTTGGTGACGATGGTGAAAAATTTGGCACTTGGCCCGATACCAAGTCGCATGTTTATGACGACGGATGGCTGCGTTCATTCTTTGATGCTCTCACAGACAATGCTGATTGGCTCCAAACTGCGACACTTGGTCAGGCTGTGCAACAATTCACAGCAAGAGGAAAAATTTACTTACCGGACTGCAGCTACCGTGAAATGACCGAGTGGGCATTGCCAGTCAAAGCTCAAGCACTGTTCGAAGATGTTGTGCATTCCTTCGAGGACCACCAAAGATGGAAAGATCTCAAATCATTCGTTCGCGGTGGCTATTGGCGCAATTTCAAGACCAAGTATGACGAAACCAACGAGATGTATGCTCGCATGATGAATGTCAGCAAACGGCTTGTTGAAGCGGAAGAAGCTGGAGCAGATGCTGGCGAACTTTCCGTCATCAGAGATCATCTTTATCGCGGGCAATGTAATTGCCCCTACTGGCATGGCGCCTTTGGTGGCATCTACCTACCTCATTTGCGCAATGCAATTTTCAATCACTTGATCGAAGCTGATACTCAGCTCGACCAAGTCATGAACTTGGAACAGCCGGCCGTTCAGGCGACCGCCGAGGATTACAACTTTGACGGTCTTCAAGAAATTCGACTTAGCAACAACCAACTCTGTGCATGGTTAGCTCCAGCACGGGGAGGTCGATTGTATGAACTCGACATCCGCACGATCGGACACAACCTATTGGCCACACTGCAACGTCGGCCAGAGAATTATCACCAAAAAGTTCTCAATGGACCAAGCAACGACGAGGAAGATGTTGCCAGCATTCATGATCGGGTGGTCTTCAAACAGGAAGATCTTGACCAGCGTCTGCATTACGACGCATATCCCCGAAAAAGCTTGATGGATCATTTTTACGATGATCAGGCAACACTCGATTCAGTCGCCAATGGCCAGGCCATGGAGCGAGGAGATTTCGTTGACCTTCCTTACGAAACCAAACTTCGGCGTGGATCTGATCGTGTGCAAGTTCAGATGCGTCGCGATGGAAATGCTTGGGGGATTCCCATCACCATCACCAAGGCGGTCACGATGGCTGCTGGGAGTAATCGCCTGCTACTCACATACTTGCTTGAAAACTTGCCCCCGGAAAAGCCATTGCACTTTGCCATCGAAATGAATTTTGCGGGAATGCCGGCAGGTGCCGACGATCGCTATTTCAGCGATATCGAAGGTCATAGCCTTGGCCAACTCGGGACCCCGCTCGACTTATCAAAAGTCCATGGGCTAAGTCTTTCCGATCGCTGGTTGGGAATGGACGTTGCGTTGGCGATAGATCGCCCCAGTGGGATTTGGGCATTTCCCGTGGAAACAGTTAGCCAAAGTGAAGCCGGATTCGAACTAGTGCATCAGAGTGTGTGCGTCCAACCTCATTGGTTTGTCAGCGGAGACGCAGACGGACGTTGGTCTGTTGAAATTGAGATGACAACTGCCTGCGAGGAACAGATAGAAACGCTTTCGGAAGAAGAAGTCATCCGTTTGTAAACAAAGACGAGATACGACAATCATGCTTGCGCTGTGCTAAACGGATCGACGTGGCAACGCTGTTCAAGACATTCAAGACAGACGCTTTGGCACCGGGAACTCAAGCACAAACTTCGTGCCCCGCCCGACTTCACTTTGGACGCTGATGCGCCCACCGTGTGCTTCAATGATCTTTCTGGCCGTGGGCAGGCCCAGCCCGGAGCCTCCATCCTTGGTGCTATAAAACGGCTCGAACATGTGCAACACCGTGTTATCGTCGACGCCGCTACCAGTATCGATCAGATCTAACGCGACGCTTTTTCGTGTAGTGTAGGTTCGCACCATCAGTTGGCCCCCCGAGCCCATCGACTCTAACGCATTTTTAACCAGATTCATCAAAGCTGCTTGCAAAGAGTCGCTGTGCAAGAGAATCGCTGGCAAGTCTGGATCAAGATACCTCTCAACATCGATTCCATCGGCGTCAGCTTGAGCCTGATAAGCTCGCAATACCATTAAAATCTGGTCATTCAGGCTGCCCGGAAGCAAATCGATATCGCGCAGGCGAGTGTATTTGAGGAAATCACGCAAAAGCCCCTCCATACGTTCACACTGGCCACGGACGATGTCTACCCGCTCCAGCGACCGTCGACTGCCAGGTGAATCCAGTTCCTCCAAATCCTCACTTAGCAGGTCGATGTTCATGTGAATCACGGACAACGGATTCTTGATTTCATGCGCAAGCGATCCAGCTAATTCCGCCAATTCCTCATAGCGAGCCCGCATGGGATCAACTTCGGTCTCGTTTTTGGCACTGGACATTTGGACTCGATGACAATGAATACTGAAGGACAGGTTGGAATTGTAGCGACACCAGTGCCGAGGGAAATGATGTTCGCTTTGTGCCGCTGGGAAGATTCGTCCAGATCTGGCCAACCCTGAATTAGCTTACTGGTGACTTCGCCCCCGGAAACACGAAACGATACATTACAAGCTGAGCGTACGAACATGAACCGGTAATTCGGTAAAGGTACTCCAGCAATGCAGTGAACTCGATCATAAAATTGGCCCTCATTCTCCGCAATCGACGGCCCTGTATCCAGCATCCGAGTATCTTGCCTTCCAGCAGAGCGAGCTATTGAAAATTCTCAGCGGATCGTCGAACCACCGGGAAATTGCCTTCGCCCCACATGAGAACGCTTTTTTGCATGCTCATGCGTTTTTGCAGCATTACGCCACCTTGCCGAGCCATGTCGTTCAACCGTAATCTGGAATATTCTGCTTACTTCCTTCATCTCCCCCTGCCAGACCAACATGTCCACCGCAAGCAAAGATCAGTCTACGACTGCCGACCCCTATTTTCAGTCTCTTTTTGCCGACAGAATCGGCGGTGCAAATTACGGCAAAGACACCGAAATCTATAAGTTCGAAAAAATCAAACGTGCAAAGCGGAAAGCACTGACCGATCATCCGGATCGTTCGCTCTTGGACTTTGGCATTGGTGAAAATGATGCGATGGCAGACAAATCCATTCGGGATTTGATGGGTCAGGAAGTCAATCAGCCTGAAAATCGCGGCTATGCGGACAACGGTGGTGCAGAATTCAAACAGGCAGCGGCCCGTTTCATGAAACGGCGTTTCGGTGTGCAGCTTGATGCAGATACTCAAATCAACCACTGCATCGGAAGCAAGCCAGCCTACGCCATGCTTCCTGCATGCTTCATCAACCCTGGCGATATTACGCTGATCACAGTGCCCGGCTACCCCGTCGCAGCGACTCACACCCGTTATTACGGTGGCGAAGTCTTTAATCTACCGCTACTGGCTGAAAACAACTTCATGCCGGACCTGGATGCTGTGCCAGATGATATTTATCGAAGGACAAAGATACTGGTCCTCAATTATCCAAACTCACCCACGGGCAAAACTGCAACGGCCGACTTTTATGCAAAGGTTGTCGCACTCGCCAACGAAAAACAGTTTATCGTTGTGCAGGATGCAGCCCACATCATGCTGACGTTTGACGGTGAACCACTTAGCTTCCTCCAAACGCCGGGTGCCATCGACGTTGGGGTCGAAGTTCACTCAATGAGCAAAGGCTATGACATGATCGGTTGGAGAATGGGCTTTGTTTGTGGTCATCCCAAAATCGTTTCTGCATTTGCGGATGTCAAAGACAACAGTGACAGCGGTCAATTCATTGCGACCCAGAAAGCAGCCGCAGCAGCTCTGGATAACGATTCCATTCCTGATCAGATTAATAAAAAGTATCGTCGCAGGCTCGAGAAACTCGTAAACACACTCAATGAATGTGGTTTCGAATGCGAAGTACCCGGAGGTACCTATTTCTTATATGCTAAATCACCTGTGGGNACTCTGACAGGAAAATCGTTCGCTGCTGCAGAAGATGCAACCCGGTACCTGATAGAAGAATTCGGTATCGTGACCGTTCCGTGGGACAATGCAGGCGCTTTTCTGCGTTTTAGTGTCACCTATGTTGCACCCACGGAAGCCGATGAAAATGCCCTGATGGAAGAAACAAAACGTCGGCTAGGGGATGCAGGCTTGACTTGGTAGCACTTCTCCCATGTGGTTCACCAATGTAAATGCAATTGCGTCTAAGGGTGAATGACAGCACTGCTGCGACCCAACGCTTCTGCCTCTGCTTGTCGAATCAACGAGGCAACACCAACGGGTCACCAGAAGGCCAAATAAAAAAGCCGCTCGTGAACTTACGGGCGGCTTTGAATATTTAATGAGCTTGGTGCAGCGTCTCAGCCGACACTTTTCACCATTGCAACCAGACGACTCTTGGTGCGGGCCGCTGCATTTCGATGAATGAGGTTCTTGCTGGCTGCACGGTCAATTTTCTTTTGTGCAACAATGTACTCGGCCTGTGCCAAGTCACTGTTTCCTGCCTCCACAGCCTCACGAACGCGGCGAATCTGAGTCCGCATGTTGCTTTTTCCGGCTCGGTTGTGAGTCCGACGCTTGTCGTTCTGGCGAAGTCGTTTTTTGGCGCTAGCTGTATTAGGCATATTTCGGGCGGACGCGGATCAGGCGTCGAAGACAGGGTTGGGGGTATGTCAGTTTTTTCAGGCCGCGTAGTATGGCAATCTATCAGTCATCTGTCCAGAGTCGATCTGCAAAGCGCACAATGCTATTTATGAATGGCGCCGTTTACCTAATCGGAGCAGGCCCCGGAGACCCCGGCCTGCTAACCGTCCGAGGAGCTGAGTTGTTAGCCTTGGCTAACGTGGTCTTGTATGATGGACTCAGCAACACGGAACTGCTGCAGCATGCCCCCCAAGCGGAGCACATTTGTGTCGGAAAACACGGAAAAACCCGTATATGGACGCAAAATGAGATCATTCAAGAGATGCTTGGGCATGCGAAAGCCGGGAAAATCGTGGTTCGGCTCAAAGGCGGTGACCCCGCAATATTCGCTCGTACAGCCGAAGAAGTCGAAGCGGTCAAGGCTGCCGGCCTACCACTGGAAATCGTTCCAGGTATCACCGCAGCCTTAGCAGCTGGCTCTTTTGCAGGAATTCCCGTGACCCACCGCGGCCTCGCCTCAGCCGTCGCTCTGGTGACAGGCCACGAAGAACCCTCCAAATCCGAATCTGCTCTGGATTGGGAGGTTTTGGCAAAATTTCCGGGCACCCTAGTCATTTACATGGGAGTCACAACCGCTGAAGCTTGGACAAAAGCACTCCTGCGGGCTGGAAAAGCAGCAGACACTCCAGCGGCGTTAATCAGACGCTGCAGCCTTCCCGACCAGCAAACGATTCACTGCCGTTTGGATCAAGTAGCCGCTCAACTGAGTCCTGCCAGTCGCTTCCGCCCACCCGTGATCGTGATTCTCGGCGCAGTCACACAATTGGCAGAAACCATGAACCGGATACAGAATCGTCCACTAACCGGCCGAACAATACTCGTTACGCGTCCTGAAGGGCAAGCTGAAGCTCTGGCTAAACCACTGCGAGACCTAGGTGCTCGAGTGCTACAGCAACCCGCCATCACAATCGAACCACCACAAGATTGGCAACCAGTCGATTCAGCAATTGCCAAGTTGAGCGAATATGACCTGTTAATCTTCTGCAGCCATAACGGAGTTCAGTTTTTCCTGAACCGCCTCGAAAAAAACGGAGGCGATATGCGAGCGTTGGCAGGACTGGAGATTGGCTGCATAGGAAAAAAAACAGCTGCAGCACTTCAGCAATTTCATCTCCAATGTGATTTACTGCCAGACACATTCCACGCGGAGGCGATGACAAATCTAATTGCTTCACGAGCCAATGAAAAACGCATCATGGTGATCCGCGCTAGTCGCGGCAATGATGAGCTTGCAACACAATTAGCAGCGATGGGTGGCCATGTAACGCAAGTAATTGCGTATCAACACAGCGATGTGAATGAGTGTGACGCAAGTATCAAAGAAGCCGTCTCGAATGGAGAAGTTGATTGGATCACCATCACAAGCAGTGCCACCGCGGAAAGTTTGCACCACATGTTTTCAGACTCAATGAATGACATGAAAATCGCCAGTCTCAGTCCCGTAACCTCAAAAAAAATTGGCGAACTTGGCTACCCAATTAGTGCAGAAGCAAGTCCCTACACCATCGAAGCATTAGTCGAAGCATTAGTAAAAGCAGAACAATGATTCCCAAACGTTATCAAAAGATGCATCAGTCGCATTCTGAACTGATGGAGGCATACGAAGCCTTTGGAAAAGCAGCCAAGGATGCGGGCCCGTTATCCGCAAGAGAAATCGCATTAGTAAAATTGGCCGTCTCCTTAGGCGCAGGCTTGGAAGGAGCGTCTCACTCCCACTGCCGCAAGGCGTTGGAAGCAGGCTGCCAACCAGAAGACTTAACACATGTTGCTATCCTCACTGCACCCACTATCGGGTTTCCATCGATGATGCGATCAAAATCATGGGTTGAGTCGATCACTNCCCAAAAGTCCGATAGTTAGCAGCACCATGCAATCTATTTTGGGCGTCGTTTTGTGTGGCGGAAATTCGACTCGCATGGGACGTGACAAATCGACAATCCACCATAAGAATGGCCTGACATTCATTGAGCACGCCGTAGAAAGACTAAGACCCATCTGCAATGAGATCTGCCTTGCGGGCACATCTCATTCATTGGCTGATCTAGTCGCATTACCTGACCCGATGCCAAATCAAGGTCCAATCTTTGGCGTACTGCAGGCTCTTGACTATGCAGCCAACCAAAAGGGTGGAAAAACCAAACATCAAGCGTGCTTGATTACGCCTGTGGATATGCCCCATCTCACCACGGATGATCTGGGCAGGCTTATGCTCAGCTGGCAAATCGAAAACGACCTCACTTATGCGATAAGCGGGCCAAAACGCAAACGGCAACCCTTGGTGGGGATCTATCCTCTTCACCTCCGCGAGGCACTTTCTGTACACGCAAAAACAGATTCCAGCCTGAATCGTTGGATCGAAAAACAGGATGCGAACCAAATCGCATTGGATGAGGCACATTGCCAAAACATCAATCGTCCCGAAGACCTGACCTAAATCTAAAGACAGTTTTCCTTCACTGCGTGTACTCACGACGCATGCAGGTTTCAGCGACTATTTCATTCACCGCGAAATTGAAGTATCCCGGGACCCAACTAACTGAGTTGATTCCGACACGTACTCGAACAGTAACCGCGGCACCAGGTTCAGCCGATTCGAGTGAGGCTGGCTCCGTTTCAATGACAGATTCTTCGATGTCCAGTATCAGTAATTCATCGCGTATCCGCTGCGTTACCTCCGCGATGTCTGCATTTGGTCGAACAGCTATGCGTGCGCCTTCCCATCTGGCATGGGTCAAGGTTTGCTTAACAAGCATTTTTCCGGTAGGCCTTCGCACAGGCCCAATGCTCCCCAAACAGGATTCCTCCAATCAATGCGAAACTCGATTGGCGCAGCACCAAACGAACGCGATACATCATCAGAACACTCCCAAAAAACGTGACTTCGTAGGTCACTTCCTCACTTCAACCGTTCGGTGGTCTGGCGATCCGTTAAAAAACGGACTCATGACTTTGCGTCCCACACTTACGTGTGGTTTGCCTTTATCGTGGAAAATAAAGTTGATAGCGGGAGAACATGAAAAAGTTGACTAGGGCTTCTAAAACCTACCCCAAAACCACCACGGGGGGGGGNGACTATCTTCCATAATCAGTATTCCAGTCAGGGGACAAATTATCTTTGTGCATGATGTAACGCTTGTACCGACTTGCAGTATTCCTTAAGTTTCGCATCGCCATTCTGTAATCCTGTCGCATTCCCGACCAGATCGAACGCTCGAGCCATGAAATTCGAATTTCCCAACGATGCTTTAGTAGCACTTTCAGAGAAGCTAAATCCTGTGGCAACCGAGTCGCTTGATAGCTCTCACCAAGGTCGAGTCTTAGCAAGCAGCGTCATCGCTGATCGGGACAGCCCTGCTGCAGATGTATCAGCGATGGATGGCTACGCAATTCGCATGACACAGGTAAGCCAGACAACAACCTTACCAATCTTGGGTGAATCTGCTGCAGGTTCCGCAGCTCCGGAGATGCCGTCAGATGGCGTTTTAAGGATTTTCACCGGTGCGATTGTACCACGAGGTTGTGATGCTGTTATCAAACGTGAAGACACTGAGGACTTAGGTTCGGAGATCCGCCTTACCTTGGATCCAACTGCAATATCCATAGGCCAACACATTCGTCGTGCAGGGGAGAATGCTTCGAAGGGCTCAACTGTCCTCCAACCCGGTATCGAGATTAATGGGGCTCACAAAGCCACGATGGCTAACTTTGGATGCTCAAGGATCAATTCATACCGGCCTGTTCGAGTCACCGTTCTGACCACAGGAGATGAGGTCGGTAATTTTCAACAAGAAGCCCCCATGCCATGGCAACTCCGGAATAGCAATCGCGAAGCAATCGCCACCCTCTTGGCTGCCCGAAATTGGATTTCCATCTCCTCAGTCGAGCACTGCATCGACGATCAAAAGCAACTACAGGAGACGCTCGCCGATTGCCTGAACACGTCTGACGCCATCCTGATGACAGGTGGCGTATCGATGGGAGACTACGACTATGTGCCCGACGTCATCAAAGACTTGGGTGGCGATATTGTTTTCCACGGCTTACCAATTCGACCGGGTAAACCTGTCCTTGGTGCCGCAACCAATGACGGGAAATTACTTTTAGGATTACCGGGAAATCCGGTCAGTGCTACCATTGGATGCCAACGCTTGGGCATTCCGCTACTTGCCTACATGGCAGGAAAACGTGATTGGCTACCCAAAGCACCAGTAGTACAAGTTGAGAACAGTGGAAACAAATCCATACCGTTGACTTGGCTGCGTTTGGTAAAGCTGGTTGAGAATGGGGTGGCTGAACCTGTCATCACCCAAGGCTCGGGAGACCTGGTGTCACTTGGTAACAGTGACGGCTTTGTCGAGGTTCCACCCCAGCAAAATGGGAAAGGTCCTTGGCCGTTTCATGCCTGGTAAAACAGAATCTGCGGGGAAAAAGCCAAGAAAAACAACGTGACTTGTTCCAATGTCAAGAAGCGAAGTGTAGGCTCAGCTTAACACTTGGGATCCAAATCTGGACGCTGTCAACGCTATCAGAAAAACACCGGATTCTCAAAATCGCCATGATCTACACTGCTTGCATTCTCAACATCTGCACGCTGTAACCAACAAACTATGACTCAGGATCCCATCAATCCCTATCAGCCAGTCGCCTCGGTAACTGATGAAAATGAGCATGGCCTATCCGAGATACAGTTCGAACTGACACGACGTATCCTGCGATCGGGTGAATCGAAGTACTTAACCCATTCGTCTTCAAACCGCCGGCTCATCACTTCACTGGTCATCATTGCTCTGAGTACCATGATTTTCATCGTAGCTTTGTCCTACGGCGAGTATACGTTTATCACGTCGATGATGATGACGATGGGCGGCGCGGCGTTGGTTTATTCAGCTTTGTTGCGCCAATCCAAAATTGAAGCTCGCCAAAACCTGAGCCGATACGGAATGGTCGATGGCGCGGTCTGTACAGTCTCCATGTCGGCAGGCCAAGTCACCTTCACGACTCCCGCAGGTAAATTTCATTGGCCGGCCTTCAGCCTGAAAATCTACAGGACTCCTAAAGGCCACCTGCTGTTGCCACCTGAACGAGTTTTCCTGATCATCCCGAAAGCAAATGACTCTACACGAGCGGAATACAAACAACTGATCAAAGCGATCAAAAGCTATTGAGACCGGATCACAACCCACAACACGGGCCCGGTCAGCAACAAGATGCAGGCATCAGGCTAGAATGTCGGTTGCAATGTTGCCATGAACATCTGTCAGACGAAAATCACGGCCCGCATACCGATATGTCAGTTGCTCATGATCGAGGCCCAGTAGATGCAGGATGGTTGCGTGCCAATCGTGGATGTGGCACTTGTTCTCGACTGCTTCATATCCATGCTCATCTGTCGCTCCATAACTATACCCACCCTTCACACCTCCGCCAGCCATCCAAGTGGTATAGCCTTTGTTATTGTGATTACGGCCATCACCACCCTGCGCCGCTGGTGTCCGTCCGAACTCACCACCCCAGATGACCAGAGTGTCCTTCAACAACCCGCGTTGTTTCAGATCTCGCAAGAGTCCAGCAATGGGCAAATCACATCCTTCGGCACGAGCCTTGTGATCGGTTGTCAAATTAACATGTTGATCCCAATTTCCATGCGTGACCTCAACGAAACGCACTCCTGCTTCAACAAAGCGTCGAGCCAGCAGGCATTGCCTACCAAAATTTGAGGTAGCGGTTTCATTGACCCCATACATAGCAAGTGTCTTCTCACTTTCTCCGGAGGTATCCATCAATTCCGGCATGGCATCCTGCATCCTAAACGCAAGTTCATAGGATTCGATTACTCCCTCAACACCCGGATGGTACTTCTCCCTTTCCAGTTTGCCCCGATTCAATGACTGGATGTAGTCCAGTTGCCTCCGTTGTTGCTGATCTGAGAGATTGGGATTCCTGATATCGGGCACAGACTCGCCACTCCCGCCTCTGCTGAATCTCGACAACCTACGGCCACTACGGCCCACTTTGGTTCCTCCATAAATCGCAGGCAGAAAAGAACTGCCATAATTTCGCGATGCCCCAGATGGAGGGCTGAGGGATACAAACCCAGGCAAACTGTCATTCTCCGTCCCCAATCCATAAAGCGTCCAAGCGCCCAAAGAAGGACGAATGAACTGTGCGGTCCCTGTATGCATTTGGGTCATCGCGCCAGGGTGCACCGGCTGATCACACTGCATTGATCGGATCAGGCAAAGATCATCTGCCTGCTTTGCCACTTCCGGGAAAACGTCAGAAATCCATAATCCACTTTCGCCTCGCTGCCGGAATTGCCAAGGTGACTTCAGAAGTGACCCGCCGTACTTACCCCGCTTTCCATGATCTTTTGCTAACAGAGGCTTGTAGTCAAAGGTATCAACGTGCGAGGGACCACCTTGCATGCAGAGAAAAATCACTCGCTTGGCACGAGCTGCGAAATGCGATGCTTTCGGCGTAAGTGGATTTCGATTGGCCGAGTCTTGGGCATTAACACGGTGCTCCAAGTCAGCGAATGCAAGATAACCAAATCCAGCAGAAACAGTTTTTAGCAAATTTCGACGTGAGTGCATGACAATGAATCCAAAAGTGTTTCCGTGACAGGGTTTTTAAACGAGCCAAAAAAGAACATCAGTCGACATAACGGAATTCTGCTGATGCGAATAAACTCTGACACAAAACAGATAGCGTTGAATCACTCAAGGAACGTGCCTGACCCCCGTACGATCTCACAAGTGACTCGCTCGCGCTTCGTTCGTCCGATGTTGGCGGCCGTCCGTAGGCGAGTAGGAATACGAACTCGATTTGATCACTTAAGTTTCCATCAATCTGTTTTACTCGACGGGCGAAACCCTTGCTTTGCCTGATCACAAAGGGATTATTCATCATATAAAGAGCCTGATTTGCAGTATTCGATGACTCCCTCACCCCAGTCACCGTACTGGCGTCTGCGAAATCAAAGACATCCAACGACCGTGGGGCCTGATCACGTACGATTGGCAAATAAACACTGCGATATTTGGCATGTTCCATATCCAGACCGCTGCCCACCANTGAGGTAGCTTCGCGTACTGCAGCCTCAATCAAAGTTTTCTGGTCGCTGGTCGTCCCTTCCATGCTCAATCGCCCATTGCGCTGCATCATGGGAAAATTCGAACGGCCCCGTGGAATACCATTTCGCGCATTGGGTTTCATTTGTGGCTCGGTTGTTCCCAAACCCGATCTCCCCATTCCTCTACGAAAGTTATTCAAGCGTGAATTCCCACCACCACGTGATCTGCTTTTATTCTGGAACGCATTCATCACGTTTTTCTTTGCCAGCTCAACCACTTCTCGGACATTTACCCGTGGATCTCCCAGTGAACCATCACGTACTCGTACATAGCCAGCCTTGGCAACCTCTGATCCACGAGGACGAGCTAAGTCCATCTCGCCGCTAATACTCAACATTGCGTCACGAATCGCCTCCGCATCGAGTCGTCTGGGATTGGCACGCCATAGCAAAGCGTTACCCGGGTCATATTCGTGATGCTGCTCGTCATAAGCAGTGCTCATCCGGTAGACCCTCGAAGTCGCTATCTGGCGGATCAAACTCTTCACAGACCAACCAGAAGCCATGAACTTGACCGCCAAATAATCAAGCAATGCTGGATGACTCGGTGCCCGGCCAGTGACTCCGAAGTTTTCGGTAGAGGTCACAATGCCTTGACCGACCATGTGTTGCCAAATGCGATTGACCATCACCCGCGCTGTCAGCGGATTCTGATCACTGCCGAGCCAATTTGCTAATTCAAGTCTGCCGCTCGAATCATCTGCAATGCGAACAGGTGTAGAACATAGGACCTTTGGAAAACCTCTGGCAACGGTTTGCGCGGGCTGGTCTATTTCACCACGAACTAAGAGCTTCACATTAATCGGGTGATTTTTTTCCTGAACCCCCATGCAGTAACTGTTCGGCTCTCCATGTTCATCCACAACAGCCAGTTTAGTTGACAAAGTAGCCAATCGATTCGCAGTTCGCAGTCGATTGCGAACTGCATCTTGCGCTTCAATTTTCCCTGCAGCCCGATCGCGACGTGACTGAGCTGCTTCTTCAATCGTCGATGTAATCTCTGCACGAAGTTCCGCTAGTTCTTTCGTGTTGTAACGTTGGTCGTAGGGATTTGGATCCTTAATTGGCAACAACAGCAAACTGCTCTGTCGCCTAGCTTGTGCAGTGCTAAACGTTCCAAACTCTGATGGCGGCGCCCCCCAGTAGGTATTCGAATTCGCGAAGATACCCGCCAACGCGTAATAGTCTGTTTGCGGGATCGCATCAAACTTGTGGTCATGACAGCGTGCGCAGGCCACTGACGCGCCCAAAAAGACTCTGGTGGTAGCGTCTATCTGCTCATCGATCTGATCCGCCGCGAACTGGACCGCATTTCGCTCATTTAAATTCTTGGGTCCCATCGCCAAGAAGGTTGTCGCCACGAGATTTGACGCCCACTGCTCATCGCTCTTGGCTGGCATCAAGTCCCCCGCAATCTGCTCCCTCACAAATTGATTGAAAGGTTTGTCTTGATTAAACGAATCAATGACATAATCACGATATCGCCATGCGTGGGGATAGGTTTGGTTTACCTCGCGTCCAGTCGATTCAGCAAACCGGGCAACATCAAGCCAATGTCGTCCCCAACGTTCACCAAATTGCTCATACTTCAACAGGCTATCAGCAACATGCGTGATCGCTTGCTCAGGACTCGATTTCCATTTCGCTTCAAAGTACTCGATTTGCTGAGGAGTTGGCGGCAACCCAATCAGATCAAAGCAGAGCCGACGTAGGACCTTGTACGCCTCTGCATCCTGCGCAGGTTCAAGACCTGCCTGCTCCAAATCCGCGAGAATGAAATAATCAATTGACGTTGTGGGCCATGCTGCGTCACTCACACTTGGCGGTTGCCCTTTTTTTGGAGCTTGGTAGGCCCAAAACTTTTCTCGAGCGTTATCAATATCTACATCGGTAATCGATGACTGGACCTTGGAAATTTTATTGACACGTGGATCCGGAGCTCCCATCTCGATCCATTGACGAAAATCGTTAATGACGCTGTCAGAAATTTTTCGTTNTGGTGGCATGACGAAATCTTCATGCATCATCGCATTGAAAAGCAAACTTTGCTTGACATCTCCTGGCACGATTGCGGGTCCGCTACTGCCACCAATCAACATCAGTTCTCTGGTGTCAAGCCGAAGACCACCGCGAACATTTCCCGATTGATTCGAGTGACAACCATAACACTCCCTGATCAGTACTGGCCGAATTTTGGCCTCGAAGAACTTCAGTTCATCGGACGTCGGTTGCTGTCCATACGCTGGCACGACAGCAATCGCGAGAAGAATCAGCAGCAAAGGTCGCAAGAAAATCATGGCTGGCTTCCAAAATGATCGGCCTGTAATGGACAGAGGCTCCATTGAAAGATAACTCAGAATAGCGGAAAAGGACGACCTCATTTTAACGGGTCCGATTCTGGGCNGAGCCTTTTCGACTTACCCGCNGATAACCCTGCGGACTTCGGCTCATTGCGACGCCCAGTCAAGGGTTGGAACCGACCACCTCCAGCTCCAGAACCCCGCCGAGCAGCCTTCGTTCTACCCTGTCCTGCCCCGCTCTGCCCCGCTCTACCCCGCTCTACCCTGCGTTGCCCTGCTCTGCCCAGCCCATTTCGCGTTTGTGGCAACCGCTTCCTGATCCCGTCAAACATCGCGGCTAGCTCCCGCTTATACAGCATGCCATCCGGATCGATGTCAAATTTCACCAACATTTTCGATGCGATATCAGCTGGTTCTCTCACAGGTGCTCCGCGGTTTTGACTGTCTGTTCCGAGGCATTCCTCTCGCTGAGGCTTTTCCGTCGCTTAAACCAACGGTGCCAAAAGTCCGACAAACAAGCATGCTAATGCCATCATGCAAATCTTCATTAGATGACCCTATATTCCATAATCGTATTGGCTGAACAGCCCCGCCTTAGTGAAACGTGCAGCGTGGCCGATTGAGGACTGCGAATCGTCAACTTTCTCATAAATATCAATTCCTCAGATATTCACAGGCACTTAGTACAACTTAAGGCCGAAACTTGAGCCGATCTCGCGGTATTAATCAGAAGCGGATTGGTCTGGCTTTCCTTCTCATCCCTGTTGGCACCTTCTATGTCCGATACCTCCATTGGAGTCGAAACTGAGCTCACGGCACGAATGAGACAAGGAAGCAAGGATGCTCTAGCGACTATTTTTGCTGACTACCGCGATCGTCTTCGCCGCATCATCCAGTTTCGGATTGATTATCGAATCGCAGCGAGAGTTTCGGATTCAGATATCTTACAGGACACATACATTGCCGCAGCAAAACGGCTCTCGCACTTTTCGCAACAAACAGAGATGTCTGCTTTCCTGTGGCTTCGTCTGCTGGCGAAGCAGCAGTTGGTGGATATCCATCGGCAGCACTTANAAGCAGAAAAAAGAGATGCCCGAAAAGAGCTGGGACTCCAGCCCTATCAAGTATCTGCACAAACTTCCATGGCTCTCGCTGCACAACTGGCTGGATCCATCACCGCGGCCAGTGAGGTCGTGGCGAGAGCCGAAACTATCGCTCTTTTGGAATCATCGTTGAATGAAATGGACGAGACCGACCGCGAAGTGATCGCCTTGCGGCACTTTGAAGAACTGACAAATATTGAAACCGCCAGTGTTTTGAACCTGCAACCTTCGGCAGCCAGCAAACGCTACCTAAGAGCCATGAGTCGTCTTTCTCAACTGATGTCCAAATTTGACGACTCACACCATGGACGCAAAGTATGAACCACGACGGTCAACCTGACCATAACGCCAATGTAAAGCCAAAGAAGTCAATCGCTCCAACAAAGACATATCTTTTCGACCTCGATCAAATTGGGGAACAATTTACCGAAGCGATACGACGAGGTGCCTCTCCAAAGATCGAAGTGTACCGTGAAATGCATCCGCAACATGCCGATGAAATTAATGAACTGCTGGAATCGATCTCACTTATCGAGACATTTAAGCAAACAAAGCATGCAGTGTCATGCCCATCTGCCAGACACACCACTTTCACAGAACTCGACGATTACAAAATTGTCCGTGAAATTGGGCGTGGAGGGATGGGCACCGTATTTGAAGCTATTCATGAACCCTTGAGCCGCAAGGTAGCGATCAAAGTGTTGGCGAATAATCTTCTTGGCGAATCCAAGCATTTGATACGATTTCGTCGAGAGGCTCGCGCTGCAGCGAAACTGCGACACACTAATATCGTTCCGGTCTTCGGTGTGGGCACTAGTGGCGAGCATCACTACTACGTCATGGACTACATCGATGGGATGAGCTTGCATCAGTGGCTGACTTCTCTAGACCGCGATCCGCTCGCCGCTGCTCCAACTATCGACATCTACTCTGCTAATACATTTCCTGGCGCGAANACTCACGCGGAACTTGAGGCAGATCCGTTCCATATAGCAGGTCTCGAACAGTCAGCCATTCAAGATACGCGTGATTACCAGCGTTGGGTGGCAAGCTTGGGCATATCTGCAGCTGATGCATTGCACTACGCGCACTCACAAGGCGTATTACATCGTGATATCAAGCCAGCAAACCTGCTGCTCGACCACAACAACACGCTCTGGATTGCAGATTTTGGCTTGGCAAAACTTGCCGAGCAAAATGCAGTCACTGCAACTGGAGACATCGTCGGAACCCCTCAATACATGCCCCCTGAGTCTTTTGAAGGCGACTATGACGTACGTAGTGAGGTGTACGCCCTGGGGCTAACACTCTATGAGCTTCTAACGCTAAAGCCGGCCATTGAAGGCAATGGCACGGCAGACATTATCCGTAAAGCCACCCGTGGTGTGACCGTACGCCCTCGCAAATTGAATCCAAATATTGCGCTGGACCTGGAAACGATTCTACTGAAGGCTTTGTCGCATGATCCGGAGGATCGCTACACGAATGCTGAAGAACTGAGGGAGGACCTGAATTTTTTTCTAACAGATCGTCCCATTGCGGCTCGAAAAACCAATCCCTTAGAACGGATAATTCGCTGGTCCCGTCGTGAGCCCAAAGTTGCTGCCCTGACGATTACTACTTTCTTATTACTGGGCGCTCTTGCCGGTGTCTCCGCATTTGGCTTCTGGCAGACCAAGCAGGCACTTAACCGAGCAAAGACCTCCGAACAAGATTCGATTAAGTCGCTTGCATTAGAAACGGCTGCCAAAACTGAAGCAGATGGACAAAAAGTACTCGCAGAGAAGAACCTGCAGGTCGCTGTGAAAGCACTCAATGAAGTAATGGAGAACATATCCCGCCGTGGAATTGAAACAGGTGCAGAGTTTCTAGCGGAAGTGACCGATACAACCTCGCCAAATGTCTCCGCTGAAGATGCCGAATTGCTTAATTCTCTACTGGGCTTCTTTGATGAACTGGGGCGTAACAACAGCAAAGATCTACTTGCTGAGTCCGCAATTGCAGCCAAATATGCGGGAGATATTTGCATGAGGCTTGGTGACTTACACAAAGCAGAACTAGCCTTCAGTGAATCGCTTAACAGAACTCGCGAACTCTCATTATGTGACCCTGAGGAAACAGCACATGTCATTGCACAAGCTGCCATTCTGAATGAATTGGCCCTCATCACCGGCCTGCGTGGAAGACTTAAACACGCAGACACCATCTTTTTCAGAACCAAACGTTTGTTGCAATCTTGCCCTGATGTCATGGCCACTGCAGATGGACGTTTCCATTATGCGATTGCACACCGTCTGGTGGCATCACATGCAACACGGATTGGAATCGATGAACCAAGTCCAAATCAGGGCGCAGGTCGGACCTGGCTAGCACGAAGAGTGCGTTTAACCGAACCCAAGCCAGGAGTCGATAGGGCTAATGCCGTGCTTCGAGAATCCATTGACGTCTTAACCAAATTAACCAACGAACACCCTGAGAATCAGCAGTATCAGGTAGAACTTGCGAGAGCCTTTCGAGACAAAGCAGTGACCGCTTCACTTGCCAGACGCCGGACCGAAGCAGAAAATTCGATTCAGCGATCAATCGCTTTATTTCGCGAATTGCTNGCTGCAAATCCCACCTTGGATACGGTCCGATATGAGCTGGCATTAACGCTCTGCAGCACTGCGACTTTCAACATGGACCAAGTCCGCCGATCAGTTGAGGCACATGACCTGTGCCAGAAACTGTTGGAAAAGTCACCCGACCTCCCTCATGTAAAGGCACTGTATGCTTCCATACGAGCCAATCTCGCCGAGCGTCAAATGCGACTCGCAAAATATAAAACTGCCGAAGATACTTGGAAGGAAGTTCTTCAAATCTATGAGTCCCTGATCCAAACCTCATCGAACGTTTTCCTATACAAACGTCGTCATAGCGATACGCTTGAATCGCTTGCGGAATTGAAAGGGAAACAGGGCGACCGCAATGCTGCACAGGAGTATATGAAACAAGCCATCGAAGGTCTGCAACTCGCCATCAAACGCAGCCCTGACTCACCTGTCATGCGTCTGCAACTGAATCGATTGATTCAACGTGCTCGCCGCCAAGGCAATGCAGAAAAAACAACCGGGTCCGAAAGTGCAGGTGGAGAATGAAGGCCACCCGACCGCAGTTGTTTCCAGCCTGCATCCTTCGGGACCGCCGTGGTCGCCTCCTGAACGAGATGAAAGTCATCTGCCACGGCCACGAACTCGCCCGAGTCAGTAGCAATTGTGAACACCTGCTAAGCTAGCTAACGAAACCAAAATCCAAGGATATCCTCAACACGCTCTTCCTCCAAGATTTCATGCGCGACCAATTCATCGGCCAGTGCCGCAATGGCGGCCCAAACTCGCTCCAACTGCACCTGTCGCCTTAGCTCCGCCATAGTCTTTTCCAATGCCTCCATGCGTCGCTTCTCATCAGCCCACATCGGTGTCGCTGTTCGCCAAGCTTGCTCCCAGTCATGCTTCCAGGGTCCGTAAAACGCGGGGTGAAAGGGTTCGTCTCGATAGACCATCTCGACTACTGGACCAGCGAGGATCGTTAAGATCTCTCGTTTTCGCTGCCAGTCAAGATCAGGATCAACCCGCCCCCATTGAATCCGACACTCCCCAAAACGAGCTGGTAGCCAATCATCTGCTTCACCACCAAGCTGCATTCCCTGAATGGTTCCACCCAACGCATAGGCAATCACTGCGTGCCCAGACTCATGATAGGCAGTAAGTGTTTCATCATCCATCACTTTGGTGTCACCTGTGCTAAACTGCGTTTACCTGACAAGATATTGAACGTAACACTCAACGAAAACCTCGCACAATAAAGAAGAGTGACCAAGATGAAAGCGATGTTGCTGACCGCATACGAAGAAATGGAAGTCACAGAGGTTAACGAGCCTGAAGTTGGACCTGATGATGTCCTGATTCAGGTAGAAGCTTGTGGCATATGCGGAAGTGACATCCATGGATTTGACGGCAGCACTGGTCGCCGGATCCCACCCCTCGTCATGGGGCACGAGGCATCAGGAATTGTCGTAGGTACGGGTTCGAATGTATCAGATCTCCCTGAGGGCACCCGCGTCACCTTTGATTCCATGGTTTCATGCGGCCAATGTGACTTTTGCCGACAAGGAAGTGGAAACCTCTGCGACAACCGTATGGTACTGGGGGTTTCGTGCGAAGAGTACCGCCGGCATGGTGCGTTTGCTGAACGAATCAGTGTGCCACGAAGAATCGTCTACCGACTACCCGATAGTCTGCCGTTTGAAGAAGCTGCTCTAGTCGAAGCCGTTTCCGTCGCAGTACATGCCGCCAATGTCACTCCAATCTCCCTTGGTGATACAGCTGTCGTCGTTGGTGCGGGCATGATCGGCTTACTCACTCTGCAAGCAGCTCGCGCGGCGGGCGCCTCGCGTATCATCGCAATTGATCTGAATGACAAACGCCTCGAGGTCGCCAAACAACTCGGTGCCGATGAAACAATACGTGGTGATCAGTGCAATGCTGTCGAGATGATCATGAAGCTTACCAACGGTCGGGGTGCTGATATTGCATTTGAAGTCGTTGGTGCGACACCGACTGTAAAAACGGCAATCGAATGTGTACGGAAAGGCGGTAATGTGACACTGGTGGGAAACGTCTCGCCAACCATTGACTTGCCGCTGCAATCGGTCGTTACAAGGGAAATTTCACTGCATGGCACCTGTGGTTGCAACGGTGAGTACCCACAATGCATCGACTTAATGAATCGAGGAATCATCAATGTCAAGCCGCTGATCACAGCAACAATCCCACTGAGCGATGGTCCTAAGTGGTTTGAGAGACTTCATGCAGGTGACCCGAATCAAATGAAGGTCGTTGTGCAACCGCGGCAAGCTTAATTTCTGGTCAGATCCATTTAGATACGAACGGGAAGCTGTGTCATGCAGATCAAGCGACTTCAGGGTCAGATTTAACAAGGACAACACTGCTGTTGCCCGATTGAAAAATGATGTCATCCATGAAGCTTGTCATCAACACGAAACCACGACACTGCTCGATTTCGAACGACTCCGATGTCCCCGGTGCCGGAGTCAAGCGGGTTAAGCGGCCCGGGCCATCATGTGATATAAGAAATCGCGTGTCGACGGTGCTGACAGAGACTCTTAAGTGCACCTTTCTCTCGCAGTATGGTTCATGAACTGCTCGCTCTCGCAACTCATCATTCTTGCATTCGTCCCCGGCGAACATGCGACTGACAACTGGATCTTCGTCCTTAATTTCCAAATTTCCATAGCACATTGCATTGAACAAGCCGCTCGATAGCGCGGCCCCGACGCGTATCCTTTGAACGGTGGAAAGCCCAGTGGCAGCAGCCAATGTCTGAATGACATACAGCACAGTCGGCTCAATCGCTGCTATGTCATTGGGTAATTCAAGGCTGAATTCTGGGTTCTCCAAATGCCCGGAAAAGTCGCGGAAAATGGCGTTGACCTCCGCCATTGACAGGGTTTGACGCACAACATGACTCAACAGTTTCTGCAAAGAATTTTTTGGCACGAAGTTCACTGCACCAACGGCTAAAGCATCAACAGCTAACCCCTCTGACCCTCTCGCTGTCACGACAATACAGGGTAGATCAAGAGCTTCCCCAATAACTTTCTCAATCAACTCGCAACCATTCAACTCGGGCATGCGCAAATCGGTAACCAGCAAGTCAGGTCGCGATGCTTGGACCGCTTCCCAAGCCAGTTGTCCATCCACCACACACTCCACACGATGCCCGTCCTGCTCCAATAAAGAACGCATTAGCGCTGTATGGGTTGAACTATCTTCGGCTAGCAGAATTGTTGCCATGGAATCNCTTTACCTTGCCCTGATCGCCCTATCCTGCAATATCACGATACTGCATCACCATACTGCCGATATTATTTATTACATCATACTGTACACGCTGTGGTGTTTCGGCCCCTGTTTTCTAGATGCAATTGAGCAGTAGGCACTCCACATAACTCGCCAAAATGTCCATGACTCGAAGACCTACTTTTTGCTATTCACCCAAACGTCCAACAACTGCTAGACCAACCTACAGCTGACATGGATTGGTTATCCCCAAAATTACATTTCAGGACACTTATCAAGATTTGGCTCCCATCATCCACAAATCGAAATGGGTCATGCGACTCGAGACATCCCTACTGCACACGCTTGACGTACACGAGAACCATACACGTCACGACAACATTTAATTCTTCAGAGCTCCCTGATGCCGTACTTCCGTGTTCATGACAGTCACAAATTGATCCTAACCAATTATAAAGTCATGTTCTCGTCATTTTCCGAAACCAGCAATTTCACCAAAATAAAACGCTACAAGGCGTACTTTCTGTTGAAGAGAGATCGCACGCATGTACATTTTACAGTCCGAAACCCTTATCAAAAAGCGATTTCGTTATACAAAGATAAGTTTCAATCGACACCGCTGAATGCGGATCTGACTAAACCAGTTAAGTGGGAAAAACCACAGCGTATATTCTTTCCCATCATGGGACTTTCAACCAAGCGAGACAGTGATCAGAAGATTCAAGAAACTCTNATCAACACGTCGTTTGATGAGTTCGTTGAACTATTGTCAAAGTGCTATTGGCTCGATGAGCACACTCAACCTCAGCACTGGATTCTTGATCACCCCCGCTATCTGCTCCTCAAAAAACTTCATGTGAATCAGAATCAGCTCACCGTTTACAAAATGGAAGAGNTTGGGGAACTCAACGCCTTTGCAACGTCAACCGGCTTTGACAATAGCAAACACGCCAATAGCACCGCTCAGATCACCACTCCCAAAGCGTTTAGCCCAGAATCAATTACGATCATCAACAATATCTACAAGCAAGACTTCGCTGATTACGGTTACCAAATGCGTCAGACGCAAGAAACCACACGCACAGACAAGTGACCAAAGCGAGTCGAGTAACCGGTCAATCCATTTACATCAGGACCGTGAAACAACGCATCTTTACATAGCTCTATGCTCAGAAAAACTCGTCAAGTCTGACTCGAGGAAGTATCCAACTCCGGACTGACGAAGACTGTCAATCTGTGACGGAGTAGTTGGCGTTAATTCGTGACAATCTTGACGGGCAATTTCATCACCTGTTTTCTCGGCAGAGCTAGCACCGTGAGATTTACAATTCTTGGTCTTAATGAAGTCAGACATTGAACGGAATGTTGAATACGTCCTGGAAGAAACACGAAGCATCTTCCGTACTCCATTCAAACGCTCCAATGAAACCAAAGCGGTTTGCCTTGCCAAATCTTGATGCTTTGAATTGACTAACTCAGCAAGCGTCATCACCTCAACTTCCAACTTTGCTAACTCATCCAAAAGACGTTGCTCTGGCTCACTTTCGTTCGTCTGAATCCTTTTCTGATCAAATTTTCGAGTCAAACCCGACAGATTCTGCTGTCGGCTGGAACGTTCATTTTCATCTTGGCGAGCAAGTGTCTCTGTACGATCCACTTGAATAGCCCGTGGTGCCTCAATCCCAAGCTGCACTTTTGACTTCTTCAGCTGTATGACCCGAACACAAACGTTCAGATCACGAAATTCTATCGACTCGCCTTCTTTTCTTGACAACACCAACATTTGCACCCCTCCCTTGTCCCTGAACTGGCTAACGCGAGTCAACCTAACGCGGCGAGATACTAAACACAAGTTCAGTATCTTTGTTTTTTTATCATGAAATGCAAGCAATTACGCTCAGTTTGATCAACCTCCACTCATGAGGTGGTCACGATGTCCCCATCCTAGAGAAGCCAAGAGCTTCACTCAGGGATGCTTCTCGAACCAAGCAATGGTTGCGGAAGCAATACCTTCATGCCCGCCATTAAAAATAGTCAGGCGAGCTTTTCCGCTGTGTCGTCGCAAAAAGTACTTTCGATTAAAAGTTGGATCGTAGCCTTCATCACCTGCCTTCGCTGATTCCAGTCGTCCGGGCTTTGACAATTGCGAGATTTCGATCTCAGTCACTGGCTGGTCACCCCTCGCTTCCGCGATTCGATTAAAGAGATTGATTGAATGGCTGATAGGCACACTTCCCTCGTGACCATCTTTGAGCCCAGCGTTGATGTCAATCGCTACATCACGAGCGTCTGCCGCATACGTGATGGGACTGCGTTTTTTGTACTGTGCATCGACCTCCAAAGAGCAACCGGGAGCCCCGCCACAGCACTGTTCGATCATTTTTCCGTACTTCGTCCCACGGTGCCGTGCATGCCATTCTGCAAGATTACTGATGCCAACCCATGCGCTAGCAGCTCGCCACAACTTCGGATGTCTTGCAGCCATGAGCATCGTCATATGGCCGCCGCCTGATGTTCCTGTCAAATAAATCCTGTCGGTATCGACTTGATAATGCTCGGTAACCCAGGAAATCGAATCAAGAATATCCTGCTGGGCCAACATTGATCCACATGCTTGCGGACTACGATTGGCACCACGAAAATCTGGAAACAGATAAATCCAACCTTTACCATGCACCAGTTTCTCAAGATCATTACGCTGCGTTAAATCCGCGCTCCACGAATGGAGACTGACAACCAGTGGAACAGGTTTCGGTAGCTGAACCTTCTGGCGGTGTGCAATCAGAATTGCTTCCTGAACACTGTCATCCATCGAGCTCTTGAATTGAATTCTCTCACGATGCATCGCCGTCGGAGCCTCCTCCGCACGCCCTTCATTACCGATTGAGAACGCAGTGATCAAAATCACTAATACAAAGCCAGAGGCCTGAAGATAGAACATAGAATTGACCCACTCAAATAAGAAGCTTGTCCATTGCAAACGGCAGCGACTCGATTACTGAATACCGTCATGGACCATACCAGGTACTGATAACAGCATGGATTCAGCCTCAGCGAGGCCTCGCTGTTATCCTCAAATTTATACCAAGATAAAAAGTTCTAAGCATCAAACGCATTGACAGTACCTTTCCAGTGGTCCGTATCACTTCAACGCATTCATCACTTTTAAATCAGTCCTTGTCCTCCCCGTCAAAAAATGATGCATTTTCGCGGTTGGTCCCCCTTGCTCTCATTTTTTTTGGGAACGAACACACAATTTACATCAATCACTGCGTGATTATGGGCAACTACCACGATGCCCTCCAACACTCTCTTTCGTAAGCTCGGCTCGGCCGTCATACTCTTTCATGAAAACAAGTCGGGAATGCTCAGGAGTGGTAAATGTGCGGAATAACGGGAGCAGTCTGGAGCGACCAGAAACAGTCCATTACTCCCGACGTGTTAACCAGAATGACCAATGCCATCTCGCATCGTGGTCCTAACGACTCACAAACTTGGATCGACACATCCCGACGGGACGCTTATGGAAACTCCATTGGTGTCGCGCTTGGTTTTCGACGCCTCAGCATCATTGATCTTGAGGGTGCTCAACAACCAATGTCCAACGAAGACGATACCGTGCAAATGGTCTTCAATGGCGAAATCTACAATTACCAGACACTCCGAAGACGACTTGAGGGTCGCGGGCACCAGTTTGCAACCGATGGGGATGGTGAATCGATTCTGCATCTCTACGAGGACTATGGTGCAGACTGCTTCAACCATCTCAATGGTATGTTTGCAATTGGTATCTGGGATGCGAAGCGAACGCGTTTTGTGTTGGCACGCGATCGTATTGGACAAAAGCCTCTCTATTACGCGGTCAAAGATAACCGGCTTGTTTTTGGTAGTGAACTTAAATCACTGGCAGCGGTCGAAGGAATCTGCGAAGAAATAGACCCCGCGGCGATTGATGAATTTTTGACGTATCAATACATCCCTCACCCGGGAACGATCTGGAAAGGTGTTCGAAAACTAGCACCTGGACACATGGCCATTTTTGAAAATGGCCAACTGACGATCCATCGCTACTGGGATTTTGATCCTTCCATAGAAAAACCGATTGACAGTGAAACAGCCTGCGAACACCTCCGAGAACTGCTTACCGATTCTGTAAAAATACGAATGCAAAGTGATGTGCCACTGGGCGCATTCCTGTCGGGAGGAATCGATTCATCTTTGATTACTGCGATTGCCAACGAGCAATGTGATTCACCGATCCGCACATTCAGCATCGGATTTCCTGTTGCAGATTTTGACGAGACTGCTTATGCAGCTCAGGTTGCCAATCACCTTGGAACCCAACACCAACGATTTGAGGTCATGCCCAGTGGAGTAGACATCATCGACAAACTGGTTTGGCATTACGACGAACCATTTGGTGATTCATCAGCGGTTCCAACTTGGTACCTCTCGGAACTCACAAAATCTGAAGTCACGGTAGCTTTGTCCGGAGATGGTGGAGATGAGTTGTTTGCTGGGTACGAACGGTACCGTGCCCTATGGCTGAGCAATAAACTTCGACGGCTATTTCCTGTACACAAAATCCCAGGACTACAACTGATTCAAAGGCTCCCTGACTCGAACCGAAGAAAGTCGTTAGTGCGGCGTGGCAAGCGTTTTCTTGAAGCGCTGGATCAACCACCAGCAAGACGATATTTGAACTGGCTTCAGATTTTCCCTGAATCGTTGAGAGCTTCGATCTACACCGACAGTTTCCTCGAATCATTACCGGGTGATGATCCCTTTGATTTTCTGGACTCGGCCTGGACACCAAGTGCAGGCCGAGATTTGGTTACGCGTGCCTCCACAGCGGATATCCTGTCATACCTGCCTTGTGACCTCTGCACAAAAGTCGACATCGCATCAATGGCGAACGGCTTAGAAGTGCGACAACCACTACTCGACCACCGCATTGTTGAGTTCGCGGCTTCATTGCCAGTAGATCTGAAATTCCGCGGAAAGAGAGGTAAACTGATCCTGCAGGATACATTTGGATCAATGATTCCAAAATCAATTTTCACACGAAAGAAAATGGGGTTTGGCATACCAATCGCCAACTGGTTTAGGAATGAACTGAAGCCGATGGTGCACGATACTCTGTTGTCAGAAGATGCAAGAATCAGCCCCTATCTCCGACAGGAAGCGATTGCAGAACTCGTACGGGGTCATGAGACCAACGAACAAAATCATGGTTACAGACTTTGGAACCTTCTGATTCTGGAAAAATGGCTCCGCGAGTGGACCTAGAGCAGACCGTTGGTCACGCAGATTCGGTGGTTGAATACAACTTTCGTTCGCGTCTTCGTATGGCGATGCCAAACACGGCGGAACTGGCCACCAACGTTAGGAAACCACCAACCGTCACTACTCCCAACATTGCCATTCGCTGCGTGACTTCGGTGTTCTTCCAGGCGTCCAAAATCGAATCACGCTCTGATTCAGTAATCCGGATTTCCACAGCATCCTCATACTGTGTCATTCCTCCAACCGTCACCTCACCAGAATATCGTCTCTGCGTAAGCTCCTCATCGAATCGTTTATCACTGACCTGATAAAAGCCAGCACTCCCAAGTGCACCCACCACATTTTCGATAAAAGTTGACAAAGCTGCACGTCGCATCAGTTTCAATGCTCGCAAACTTTCATCTCGCGTTTCACACGGCCCTGACACCACTACAAAGGTTGACACGTTGTCTCGTTCATGCACCGGATTGCCAATCCACTCTGGACGACTCTCCGGATAAACAACATGGTCCAGCGGCGGCACAGACAACTCTTTCAGGTCCTGTCCAACCTCAGTTCGCTGATCATCAATCGTTTGA
The DNA here is from genome assembly GCA_002689655.1 of Rhodopirellula sp. Lineage (GTDB taxonomy): Bacteria > Planctomycetota > Planctomycetia > Pirellulales > Pirellulaceae > Rubripirellula. The sequence goes on along the minus strand of NZHC01000107.1, from coordinate 89,347 downwards.
TCCCGAGCCTTGGCTGTCCGCTCATCTGCCGCTGACATTCCCGACGTGCACCCAAGCAGAACAAGTGCTGCCAATACCAGTCGTGTTTTACAATGATGGTCATACATTGCTGGTTCCTCCTGCAGGGCCACCGACAAAGTTTCCCTCTGCGGGCTGATTTTGAGAGCTGCCGTGTTGGATCACCTTACGATTAACCCACGGTGCTGATAGTTGAACAGCGATTGCGATTCCTCCCGCTGCCATGATCCCAATCGCTCCAGGGATCGGAATGAATTGATGCACTGCCCAACCTACAAAAACAGCAACCGCCACTGACCACAAACTGAGGCGTTTTCGACGCAAAGGATCGACGGGCTTCCACCAACGCAACACTGCAAACAGCAAAGCAAAATGGATCACAAACGCTGATACCGTTGGTTTTCCTTCAGGATAGAGGCTTGGTGAAAGGCTGGTTGAATCCAAATCCCTGACCAAAACACCATCCAACGGGATCATCAAAAACTCACCCGTCACAAAAGCAAGATACCCGACCGCGGCTCCCACACCAGCCAAGGCCAGTCGGCGGGTTAGTGGCTCACCGTCGTCACACTCCCACAATTTCCCCAAACCCAAAACAGCAAAGGTGGCAGCTAACACGATGATCGCCAGCCATGCGTAGGTTGCGATTGACTGGGCAGCCATGGGTTCATTGTAAAATCGAATTGCTCCTGCCGACCCTGCTAGGCCGATGGCTGACAGCGTTGCAGCAATCCACGAGGTGTTCAACTCAGCGAGCCGGTTCAGACGCGGCTTGGCACGTAGCTCATTGCGTACGCTGCTGGCCCAAGCGACAGGTGAAACGACTTTGCGTTGCGGAGCGTATTGAACCGCCAAGCGTTGCGCTTCTGCATATTTTGGTTGCCGCCTCGATTGCAAAACCATCTTCCAGATCACGTAATACGGCACGTAGCCGCACGCAATCACACTGAGCAGCGGAACCATCCATGCAAACTGGGTAATAGCGATGAAGACACAAATCAACACCAGTATCAGATTGCCATAGGGATCTGACTTGCGGCTGTTCCCGGTCCACCAGCGACTAAAATCTCGCAAACTTGTCTGTACAGCTCTCGCGACCGGCTCATCAAATAGATCTTCCTGAGCCGTCTGCTGCCCAGCTTTCGGGGTATTTCCTGCTTTGACTGGGGCAGCAACCAGAATCGCGTCAATCGGATCCGATTCTGATGAAGATGAAGCAGCACCCACGACTAGATGACCATTCGTCGGCTCAGAACCTTGCTGCTCCCAAGATTCACTTCCAATGTTTTCAAGTGAAGCCAGCATTTCTGCCACAGATGAAAATCGTTTGCTCGGATCTTTTTCCAAGCATCGAGCAATCGTTGAACGAAAGGGATCAGCGATCCCGCTTAGATCTGGCGTTGCAGTCAGATGCTTGACAATAATCTCGTGACAACTCTCACCATCAAACGGAACTCGTCCAGTCAACAATTCAAACAGCAGAACGCCCAAGGCATAAATATCAATTTCGCGGCCGTACTGACCCCGGCCAATTTCCGGTGCCATGTAATGGAAGGTCCCGACACTCTCTGTGTGCCCACCACGATGAGACGTAGAAATGAATTTGCTTAGACCGTAGTCCCCAACTTTAACCTGACCCAAGTCATCAAAAATATTGCCAGGCTTAAGATCCCGATGCACGAGGCCTGCACAATGTAAATGGTGGACCCCAGCCCCGATCCCTTGTATCCAGCGGTTGGCCTCTGATATCGACAACCCTTCCGGAGACTCGTCAAGAATTTGCCTTAGATTGAGCCCAGCCACATATTCCATGACGACCCATGACTCATCCTTTGAGTCACGACAAATGTCAAACAAGGCAACAAGGTTAGGGTGTTTCAAATTCAAACATTGCGAAACACCACGGAGTTCGATTTCGAGGTTGCGTTGAATTCGCTTCAGTGCAACCTCCTTCCCAGCATCACTGAGAGCAAAGTAAACCTCCCCAAAGCCACCAAGGCCAACCCCACGACAAATCGTGTAGGGCGGCAAAGGTGTCGATCCGGGGGAATACGTAAATGTCATCGATCGAGTCGTTGAATCAGTAGCCTGCGTTTCCCCTAGCCAAACTTCATCATGACTTGGGCGGTGAGAGGAATCAGCGTCACTCAAATCAAGACTTCCATCACCAAAATCAGAAGCCATTTCAAATTCATCTTGGCCAAACTCCATCTCAACGTGCGAACTTTGGTCGACCACCTGATTTGCCGATAAGGGCGGGGTCTTTGGACCCTCCTTCAGTTTAGCCAGTAGTGTATTCATTAATCGAGGTTTCCGAGGAGATTGATCCAGAGTGTTCTTCTCTGGGACGACATTTCCCACGCTGTTCAAGGCAATAGCCGAATCCGGCATGGGCGCTGAACTTTCACCCAACTTCGGCAGTTTTGGTGTATTTGGTTGTTTTGCAGCGTTCTTCATGCCAGCTCCAACGTCATCGCGAGTGATTGAATCACGATTCTGGACCCCACCTCAAGCCTCTGAAAATCACCCAAAAGACCAGCCTTGGCATACCATTGGTCGTCCTTCAATTGCAGGATGGCCCGATCACTAGCATCACGACACCTCAGATGACAATCGGAACCTGGCCCGACAAGAATCGTCTCACGCACCAAAACAACGTGGTCCACGTGTTGATCGAAACGATGAGGCCCATGCAAAGAAAGGACCGCAGTATCTGAAAGTTGACTTGGTTTTCCCAATGTCATCAAAGCAGATCCGTCGACTGGAACCGGAGTCCCATCAGTCAGCAAAATCTTTGGATCTGCTGCATTCTGACCCTGCCAAAAATAATCAGCCCCTCGTCGGGAAATTTGGCCTGCCAAACGAGGCCAGTCAGCCTGAACACAGATGTCTGCATTACTTACCCGACTCAATCCTCCAACACTCCATTGCACTCCCGTAACCAGTAAATAGCCACCACAACCATCGACCCACAATCTCCAGCGTGATACTGGAGATTGAAGATTTTTCGGTTTGGATTTGATTACCGACACGGATCAGCCTGCTGTGTCAGGAAGGAAAAATGAGCTGAAATGAATGCAATAAATTCCCATCAGTCGATCTGAATGGCCACAAAAGATTCAGATTGCTTGCCTTGCGTTCCATCGAAGTAGGACGAAATCTCATTGAGCAAATTCTCATCGTTCGGCTCATCGAGGTCAATTTCACTAAAGTACTCAGCGTCGATGCTCATGGTCTCCTCCTCAACATCAATCCTAGTGGCAATCTCGTCTAACAACTCGCGGGTACGGGCCAATTGACTGTCATCCAGATTAAGTTGACTGCTTGTTTGTGCAACGCGCAAAGCTCCGACACGGGCCTGCAGATTCTCGACTTCTACTTCCAACTGACTCTTCGCACCTAGCATGGCTTCCATCCGCTCCTGTGCAGCCTGCAACGAGGCTTCACGAGCTGATAGCATCTGCCCCAGTTTTTCTGCTGTTGCCCGACGTGTCTTGAAACGCTTGAAACGATTCCCTAGATCACTTTGAACTTGTGCAGATGTGTAGGTGCGACCTCCATAACTGTAGTACTCATTTTCGCTCCGCAGGTCCTCACTCAATCGCTCGATATCACTTTGAGTCTTTGCGAGTCGCTCATTGGTCTGATCCAGCTGTTTTTCCAACTTGCCAAAATCAACTTTCTCACGAGCAATGCGTTTGGCATTCACTTCGATCTCCGGCTTCAGGTCGGCAATCATCTGACGAGCTCGTTTTAGTTCCCACTCCAACGGCATCGCATCACCGGCGGATTCCTGCAACCAACTGACGCCACATCGCGCGTAGCTAAACAGTGGCACGCCGAAAGTCAGGCTCGAAAGGAGGGCGATTGCACCCCCCGCCATCATCATTTTTTTAATCATTTCAGGTTTCCTCGAATGGGTGGCTGATAGAAATCAGTGACCAATACCACTCGCATCGATCACCGTTTCATGCCCTCATTCGCTGACCCTCACTCAATCTTGGAGGCAATTCATCCAAAAAATCCTCAAACAATGATTTCTTCACGCAAGCCGGGCAACCTGCAAACAGATAAGCACATAGTTGACCAATCACTCAATGGCGTATTTTTTTTCTTTATTGACACTGCAAAGGAATTCATTTACACTTAAAGGGTTGTTTTGCCGATATTTACTTGAGAAAGTGGTATTTCTTACGAAACGATCAACACGCTGCGGAATCACAAGCCCCAGATGGCGGTTCAGGACGCAGAACGCCCTTAAACGGTTTTACTGACAGACAGTTATCAAGAAACACCGAAAAATAATTTCCAATCGGGACACAGCTTGGAGTGAACTTTAACCGCTGAAGGAACTCTTCTACCTACAAAGCCTCGAACGCAGTTCAGTAGCTAGACGCTGAATGCTAATCGCTCTAACACAAGAACGGAGATCACTGAGATGATCCATTCAAGTACCAGTCAATCATCAACGCAGGCGACGGCTGCATCAGTCAAAGCGAAGGGCGAACATTGGTTCGATCTGACAGCGACGCTGAGTCGCGACTCTCGTGAGGAGTTTGGTAATTGGCTAACCAGCGAGTTGGAAATAATTGAGCTGGAACTTTCCCGTTTCTCAACTGCACTTTCGAACCAGCAAATCAAATCCCAGCGGAAGTAAGTTTTCTGGGTATTCACGGCGTCGAGTCCTATTCTTCTTCTCATCGGTGTTACCACTAGTTCTGCAGTCTCATGGTCATCCAGTCATGCATCACGTGGGGTATTGCTGTTTCTCATATTAGAAAGGTCCACCTGCCAGGTGATTCGGGATAGAATTCTTGCAACTTCAGGACCCTTCACCCGAGACTTTGTTGATGAATCACTTTCGCTTTTTCGCGTTTCCGATTGTACTGATCTGCCTGCAATATATTTCTCCCGGAACCGGTTTCGGTCAGGAGAAAATCGAAGCCGCACAACTCAATGAACTCAAGGCAGACTGGAACAACCCAGAATTCTGGCAGGCTGCTGACAAAAATGCCGCAGTTGATGCTTGGGAATTCGTGGATGGCGAGATTCGTTTAGTTCAGCCACAGGGTGGCAAAGGCAGCCTTGTGAGCCGTTCATTGCCACCCAACTTTGAGCTCTCCTTTGACTGGAAAATCCAAGCTAAGACCAACACTGGATTGAAGTATCGTGTCCGAAAATACGGGTCGAAGTATTACGGTGTCGAATATCAGATCATTGACGATAGTCCAACCGCATCAACCAAAGGCTCAACCGCTGCCATCTATGACTTGTCAGGACCAACGGTACTGAAGAACCTCAAGCCAACTGGCGAATGGAACACGGCGAAAATCGTCGCAGACGGACCGATCTTGCAACACTATCTCAATGGTGACTTGGTATCCGAAATTATCACCGGTGGTCCCGTCTGGGATTCCAATCTTGCGACCAGCAAATTTTGGGGACTAAAGAATTTTGGTCAGCCAATGTCTGGTGACCGGATCATGCTTACGGACCACGGCGGTAAAGCTGCATACCGCCACTTTCAATTTACGGAAATCCAAACACCCAGCAAACCAATAGCGAATGACTCGACAGGACCATTTCTGGCCAATGGAATGAGAAACAGTTGGGCGGACCAAAGTTCAATCGTGCTTTGGACGAGAACAACACGCCACAAGCAGATGAACAGGGATGGACAACCATTCCTGAGGTTATCATCAAAAGAAGCTTCAAAGCTTTCCATGAACACGGATGCTGAGCAGCTCCTTGCTGCTCAGTTGCCCAAAGATGCCCGTCTGGAAGACATGTTCGGTGCGTGTCCCGGAAAACAAGGCGAAGTACGCTTAATCTATTTCCCGAAACTTCAACGTCGAGCACTCAAAAGTACGCCGTGGACACGCACTGTTGCCTCAAACGACTTCACGACCCAATGGCAACTGAATGACCTGAAACCGGGAACAGATTATGCCGCCATCGTGGAGGCTCGCGTCGCTGATGGGCAACCGCCCACCGCGGTGATTCGTGGAGGCTTTGAAACGGCGCCAGCGACTGCTGCACAAAAAAACATCAAGTTCTGCATGACCACTTGTCACGATTTCATTCGACGCGACGACGGACTCCAAGGACACAAAATCTATCCAGCGATGGAAAAGATCGCTCCTGAATTTGTGGTACACGCCGGGGACATTGAATACTACGACAAGCCAGATCCCTGGGCGATGACCCTGGAACTGATGCGTTTCAAATGGAGCCGAATTTTTGCGCTCCCCAACAATCGCCAATTTTATCAAAACACAACGAGTTACTTTCTGAAAGACGATCATGACACGTTAAAGAACGACTGCTCTCCCGGACAAAAGTACGGCTCGGTAAGTTTTGAACAGGGAGTGGATTTATTCAATCACGAACAATTCCCAACCCGTGACCCTCGCTACCAAACCGTGCGATGGGGACAAGACCTTCAAGTTTGGTTACTTGAAGGTCGTGATTTCCGAAGCCCTAATCAACTGCCTGATGGACCAGAGAAAACAATCTTGGGTAAAGAACAGAAAGAATGGCTATTTGAAACGCTTGATACTTCAGAGGCAAAATTCAAACTTGTATTCAGCCCGACACCGATCGTTGGTCCAGATCGAAAAAACAAAAAAGACAATCACGCCAACAAAATCTTTGCTCACGAAGGAATAGAGCTTCGAAATAGACTGGCGCAATACGATGACCTAATCGTGCTTTGTGGTGATCGTCATTGGCAGTATGCATCTCATGACAAAGAGTCCGGTCTCTGGGAATTTGGATGCGGCCCGGGAAGCGAAGAGCATCAACTCGGATGGAATCCCAAGGACAAGCGGCCCATCCATCAGTTCCTGCGTGTCGCGGGTGGATTTCTATCAGGAGAAATCAAATACAACAAAAAGCGATCTCAACTCACGTTGCAGCATCGAAAAGTCAACGGTGAAATCGTAAGTGAGTTTCAGTTCCCAGCAGGACAAGCCGGGGTCACACCCAAAGATTGACAAATCTCCAAGAGCGAATGCCACAACACCGCGAGTCACCACTTCACTTTGCATGCTGCTGAATCATGTGCATCAAGTCAGCGGATGGCTGGTTCAGTGTCATCACCTGTGCCGGACCAGTAGGATTCTTGCGGTCTCGCACAATCACGATCACTTCACGATCATTCATCGACGTGCCATTAACGTTAAGCATTTCACCGGATGAGACGCGATTTGATCCATTCAACACGTTAACTTCATCTGCTTCGCCAGTGGAACTCACACCAACGCTTGAATTTTCTTGCTGCAGTGACGCTAGCCGTACCTGAGGAGCTTGGGCTCGCTGGTAAATTGTCGACAGATCTGCTTTGTCAAGTTGCCACCGCACGGAACCCGGTCCAGCATAAATCCCAACATCACCCTCGTAATCGGCAGCGTTACACACACCGATCAATCTCCCTGCCTCATCAAATAAGCCACCACCGCTTCGACCATCAATTGGTGCACCAGCTATTTCCAGATTGGAAACTCCCAAGTGTTGATCATATTTATCAACACCGGTAATCATTGTGTCACGTCGTGAAGGATCAGCGCCCCGGTCACAACCAAAGCTAAACGCAGTCTGGCCGGTACGCACGCGTTCCTGCGGATGAATCATTTGGACTGGCTGCATCTGAAAACCAGGACGAATTGCAACAAGTGCAACATCATGTGTGTCAGCATCATAGTCAAGTAATTCGCCAATGATTGTCTGGGTCTGCCCGCCAACATATAGGTCAACTTCGATCTTTCCTTGCCCCTTGTTTTCTCGAAACAGATGCCCACATGTTAAGACCAATGCCTGATCACCGTTGGTATCAATGACTGTACCAGTACCAGCTCCATACCCATGTCCATCATGGACACGGAGACGAACTGTTGCGGCACGCGCTATTTCGATCGCTTGAGCAAGTGATACATTCGGCATCGCTTCGCTCACTACAGAGGCTGGCCGGACACGTGCTGATACACCACCAGCAAGTGGCGCAAGCCGAGTCGCCGGTGCGGCAATATTTTTAAAAGAGGGATCTGTTGCTCGGGTGGGTATCCGAGGTCCGGATCGATTGCTCGCTAGTGCGGTCTGCAAAGCAGCCAGTGATTGCTGCCCGATCAACCTTGCCACTTCTTGGCCACCTGACAAGACAACATACGTCGGTGTCTTGCGGATGCCATAACGAGCTGCCAAGTGTGGTTCCGTGACCACATCAACGTGCCGAATTGCCACACCATTGCTAGCAAGCTGAGCAAGAGTGGGCTTCATAGCCTGACAGGGAGAGCAGTGGGCAGATGAGAAATCCAGCAGAATCGCGTCCCCGGCCAAGGCGGCCTGAGATGGAGCCAAGAACCCGAGTGAGCCGGCAACCAACAGTGCGAAAAACAATCTCATCGCGTTCGCCCCTCCGTGGACAACATGTGCATGAACTCTGCTTCCCATTGAGGCATCCTGCCCTCCGAAAAGCACCGCTGGTTCGAGCGAAATTCGCACCCGACCGGGATGTCGATAATCGGTGACAAGCCCATTGCGAGGCAAGATCAAACAGGGATGTGGCTTTGAAACTTGAGACTTTTTTGGAATTAAGGCACGGTTTTCAGTTTTTTTTAATGCAACCATCCACGAGGACCCAGACGAAGTGATGCTTTCGAGATCTCAACCGCCACCGTGCCGTCGTATGAAATGTCTCATATGAGTACAATTCTGATCCCGATCCCGTTTCCCAATTACATTCATTCATGACACGCAAAATACTTGTCACCAGTGCTCTTCCTTACGCGAATGGCCCGATTCACATCGGACATCTGGTGGAATATATCCAGACTGACGTTTGGGTCCGGTTTCAAAAAATGCGAGGCAACCGCTGCATCTATATTTGTGCCGATGACACCCACGGCACAGCGATCATGATCCGCGCCCGCAAGGAGGGGCGTAGTGAGGAATCCCTGATTGGTGACATGAGCAAAGCTCATCAACGTGACTTCTCTGGGTTTGGAATCCAATTTGATCATTACGGCAGCACCAACAGCAATGCAAACCGAGAAATCTGTGGTGAGTTCTGGCAATCACTCCGAGAAGCCGACCTCATTACCGAGCGATCAATCGAACAACTCTTTGATCCCGAGGCCGAGACATTTCTGGCAGACCGTTTTGTACGTGGGACGTGTCCAAGTTGTGGTCTTACTGATCAGGCCGGTGATAATTGCACATGTGGCGCGACATACAATCCAACTGATTTGATTGATCCAAAGAGCACGCTCAGTGGTGCGACTCCGGTATTGCGTGAATCGAACCATTTGTTTGTCCAATTGGAAAAACTTCATGCTTTTTTGACTGATTGGGTTGAAACGAGTGGCGCGTTACAAAGTGAAGTCGCAAACTATTTGAAAGGTCACTTTCTCGCCGAAGAACTGCGAGACTGGGACATCAGCCGGCCGTCCCCCTACTTTGGATTTGAGATACCAGACTCCCCTGGCAACTACTGGTATGTTTGGTTCGATGCACCGATTGGCTACATCGCCAGCACTCGAGAGTGGTGTGAAAAAAACGATGAACAGTTGGCAGACTGGTGGCGAGACCCGGATTGTGAAATCCACCACTTCATCGGCAAGGACATTACTTACTTTCATACGCTGTTTTGGCCCGGCATGCTGAACGCAGCTCAGTACAACATGCCTACGAAGGTACACATTCACGGTTTCCTCAACGTCGACGGCAAGAAGATGTCGAAGCGTGACGGAACGTTGGTCGCTGCAGAGACCTATTTAAAATATGCAAACCCTTCATACCTAAGATATTTTTACGCGACCAAACTGACCTCGCGCGTAGAAGATCTTGACTTAGGAGTCGAGGAATTCACCGAAAAGGTGAATAGCGATCTGGTAGGTAAAGTCGTAAATTTGGCGAGTCGCGTCGGCAAGTTTGCTAATAAGACAGGACTCTCCGCAACGTATCCCGACGACGGTGGTCTATTCACGTCTGCAGCAGCAGCGGGTGACGACATCGCGGAAGCTTACGAAGCTGGTGAATACGCCAAAGCCATGCGGAAAATCATGGAACTAGCTGATGCGGCAAATCCGTATGTTGAGCATGCCAAGCCGTGGGAGATGAAGAAGGACGAACAAAGAACCGACGAACTACGCGACACATGCACCGTAGCTCTAAATCTATTTCGCCAGCTTGCAGTCTACCTTTCACCTGTCTTGCCTGAGTTGGCTGTGAAGTGTGGGGAGTTATTGGGTGAAGAGATTACTTCATGGGACCAAAGCAAGAAGCCTTTGGTCGGAAGTCCCGTATCGAAATTCAAACGTATGATGGATCGAGTACAACCTGAGGATTTGAAGAAAATGATTGAAGAAAGCAAAGAACTGGCAGCGGAAGATACTGCAGCCGATAATCAACCGACCTTCAGTGACAGTGACCAGCCACTCAAAGATGAACCACTCTCTGAAGAGATCACCATCGATGACTTCGCAAAGGTGGATCTCAGGGTTGCCCGCGTGATCAGCGCTGAGCACGTCCCCGAAGCGAATAAGTTGCTGAAGTTGACACTCAGCCTTGGTGGCGAAGAACGTCGGCAGGTATTTGCAGGAATCAAGGCCGCCTACGAGCCTGAGAATCTCGTAGGACGACTGGTTGTCATGGTTGCCAATCTGAAGCCACGGAAAATGCGATTTGGGCTTAGCGAAGGAATGGTCACTGCTTCTGGACCAGGTGGTGCTGACGTGTTTATCCTGGGTGTCGATGATGGCGCACAGCCTGGACAACGTGTCCACTGAGGCAAGCCCCGAATCTGAGGTGATCCCTACCCATGCAGCGGCGACCCCTACGCTCTTTCCGCCGCCATCTGCTTGATCGGATGGTACTGCGACCATCGCAGCACCCCATTCACGCCCCGACGCTGGAACGAGTGATACTACCATGTGAAACAGAAACCATTGAGTGCTTTGTTCAGCAGAGCCATCAGGATTCTGAGCCGCCTGAACTACTGATACTAAAATTCCCCGGAACGGCAGGTCGAGCCGAACGCTCCACTTCGTTCCCTGCCCGCATGCTGGATACCCAACGAACCACCCTTTGTACCTGGAATCCTCCTGGTTACGGTGGCAGCAGTGGACAGGCTAGTCTTGCAACAATGGCTCAGGCAGGCTCCGCTTTCTGGCAAGCGATTACCGAGAAACATGCTGGTCCGAATACTTCCATCTGGTTATGTGGCAATAGTCTCGGATGCGCTACTATTCTTCATATCGCGGCCAAGCACACTCCAGATCCAACGCACACAGGCTTGATCCTTCGAAATCCCCCCCCACTAAAGCGTGTTATCAAGAGAGCAGCCAATCCCTATCCACACTTCGGTCTTATCAATCCAGTCATTGCGGATTTGTGTGACGCAATGGACACAATGAAAACCGCTCCAAAAGTAAATCTGCATGCGGTGATTTTGCAATCTGAACTCGACACACTTGTGCCTATCGACTTTCAGAATGAAATGCTGGATAGCTATGGCGGATCAGTACGAAAAGTCCTTCTGGGAGGAATTGATCATGATGGTCTTTCAACCGAGCACCACGAACCTGCTATTCGCGACGGTATACGCTGGCTGTGGAAACACACGTGTCCAACCAATGAGCCTCTTGTAGGCTGAGTGATCACCATCGGTAAGCATGATTGACATACACATTCGAAAAGCCGTCGCAAATGACGCCACTGCAATCGCTGACATCTACAACCATCATATAGAAATTGGTGGATCGACCTTCGATACACAGGCTTGGGCATCGATCGATGTCGGCAAGCTCATTGAAAAACCGACACCCAATGCATGGTTCGTCGCTGAATCAGAACACATGATTCTGGGCTGGTCAGCTACCAGGCCTCACAGCAAACGTCATGGCTACCGCTACACCTGCGAGACCGCGATTTACTTGCATCCGAATTCCACAGGACGCGGCATCGGCGATCTACTGCAGCAACAAATAGAAGAACATTGTCGCCAGGTAGGCTTACACCATGCCGTTGCCAAAATCATTAGCGACAACCGCCGGAGCATATCATTCCACCAACGACACGGTTACGAAATCGTCGGCGTACAAAAGGAAATTGGGCGTATGCAAGATCGATGGTGTGATGTCACAATCATGCAAAGAATCTTTCACTAATCTACGAAATCTGGTAACGAATTTAGCGGCCAGACCAACGGCACCGAAACTGGATCACGGTCTCGGCTTAGCGACTGGCAGCCCGCGCTTCGGCAAGCATGCTGATCATCTCAGGCAAAATCAGTGACGCTGGCAGCGCGTAACTAACAACGCGACCCGCACGAGCGATATTGATCCCAATGACGTTGCCTTGAGTGTCCATAAGAGGCCCACCGCACTCATCGGGATCTAAAACGGTATCATGCTGCATGACCTGATCAAAACCTGAGAGGCGTACGTTTCTTGGTCCGTTGACTCGTGCATCACTTTCAGATTCTCGCATTACATTCAATTCACGTATGGACGCATCTACATCCAGAGTTGTCGCATCTTTTGCTTCGTCATTCCGCGTGATTGTCAGGCGAACACTTTCCCCGGGAAACATTCCACGCAACGTTTCAATCACACCCAAACGACTACGTTCTTCTCGACCGTTGATTGCGACAATCAGATCTCCTTTCTTGATGCCAGCGGCTTCAGCCCCACTATCAGGAAAGACGCCACGCACCATAGCCCTGCCGGTCCTATCATCCTGCAATAAGACACCAAGTCGCCCTTGATGAGAAATTCTGCGTGGCTTCGCCCCAATCACACCCAATCCGATGGGATTGGACTTGCGCCCCACGCTAATGACAAAGCTGGCGACTGGTGGTATTTTTCCAGCGAACTCAGCAGGACTCAAGGTGAGATCGCCTTCGACCCTGAGCATGGCTAAATCGTTGCTCCGTCGCACGGCGGCAACACGAGCCGGCAAGAGTTGTCCGTCGCTAAGTCGCACACGAATCGGATCTCCACTCAGTTCGCTCCGTTTCGTGAGAATAAAGCCATCTTCAGCGACTATCGTTCCCAAGGCAACGGGTCGATCACCACTGTAAACCTGAACAACGGAGCCAGAAATTTTCTCCGTCACTGGTCGAACCAGATTCATCATGGACGCATTATCACGTCGTGGGAGGGGCTCAAATTGAGCAAATACTGCCTGCCCCTCGGTGGACAATACCAAAGCGATAAAAACCAAAGGAAGCTTTTCTGCAAAACATCGCATGCTACTAATCACCATCTTGCACCAAACCGAATCTGAAATTTCGTCAAGTCTCTGCTTCCGTTTATTCGCCTCGCCCAATCACCACCCTAAAGAAGACGGGACTTCCATCACGCTGACCACGCACGCGAACGTTCTCACCTGGCATCGTCTCGGCAACGGCTTCTTTCAGTGATTGAAAATCTGTAATTTTGCGATCACCAAACTCTTTGATGATGTCCCCTTGCTGGATACCAGCTTTCTTTGCGGCTGAATTGGGGCGAACGATATCGATCACAGCCTCCTCAACTTGAGAGTTCCCTTGCACACCGAGTACTGGACGAAAACCGGGTAGCGTCCCCCAAGATTCCCCAGCTACAAGGCGATCCCACGACTTGCTGTAATTATCAATCGGAATGTGTAAATTTTCTTCCACGTCATTCCCGATGCGGCTGTGGATCGCGATCAGTTTCCCCGACAAATCAAACAATGGTCCACCACTATCGCCCCCAATCAAAGCACAGTCAGTTCGCAAAGCCGAACGATTCACGCGAGCGATGCGGCCGACTCGCGTGACAACCCCCCTTGTCTGGTCAAATCCACTGGGATGGCCTGTCGCAATACACCACATACCACGAGCCAACTTACTACTGTCACCCAGCGTTGCATGAGGCCAATCCGCTCCCTTATTTTGGCCTGGGCTGATCTGCAACATGCCCGCATCAACATTTTTATTCAATCCAAGCGTCATCGCGTCCAGACGACGTCCATTTGCCAGAATTACAGTGGCAGGCTTGTTGGGTCTCATCGCCACATGAGCAGCGGTCAATACCTTGCCACCGCCGTCGATAATTACGCCACAGCCCTGTGCCTGCCCAATCTTGATACTGACGGTGCATAATTTCGCCGATGCCGAAATTTGTCCGAATTGCTGTTCCAGCAATCGGAGTTGTGCGAGAGAATTGGGAATGCTTCCGGCAGCAAGGATTTCTTGAAGCCCGCCGGGGACAGGTATCTCCGTCTCTCGGTAATCTGCAACCAGCGTCGGAGCCACCGCGGGTGACTGAGCCTCGACCGTAACACCACCCACCGCTCCGACGCCCAGAGCGAGAGAGACTATTGTGAGGGCAATTGATTGCGGTTTGCCGACGACCGGTGGTTTCGTAATGAAGTTCTGCAAAGCTGCCTCGAATCGCGACGCGAAGTTGGCGATCACGTACCCATTCTTAAGATACGCTGATCATTATAGCCTCTATTCAAGATCCCCGAAAAAGTGACCTCTGCTAATTGGAAAACCACCTGAAATGAGCGATGTTTCGGATCAAACCATGATTTTCGGTTGCGGCTACCTGGGTCGCCGGGTAGCACGTTTGGCAATTCGTGATGGAACCACGGTTTGGGCAACCACGCGTCAGAGCGGAAAGCAGCGAGAACTTGCCAGCGAAGGAATTCAGCCGATTGTGGCCGACTGGACAGATCGACGGACGCTGATGGACCTGCCTGCCGTCAAACACGTCGTGATTTGCGTCAGCTATGACCGAAAAAGCTGTCACAATCGCTTTGAATCGCAAGTAGGTGGCCTACGCAACCTACTGCACGCCATCAGTCCAGAGGCAAAGATTTGCTATATCAGCACAACGGGCGTCTACCACCAGCAAGATGGCTTGTGGGTCGACGAAGCGAGTCCAACGCGGCCCGTGCGCGATGGTGGACGTGCACACCTGATGGCAGAATCTTTGTTAAACCAAATGCGTCCGCAGTCACCATGGACGATTCTGCGGCTTTCCGGCATCTACGGGCCTGGTAGAGTTCCGCGTGCAGCGGATGTGATCGCTGGAAGACCGATCGCCTCACCAGAGCACGGTTTCTTGAATTTAATCCACGTCGATGATGCCGCCGAAGCAGTCTGTTCGACTTTGCGAAGAGACACACAGGGTTTGTACGTCATTAGTGATGATCAACCCGTCGTTCGCTCTCAGTTTTACGAGGAAATTGCATATCAAACTGGCTCGAAAAAACCACAGTTTGTGACGCCAGACGCGCGTTCCCCGGTAATGATGAGGTCCGAGAGTAATAAACGGGTTTGGAACCGAAAAATGAAACGCGATCTAGTCTCCAAACTGCACTTTCCAAACTATCGGCAGGGCTTGGCTGAACTCCTTCCGATCAGGAACCGCTGATAGCATCAGGCAGCTACTACCGGGGCAAAATGTCGCGAGTTCGGTCCTGCAGCTGTGGGCTACAGGCTTGAAGCCCTTCAGCGTACAATGAAGCTTGATTCACTCCTATTTTTTTCAACGAATACCATGCTGACCCGTAAACCGATTTTCCCAGGAATCATTGAACTAAACTTCCAAGCGGGGGAAGTCCTCGGGTGCAATGTCTACCTTGTCTATGATGGTGACGAGTGGATCTTGATCGACGTGGGCTATGAAGAAACAGTCGAAGACTTTGTAGAGATCATACGCCAAGTCGATTTTCCGTTTTCTCGCTGCAAAACTTTGGTGGCAACTCACGCGGATGTGGATCACATCCAAGGACTCGCGAAAGCCAAGCAGCTACTGAAGACGTCGGTCACCGCTCACCCGAATGCCGTAGCTCCTCTCCAATCCGGCGATACCCTAATCACATTGGCCGAAATCGCGGCACAGGACTTGAAGATGGCGATGCCTCCGGTTGAAATCGAGCACGAGGTTAATGATGGAGACATCATTGAAGTGGGTTCGCTCCAGATTGAAGTGTGGCACACCCCCGGTCATACCAACAGCCAATTGGCATTTCGGATCGGAGATGTCCTCCTCAGTGGCGATAATATTTACCGCGACGGGTGCATTGGGGCCATCGATGCACACCATGGAAGCGATATCAAAGCCTTCGTCTCATCACTCGAGCGAATCCGAGACAGTGATGTGAAATGGTTGGCCCCCAGCCATGGTCCAATTTTTGCAAATGACCGTGATCTTCTTGATTCCACCATTCAAAGGGTGCGCGGCTACTTGAAAATGGCCGACTTTGGTACGCTCGCAGAAAGCTGGCCGCTCATGGATGAGTGGGATGAAGAAGTCGCCGCTGGGAGACTTCCAGATGGTTTGACCCAGTGACTCCTCACGCGAAAGGTTGTGAGGTCGACCAACGGTCTCATTCTTTCAAATGTTTGATGTTAGAGTCTGTTCGCGGAACTGCAGCTAACGCCTTCCATCACTGTGAAACGCGGAATGAGAAGTCGGCTCGCAAAACCTCTTCTACGAGGTGATCATGCTGTATCGATAGTACCGGTTGCAATGTTGCTAGGGACTATGACGAAACGAAATCTGTGACGCATTCCTGCTCGTCGGTTGACGCAAGCTTCTATATTCATTTTGTACCGTGCCGGCCTACTTTCCCACGGTCATCATGCCTCAACAGGCTGTTTTTGATTAACATAAGTATCTACAACCGTAGATTCTGTTTGCTGATGCGAATACCGTGAGTGTGAATTCGCAACCGGATCACGCTGTCATTATCCTTCATTAGCTCGCTGCGTTACCAGTCATGATGCAAACAAAAGGTGAGATTCCTTTGCCTAGCCCTCTACCGCGTTTATGACCAATCAGGTTTATGACCAGCAAGCCTACCATCTGCGCAACACCCTCCACGGCCCAAGAAGATTTATTTCTGGGGATTGATGTGGGTGGAACGAACGTAAAACTGGGGCTCATCGATGCCTCAGGCGTCATGCGTTCCAAGCATGCTTTGGCGACTCCAGATCTGGTAACACCTGAACGAGTGTTTGATGCGTCAGTCGCCTTTGCTGATCGCGAATTATCTTCCCCGGAGTACTGTAAATTCAAGTTGTCTGGTATTGGCTTGGCTGTTCCAGGCGTGCTTGATTCTCGAGAAGCCGTCCTGCGCGAAGTTGTGAACCTACCTCAATGGAAGGGAAAACGTCTGCGGGAAATTCTCCGCAAATCAAGAGATCTGCCGAACGTCGTCGTGAATGATGCGAACTCAGCAGCCTACGCCGAACACGCACTAAGATCTCTTGGCAACAAATCACTCGCACTGGTAACGCTTGGAACGGGTATCGGCTGTGGCTTGGTGATGAATGGTTCCCCGTACGGCGGTGATCATGGTTGTGCTGGCGAACTCGGGCACATCGCAATCAGATTTGGCAAGGAGGCTCTTCCATGCACATGTGGAAAAATGGGCCACCTAGAAGCTTATGCCGGGTCAAAAGGAGTTGTCAGACAATTGCACTCATTGGCGAAGACAACGAACAACTCAGAGATCGCGTCATTATTGACAACAGATATTGTTACTCCCAGAGACATTGCCGCACGCGCTCAAAACGGCTGTGAACTATGCAACATAGTAATTGACCAAACCGCCAGATATCTCGGGCAGGCAATCGGCCAGTTGGCTCAGGTAATCGACCCCACTGTTGTGTTGCTGGGTGGAGCGATGACCTTCGGGGGCAGCCAATCCAAAGTGGGACAAAAATTTTTAGCAACGGTACGGAATACGATTATCTCCACCACTCTTGAAGAGGTGGGTAGTCATTTGCAAGTCGAATTTGCTTCACTCGGCAATGATGCCGGTGTCATTGGAGCAGCCAAGGTCGCACAACAGGTAATTGCATCGTGATTGAATTTCCCAATGAACGAATTCCTTGTAGCGTTTTCAATCGTGCATCCGACGCCAGTGTCGCAGCAGCGAGAGAAATCGCAGAACTGATACGTGATAAAGCAAAGCAGGAGCAGATGTGTGTCCTGGGACTGGTTGCTGGCTCTTCGCCTGTCAATGTTTATGATGAACTCGTGCGGATGCACCGAAGGGGCGAAATTTCTTTTGCCAATGTCATCACGTTTAATCTTGACGAATATTTTCCAATGCAACCTCTTGAGTTGCAGAGCGTTGCTCGATTCATGCACGAGCATCTATTCGATCTCGTTGACATCCAACCCAGCAACATACACATCCCTGATGGAGCCATTCCAAAGGGGGATGTAGCTGAATACTGCCACCAATACGAACAGCTAATACATGACTGTGGTGGTATCGACATCCAGCTTCTCGGAATCAATCGCACCGGTCATATTGGATTGAATGAACCTGGATCGGATCGGGCAACGAGGACGCGAATGATTACCTTGGATAGGGTAACCCGCACTGATGCCGCCAGTGACTTCTTTGGTACTGAGAATGTTCCCCGTTTCGCGATCACCATGGGTGTGGGTACGATCCTCGAAGCAAAACGCATCATGCTGCTTGCGTTTGGTGAAGGCAAAGCCGACATCGTCGCCAAGACTGTTGAAGGCTACGCGAACACAACGATCCCCGCCACGTTCCTGCAAGACCACCCAGATACATGCTTCTTACTCGATGAATCTGCTGCTTCGAGCTTGACACGCTCCCAGGCTCCATGGCTTCTGGGTGAGGTCAACTGGGACTCCGAGACCATCAGGCGAGCCGTAATAGATCTATCACAAGAACTGGGTAAAGCCGTCCTCAAACTCACAGACGCGGACTATAACGAACAGGGCTTGCAGGACCTACTGGCAGCCCATGGAAATGCGTACGATATAAATCTGCGAGTTTTTCGTCATATGCATTCGACAATCACCGGGTGGCCCGGTGGCAAACCAGAGCATGCAAAACAAGTGGGTGATCGACCCGGGCACCGTGACGACATCTTTCCAAAACGCATCATCGTGTTCTCGCCACATCCGGACGATGATGTCATTTCGATGGGCGGAACTTTGATCCGCCTGGTTGAGCAGGGTCATGAGGTTCACATTGCCTATCAAACTTCGGGGAACATTGCCGTCTTTGATGAAGACGCGATTCGGTTTGCCGAGTTTGTGGAAGAATTCTGCAGCGAGTTCCAAATTCACACTACGGGTCTTGCCGAGTTGGAATCACACATTGATGAAGCTTTGCGGAAAAAACAACCAGGACAAGTCGACAGTGATCAGGTGCAGCGTATCAAGGGTTTGATTCGACGTGGTGAAGCACGCGAGGGCGCTCGATGTTGTGGAGTCAAAGATGAACATCTACATTTTCTGGACTTGCCGTTCTACCAAACTGGCCGCGTGAAAAAGAGCCCGATATCGTCCGCCGATATCAACATCACGTTGAACCTGCTTCGCAAAATCCAACCTCATCAGATTTACGCTGCCGGTGACCTGTCTGATCCACATGGAACGCACCGTACCTGCCTGTCAGCCATCCTTCAATCCTGCAAGCAGTGTGAACAGGATGCGTGGTACGAAAGTTGCGCAATTTGGCTATACCGTGGAGCCTGGCAGGAATGGCCTCCTCACCAAATCGAAATGGCAGTTCCGCTGAGTCCAACCGAAGTTGAAAAAAAGCGGGCTGCTATCTTCAAACACGAATCTCAAAAAGATCGCGCCTTGTTCCCCGGATCTGACGTTCGGGAATTCTGGCAAAGAGCCGAACAACGCAATGCTGATACCGCAAGAAGGTACGATGAAATCGGCTTGGCTGAGTATGCTGCAATCGAAGGCTTTGTCCGCTGGGATGGACAATCGGGTATTGAGCTTTAAAGCGAACTGTGCTCGGCTGCATGAAGCAAAATAGAATGCCACAACCAATCCAAAGGATCATTTGATGAAGTCTCTCACCCGACGCATCACCCTGAAATTACTTGCTCTCGGAGGAGCATGCTTGGGTCTATCACGAACGCTACGTGGCGACGATCAGGCATCGAATCCTGACACCGCTCCGTTGGCGAATTCAACGGATCTCAATGCCTCGGATCTCAATGCCTCGGATCTAAATGCCACCGTGTCGTGGTCCAAAACGCATGATCGCGTCTGGCTGGACGCCCGAATCTGGGCAAATCCAATGGAAGACTGGCGAATCAAAGATGGGGCCGCAGAATGCCAAACCACCGGGGGAAATCGCAATCTGCATCTCATCACACACCAATGGACTGATCCAAGCGGCTCAGCTGAGATGCGTGTCACAATGCAAAAAATTGGTGGTCAAAAGAAAGATGCGGGTGCAGGTTTTCGAATAGGCACCAAGAGCGAACTGAACGAATATCGTAGCAACTGCTTTGCAAATGGTGGAATCAATGCCGGGGTGCTCGAGGGAAAACTGGTACTGGGCCGCAATGTAGGTAGCCGATCCATCGATCTTGCTGATGAGACTATTCTAAGGCTCGATGGGCGTGGACTGGGGACGCAGGTTGAACTCACGCTCATTGCTGAAACCCCCTCGGGAAAGAAACTTGATCAACTGACCACAACAGTTCAGTCCCCAGCAGTGCTTGGAAACATTTCTCTGGTCAACAACTTCGACGCCAAACTGAAAAAAGGTCAAGGTGGACGATATCGCTTCAAAGATTGGGCAGCCACTGGGAACGCATTCACCATCGATGAATCACGAAAATTCGGCCCGATCCTGTGGTCAATGTATTCCTTAAGTGACTCGCGTAGTAACGAAGGTTTCGTACTGAAAATCAGTGCTCTCACTGGACCACTGGGAAAGCAGGACAACCAGAAGATTGAATTGCAGGTCAAAGTCGACGGGAACTGGAAATCGCTCGGTCATACAGCGTTGGACACAGATGCATGGACAGCGACTTTTCGAATTCCACATTGGAATGAAAAAGCCGCCACGCCATACCGATTGTTGTACAGGGAACTGAAGAAAGATGGTGTCGAAGAGGAGTCAAGTTGGAGTGGCATGATCAAAGCCAACCCCGCAGGAAGACCACTGAGAATAGGAGCCCTAACATGCCAAAATCATTACGGCTTCCCATACGAGCCTGTAGCTGAAAACATTGTCAAGCTTGACCCAGATCTGATCTACTTTTCTGGTGATCAGCTCTACGAAAGCCATGGCGGCTATGGACTGATCCGTGATCCAGCTGAGCCGGCAATCCTGAACTATCTTCGAAAATACTACATGTTTGGATGGTCGTTCAGGGACGCAATGCGTGACCGACCAACGATCTGTCTTGCAGATGATCATGATGTTTTCCAAGGTAACATCTGGGGCGAAGGTGGAGTCCCGATGGATGTCCAAACCGGGGGTGCTTCATCCAATGGCGGGTACAGAGAACCAGCACGCATGGTCAATGTTGTGCATAAGACGAATACAGCACATCATCCGGATGTCCATGACCCCACTCCTGTCCAACAGGGCATCAGCGTTTACTACGGCGACATGGTATATGGTGACGTAAGCTTTGCGATCCTCGGCGATCGGCAATTCAAGAGTGGCCCCCAACATGTTGATACCGGCAGTGGCCGCGCTGACCATGTCAAAGACCAAAACTTCCAAACAACTGTGCTCGACAAACCGGGGCTCCATCTGCTGGGCTCCCGCCAAGAGTCGTTCCTGAGGCAATGGGGAAAAGATTGGCGCGGTCACAAAATGAAGATCCTGCTGAGCCAGACGGTATTTGCAGGACTTGCAACTCATCATGGAAAATATGATGGTTATCTGAAAGCGGATCTCGACTCAGGAGGCTGGCCGCAAACGCCACGAGATCGTGCCATTGACATCCTTCGCGAATCGAAGGCATTGCATATCAACGGAGACCAACACCTGAGCTCGTTGTCGCAATATGGAGTGGAGCGTCAACGCGATAGCATGTGGTCTTTTTGCACACCAGCAATAGCCGCAGGCTACCCCCGTTGGTGGCGACCAGATGAAGTTGGCATGCCGCACCAAAAACGACCAGCACATGGCTTGGAAAACACAGGAGAATACCTCGACGGTTTTGGAAACATGGTTTACGTTTACGCCATCGGGAATCCAGAGGTAGGCACAAAGAAAAATCGCTACGAGAAGGCGCATCAAAAAGGAAGTGGCTTCGGCCTTGTGACGATCGACACGGAAGAAAAAACCTACCAGATCGACTGTTTCCGTTTCCTGATCGATGCCACGGATGGAAAAAATGAAAATCAATTTGCTGGCTGGCCGGTCACCATCCGCCAACAGGAAAATGCTGGAGACAATATCATCGGATGAATAAGACACCGAACGCATACCTGCGATATTTTTCTCAAGCTCCAGGCAAGTTGCAGAACGACTTTGACGTTAGATTCAGCCAATGACATTCACGAGTCACGTTATCGTCCTGCTAGCGAAGCTCTTCAGTGGATTCACTGTACGTTGGGTTGATTGCCAGCCTGACACCTGCCAACGCATCTATTTCGCCAATCACACAAGCCATCTCGATGCTGTTGTGCTGTGGTCTGCCTTGCCGCGTGAACTCCGACGAATCACACGTCCTGTTGCGGCCAAAGACTACTGGTCCAAAGGTTGGCTGAAGCCCCACATGGCAGAAAGCTTCAACGCTCTGCTTGTGGATCGCAAGGAGATCAAAGTTCACAAGAGCCCCATCGATATCATGCTTCAGCAAATGGGTGATGTGTATTCCCTAATCATGTTTCCCGAGGGTGGCAGATCTGCTGGAGATGATGAGATGGGGAAATTCAAAAGTGGCTTGTTCTACATGGCAAAAAAACGGCCTGACCTAGAATTGGTGCCTGTGTACATTGACAACGTCAATCGGATTTTGCCACGAGGAGAAGTTCTGCCGGTTCCCTTGCTCAGCTGCATCACTATCGGCTCCCCAATCTTTTTAGAGACAGGTGAGCCGAAGAAAGATTTTCTTGCCCGCGCCCGACAAGCTGTACAGCAATTGAAAGAGTGCTAATCAAATTTGCTGAGGCTGTTACGTCCATATCTCTGGCAACAGGTTTTGAACTTTCAAGACCCATGGCAGAAGCGGCAGTTGCTTCTCCCTGAATTCGACTCGCCCATCTGGCTAGCAGTGTCAAAATCAACAGTGANAATAGACTGTTGCTCAGAAGCTACCTCGAGTTGAAATGAGACATTACACCCCACAGCAGACAATGCTTCATCATCGGTTAACCCACGCTCATGTTTGCATCGATCAAAAATCATCCGAATCAGGCGAGCAAATTCGGCTGGAAAAACGCTGATCGCAAACCGGCCCTATGCAACCCCACTCATGCGATGTGAACCGCTCGGAGAGCGTTGACCAGTTATTGGAATACAGGTGGTTCGAATAACGGATCAGTAGATCATTCAAAATCGCTCTAACCTGTTGGTTCAGCAACAAAGTCATCCAGTAAGAGGCAATAGCGTCTCAGGCAACAAAACCGCTGCGTCAAGCCTTGGTGAACCAACCACTTAGCTCAGCACAATGCACTCCAACAATGGCTCTCGGCGTTTGGAGTAAATCATGATGTCACGAACCGAAAAACCCAGATCACTCAACCTCGTCGGCACCGCGTTTACTCGACTTCAGACTCACGAGATAGGCCACCAAGTCCCTCAATTCACGTTTGGACATCAGCTTTGTCAGGTCTGCTGGCATGGCTGAAATCCCTTTTCGCCGCGCAACGATCTCATCGAGCAGAATGCGAACCTGCCCACCATCATTCTGAACCAGCTCAACGAACTCCTCATTCTCAGACTTTACGATGCCAGTGAAAACCTGACCAAGATCGTCGGCGATGACCGCAGTTTCGAAATTCTTGGCAATTTGCGCATCCGGTAAACAGATGGACTCCAACAAATACCTTCGATCTTTTTGCCCTCCGATTCGAGTGAGCTCTGGCCCCACTGCCCCCCCCGCCCGATCAATTTTATGGCATCTTAGACACGACAATTTTGTATTTTCAAAGAAACTAACTCGACCTTTTTCCGCATCTCCCCCATCCAATGCCACCAACCATGGTGCTAATGGATCCTGTCCCGACGACACTTTGGCGTATTCATCCAAAGCAGATTGTAACTCGCGACTGACCTTTCCATCCGCAGCTTCAACCACGTTCAGCTGAACATCTGTTGACAGAGTGCCCTCCAGATAAGATCTGACACCCTTTTCAATCGTCGCCACAACATCGGGACCACCACATTCAGCCAAAATATCCCAAGCCAATTGCCTCACTTTCAGATTCCGACTCTCAGTAGCCTCAATAAAACGCGGCAGCGAAGCTACTGAATCGTGTTGTGCGAGGACCTTCAATGCTTCTGGCAGTAATTTTGTAACGGGCTTCAGTTTAACTTGCCGAGCTAGGGCAACAGCGGTCTTCGGATTCAAACGGTTCAGGGCAGCCAAGGAAACCGCACGTGTCGCGGGGGAAAGACTTGCATTCGTGATCCGATTAACCAAGACCGGCGCAATTCCTGAAATCCCCAATTTTGAGGCCACCTCGATCGCCTTTTCACGCACTGACTGGGGTGCTGTGATCAGAGAATCGACATGTGGCTCCAAGGCTTTCTTTGCTACCAACGCGTCACGACCCACCAGAGGACGATGGGCATTCAGAACACGATCACGTGGGTCGGGTTGTGCCCATTGCCCCAGCATCTCCAATGCCTCAACCCGCATTTCTGGAATCGCTGATTCCCGACTCGCAAAAGCAGCCAATTTCGACGCAGACTTGGCCGTCCCAATACGGTAGTTGGCATTCAATATCCGACGCAGCAACTGCTTTGAGCCATCCGAAACGCCAACCATGTCTGCCAACGCACTCATTGCCGATGGAATCGGTTTATCATGAATAGCCCTCGCCGCCTCCAACACGACCAAATTACTTTCATCCTTGAGAAACAACGAAGTCTCCTTCATTTTTAGCCGCCGCAATGCCACCACAGCAATACGGCGGACTGGTTCGCTCGGGTGCTCGTGCAAAGCTGCGATTTTCAACGGATCGCGAAGACTAACCAAATAGGTCACACCAGCATGCCGCAAGGCAGCATCTTTGTTCTCAGCGGATACCAACTGCTCAACAACTTGCGGAAATGCATCACCATCTTCCAACTTCGAGAGGGCCAAAATGGAAAAATATTGGACACGTGGTGAGGGATCACTCAATAACGCTCGCAGAAGTACGACTGCTCCGAAATCCAGACGCTCACCTGCAACCTTGACTGCTGCAGCTCGTAAAACGTCATTTGTGTCCTGAAGTAGCGGATGTAACTTTTTCAATGATGCATCGCGAGCATCCGGATCCTTCCTGAGAACCTGATCGGCACCCCACAAAGCGTGCAAACGCCCGACCGAATCGAACTCCGCGTTGGTCGCCAAGGCAAGCAAAGTATCCAATTCACGCCGTCGAGCCAGTTCCCACTGCGCCTCAAAGCGGATGCGGCGATCAACATGGGAGAGATAATCAGTGAGTGCTTCAATGGTATGTCTGGCCCAATCTGATCCGAGCAACCGCTGCACTTCTTTCACAATCGGCGTGTCACGGTGACGTGGATCCGTAACACGGTACATCCGTCCCTTGCCCAATCCGTCCCAGCCATCAACCCAGTCGCTGATGTAAAGAGCTCCATCGGGCCCAAACGCGAGATCTGTCGCCAACACCGACCAAATGGGATCACTATCACTGGCAAGGCGATAGCAGGCACCTTTCGGCTCCAGCGTAAAGCTACGAATCCCACTATTCGCCGGACCTCCGCGAAAGTCGCAAATGAGAAAATTATCTTTCAGTGCATCACCGAATCCGGTACCCGGATAAAAAGCCAGACCACTTGGCCCATCAGTCAAGTTCACAATGGGAGGAACGATATACGCTGGTTGTTCCTCATGAAGTGGTTCCCAGATCCGGTCCTGATTGAAAGGGCCTCGATCAGGTAAATACTGATAGTGCATACGCCAACCGGAATCGCCACCTTCCAAAATATGCACCACACGCGCCTGATCTCCGCTATCACTGTTGTTATCGACGGAAAACAAATCACCAACGTCGTTGAACGCAAGTTCCTGAGGATTTCGAAGGCCGGTGGCAAAAACCTCCAGCCCAGATCCATCCAACTCACAACGAAAAACGGCTCCTGATTCAGGGTCAGCTAATACCCGACCGTCATCGGTCGTGACGTGATATCCACGATCACCAATACTGAAATACAAACGACCATCAGGCCCTAAAATGAGACCATGCATGTCATGACCGCGGAAGGCGACACGCACTCCGTAGCCGTCTGACAAGACGACTCTCTCATCCGCAACACCATTGTCATCCTTATCCACCAACTTCCAAAGCTTTGGGATGCATGTGTAATAGATGTCCGATCCTCGAACCAGGATTCCTGCACCGGTGCCCTCTTCGAGCCGATTGAATCTGTTCGCCAGGACATAGCTGTTATCAGCTTTTCCATCACCATCCGTATCCTCAAGGCGACGCACCCGGTCATCATGTTGTGCGTAGGTGACCGCAGCATCACCCAACAATTGTTGGTGATAATCAATACGATCTTGCACCGTTTGCGCGGCCAAGTCGGCTTTCACCCACTCGTCATCGTGGGCGCGATTGTCAGTGACTCCCCGATTCTGACGAAAAGTCTCACAAACATAGACGCGACCAAAGTTATCAATATCAAACGCAACGACGTTGGCAAGATCCGGCTCCGCCGCATACAACTGAATCTCCCAACCTGTCGGGATTCGAATCCCTGCCATCGATTCAATTCCTTCCGAGGACGCCTCAGCAATGTCCGGCTCGAGAGGCTCGGGCTGTCTAAATTCTTCGGCTTTAGCAACCCAAAAACCGCCAAGCATCACCACACATGCGCCCGCCAAAATGAACGTTGATTTTGTGTCCCGCAAAATATTTCCTGCTATTTTCATCTGTTATTCGAGTGTTGTTCCAAGTTGCACGTCTTGATTTGTACGGCCCCGCCAGCCCATTTGGTTCGAGAATCCGAACGTTCGCTGTCGACTAAAACAACCGACACCAGTACTGCACACCGCCAAGGTGCAGGCCGATGAAAGAACTTAGCCAGCAGTCGCCCTAAGAGGGCAATTTGTGCGCGGGCATAACCACACGATTTAATCGAAAATCGGTTAAGATGAGCCATCGCGATGTCTCGATAATAAACTGCAAGCGTCCTTGGTGGCAATGATAAATCCAACCTGCAACTGGCTTCATTCTAACCTGCTTCGTCTCTGAAACCTTCTCGTCCCTTGATTCTTCTTTCATCATCACAGGCAACAACTTCACCGATGGACAATTCGCCGCAACCAAGCCCGGACGAAGACAACCCAAACCCGGCTCTGACGAATCCGATGCAGGAACCAGATTCTGTTGGCGACGAAGTTAACGAAAACGTCAATGATGATGCGCCAGTCATGGCTCGGATTGTCGATGACACACCCGACCGAGTTGGTTCACCATTCGCGGCTGCTCCCAGTGGGAAAAAACAAAACCTGCCATCCGCAGTTGCATTGCACAACCTCGGACCTCTCCAGTACACAGCCATGGGCGGAGTTGTAGCCGCTACCATGCTACTAGGATTCGCAATCCTCGCTTTGGCATGGTTTCCGATCGGCGGTTGCATCATTGCGGCACTTGGATGCGCCACTGCAATCCTTGGGCTTCATTCCAAATTCAAACGCATCACCACTGGCCTGTTGGTAACACATGCTTGTCTATTTATCGCGTGCTTCATTTCGGAAAACCTATGATCCCAGAATTCGCACAGTCGAAACCCGTCTTGATCATCGCCTCCGCGGTATGGTTAATATTCTCATCTGTCTCCAAAAAAAACCTAGCTGGTAAACCTGCACAAACTGAAGCAAACCAGCAAGTCACGACAAAGAACGCGACGCCCCACAGCAAACCAACCGAACCTATTCTGAAAATCCTCAGCTACAACATTCACCATGCTGCAGGAACAGATGGAAAATTGGATCTCAGCCGCATCGCAGAAGTGATTCAATCAGTGAACCCTGATCTCGTGTCTCTTCAGGAAGTTGATCAACGCGTGCGTCGAAGCAGCTCAATTGACCAACCTTTGGAACTTGGCAGGCTCACAGGTATGCGAGTGCTGTTCGCTGAGAACATTCCTCTTCAAGGCGGATCCTATGGGAATTCGATCTTGAGCCGATTTAAAATCGAATCCAAGAAACATACCCTGCTTCCCAACCACAGTCGGGGTGAACAACGCGGTTTGCTAACCTCAACGGTAGTTTGGCAAAGCGGCGGAAAACAAATCAACAAACTCAACTTCGCCGCAACTCATTTTGACCATCGGCCTAATGACTCCGAACGCGTCGCGTCAGCTGTTCAGGTCAATGGCTTAGCAATTACAGATCCTGACACACCAAGTCTCATCGCAGGTGACTTCAACGACGTCCGTGGTAGTAGGACATTGGACACTCTACAAGAAGAGTGGAGCATTGCGGGGCCGGAATTGCCCACAGTTCCCGTCCTAGAACCGATGCGACAAATTGACTTCATCCTATACAGACCCCGAAACCGGTGGACGGTCATCAAGACCGAGGTCCTGAGTGAATCAGTTGCTTCGGACCATCGCGCAATTCTGTCAGTGTTACGACTCAATGCTCCGCCCAAGCCCGCAAACAGAGCGCTAAAAAGAGGAGCAGAAAAAACGGGCAGGACAAAGAAGAAGACCGAGAGTGGCTTATCAGAAAAAAGCCAAGATAAAGAGCGTAATGACCTAATGCGTTTCACCGGGATCGACGGCCAAACACGCAAGGCCACTACAACAACCGAATGGGCAGCGAGAAAAAAATCGATCCTCATTGCTATGCAGTCTGTGATGGGACAACTGCCAGAATTCGCACGACGCGATGCTCCTGAAATGGAATTAATCGAGGAGGTTGACTGTGGAAATTACGTGCGACGAAGAATTATGTATCAGTCGCAAGAAGGTAACAAAACGCCAGCATTTCTGTGTGTTCCAAAAGCAGCACTCAAAAAAGATGCAAAGCCGTTGCCAGCTGTTCTTTGCCTTCACCCGACGGACAATAAGGTTGGCAATGGAGTAGTGGTTGGCCTTGGTGGAAAACCAAATCGACAATATGCAAGTGAACTGGCGTCCCGCGGCTATATCACCCTAGCCCCTGCATATCCGCTTCTTGCGGACTACCAACCGGATATAAAAAGATTGG
This sequence comes from Rhodopirellula sp., assembly GCA_002689655.1. Taxonomy (GTDB): domain Bacteria; phylum Planctomycetota; class Planctomycetia; order Pirellulales; family Pirellulaceae; genus Rubripirellula. Next base: position 60,192 of record NZHC01000107.1, on the reverse strand, counting down.
GCTGGAGAAGCGGAACCCTACTCGCCGTGTGGGACAACATACGCGGAGTCGACCTACTCTGCTCGCTACCGTATATCAGGCAGGATGCAATCGGTGCGATCGGTCATTCTTTAGGTGGCCACAATGCAATCTACACCGCTGCATTTGATAAACGGATCGCGGTCGTGGTTTCCAGTTGTGGTTTCGATTCTTATCAGGATTACTACGGTGGTGACGCAACGAAATGGCTTCCAGGAAAAGGTTGGACCCAACTACGTTACATGCCGGACCTCGCTAATTACCGTGAGAGGCTCAACAAAATCCCATTCGACTTTGACGAGATCCTGGCCACCATCGCACCACGACCAGTCCTCGTCGTCGCACCGTTGCATGACTCGAATTTCCAAGCTCCCAGTGTGCGCCGTTTGATAGACAATGCGAGGTGTGTGTATGCTCTGCATGGAGCGGAGAACCGCTTGAGTCTCCTACAACCCGACTGCGCCCACGACTTCCCAATGCCGATGAGGGTCAGAGCCTATCAATTATTTGACCAGGTTTTGAATCGCCCCTGATGAAACTGACCGACTGCAACTCAATTCCAACCAAACGCAAACTGAATCCCTATCGCCCTGGTGACAGACTTGCTTCGGGAAACCAGAATTTTTGGAATTCGGTTTTTCCTTGACGTTCCCCAATTGGGACTCGCAATCAATAACTCGAACAGCGAAAATGCGCGGGTCGGACTTACCTGATACTCAATTCACCACCTAGAGAAACTGTACTCCATGACTGTTTTTAATCGTCGTAATTTCATGGCCGGCACGCTTGCAACCGGTTTCACAAGCAGCCTCGCAGTCGAGAAATTGCGAGCGGCAAACGCGAATGACGAAGTCAATCTTGGCTTTATCAGCTGCGGGGGTCGTGCTGGTCAACTGATGGGACAATTCAGCGAAGTCGATGGCATCAATATTGCTGGCCTGTGCGACGTGGACGAAAAGCGGCTTGGATTGGCCAAACAGAAATACCCCAAGGCCCAAAGCTGGACGGACCTTCGAGACTTGATCGCATCAGATTCCATTGATGTGGTTGTCGTGGCCACCTGCAACCACTGGCACTGCCTTGCTGCGATATGGGCCATGCAAGCTGGTAAAGACGTGTATGTCGAAAAGCCTTTGTCGCATAGCCAGTGGGAAGGACGGCAAACTGTGGCTGCTGCACGCAAGTACAATCGAATCTGCCAAATTGGTACTCAGCAACGATCTGATCCCATGCAAGCAGAGATTAAGAAGTTCTTACATAAAGAAAAATCACTTGGTGAAATCAACGCCACACGTGTCAATCGCTACGGAGTTCGACCTTCGATCGGCAAACGTGACCAGCCTCTCGCCGTTGACAAGAATGTCGCTTACGACTTGTGGCTGGGACCTGCCCAGGATGAACCGATCTTACGCGAAAAATTGCACTACGACTGGCACTGGGATTGGAACACGGGTTCGGGTGAGATGGGCAACTGGGGCGTGCATGTACTCGATGATGTCCGCAACAATGTTTTCCAGGACTTGGTAGCACTACCAAAGCGAATCTTGGGCGGGGGTGGTCGGGTCGCGCTCAACGATGCAGGTCAAACACCGAATGTACACTTTGCCTTCTTCGATACAGGCTCAATCCCAGTTGTCATCGGACTTTCCAATTTGCCAGCAACGCCCGGAGGAAAAAAGAGCCCGTCGCATCCGGGACCCAGTAGTGGCTACGTCGTGTATTGCGAAGGTGGGCGTTATGAAGGCCAACGAGGGCGTGGTGCGGCGTACGACTCGGATGGAAAAAAGATCAAGGAATTCAAAGGTGGAGGAAATGTTCTGCATCAAGCAAACTTCATCGATGCGGTCCTCCAGCAAGATGCATCCATCTTGAATGCTGAAATCGCAGTTGGAAATGACAGCACAGGATGGTGCAATCTGGCAAACGTTGCTTTCCGCACTGGAAAAAATTTGGACAGAGAAGCAGCCGATGGAATCGACGTGGAACAATGGACCACCTTGATGGGCGAAATGGATGCACACCTCGGATCCCACAAACTGTCACGTGTGAGCGACGACATCCGTGTAAGCCCTATGCTGGAATTGGATGCCAAAACCGAACAATTTGTTGGGTCTGGCTCGAAGAATGCGAACCAGTTCCTCAATCGAGAATATCGCAAAGGTTATGAAGTTCCCGAGCTAGCCTGATGTCCCGGTATTAATATTCTCACTAACCGAGTTATATCAACTTGTTGGATTAGCGTAGGTCGCGATGTGAACAGCTGCCATCAGGCGAGTTCATTTAGAATTCAAATTTTTTTCGCGGTCCAGCAACGTAAAGAGCCTCACCTGTAAACCGTGCCTGAAATTCTTCGTCACTCCATGTCGTTTTGCCAAAGGCCGGATCTCCGATCACCCAGCCACCTGTGTCATTGCGTCCAAAAACCACCACGGCATGCCGGTCACGGCGAGATGCAAACAGTTGGTTTGGAAAACCACCATTCGATGCTTTGAAGTTAACAATCGACAAATTGGGAAGTTGTCGCCCGGAAATCCAGACATCCGTATTCGATGAAGCAACACAAACTTTGTGAAACACTGTGTTCGAATAAATCCTGACTCCACGGTACAACCCCAAGGATTCTGTACCTTGCTCGCTCGTCGAACAGACTCTCACAAGATCCCGCTCTTCTGCGATAATTCCCGCGTTACGCAATAGAGTGACGGCGGCAGCCGGGGCACAAGTGGATATGTGGCTCTGTAGACAAATGCCATCACCCCACTGCGTCTCTTTGCTAAGGCTTACCGGCGAAAATGCTGGGCGAAGGACAGGTACCAAGGTATACCCAAGAGCCATCCCCACCAGACTCACCGCAGCCAAGGGCTGAGAATAGGGTCGCAGAGCCGAATGGCAGGTTGCTAACCCAGCGGTAAAACACAGACACGGCGCTATTACGCTAGACCAGAGCAGAACATCAGGCAGCGGCAGCAAGTCAATCCATTGAATACCACTCGCCAAGCTCAACGGCAAAACAGCTGCCGAACAAAGCGTGACTGCAAAACAAATCGGACTCGAGATGACCCGATGCACACGCTGACTTCGACCCGCAGCGTACGCAAGGACCGATAACGCCGTTGTGCAGATGAGCCCCGAAACCAGATACGCCGTCACAGCAAACCCTCCTCGTAACAATGGAATGTTAAGAAAAGATTAGCAAGAAGTAGTAATCCGAACAATATTAATGTTGTCGGTTGGCTGCACTATTTGAAATTCTTCATAATCCAGAAAAATTCAATTCTTTGACTGCTGCCAGCACGTCGAACGTATTACCAAACCAGCACTGAACTTACCCTGTTCCTACAAGAAATCTCGACGATCTTACAAGATCAGGACACAGGGCTACTGTCCTTGGTGCCTCTTGCCACTCGATAACTCAGATGCAAGTGAGTGCTAGAACGTTGAAAAGCGATGTATGGTGATTTCATGCATCCGATCCCCGGGCTGCAGCAAAGTCGTTGGAAACGCCTCGCGATTCGGCGCATTGGGATAATGCTGGGTTTCAAGACAAAATGCGTCATGTCCTCCATAGCCGTTGGACCTTTCGTTGCCAGGTAAATGATTTGCGGTATAGAGCTGCATTCCAGGTTGCGTGGTTTCGATTTCAAGTACTCGGCCCGATTTCGGATCAACGACCCGAGCAGCTTTCCGCAACTCACCGGCCGCTCCCCGAACCACATAACAGTGATCATATCCCTTGGTCGCGGCAAGTTGATTCACACGTTCCCCCAGCGGCATACCCGCACGAAAATCGAGCACGGTGTTTTCAACTGAATTCAATTTGCCAGTAGGAATCAAATCATCATCTACGTCTAGGTACTGATCTGCTTCGATGGTTGCCACATGATCCATCGCTGATCCACTGCCGGCACCGCCAAGATTCCAGTAACTGTGATTCGTCAAATTGACGTGTGTAGGTGCATCAGTCGTTGCACTGAAAGCTATTCGAAGCTCGTTCTTGTCATTCCAGGAATACTCGACAGTAGCTTGTACCGTGCCGGGGTAGCCCTCCTGCCCATCAGGGCTTGTAAGCTGGAATCGCACGCCGATCGACTCACTCACACGGAACGATTCGCTGCTCCAATTCTGATAGGTAAAATTCGTTTTTCCGCCATGAATGTGATGCTTGCCGGCATTGGTTGTCACCTGATATTCCCTACCATCAATCGTGAATTTCCCCTCCTCGATCCGATTACAAAAGCGGCCAACAGTGCTCCCAAAGTAGGGATGCCCATCAAGGTAAGGAGCAAGTTCATCAAACGCGAGATTGACATTTTCTCGATTTCCATCTCGATCAGGGACATTGACATCGAGCAGCGTGGCTCCCCAAGTCATGACCGAAACACTGTTGCCATGTGAATTAGTCAAAGTGAACCGAGTGACGTCTTGACCGTCCTGAGTAACGCCAAATACGTTGGAATGGATGTTCATGTTGGGATTGGCAGCGAGCGAGTTGGCAAAACAGGTAATAATCGCGATACTGGGTATCACGGTGAAGCACAGGCGTATCATCATGACGTTTTTCGAAGTTTTCGTGTACCAGACATAGGGAAGCTTTACGTTAACCGACATCGCTGGCAAATTCACCTCGTGCAGTTCATCGATTTTGAAAAAGTGTGTGCTATTTCTGTGTCTACCTTCCCCGCCCTCTCACCGCTAAACATCGGGAATGTCAAGATTGGCTTTCCTATCGTGCAAGCTGCCTTGTCAGGCTACAGCGATCTCCCCATGCGAGTGATTGCACGTCAACATGGTGCGAGTTACGCGATTTGCGAGGTGATGTTGGACCACTTCCTGCTAGCGCTGAGCAAACGGCAGAAAACGAAGCACTTTCTCGATATCCATCCCACAGAACATCCGGTGGGTGGACAGTTAATGGGCGCTGAACCTGAGCAGTTTGCCATGGGCGCGCTAAAATTAGTGGAAGCCGGCTTCGACATCATTGACGTCAACTTCGGGTGTCCGGTCAAAAAGGTTCTCGGTCGCTGTCGTGGCGGATTCCACCTGTCACAACCCGAAGTTGCGATTGATATCCTTCGGCGGACCCGCGATATCGTGCCCCATAAGATTCCTGTGACCGTAAAAATGCGGCGAGGCATTGATGATTCAGATGAATCCCGCGACAATTTTTTTCAGATTATTGACGGCGCCGTGGACGCCGGATTGGCTGGGGCCACAGTGCACGGCCGAACCGTACAACAACGCTATATCGGCCCCAGTCGCTGGTCTTTTCTATCAGAAGTCAAACAACACGTCGGCACGAGGATTCGCATCCTCGGCAGCGGCGATTTATTCACCGCCGAAGACTGCTTGCGTATGATCCATGAAACTGGGATCGATGGTGTCACTGTCGCACGAGGAGCAATCGGAAATCCCTGGATTTTCCAACAAGCAAGAGCACTTTCGGAAGGTCTTCCCAAACCGTCGCCACCGGACCTGAAAGAACAAGCCGCTGTAATGAGATCGCATTTTAAGTTGTGCATGCAAACTTATAACGAACAACGAGCACCGTTGTTGATGAGGAAATTCTGTATCAAATATTCCCAGTGCCACCCCCAGCACGAAGAAGTACGACTTGATATGACCCGCATCCGAACAGCTGAGGAATTCGAACAGATGCTCAGTAAGCACTATTGCGACAATGGTGCCGGTCGGTACATCCCACGCGAAGCACATGGTTCTCAAGAAGAGTGCTAACGATCGAAGATCTACTCTTCTTCATCCTTCTTATACTGATCTAATCGGCGATACAAAGTACGTGCACCGATCTGAAGAATCTTTGCTGCTTCATCACGATTATCGTTAGTGAGCCTGAGTGTTTCCTCAATCGCCCACCGTTCGATCACACCCAAAGGCTTCCCGATCAAGTCTGAATCGCCTTGAATTGGCAGTTGCGGATCACCTCCATCTTCCAATGCCTCATCAGCCAACTCTGGTGGCAAATCGTCAATGTCTAGCTTGCCGTCAGTATCAAGTACCACCATTGTTTCAACAAAATTCCTTAACTCTCTGACGTTACCAGGCCAGTCATAGGAAAAGAAACGCTTCGTCACCGCTGGTGTGAAGTGAGCCGTTGGCTTGTCGTGTCGCCGAAGAAATGTTTTCCGGAAGTGGTCCATTAATGGCACCACATCTTCAAGACGATCACGCAAAGCGGGCAACTCGACCGTCACTACTTTTAACCGATGGTACAAGTCTTTACGGAATGTACCAGCCTCAATCATCTCTTGTAACGGACGATTCGTTGCGGAGATCAAACGCACATTAACTTTGATCGTTTTGTTGTCACCCACACGAGTGATCTGATTCTCCTCCAGAACACGCAGCAACTTGATCTGCGTGTTGGCAGGCATATCGCCAACCTCATCCAGAAATAAAGTACCGCCATTGGCGTATTGAAACGCTCCTTCGCGGTCAGATACTGCATCCGTGAATGATCCCTTCACATGCCCAAACAACTCACTCTCGACAAGATTCTCCGCTATCGCTCCGGTATTGATTGCTACCATGCGTTTGCTACGCCGTGGACTATTTTGGTGAATCGCCTGAGCAATGATCTCCTTGCCCGTCCCGTTTTCACCTGTAATCAAAACAGTTGCATCAGTGGCAGCAATTCGACGCAACCGGTCAATGACCATTTGCATCTTCTTGCTGACATAGATAATGCCCTCAAAACCAAAACGTTCATCAAGCCTCTGAAGAAGCTCAGTATTCCTACGTTTCAGTGACACCGCCTCCGCAGCTTTCTCTGCAATTGCTCGAAGCCGGTTTGGAGTGATCGGTTTTTCCAAAAAATTGAAAGCACCTTTTTGCATCGCCTCGACTGCGACCGGCACCGTTGCATGTCCGGTTACCATCACCACTTCGCAGTCCGGTAAACGCTCTCGTGCAAGCTTGAGAATCTTCATTCCATCGACATCGTTCATGACCATGTCGGTGATGATGATGTCGTAGGTTTCACGTTCGACCAAGCTGGCGGCCTCCGGCCCACTGGTCGCTACTTCACACGTGTATCCCACCTTTTCCAGGCTCTCCGTCATCGCTCGAGCATGCGCCGCTTCATTGTCGATGACCAGTAGCTTCAAACTCGACGGGTCAAATTCCATCACGTGAGTGGACTGTCCCCCGTCTACCAGGGAGTTGGACTGATTTTCACTTACCATCGTTGACGCGTGGCCCAGGTACCAAGGGAAAGAATAAAACTGTATTGCGCTCGCGCAGGAAAATTAAGTCTGTAATTTAAGAGATGATGGCGTTTATCGAACAGGAAAAGTCGAAAACAGCTCAACAAGCATATGATTCGGCCCTCGAGCCTCGCATCTCCGCTCTGTCCTTATGCGAGGTAACTTGCCCGTCTGCCCAACAAGGTGGGCAACTCCTGCTGGCAACGAGGCCGCCCACAAGCCTTTGATCTCATCCGGGTAATGATCTTCTCGTTCTTTCTGAGCCGCTCACAGAGACTTCGCATAGCGGCTTTGAAGCGACTCAACTTCCAAATCTGTATCTCGTGTAGCTCGCATGGCCCGCACCGCTGCCTCAGCAGCAGCGAGCGTGGTGATGCAGGGCACGCCATGTTGCACAGCAGCGGCTCGAATGCGGCCTTCATCCGTACGAGCACCTTTTCCACTTGGTGTATTGAGGATTAGCTGTACATCATCATTTTTCAAATAATCAATGAGATTAGGATGACCTTCAGCCAACTTTTTTACCCGCGTCACCTCAACTCCACCTTCTTCCAGCCGTGCAGCCGTCCCCGAGGTAGCGAGAATTTCAAAGCCTAGTTCTCGCAACTCTACCCCAATTGCCTTAGCCGACTCTTTGTGGCGTGAGCTGAGGCTGATGAAGATTTTCCCAGATTCAGGCAACAGGCTGCCCGCAGCAATTTGGCTTTTTGCGAACGCAAGCGAGAACTTGTCGCTGACACCCATCACTTCACCGGTGCTTCGCATTTCCGGCCCCAACACGATATCCACACCGGCAAACTTCCGGAAAGGGAAAACACTTTCCTTGATGGAGACATGCCGTGGAATGGGTTCCTCTGTGATGTTCTGTTCGGCAAGTGAAATTCCAGCCATAACCTTCGTCGCAATACTCGCCACGGGAACCCCCGTCGCTTTCGCAACAAACGGGGCTGTACGAGAGGCTCGCGGATTGACCTCCAGCACGTATAGAATCAGACCTTGTTCTTCCGACTTGATAGCGAACTGAATATTCATCAACCCAATGACATTCAATTTCTGAGCAAGTTTCTTGGTCGCTTCACGAATTTCGTTCAGCACCGGTTGCGTCAAACTAAATGGCGGGATCGCGCAGGCTGAGTCTCCTGAATGGACACCCGCCTCCTCAATGTGCTCCATGATCCCCATGATCACACAGTCAGTTCCATCCGCAATGGCATCGACATCCACCTCGGTGGCATCTTCCAAAAAGCGGTCGATCAATACAGGTTGTCCGTCTGCGACCACAAACGCCTCAGCCACGTAACGATCGAATTGGGCTTGGTCGTAACAAATCTCCATCGCCCTTCCTCCGAGCACAAAACTCGGCCTGACCAGCATCGGAAAACCGATCACCTTTGCTTCAACCCGAGCTTCATCCATATTTCGAGCGATGCCGCTAGGCGGTTGCCTCAGCCCCAACTCATCAATCAACTGCTGAAACAACTCCCTGTCTTCTGCCGCCTCAATGGTGTCAACACTCGTGCCAATGACAGGCACTCCCGCCTCTGCTAAACCTCTCGCCAGATTCAGTGGGGTTTGTCCTCCAAACTGAACAATGACACCGTCGGGTTGAATCGCATCGCAGACGTTCAGAACATCCTCAATCGTGAGCGGTTCAAAGAACAACATATCCGAGGTGTCATAATCAGTACTCACCGTCTCCGGATTACTGTTCACCATGACACTTTCGATTCCTATGTCACGTAGTGCAAAACTTGCGTGGCAGCAGCAGTAATCAAATTCGATTCCCTGCCCAATACGATTCGGACCACCGCCCAGAATCACCACGCGTTTTTTATCACTCTTGGGAGGCAGTTCATCCTCAACTTCGTAAGTGCTGTAATAGTAAGGTGTATACGCCTCGAACTCAGCAGCACATGTGTCAACACTTTTGAAGACAGGCTTCACGCCCAATTCCAGGCGTCTTGCCCGAACTTGGGTTTCTGTTGCAGATGTAATTTTCGCAATTTGACGATCTGAAAAACCATCCCGCTTTGCCTCCCACATCTGATCCCGGGAAAACTCCTCTAGAGACCCGATTTCGATCAGCCGATTTTCATGCTCGATGATCTGGGAGAGATGGTCCAAGAACCACACATCGATGTTTGTAAGTTCGAACACCTCTTCAATGGTCATTCCCGCTTTGAGTGCGTACCGGATGTAAAAAATCCGCTCCGCTCCAGGAGTGCTCAATTTCGCTCTGATCTCATCAAAATCAGGCTGCTGCTCGGTACCCCACAAGTCCCGATTGTCACTCCCCAAACCGAAAGCGCCAACTTCCAAACCTCGCATTGCTTTCTGCATCGATTCACGAAACGTACGACCAATGGCCATCGTCTCTCCGACACTCTTCATTTGCGTCGTCAGTGTTGCGTCAGCCTCAGGAAATTTTTCGAACGCAAATCGAGGCATCTTTGTAACGACATAGTCAATCGTTGGTTCAAAACAGGCCTTGGTTTGCTTCGTGATGTCATTTGGCAATTCCCACAAGAGGTATCCAATTGCCAACTTTGCTGCAATTTTCGCGATTGGGAAACCAGTTGCCTTACTCGCCAGTGCACTTGAACGACTGACCCGCGGGTTCATCTCAATTACGATCATCCGGCCGGTGTTGGGCTCGATCGCGAACTGAATATTACTACCACCCGTTTCTACACCGATCTCCCGAATCACAGCCAACGAAGCATCACGCATTCGTTGGTATTCCTTGTCTGTCAATGTCTGTGCTGGAGCCACCGTGATTGAGTCGCCAGTGTGAACACCCATCGCATCAAAATTTTCGATGCTACAAATGATGACCACATTGTCTTCTTTGTCCCGCACAACCTCCATCTCGTACTCTTTCCAACCGATGATTGATTCCTCAATCAGAACTTCGGTGACTGGAGATTGATCAAGACCGTTCTGCACGAGGGCATCAAAATCATCTTTGTTGTAGGCAATCGCTGAACCGCTCCCTCCCATCGTAAAGCTCGGTCGCACAACCGCGGGCAAGCCAACATCCTGAACCGCCTCACGCGCATGCTGCAGAGTTTTGACGGTGTGACCATTACAGGTGTCCAAGCCGATCTTATCCATGGCAGCTTTGAACTGCTCACGTTCCTCAGCCTTGGCAATGACCGCCGCGTTCGCGCCGATCATCTCAACTCCGTACTTTTCCAATACCCCATTGGCTTCCAGGTCCATCGCACAATTCAAGCCTGTCTGCCCTCCCAGCGTGGGCAACAACGCATCCGGCTTTTCCTTGGCGATAATCTTTTCAATCATCTGCCATGTCAGTGGCTCAATATAAGTCGAGTCTGCTGTATCAGGATCCGTCATGATGGTCGCAGGATTGCTGTTGACCAATACGACTTCGTAACCCTCCTCTCGAAGAGCCTTGCAAGCCTGAGTTCCCGAATAGTCAAATTCACAAGCCTGCCCAATGACAATTGGACCGCTGCCGATAATCAGAATCTTATTGATGTCGTCGCGACGAGGCACGTTCTTATTTCCAACGGCGTATAGCTTAAAAGGGTCATATAAAGAACTTACAGGGAGCCAACCCTCAATTCCAGACTTAAGGAATCCTCACTCGAGTCCTCAGCACTCTCGGAGTTCTGTACAAACACCAGGAACGGACCGTGAGATTGACACCTGCAAATTGAGGCAGAGGATAGCAGAAAAAAGCCGAGTCGTAGAGGACGCACCCAAACCGCATGCCAAAAGAGCCTGCTGCCCATATCACAGCCACAAGCAAAACCTTCTCCACGGCCCCGTTACGGCGTTTTTTCCGCAGCCCGATGGATTCCCAAGCCGTTGCAACCCCAGAATAATACCGAGAACGGGCTCTTCAAATTATCGCTGATGGGCCGCTGTCCACGAGCAAAAGCTCGTTCTATCGAAAATAGACTCTGGTCTAAACAGAGTCTGGGCTCGGGTGCATCGTTGCTAAGGTGCATCCTTGTTGAAAGGAACCGTTTCCACTGACTTCCGACGTACCAGACCATACCGCCACACAAATCCCGCAGTGATGCAGGCTGCTCCGACCAACGTCCACCATTCCGGGAACCGATAAGTGGCATAGTTCCGCCACGCCAGAAACGTCCAAACCGGCACCGCCACCGGCTCCAGCAACGTAATCAACGACGCCTCATTGCTTTCCACTTCTCGGACCGCCCAAGCAAAGATCATGTACGGGATCGCCAATTGCACTGCCCCCAGACAAAACAGAGCTATCCATTGCCCTCCGTGTGGAAGCGGAGCCTTGCCAATGACCAACGGAGCCAGACACACGATACTGACAACATGATTCACCAAGCCAAGCCAAGCTACATCAACACCCCGTAATCGCCGCAGGGAAACCATGACGACCGCGTACATTAGTCCTGAAAAAAGCGCAAGACCGACAGGCCCGGTAACGAGTGACTCATGTGTCACCCGCGATTCCATTCCAATGATGAAAACAATCCCCACCAACGACAATCCCACCATCACCCAATCACTGCGCCGGGGACGGTCACCGATGCCAAGCAGCCCAGCGAACGCCACCCACGCAGGTCCTACATACTGCAGCCAGATAGTGGTTGTCACCGATCCATTCACCATCGCAACAAGAAAAGAATACGTCATAGCAACAAAGGCCATGGACATCGGCACCATTGCAATTCGGAACTGTGGGCGGCGCACAAATGGCAGAACAGTCAAAGCAGCGAAAACCGCACGCCAGAATGTCAACGCTACACCACGTGTTTCCATTGGCCAATCATCAAACCAAGGAGCCTTGGCATAAAGACCACTCGTACTCCATAGCAATGCAGCGACGACCACTAGAAGACGCGAACGATCTCGACGTGAAAGCTTTGGCATCAATTTTCAGTCGCATCCGATTGAGTCCAACTCAACACAACTTGAACAGGCAGATGGTCACTGGCATAACGGCCGGCTGAAGTTCTTGGATCAAGCGTTGACAGTTGTTCGACGCGAACCGGCCCTCGGACAAAGATGTGGTCGATGATCCGGCCGGTGGCAATCTCACGAAATCCATTCCACGTGCTTTCAGGACCGAAGACCGTCTGCTTACTCAAGACACGGGCATCCGTCAGCAATTGATCGCCTACTAAGACCAGATAGGGAGGAGATTTTTGCAAACAATTGAAGTCACCCATTAAGACACAAGGTATTGCCACAGGCTGTTCGCTGACCACTCGCTTGATCAACCTCGCGCTTTCTATCCGCGAAATTGAACCACGATGATCAAAATGTGTATTAGCGACCCACACTTTTTTCCCGGTGCACCTATCTTTTACAAGCATCCAAGTACAGGTTCTCGGTAGCGACGCATCCCAACCCGCAACACCGACTTGCTTGGGATCATTACTCAACCAAAACGTTTCCCGCTCCATGGCTGCGAAACGAGTCCTTCTGATACCAATGGGTGCGTGCTCACCACGACTGCGGCCATCATCTCGACCCACGCCATAAAATTCGAATTCCGGAAGCCGCTCCACGAGCGTTTTCAATTGCCCTGCAGTGACCTCCTGCAGCCCGATTAAATCCTGCTTGGAAAGCAAATCAACCACAGCATCTACACGGTTATTCCATGCATTTTTTCCGTCGCGAACGTTATCGTACCGAATGTTAAAAGTCATCAGCTTGAAGACGTCCGATGAATCAGTCGCCAGCGTGTCCGCTGCCCAAACCTTGGTGATCGAACCAAGACTCAAAGCCACCCACGCCAAAGCAAGCAAACTTAATCTGCGCGCACAGAAGGCACCATGCAACACTCGTGAAGTCGACATCAGGACAATCCGAAAGAAAAAGATACGAAATCTTACTCGTGGCGAAGTGCCTCGATCGGGTTCATTTTCGCCGCACGCACAGCAGGATACAACCCACTGACGAGACCAACACCAACCGCGATCGCTACTGCCAAAGGAATCGTCCACAAAACAATCGAAGGAGTCGCCTCGCGGATCGGCTGAGGCAAGCTTGAAAATTGCTCGGGAAAACCTTGCTCAAACACCCATATCAAACCACCGTACACTGGCAAGCTAAGTAAGCCGAGCACAATACCAAGGAACGCTCCCACAAAACTAAGCACAATGGTTTCAACGAGAAACTGCTTGACAATGTCTCCCTGCTTGGCGCCCAGAGCACGACGAATGCCAATTTCTCTCGTTCGTTCCGTCACACTGGCTAGCATAATATTCATGATACCAATGCCACCGACGAGCAATGAAATGCAAGCAATCAAAATAGCAATTCCGAGAAACAGGAGCTTCATATTGCGTGCTTGCTCCAGCAACTCGAGCGGTACGACAACAGCCGTATCATTCATTTCGCTGTGCTTTGACGCCAGCAAGCTTTTGATCAGTGCTGCTGACGGCCGAACTTTTTCTGGGGATGTCGCCTGAAGCGTAATCTGATTCAGTTCCATGATTTCCATCTGGAACTGACCACTCCGTCTGGTAACGATTGTGTCACCAATCCTTTTCCGCAACGTCCGGATCGGGATGTAAACATCCGCGGAAAAATCCTGGGAATCGAGAGAACCACCAATTGCTGCCGAAGGATTTCTATGCTCCAGGACCCCAACAATTCTGTACTTATCCGTATGCTCAGGGACATTGATACGCTTTCCCAAAGGTTCCTCGTAGGGAAACAGGGCCTCGGCTACCCCAGCAGACACAACGCACACGGTATCGGCATTCAAGTCATCTGCATCACCGATGAACCGACCACCATTCTCCCGTATCTTGAGACTATTCACATCTGCGTAGGCCGGCGTGCAACCGACAAGCCGTCCATCAATTGAGCGGTCACGATACGTGAATTGCCTTCGGATTTCCCGGATAGGTATTGCCGTTTCGATCGTTGGAACGTTTTCAATAATTCGCTCCAAATCACTACGAAGCAGGCCGTACTGCGTTGCCCGCTTACCTGCAAGCTTGTCCTCAGGTGGCTTCTGGCTGCGAACAATGATCGTAGTCGAACCAAGCGATTCGATTTGACGCTGCACTTGGTCACTCGCCCCTTGGCTGATGGCAGTCAACACGATGACAGCAGTAACACCGATCATGATACCAATCATGGTCAACGCAGTGCGCAACGGATGCAGCGCGAGGCTCTTGATACCGAGTTTCCAAGTACGCAACCAGATCATAACTATTTATTCCCGACACCATAACTACTCGCGAGCCAACAACTCTTCAACCGCTTCCCTCTGTGCTAATCTGGCGGCAACACGTCGTTGATCGCTGACCTGCTCGTCCGTGTGTAACATTCCATCCTTCAAACGCACGATGCGTTTCGCGCGATCAGCTACATCATCTTCATGGGTGACGAGAATAATTGTTCGACCTTCATCATTAAGCTGATCAAAGATCGCCAGAATTTCATCGGTGGTAACCGAATCCAAGTTACCCGTGGGCTCATCTGCCAGGACAAAGAAAGGATCGTTGACAAGGCTACGCGCGATTGCCACTCGCTGTTGCTGACCACCCGACAATTGAGCCGGACGGTGGTCGAGTCGGTCACCCAAACCGACACGCTCAGCCAACTCCATTGCCCTTCTCTTTTCACCTGATCCAAGCCGCCCTTGGTAGTACAGCGGCACCTGTATGTTCTCGACAACACTCAACTGCTGTATCAGGTTGTAAGACTGGAAAACAAAACCGATTCGCGTGCTCCTGATCTCCGCAAGCTCGTCGTCAGTCATCTCAGCAATGTCATCCTGACCAAGATACAGACTCCCATCGGTCGGCTTATCCAAGCAGCCCAAAAGGTTCAACAAAGTACTCTTCCCGCTGCCCGATGGACCCATGATGGCGACGTAGTCTCCCTCCGGTACATCAAACGAAACACCTCGAAGAGCGCGAACTGTCTCACTCTTTAATACATATTCTTTTGTCAAATCTCGAATGGAAGTCGCCATTCGAGGCGAATCGGTTGCTGATTCCGCATCCGCGAGACCAGATGTACCAAGTGGATAACTACTGCTCATCTCATCAACCCCCACCCATTCGTTTCGTCATTGCTTTGGTAAGCTCTGCCTTCGTGACACTGCCATCGGAGTCCGCATCAGCAGAACTAACCATAGTTCGGAATCTACTATCGATAGCCTTGATTTCATCGGGCGACAGAGAACCGTCCCCGTTTTTGTCATTGCTTGACATCGTCGCTTCGACGATTTTAGCGATAGGTGCTCCACCACCGCCACCTGGTGCTCCACCACCGCCACCTGGTCGTCCACCACCGGCACCTGGTCGTCCACCACCGGCACCTGGTCGTCCACCACCGGCACCTGGCCGTCCACCACCGGCACCTGGCCGGCCACCCTCGGCACCACTGCCCGCTTTGGGTGCAGTTGCCAGATCACGCATGCCACTATTGTCCTCGCGTATGATCTTCGGGAGCTCCATCAGATCAAGATGGTCACGAAGATTCAGGACTACTACATCTTTGTCTGCCAAGCCATTACTGATACTCGCCATCGTGTCGTTGGTAGCTTGAATATCCACCTTCGCGGTCTCGAATTGCTCGGGACCCTTCATTACCAAGGTGAACATATCGGCGCCGTGCTCGTAGAGCCCCTCGATCGGAATCTGAAGAGCGTCATCCAATTGCTCTACAAAGATCTGTACCTCAGCCGTCATCCCAGTACGTATATTCTCTGGTGGATCAATGATCTCGATGATCGTCGCGTACTCCTTAATCGATGAGCTGAAATAGCTCCCAGGTTCAGCGTAACGATTAACTTTGATGACGCGGCCGGTGAGTTTCATCCCGGGGATGGCATCAATCCCGATCCTTGCAGCCATCCCCTCTCTGATCAACGTAATCCTTGATTCATTGACTTTGCACTTCACTTGCATGAGCGACGGGTCGGGTAGACGAATAATCTCCTGACGCTCGCGGACCGTCGCACCAGCCTCCACGACAAATTCCGCATTTCCTCCACGACTGCTATACCGATTGGCATGTACAACGACACCATCTGACGGGGCGTACATGATGCACTTTCCAATCTGCTCTTTGATGTCAGCCAAGTCAGTTGTCTCTTCCATCAGTTCACTTTGGGCCGCCGACAACGCAGCCTCAGCCGCTTCGATATCACTATCGAACTGAACGAGCATCTTTTGTTTTGTCAGATTCTGCAGGACCCTCAGCTTACTGTCAGCAACGTCCAACTTGTTTTGTGCATCTGCGACGGCGAACTGGTTTGCTTCCAAGGTGAGAGCGTTCAACAAACCTTTCGCGACCAATCGCTCACTACTTTGGCTTTGTAGCCTTGCTTTTCGGAGATCCTGTTCCGCAACAGCTTTCTCACTCAGGATCTTCTTCTCTTCTGTCTTATAGACGCCCTCTAGGTATTCTTGCCGAGAGATTTTCGCCTGCTCGAGGTTCGCCTCAGCCGTTGCCAGTCGTGACTCAGCCGTGATGACCTGTATCTTCTGTTCCTTAAGGTTCAGTTCCAATTCGGCTGAATCCAGCTCGACCAGTTTTTCACCCTTCTTGACCCTGGCTCCCTCTTCGATCACCCACAGGATCGCAGTACCACCACTCCCGCGGGATTTGACCCCACACACGATTTCGGTGTTACTGCTGCTTTCGACTTCTCCCTGCTCCAACACGATATGGTCAAACGGGCCACGTTTGGCTACCTGAGTTATAAGCGCATCCGGATCCACCGACGTGCCACTCTTATTTAAAACTACGTAGCCTGCTCCTCCAATGACAACAATGAAACACAGACAAATGATGAGGCCGACCAAGGCGTTGCCTTGCCGTTGATCGTGGGGCAATGGTGTATTCATAATGCCAAAGTGATAGGTGGGAAGGTCATGGTGGGACCGAGTCTGATTCAACACCTCGCCGATAGCGAGGTTTCGCGCAACGAAAAGTCTGAAGACATGATCTCAACAGAAACGAAGCATTCTGCCGTATCCAGAGGTATCGCTATTCTCAGGATTCTAGGCCAGTGTCAAAGTAGCGATCTGCGTCGATCCGCTGATTTGCAGAGATCTTTTCTCGCAAATCGCCGGCTGTCAGGGCCAACCTGGGGTTAATCTCGACCTGAACCCCCTCATCCACACAAACGCCCGCCTCCTCAAGCCAGTGGCGATGCAAATCGATGATCGCTGTTTTCGCAGCATTCGGCGTGTCAGTCTCAGCACCATCGGCATTTTTCACAGGTGCAAATGCTTCACCGGCGTAGGATTCTACTACAAAGGCATTTTTGGCGATTGGCAGCAAATCAAAAATAAACCTTTCAAACTTGGTCGCATTTGGCTTCGTCGGAGAGACCAACTGTCCCAGCTGATCGCAATGAGGCACCTTCTTCAAGGCGCGATGGAATGGCAAGGAATCCGCCTCCCCAGCAACCCGTTGCAGGAACTTAAGTTTGAACAAATGCACAGCAATATTTCCTGCCCAAAGCTTGAGTGAGCCATCTTCGTCAACGGCTTTTGCCGCCGACTCGGGCAAATCGCTGTATTCAATGATCTGAACCTGCCCGTCCACGAGCACCACATTTCCCACTTTTTCCATGGGATAGCGTTTCCGAACCACCTGAGTGGTCATTTCGCTGGCTGCCATCAAGTGATGTCCGATCAACTCTGGCTCACAAAGGTGTGCCAGTGGGTTATCGACTTGGATATAGGCAAGCTGCTGGATCCCGCGTTTCGCTGCATCGGCTAAGCAACCGCAACGATTCAAAGCCGAAACTGTCCCGCCATGCCCGTCCGGACTTAAAGCAAGTGCGCTCTTGCTCTGCATTAGCAACTTGCCGGTTACTGCATCGACAGCCGGCATCACACCTTGCTTGAAAATGTACAAATCTTCTATCGGAATGCCCAGGTTCTCATTTGCTGCAAAATATTCTCGAGTTTCCTGATCAGTTGCATCACTAGTCATGATGTACAAAGGGATACGGCACCCATATTTTTCATTCACTGCCAGAAGGCGATCAACGAAAAATTGAAACAAGGTCCGACCAGAAACCGGGCCGATTGGAAACATGCCCTTGGGTTGGTCAAAACCCAGACGTGTGCCCTGCCCTCCAGCAACAATCACTGCCCCGATTTCACCATTCCTTAGTGCTTCTTCACCACGTTCTTGCGCCTGAGTAGGTGACCAGTCAGCACCACTGCCGTCAGCCCGCACCGCTGGTGGCGAACTCGCTCTGCTGGCCAGTGCACCGAAGTCAGTAACCTCGTCCTCACCACAAGCCAGACTCACCAATTCAGCGAGATCAACTCGACTCAGTTGTGCTGTGAGATTTGATTTTTGCTCAGAATTCAGCTGCGGCCAATGCTGCAGAACATGCTGCTGACCATACTGAGCCAAAGCTTCCTTCAAATCATCAAAATTAAGGGGATTATCTGTCAACGGTTCACTCGATTTCTATTTTTCAAACTGATTGAGATTCGCAAACTAACCGGGGCTACATGCTGGTTCAACAGGAACAATTATTCAATCCGAAAGTGCCATTTCTGCAAATCGTATCGTTGCTTTCGCAACTTCAAAACCTCGCTCTGCAATGATCTGGCATCTACGTGATCCCTCACTTCAAACTTGCCGACCAAATGCCTTGCAAGCGTAGTGGAATTCAGTGGCACATTCGTCACAAAACTGGCATGATCTCGGCCCACGCGGTAATCAGGTTGACGCGGTGCTTTGAGCAAGCAGCGTGACAGCATAGTCAAATCAAAGTCGTACAGAACTGTTCCGTGGTACAGGATTCTGTCCCGGGTCACTCGCAGGCTGTTACCCGAGCACTTACGGTTCTGCCATGTAAGGTCACAGATTCCCTGCAGGTTTGCTGACGAAACCTGCTGCTGCACGGCCGCCAATACGCGAGACATCACATACTGATGCGCCGCATCAATTTTCCTCAAGCCAACATGAACGGCATGATCAAGAACAACGCTGTACATCAAACAACCAGGTCCGGCAACCACCGATGCCCCACCGGTACAGCGTCTTAAGATCGGTATCTTCATTGCCTTGCAATAATCGACATCGATTTCCTCCCGAATACGGCTGGATCGACCTGCAACTACCACGGGCTGGATAAATTCCCAGACCCGCAATATTTCCCAAGGTTGTAATCGGCCTGACTCTGGGGATTCTCTCATGAGAACGGCCTCATCCAGCGCCAGATGATCAGCTGGATCAGTCAAATCATCCAACATTTGCAACATGTTCTTCCTCCCTTAGTTGGAACGCAGAGATTCCAAAAGAGGCATCCTGCTCACTCGTCGCACTGCCGCCAACCCAGCACACAATCCAAAAAGTGTAATTCCAACCAGTAGAATGAACGGTTCCACGATTGGTGGTTCCAAGCCATTGATCAGAGCATGAGGCAACACAGCCAAGACCGCACAAACGGCTCCACATCCAATCCCGAACAACAACAACGTTGCTGTTTCCCCCATGACTACCGAAGTTAAACGTTGCCGACTGAAACCAATGGCTCGCATCACCGCCAATTCTTGACGTCTCTCAAGAACACTGCGCATCTGCGCAACTGCCAGCCCGATCGTCCCCAACAGAAGTCCAAGTGCACCGAGACTCTGGAAGGTACGCAAATAAGTGTTCTGAACTGCCAGCATCTTTGACAGCACTCGATTCGCATCCGTGACATCCATCCCAATGTCACCAAGACGATTTTCCAAAACACTGGCCACTTCTTCGCTGCGAGAGTGTTCTACAGCGATGAGGAAATATTGATATCCGCTGATGTCGGGAAAGATTCGTTTGAAATTATTTTCGCCGATCATCAATTTTCCTTGCAACATTGAATTAGCAAGCAAACCGACGACACGAAAATAGGTCAGCTTTCCAGGCTCGTATTCAAAAGCACGAACCTCACCCACACCTTTCATCATCTGCAGACTCCACATCGCAGTATTCTGATCGATGATCACTGGTATTGGATCGTTTTCAGTTCCCGTGGCAACAACATCAAGTGCATCCCAAGGTGTTTTCCCAACAGGCAAGTCGCCATCTGCTGCCCATTGGAAACCTGGCAGAACTGTCGATGTATTATTATTGAACAGTCTGCTGAACGATTCGGAAATTCCAACAACCGTGGGCTGAGTGGCTTTGTACAGGTTATTACAACTTGCATCCTGCCCTAATCGCAAACGCAATGGAGCGATCGTTGTTTCTGCCAACAAGCGCGCGTCCGGTCCAAGCATCTCCGAGCGGACTTGCTTCTGTCTGAGATCTCGGGAAAGTGTTTGTGATGATTGTCCAATCAAGGTGAATCCGCCAGTCCCTTCTGCATTAGGCTGCAAACGAAATGCTGATATCGCCATGATTAAGAAAGCTGCTGTCGCCATCAAACCAATCGTCATCGTGCTCCGCAGGGGGTGTCGAGAAGCATTACGGCTGATGAGCTGCCAAAAAGTGAATGAATCTTGATGAATCTTTGTGGCAAGACGGTTTGGACTCCGCAAACATGCGTAAATGAACAGCAACGCGGCGACCAGCAGTAACATTCCGCCACCGACAAAAGCACCTGCTGCAATTTGACCTGCTGCTGTTGCACCAAAGGCCCCCACTCCAACTGCCAAACAACCGAGACCGAAAGCAGCCACAGGCAGCCGTCCTCGACCACTTGTTCGATCGGCCATTTTATCTGTATCGCGCTGTGAAAGCAGATCCTGGGCATCAAGATGCGTTAGCCAACGAGCCGTTCGCCACAACGTTACTGCTGCGACCGCCCATCCCGCAAAAGACCCAATCAACAAACTTTGGAGCGTCCAGTGGAAGGTCAAAAACGGTACTGTCACGGCGCCAACCCAAAGGGAACGCAACGCCCAAAGCACAATCCATGCGTAAAGAAAACCGCCAACCACTCCCAGCACAACACCGGCCGCCGCAACCAACAATCCCTCTCGAAGGGCAAAACGGGCCACACATCTCGGGGTCCACCCCACTGCCAATAACGTTCCGAATTGGGTCATACGTTGTGTCAGCCCCAACCGAAACAACATTGCGATCAACATGATAGCTGCCAGAATCACAAAGAAACTTAATGACAGGAAAAGCCCATCAAAGGGCGTGGTTCCACTGGACGCGGCTAATTGTTGTTCGCGGATCGGGATAATCGACCAGCCCAAATCTGGAAACGATGGCTTGAGAATTTCCAACAAACGCTCGCTCAGCAGACTCTCATCCGCCGCGGACGATGCCGAGAAGCGAATGCCTGTGGTTTCGCCGAAACGGCTGCCGAATAGTTGCTGTCCTTGATACAAGGGCAAAAATGCTTTCGGAGTCAAACGATATTCATTCCAATAGTCATCATCTTCTTTGCTGATTTCCCGTTTTAATGCAAAGGGTAAATCCCAATCACTAATCGAATCCTGATCAGTAACTCCAGGGACCGACGGTGTCAGATCGGGATCGTTATAGACGGTTGGTGGTTGGTCAAAAGTGGCTTCCCGGCGACGTCGGTACGGCGTTGCCGGTCGAGTTATCGGTACCACATCCGTCACGATCGCTGTAAAGAAGCGTTCGATTTCTTGGCCATTCTTAACTTCGGGTTCATAATAGGCAACGCGTAAAAATGTTCCCCGTGTTGCACCCAATCGATCAGCAGTCCACTGATTCAACACCAACGGAATTACCTCAGTCGTATTATCTGCCTCTGGCGATTGGCTATCAATCGAACTCTGAGCAAATTCATAACTCAATGGTAATTGGGGACTGCCATCAACAGCCGTGATGGTGCTGTACGGCACGGTAGCCACAACTTCACCTTCCTGATTCAAACGCTCAAGTGCATTAGCGAGGTAGGTCGTGGTCTCAATCAACTCTGCAGCGGGAAACGCCTCCTTGATGCGATCAACTGCCATCGCAGGAAGCAACAATCGCTCGCTGGTCAACCAGAAATATTCATAGATTGACATTGGCTCACCGGAATCAGATTTAAAGCTCCGCTCAATGCGTTGCAAGGTAAGCCCGAGGTCAGCCAAGCTGATATTGAAGTCCGCGAGTGTTGCAGGCTGGTCAAGCAAAATCGCATTGGCCTGTCCTTTCCTGTCAAGAACTTCACCCACGGTCGCACGATTGACAAATACGTTGCGAGGCGATGCCTGACTCGCCGAAACAGAAAAAATTCCTAGGCCACGATCGGGTACGATCCCAGCGATTCGCATGCGGGGTAACCCCTCACTCTCGGCATCGCGCGTTCCCAGAGGACTGTCGGCGGGCACAGCTTGCTCAACAGGCAAACGCAAAGTCAGCAGATCACCAACATGTACACCCAACTCAGAAGCCATCGACTGGTTCACGATCACACTATCGTCGTCGAGTGCCGGTAGCTTTTGCATACCCGAGACATCGAGTCGCCAAAAATTACTATCGCAGCCGATGATCTGCACCGAGCCCGCTCGACGAATCTCGTCATGATCTCCACGAAACTCAACGATGCCATTCTCGAACAGCATCAAAGCAATGGGATCTAGGTTCGTGTTGGTCAAGCCATCAAGCTCAAAGAACCCTCCGGGGAAGATAGCGTTCTCTGTGTTTCCAAGCCGCTCGATGGTAAGCCCGCGTAAGCTACCACGCATTGAATCGCCAACCAACAGGGCCCCCACAATGACCGCAGTTGCCGTGGCAACCCCCAACGCAACCGATCCTGAAACCCGCCACGAATACTTCATGCTGGCGCGGATCAAACGCGACATCGTGAAAGGTTTCATTTTGCTTGGCCCCTGCAAATCAGCCATCTCTTTATTTCTCCAGCAATTGCAACGTTTAGGCGTTTCTGCACCGATGATTTCTGTGGTGAAAGCCGTGAGCTGATTTTCATCAAAAAAGCAGACCACGAAAGAAGTGTCACTGGTTTTTCAAATCCAGGCCGTTGTAACAAGCCCGCCCGACAGCCTACCTCCATATGCTTACCAGTTGCCTGCTAAATTACCAACTGGACGGATTACAAGTTTTTACATCCTCACCAGCCTAGACCCTCAGAATCCTCTTTTTTAGCCGTTTCTGACATGCATTCATCTAATCAGCTCGTGCTTGTGGTTACCACCGTGGCATCACACGCCGATGCCGAGCACCTTGCCCGTCAACTCATTTACTCGAGTATGGCAGCCTGTGTTCAAATCGAGGGTCCAGTCACCAGTCACTACAAATGGGATGGTGTCCTCCAATCATCAACCGAATTCCGCTTGACGATAAAAACGGGAAACGCATGCTGGCAAGACCTCAAACGCCAGTTAGCGGCACTTCATCCCTACGAACAGCCTGAGATCCTTATGTTACCTGTGACCGATACCACTGAGGGATATCGGGATTGGGTGATCCAACACACACGTTGACCAGACAGGCTCAGCACATGTCTTCGTGCTAAATGATTGTGAGCGGCCGAAACAGTGAGAGCGACGGCGGCGTCCAACCCTCGGGGAGGGCAATCCGCAACATTCGCGTGGGTCCCCTTAAATCATGAAGGCTGCACACCAACCTGTGAGTTCTACTCAAATCCTTCGACGCCTGGCGGTGGGATCAACTGACCTCCCACTCGACCCAGCTTTGGCTTGGGCCAGAACCGAGGCTCAATTGAAAAACCGATCCCCACATTATCGCGTCCCTTGTCATACGTCATCCCCAGTCGAACCAAAAGTGACTCGCCGATCCGAGTCAGCCCAGCTGACTGCGAAACATTTCCTGTGCTGCTGAAATCGTAACTCAGACTATTGGAAATAATCCACTTTTCGTTCAATCGGTAATCCAGGTTGCTCCTGAATACGGTGCTACTGATGGGTCCTTCCAGTGACAACAAGCCAAAATAGACGTCACCCAATCCAGGACGGGTACTACGGACCCCGGCGCTGATTGATCGGAGACCTCCATCGAAAAAATCAAAATAACCATCACTTAATAGTGAGACACGATCACCAACTTGGTACCGCATGTCATACGTAGCAGGGCCCAGAGACTTTCCAAAGTTATCACGATCTGCGTCTGGAAAGATGAGCAAATCAAGGTCCAATTTGAAAAGATCCACAATGCGTTCAAGCCCCGGTAGACCACGCTTGGTTTGCAGTCGCTGGTGCAAGCCGATTCGCACCTGCTGCAAGTCGGCAGCTACAACGTCACTTGGGCTAGCAACAAGCTTCTGTATCCCTTGCCGAAATGCATAGTCTCTCGTCTGATAACGTGTGCGCCCCAACGTGAAAGGATTGCTGCGCAAGAAGCGTGATCGATATTGCTGCTGTGCGTGATCATCCAGCGGATTGTAGAGTGGAAGTGCATCAAGATTTGAATTACTGTCAGCATAAAAATATTCGGCTTGCCACTCGGCTTTGTGCGCCAGTCCACGAATGTTTAATAAACTGCTTTGAATGGTCGGATCCACTCGTGAGGCGGGTAGTGTGGCTACGACCCCTCCCTGCCCAAGCAATCGTGTAAGCGATTCGCCATCCGAAGCTTCGCCGTAGTAAGATGCCTCTCCGGAAACGCTTGGCACCACCCTGACTGGACCAAGCTGAACCGGCAACGCCAGTTTTTGTCGTGTTCCGGCAACCATTCCTGAGGCATTTTCCAGCCCCACTCTTTTCAGCCCCACAATTCCTGGTGGCGGCGAAATTGGCGAATACATGCTCCGTTCAGGTTCAGTCTCCGGAAAATCGCCAACCTGCAAACGGGAATAGCCGATTTTATTGTGGGCAGACCACGTGAAACGATCACCGAAAATTGCCCCCCCGAGCATGTAGTGGTCCAACATGGGCAGGTTTTCAGTCGTCGTGAAAAAGTCATTGATCCGAGCTTGCCCAGTTAGATCAAACAGATGGCTATTATGATACTTTCGCAATCGCAAAGCAGTGCTTTCGTTGATATCACGATCCCACTCGCCTTCGAAATATTGATCCAGAAAATTACGGTCACTGATCCAACCCAACTCGGCGATCAGCTCAAGATTGGAATTCAGATAGTGTCGATGCCGCAAAAGAGAGCGACCACGAAACTTCGTGGAAGGTTGTAAATCACGTCGCCCTGCTCCCAAATCATCCGTACCATCATCGTGAATCAACCACGTATCAAAATAGCCATCCACAGGGCCATTGATTCCGAAAAGGGATGGCAAACTGTACTCGAGCATGGTTCCAATCGCTGGACCACGCTCGCTCAAATAATCAAGTGACATTTCCCAGTCTGCACCGGGCGGCGCGTTTTCAATTCCAAATAATTGAAACAGATCAAAATCAAGCAAAACCTGAGTGCCAAAGATCTGGTCATTTCGCAACTTGATGCCAGAAACGTAGTAGCCCGGTCGCTCCAAACTGGTTGAAAAGGTAGGCCAGTAAAGAATCGGAACCCCGCCGAAATAGACGAAGTTATCACGACTATTAACGAACGCTTCGCTACGACTGGTAGGCAAACCAGTCGTGGGATCCGGCGTGATTCGTTGACGATCTGTCAGTTGCAGACGTTCGCTCTGCAACCAGTACTGTGGCACGCCCATTCGACTAGTCGTGACTGCCGCATCAAACGCTATGAAATTACCCTCAGCCACCTGCTGCAATACATCGGCCTTCAGGCGTACAACACCGAGATAATTTGGAATCGTCGTGATAACTTCAGAATCCAGGACCATGCCTTTCTGCGTAGCGATGTTGTAATACATCGAGTTGGCATAGATGATTCGCTCGCCTTGCCGAAATACGATATCCCCTTCCAGATAGATTTCTCCATCAGATGGTGTACTCGCATTCGAACGATTAAATAGTGATCCTACTTCGGGCAACCAACCCACAACACGATCAGCCGATAACGAGATTGTTCCCAGGTCCATCATGCCACCGGGTAGGCTGACAGTCACATCACGAATCAGAACAGTGACCCCACCCCTTGCCAAAACCACCGTATCACCCAACTCGGGTCGTGGCTTCATTTCAATCTGCAGTTGAGTCGATCCGTCTCGTGCGCCGATCTCAATCGACTTGGTCCCTCCACCTGTCAGGAAACGTACCGATGAGGAATCAGTTGAATCCGGCAAAGGTGCCGGAAGGGCATTGTCTGACTGTGGCGCAACGATTGATTCTTCGAATTGCACCTGCTGTATACCGGCATCTGTCTTGGGAATCGCATCCAACCACTCGTTGGCAGGAAATGATGCAGAAACCGGCAAATAGCGAAGCAACTCAGGGTCATCGATCGGCTTTTTAAGTACGCGGGGCGCGATGATCTGTGGGTCATCCAGAGTCACAAGCGTCCATGCACGGGGGCTATCACGCTTTTGTGAAGAATCCGCATCGATCACAATCCGGGTCCGGACCCGCCCCGCCGGCCCATCCACCAAAAGCAACATCGAATCAGCTCGGACCGACTGTCCACCATGAGCCAACTCACAATCACCTTGTAAAAGTGATGCCTCTGCATCATTAATCTGCCAACGTGAGACAACGTTGCCCCGAACATGAAGCGTCTCAGAACTGACTTCTTGACTCGTCGCTGTGCTTACGGGCCAGAAAGCACAGAAAGCACAGAAAGAAACAAAAAAAATCCGCGCAGCAGAGAACGTGGAAGACGACATCATTCGTCGAATTCCAAGCCTGATTGGTTCAGTGGTGGCTTCCTTGCCGCCCAAGTTGACTGCTTCCCTAGTGAAAAAATGAAATCACGTTCAGATAGAACGCTCCGGCAGTCTACGAATTGATTTCAGACAGTCACAAGCTTGAAACCGGTAAATGCGATGGTAAATCAGACGGTTTCCGGAATAGATTTCGTGGAACAGGACTCTGGCGGGCGTGAAACTCATTTCCCGTTAGATTCATTGGTCGCCGCAGATGCAGTCTTGGCTTCAAATTCGCGTTTAAATAGCAAAGTTTCAGCAATTCTACTGCGGATTAAAGCTGCCCATTGATCGTACCCGGCTTCATTCAAATGTAAGCGGTCGCTCACAAACAGCTCATCACGCGGCTTCCCCTCAGGATCCAAATAATGTTCCGCAGTTGCAATGAAATGCGTGTTCGGCGTTGAAAGTGCAATTTCGCGTAATCGTTCATTCATTTTTCGAATGGCTGGCCACGCGGCATACCGCTTCGAGGTTGGGGTCACTTCAATTAGAAAGACAGGAGCATCTGCTTGGTGACTTTGCGAAACTGAAACAAGGTACCTCACCAATTCTTCTACTTGATCAGGCGTGTGATCGTCAGGCTTTCCTTGGACATCATTCCCAACGAAAATCGCAAGGGCCTGATAGTCATGCGGATGCAGCAAACGTTTGGAAAAAACGGCAACATCACTGTACTTCGCCCCTCCATAGCCTCGCTGAATCGTACGAAAGGGTGCCATATCAGTCGCGATATCTGACCATCTTCGAACGCTACTGCTACCAATGAACATGATGGCATCTTTGGGATCAGTCTCAGTCGCATCACGAGCCTCAAGTTTTTGAATATCCTGTTCCCACCTATCGCTGGCTTTTTCTCGATAGCGATCGAGAAAACTATCTTCGGGAGTGACTTCTACGGCCCATACAGTTGAACCTCGCGAGTCGCCTTGGAAGAGCCAAGCCTGAGTGGTCGCCAGAGCTATCACCAAACACAACAGCACAAAAGTTCGCATTTCAAATTCACCCGGGAAATTTCACGTTTAACAGAAACTCTTATTAATCGCTTCACAATTTGCCGACCTGCGTCCAAACCTCGTTGTCGCCTAACGAGAGCAAATCACACCAGTTTTCGTCGGCATATCTTAACCTAACCGACAGGAAGATGTGCCAACTACTGATACAACGGGTAGCGTGACGTACAATTATTTTTGGGATCCAATCGGGTTCAAGACAACCAATTACGTTATTCAGTTTCCAAACACTACATTTCGGCAGGTCGCACTGCCCTTCTGAAAAATCATGCTGAATTTGATCATATCCAAAACACAACGGCGATTTCTTTTTCTCGTGACAATGCTGCTGCTTTCGGAAGTAGCGTTAGCACAGGAAACCACATCGCAGCAGATCATCGCGGATCAGAAATTGACCGAGTTGCTTGATCAAGTTTGGAATTTTGAACTTGAATCATCTCCGTTACTGGCAACCAACATCGGTGATCCACGTGGCCAGGATCACCTGGCTGACGATAGCCTTTCAGCAATTCAAGCACGCGCAGTTCGGCGGAGCAAATTTCTCGAAACACTTGAAGCTGTTCTTGTGGACGATCTCAGTGAGGGAAAACAAATTGATCATGAATTACTACGGCGACGACTCGAGGGTCAAATCGCCGACTTTCGCTTCAAAACCCATTTAATGCCGATCAATAATCGGGGCGGCTTTCATATCCGTTTCCCGGAGTTGCCCCGAGTGATGGCCCCGAAATCAGAAGGTGACTTTGCAAACTACATTGCTCGCCTCAAAGATTTTGACCGCTATACCAATCAACAAATAGAGCTGCTGCGGGGAGGGATCAAAGCCGGCTTGGTTCAACCAGCAATCATCATGCGAGATTCACTTTCACAGGTTGAATCGCATCTTGTTGAAGACTTAACGAAATCACTATTCCTGACAAACATCGCTGCGGAATCAAAAAGCAATCTCGGCGCCCAACGATGGGCCCCGATCAATCAGCAAATTGAGGATGCGCTTAAACAGAGCGTCATTCCGGCTTATCAGCGTTTTGCAGATTTCCTTCGAAGCGAATATCTGCCCGCATGCCGAGGACCTGTGGGAGCATCAGCGATGCCGATGGGGCGAGAATTTTATCTCGACCGTATTCAACGCTTTACCACAATCGAAATTTCCCCGGAAGAATTACATCAAACCGGAGTAAGTGAAAACGCAAGGATCCGTTCTGACATGGAATTGATCAAACAAAAAGTAGATTTTGACGGCACACTCGATGAATTCCTCGAGCACTTGAGAACGGACCCCAAATTCTATGCCAAATCCGCCGAGGAATTAATGCAAACTGCCGCCCTGATTTTAAAGCGTGCAGATGGCCGTTTACCAGAACTGTTTGGACATCTGCCACGAATCCCATATGGACTACGGGAAATCCCTGCATATGTGGCACCTCAAACAACCGCTGCCTACTATTGGCCTCCAGCAACTGACGGCACTCGTGGTGGTGTTTACTACTTGAACACATACAACTTGTCCTCTCGCCCGCTGTATCAACTTGAAGCGTTGTCACTCCATGAGGCCGTGCCAGGCCATCATCTGCAGCTGGCCATTCAGGCAGAACTAGCAAACCTCCATCCCATCAGTCGCGAGAGCAACTTCACTGCATTTATCGAAGGCTGGGCGTTGTATAGCGAACGCTTGGGGAAGGAAATCGGATTTTACAAAGACCCCTACCAGGACTTTGGACGATTGAGCATGGAGGCTTGGCGTGCAAGCCGGCTTGTTGTGGACACGGGACTTCATTGGATGGGTTGGTCGCGGCAACAGGCAATCGACTACATGACTGCAAACACAGCATTAAGCCCGCACAACATCGTAGCCGAAGTTGATCGCTACATCGGATGGCCGGGCCAGGCACTTGCCTACAAAACAGGCGAAATCGCGATCAGTCGTATCCGTCGACAAGCTGAGCAAGAGCTTGGAGACAATTTTGATGTGCGTTCATTCCATGATCGGGTTCTTGAAGCCGGATCTATTCCCCTGCCAATGCTTGAGCAACGCATCAATCAGTGGATCAACCAGCAACACGCATCACGTGCGAAAGAAAACCAAAGCGAGCCGCAACGAGCAGAATGAGACCCACCGAGCAACGTAGCCTTTGCAAAAATCTCACCTGACACAACACAAGAAGTATTTTCAAAGCTAATGGTTTGCCTGACCTTTGATCGTTCGTTGGGCAACCTGCCAAGCGTCAACCAAGTGCTGTGCATAGGCATCGGGTTCCAGCAATCGGCCGATGTCTGTAGTCGCGATCTCGATCAACCACCCATCACCGTAGGGTTCAGCATTGATCAAAGACGGATCATCGAGAGTCAGTTCGTTGATCTTGGACATTGATCCAGCAACCGGTGAATACAGATCACTTTCAGCTTTTTTGCTTTCGATCGAACCAATCTGCGCACGCAATCCAATGGCAGCCGGCGGTTCGATTTCCCAATCCAAAAAGTAAACATCCTGCAGTAGGCGGACGGCGTAAGCAGTCAAGCCAAACCTCCATACACCGGTGGCGACCTCACTACCCCACATATGATTGGTTGCATAACGGCGATCTCGCGGAAATTCAGCAATAAAATCCCCCATGGCGAACGAAAAAAAACCTTCCGATGCCTCTTCAGCCGACGTGTCAGCTACGCCATCATCACTCACGTGTAGCGTACTCCCTGGAACTCAACTTCAAAAAACGGCGGCAACAACCCGTCCACCCGCAGCAACCCTGCCTGGGTCAATTCAATGGAATCACCATTCATTTTGACGTAGCCGTCGGTAACATAACTCTGCCATTGTTCAGAAAATTCTTCCCGAACATCCACACCAAACTTCTCTTGGAAGTAGCCAACATCCAAATAGCCCCGCTTCAACAGCAATATCATTTCCCGCACCAACTGCTGGTGCGAACTTGGAACAAATCCCCTGCCCAGCGGAAGAGCACCGGATTCGATGGTTGCGAGATACTTCTCAAGGTCAGCCAGATTTTGATAATGGACTCCATTAGCGTGTCCAAAACTGGCAATGCCTGTCGCCAGCAAGTCTGCTCCCTTCCACAGGTTGTCACGATAGCTGAAGTTCACCTTGGTGGGATCTTTGACAACAGTGTACGCGCTGCTGACGCTGTATCCTGCTTTTTCAAATTCACCGAATGCGTACTCCACCCAAGCACGCTTGGTATCCCAATCAGCAACGGGACTCTCGACCTGATTGCCGAGAATATCCTTGCTATAAACGGTATTGAAGGGTAATTCCATCTGATAAATCGTGACGCTCTCTGGGGACAATTCCAGAGTTTTTTCGACGTTCATTTTCCAGTTATCCCAGTTCTCACCGACCATTCCAGAAATCAGGTCGATGTTAACGTTTGGAAAATCGGCAGCTGTAATCCAATCCCATGCGTTGAAAACCTGCTTGGACAAGTGGGCGCGACCATTTTCTTCAAGCAATTTATCTGAAAAGTTTTCGATACCCAGACTTAAACGTGTAACGCCGAGAACATCTCTTAAGGTTTTTACTTTGGTCTCGCTGAGTGTTCCTGGTTCGCACTCAAAGGTTACCTCTTCAGCACCGTCCCAAGTGATGTGCTCCCGGAGCCGATCAGCAAGTTTGGTCAATTGTTTCGGTGACAGAAAACTTGGCGTTCCGCCGCCAAAGTAAACGAACCGAAACGGCCGGTCGCCCATCACAGGCAATTGGCTTACAAGAGAAATTTCGTTGCATAGTGCATCAACATAACGTTGCACCTCAGCAGCTTTGACGTCAGTGAATACTTTAAAATAACAAAACTTGCACCGCTTCCTACAAAATGGAATATGCAAGTAGAGACCTAAAGGAGTTTGGTCACTTGGTGGATGCTCCAGCGCCTGGTGCACGGCGGGTAACTCATCACGATTCCACTGACTATACGGTGGATAATTTGAGATGAAGTAACTGCCGACTTCGGTTTTTTTCTTATCGCTTGAAGCGGAAGCCATGAAACGAAGCCAATTTTAAGGGAGGTGATTGTTGGGTCGCAGTCTGCATTATTTTAGATGGATCCCAGTAGACTGCTACAGCCCCTGCGATGGAACCGCTTAATTGCTTTTGGAACTCACTGCGGAATCCGCCGTGTTCTTGCCATTGCCGTCTCCGAAACAGCGAACAACGCCATCATCATCGGCTATGAACAATTCCTGGCCAGCAATCGCAGGGCCAGCAAGAAAAGAGCCGCGAATCTCATAACTCCATTTCTCCTCAGTTCCATCCTCAAGCTCAAGTCGGATCAATCTCCCATCAGTGGCAGCAATCCAAACATCTTTCCCGGCAATCACCGGTGAAGCATCGGCACGACGGCGAAGCGTATGCCTCCACTTCAACTTGCCCGTCGCAGTGGAAATCGCATCCACTTGCTTGTATTGACTGCTCAACACAACGAGATCGCCGGTAACGGCAGCACTATTACGATATTCCTGAGGACGCTCTTCATCCATGTGCTGCCAGAGTTCTTTTTGGGCTTTCCAGTCGAATGCGAGCACGACCCCGTCCATGATGGGCAGAAAAGCTTTATTGCCGACGATGCTTGGGGTCGACCCGGTTGGGCCTCCCAGCTCAAACGTTTTCCCCATGGCCTCACCCGTTTCGAGATTGACAACATGCAATTGGCCATCACAACCGCCCAGAAAAGTTCGGTCACCCGCTACAGTCGGACTGCAACGGATTTGGTCATTCGCCTCATAGGTCCACACTTTCTCTCCGTCTTTCAAGCGAAAACAATGGAGCTTGCCGTCTCCACTTGCAGCCAAAACGTTTTCACCGTGAAAGGCGACAGCCCCTTGGATTTCACCATCGGTCGATTTCCGCCACAACTCTTTTCCATCAACTGCATTGAGCTTGTAAAGATTTCCATCGATATCACCGATCACCAGTTCGTCAGACTTGACTGTGGGTGAAGCAAGAAATCCAGTATCGAAGTCGACTTTCCAGATTCCCTTTCCCGTCGCACGGTCGATGGCGTAAACCTTTCCCATCACATCCGAAACAAAAACCCGCTTTCCGACGACTACCGGAGTGGTCTCGATCGCCTCGTCAGCTTTGTATTCCCAAATCACCTCCAGTTTTGCAGGCAAAGTTTGGTCAGCATGACCTGTCGATTGGGCATCCCCTCGGGCTGTTGGCCAATTCAGTTGACTCGACACAGCCGCCGCCCGTCCTTCCGTGGTGGGGTTTATGGCAGAGGCGGTGCCCACCAAGTTGCCGGCCATGGCTGACTGCGAAATCAAGAGCGAAACGAGGGGCACCAACAGCCCCACAACGCCTTTTGAACGGGATAGCGGCCGGTTTTTGAGCATTGTAACGAACATGCGGAACTCTTCGTGAGGTATTTCCAACGCAATCATCTGAAAAAAACGGGGGTATGCCAAAGTGTCTTGGGAATTAATGGGCTTCAAAACCGATTACTCTTTTAGACACCCCTGCTCCCGCAAGACGGCCGGTCTATTATAGGCTCTTGACCGCGGAGTCCACCGGCGGGGTGATGATTATTGGCCTCAACTTGGCCGAACACGCCTTATGACCCTACTTTTTTCTTCATAGCTTCCAATAGTCCATGATTTGCGTAACACTCGGTAGAGCCCGTCACAAACGGATGATTGCCGAACATAAGTTCCTCGCTGAGCAAGGGGCGGAACTGGTCGAATTGCGTCTCGATTACATCGGTCGCGCAATCAGCCTGACCCGACTTCTCCAGAATCGGCCATGCCCCGTGGTTTTGACCGCTCGCCGACGAGATGACGGTGGACGCTGGATGAAGACTGAGCAGGAGCGTTTGATGCTGCTTCGAAGTGCCATCGCCGCCGGGGTGGAATACGTCGACATTGAAGCTGACATTGCCGCCCAAATACCTCGCTACGGCAATACCAAACGGATCATCAGTTTTCACGACATGTCGGAAACACCTGACAATCTTGGGGAATTGCACGCGGCGATGGCTGATGAAGATGCAGACATCGTCAAAATCGCAACCATGGCGAATTCGTTCGATGACAACCTGCGGATGATCGAACTTGTCCGAAACGCCAAGGTCCCCACCATCGGAATCTGCATGGGCGAAATTGGTGTGATCACTCGCTTGTTAGCAAACCGACTCGGTTCACCCTTCACTTATGCGACATTCTCTGGAGGCCGTAAAATGGCACCCGGACAACTCGACTGGCAAGAGATGAAGGATCTGTACCAATACGACACCATCAATGAGGAAACAGAGTTCTTCGGAGTCGTAGCTGACCCGGTTGCCCACAGCTACAGTCCGCTGATCCACAACAAGGCATTTGCAGAAGAAAACCTGAATGCTCGATACTTTCCATTCCGTGTTCCCAAGAACGACTTATCCAATCTGGTGGATAGCTGCGCCGACCTGAACATCAGTGGCTTGAGCGTCACCATTCCGCACAAGGAAGACGCCATCGAATTTTGCTCACAGGCTGAATCGAGTGCGACAGGGATCGGTGCTGTCAACACAATGGTATTTCAGAACAACGACTGCCTGGGCTACAACACTGATTATCGCGCCGCAATGGACTGCATCGAAGAAACTTTCCAAATCGACAAGTCGCAGGAAAGACCAATGCAGGGACTCACTGCAATGGTACTGGGTGCAGGTGGTGTCTCGCGCGCAATCGCTTGGGGACTGAAACAACGGAACTGTGATGTCATCATCAGCTCAAGAACTCACGAGCGAGCCCAACTTCTTGCCGCGGAAATTGGTTGCCGAACCGTGGAGTGGGGTCAACGACATGAACCGAAGGTCAACTTGCTAATCAATGGAACGCCGGTGGGCATGCATCCGGACATGGATTCATCACCCTACAATGCTTCTGCGATGAGCCAGTACTTGGCAGTGTTTGATACGGTGTACAACCCCGAAAATACACTTTTGATCAAGCATGCAAAGCAAGCCAATTGCCGAATCATCACCGGCATCGACATGTTCGTAAGACAGGCTGCATACCAGTACAAGCTATTCACGGGACTCGATGCCCCGGTGCAAACCATGCGTCAGACCATCAAACAGGCCACCAACCCGGTGCAATTGAATTGAGCAATCGGGATTCAGAGTCAAAGTTTAAACAAGACACCAACATACAACTGCGGCAAGCACAGCCGGTTGATGCTGAAGCCATCCATGCCCTGATGCGACCCTACGTGATGCAGCGTCTGCTGCTGGCCAGAACGGAAGCTGAAATCATCGAACTCACTCGACACGGTTTTGTTGCTTTTCAAAAAGCCGAGAGTCCGCCCCAGAAATTAATCGGGTTCTCAGCGATTGAAATCTATGGGCCTAAACTTGCCGAGCTTCAATGCTTGGCGGTGGATACAGAATTTCAAGGTAGTGGCGTAGGTCGACAACTCGTGGAAGCCTGTGTCGCTCGAGCACGCGAACTTAATGTGATGGAAATTCTCGCGATCAGTTCCTCTGAACGATTCCTGCAAAGCTGCGGATTCGACTATTCACTCCCAGACCAGAAAAAAGCCCTCTTTTGCCAACTGCGACCGCGACCAACCGAGGTTAGCAATCCGATCTCGATGAATCAGAATCGTGACGAAACAGATAAGCCAATAACATGAAGCCGAAAACAGGCCGGCCAGCCAGTCGTCCAAGGCACTAACAGGGGTCAATGTGCCTACCGCGCAACTGTAACTATCGAGTAGCTTTAACTATCGAGTTTCACTGGTAAAAAATCGACTTTCCACATGCATGGATTGCAGAGTTGATGATCAAACCTTCGTTTCTTGATCGGCATACTGGACTGCCCCTCCGGCGAAGCACAACCATCTCATTCATGGCTTCTCTTTGAGTCGGTCGCTGTTTCCGCTGCTACCATCATCGAAAGGCAACACGGAATCACTTTCGGCCTCGCTCTGCTAAGTGTCAGCGTCACGCTTTCGTTCTGTGGGTTCCCGAGCAGCTCCGGACGCATCACCCAATTTCCTATCCTCAACGGCTAGTTCCTGCTCGAAGGCAGCATCTTTCAATGCCAAATCACTGGAAAGTTCGGCATCACCAGTGTTCGGATTGGTATTGGCAGTGTTCGGATTGGTATTGGCTGGCGACTCTCGAAGCCAAAGCGGTACCATTCCCACCATGAACAGCCAGAACAACATGACTCCGGGAGATGAATTCTCGGATGGCCACAACGGAAATAGCAAACCTGTTGCTGTATCTGCTGAATCCAGACGTCTCCAGAATACGATTTGGAAAGTCAGAGCCACTGGCATGGCAATAGCGAATCGCCCGAAAGCATCCGTCTGACGGGGCATGATCGGACGGATCCAGAAAGCCAACACACTAGCGAGGACAATCACTGCCGGTGAAGCCTGCCAGCCAACCAACAGCGATGGAATTGAAAGGATGACAATCAGGTCGATCAACCGGACCGTCGATTTTCCCAAAGGATCAAGCTTGGGATCCGCCGTGGGACAAAATACTTTTGCCAAGTACCGACCCAGAGCAGTTGCTGCCACGATCGCCGTGATTACGCGAATGATCGCGTCGACGTATCTCCCGTCGGGCCGCCAATCATCCTGCACTTCCATCTGCCACGGGACGATCATCAAGGTCGGAAAAACTAAAATGGGCACGATAGTGACTATCAATGCAAAGTAAGACAGATTTGCAGGTAGCCGATTACCATCGAAGCGAATCAAGCCCAGTGCCCAGCATATCGTCAGACCCACAACATGGTAGATCAGAGTAACCAATATGAGCGGATCAAGTCGGGGAAACCAAAGTGCGCCACCATAGGTTTGTGCCTGTCCCGGCAGACTGACTTGATAAAGTTCCGCAACGACTGTTGCGGTAAGTGAAAACCCCACCACCGATTCCACAATGGGATACCTTGATGAAATTGGAAGGCGGCACGCACGACAACGCCCATGCAAAGCCAACCACCCAAAGACCGGAAAATTATCACGTGCCTTCAACTGGGAAAGGCACCGTGGACAATGCGAACGGCCATTGATCGACTCACCGCGAGGCATCCGCCAAGCAACCACGTTCAAGAAGCTTGCAACCGATGAGGCCACCCAAAACGACCACACGACTATCATCACATCGACGGTTCGGTGCAGGTAAAAATCGGCACCCGACAGAAACGGATAAGCCCGAGCCTGCAACTGGGCAACACCAAGGATGTACCCAGCCCCCAGCAGCACGATTGATGCGACAACACACCAGAGGGGACAACGAATGCGTGGAGGCCAGTTTCGCAATGCAGGTAACTCGGCAGTTTTTCAGGGCGAAGATCGCCTCTGAACGAAAAAGGTAAAATTAAAA
Organism: Rhodopirellula sp.; assembly: GCA_002689655.1. Taxonomy (GTDB): domain Bacteria; phylum Planctomycetota; class Planctomycetia; order Pirellulales; family Pirellulaceae; genus Rubripirellula. Next base: position 23,000 of record NZHC01000107.1, on the reverse strand, counting down.
AAGCAGTCGGTCCCGTGAATCGACTTCATACATGGCGACCGAAGCAACCAGCATAGACAGTGTTGAGAAAAAAGATCTGCATCGGGAGCAGAAATAACCATCGTACAGCAGATGCAGGCTTCTGTGATTCCAGCGATCGAAAGACGACTTAACGTGTTGTCACGGTTCTGAGCCGGCTTTTGGACACACATGGCCGAGCAAGAGGTTAGACTAGTGAACGAAAGTGATCTAACACTGGCAGTCACTCGACGAAGAATATCTGGAACCGGCCCCTCACCTAGACTAACCGTCACAGGCTACCCGGATTCGCATCAGCCCGTTGAAACCGTTTATAAATAGTAACTGGTGGTATCGCGAGAGCCAGCTTAGACCCACCCGTCTCCTTGAAGAACCAACGCCCAAACCCGAGAATCCGCGACTTATATTTGCCGAAAAGTCAGTCCAGAGACGAGGATATGAAGGATTGCTGCCAACATCACCGATATCTAATCAGGCAAAGGGTTCTGCCCAACATCACCCCAAATTTCAAATCTGCCCAAAAGAACTTACGAGACAATATAAAACTATCTGAGGCGATTGCCGCCGACTGATCACAAACTTATGTCTGACCCTTCGCACATCCTCGTCGTGGACGATAGTCCAACACAACTTCGGCAAATTCAATTTTTGCTGGAACGAGAGGGTTTCGTCGTCCACTCTGCCCTCGATGGAGTTCAAGCCCTAGCGTCCATTGAAGACAATATGCCGATGCTGGTCGTGACCGATTTGCAGATGCCCGAGATGAATGGCTTGGAACTGGTTGCCTCTGTAAAAGAAACGATCCCATCGCTTCCGGTCATTTTGACCACCAGTCAAGGCAGCGAAGAGATCGCGAGCGAAGCCTTAAAAGCTGGCGCTGCAAGCTACGTTCCAAAACGCGAACTGAACGATACACTGATTCCTGTGCTGCAGCAGGTGATGGCCGTCAACAAGGCAACCAGAGCTGTACCGAACGTTGCTCAAAATGCGGTCGAAAGCAACATCACATTAGAGGTTACAAACGACGAAGCACAAATTCCAGACATCATTTCCAGGCTGGAATTGCCGATGGTCGAACTTGACTTGTTCGATGAAGGCGAAAGAATGCAAATTGCCATGGCTTTGGACGAGGCACTCTTGAACGCGATGATCCACGGCAATCTCGAGGTTTCTTCCGAGTTGCGACAAAGCGATGACGGAGCGCCCTACGTCAAAATGATCGCCAAACGAAAAAAAGAAGCTCCCTACAGTGATCGAAAAGTCACTATCAAACTGGAAGCATCTAACGAACAAATCATATTTACCATCCGCGATGACGGACCTGGGTTTGACGCTGCAGCGTTGCGCGACCCCACAGACCCGGAAAATCTTGAACGTGCCGGCGGTCGGGGTTTGTTGCTAATCAATGCATTCATGGATGAAGTCAGTCATAACGAGGTCGGCAACGAGATTCGCATGGTCAAACGTAAAGTGACTGGTGATGGTGAGGAATCTGACGACAGCGATGAGTAAAAAACCCAACAGAGATTGGCCCAATTAATCTCATCGCAACGCTTGAATCAAAAGTCTTGCATCTCAGTCGGGGATCGCAACTCTGGCTGGGTCAGGCACTTTCTAAAAAGCTTTCACCGGTGCAGCGTTGATAATCCTGACGAATCGGCTTTAACCTTCTGCAAACGAACAAGCGTGAGGGCTCAGCAGAGTGACTCAACCCGTGAATCGCATATCTGCTACCCCTGCCGGTACAATTCTTCACCTTCCTTCAGCGTTCAACATTGCTTGTCGCAGCTTCCGGCTCACGGGGTGACTCAGTCGACTTCAGCCTTGGAATCAAAACAAGCAAAACAAAAACACGGGGAGATGAAAACAGGTTCCATACTGTTGCAAGTCGATGCTGCGAGATGAGACGAAACCCTGAAAGTGCCACAGGCAACCGTGGGAATTCGCAACACCTGCCGCTTCCCAACTCCAACGTCATGGTTCCGAAACATGAGGCCTGCACTTCGGGGAATTGAGCCAAACGATCAGGCTCACCCTATCACTTACACAATCTGAATGACCGATGGCGATTCCTTCGATCCGGCATACGCATGCCAATGACCATCTTGTAAAAGAAGATGGTGACTACGTTCTATACTGGATGACCGCTTTCCGACGCCTCAACGACAACTTTTCTCTGCAGCACGCCGTTGATCGTGCTCGCCAATTCGGCAAGCCTCTGATCGTTTTCGAACCGCTGCGATTGCGTTACCGCTGGGCGAGCGATCGGCTTCATCGATTCGTGATTGAGGGAATGAGAGATAACGAGAAGTCATTTCGCAAGCGACCCGTCACGTACTTTCCCTTCATCGAAACGGAATCCGGGACCGCATCTCTTCTCTTGCATGAATTGGCAGCGAAAGCCTGCACAATTGTGACGGACGAATACCCATGTTTTTTTCATCCAACGATGATCCGTGTGGCTAGAAATCGTTTACCGGCAAGGCTTGAACTCGTGGACAGCAACGGCGTAATACCCCTTCGCACGCCGGAACGCACCTTCACTGTGGCTCACAGTTATCGGCGTTGGATGCAGAAAAACATTCTGGACAACTTGCTGGAAATGCCAAAAGAAGATCCGCTCAGCGGAGTCAAACTTCCGCGTCTAGATTCGTTACCAAAACGGATTTTGGAAAGGTGGCCGCCTTCGGATCTGAGTCACTTTCTCGACGGTGGTGGGATCCAGACTCTTTCCATTGACCATGAAGTCAAAGTCAGCACCGCCATCACCGGTGGTGCATCAGATGCAAAATCGCGACTGGATCGATTTTTGAATCAAAACCTGCAAGTTTACGGTTCCGACCGGAATCATCCAGACGAAAGCGTCACGACTGGCCTCAGCCCGCACCTTCATTTCGGCCATATTTCCGCCCACGCAATCGTTCGACAATTGTTAGATAAGGAAAGTTGGACGCCGGACAGAGCGTCACCAGCGAATGGAAAAAACCACGGATTCTGGAATACAAGCGAACCATCCGAGGCATTCCTTGATCAAGTATTGACTTGGCGCGAAATGGGTTTCAATCTGAGTTTCAGGCAGCCTCACAACTATGACAAGTTCGAGTCACTGCCGGATTGGGCTCAAAAGACTCTACACGAGCACGCGAGCGACGAACGCCCTTACCTGTATACCCTCGAAGAATTCGAGCACGCCCAAACCGCAGACCCCATCTGGAACGCTGCTCAACGCGAAATCGTAGAAACCGGTGTGATGCACAACTACATGCGAATGCTTTGGGGAAAGAAAATCCTGCACTGGACCAAATCTCCGCATGAGGCCCTGGCCGTGATGATCGAGTTAAACAACAAATACGGACTCGATGGGCGAGACCCCAACTCGTATAACGGTATCTTTTGGGTTTTGGGGCGTTACGATCGAGCTTGGGGACCCAAAAGACCGATTTTCGGAAGTGTGAGATACATGACCAGTGAATCTGCAAGCAAAAAGCTCAGGCTGAAAAAGTACGTGGATCGTTTTGGTCCTGACCGACTTGTCTGACTTACCAAACTGGCACAAATGCAGTTCAATGCCGCCCCTTTGGGTCCTCCAGGCAAAAAAATTGGCTCTTAACACCCATCTGGAGCCGTTTTCATGCTTAATCGTGCCGAAAGGCCTTGCCCAGTAGGGCGAGGCTCGATAGATTTCTCGATTCCCCGCATTACGGCAAATTTCCGTAATCAGCGGTTTTCGATCCCGATCCATTCCAACCATAAGTTAATTCCGTGGTGGCCCAACCAACAACCATGGCCAAGAAAGGCCAAATTGAGCAGCAGTGGTATGTCGTCGATGCCTCCGACGAGGTCCTCGGTAGATTGGCAAGTGATATCGCTGTCGTCCTGATGGGCAAGCATCGTCCTACCTACACTCCTCACGTTGATTGTGGTGACTTTGTGGTCGTCGTAAACGCTGAGAAGGTCGGCATGACCGGCAAGAAGATGGATGATCGCCATTACACGTGGTACACCGGATATCCAGGGCTTCGCCTTGAAAGCTATGGTGATCGAAAAGAGAGAAAGCCGGAAGATTTGATCTATCACGCGGTTCGTCGGATGCTGCCAAAAAACAAATTGGCCTATCAGATGATCAAGAAACTTAAAATCTACTCGGGTCCTGATCATCCCCACACCGCACAACAGCCTGAAACACTTCAGCGAACTGGCAAGAAAGTTTCCTAGCCGGAACGATTGTCATACCCACTCCCAACAACACACACCTAAGCAGCATTTGAACCTATGGTCGCCGTCAAAAAGGACAAGATTTCCGGAGATGCACTCGGCACTGGCCGACGAAAAAGCAGCGTAGCTCGCGTTCGTGTACGCCCCGGAAATGGAACGATCACTGTCAACAGTAAGCCAATGTCGGACTATTTCGTTAATGATCAGCATCAGGCTGCGATCGTGGCGACACTTTCCGCCGTTGAGAAGTCCGAACAGGTCGACGTAATGGTGCGAGTTTCGGGTGGTGGCATGACTGGGCAAAGCGGAGCTGTTCGCATGGGCTTGGCTCGTGCTTTGGTGAGCATGGACGAAGCCCTCCACGAAACGCTTCGTGAAGGCGGGTTCTTGACTCGTGACTCGCGAATGAAAGAACGTAAGAAGCCAGGTCTTCGAGGTGCTCGTCGCGGTGTCCAGTTCAGCAAACGTTAACTCGTTTGTTTTTTCCTGATCGCTTCGCTGAGTTGCTTGAGCCAAGGCTGTAGAAGACATCAATATTCCACCTCTCGGGGGGTGGCATAGAAAAAATGTCCCGCACCATTGTGCGGGCAGCGCATATTGTGCTCATTGTTGAACTTGTGGCTCACGCTTGACCATTCCGATGTGAACAGTGTCATTGCCACTCTCTCGAACATCGATACAACCGATGTGTTGGTGATTCCGTTTCACCTTTCGAGAGCGATCCCTGATTTGAGGTTTGGTTTTGGGAAATAAAGAAGAGGCCTTTGAGGTCGAAGGAACCGTCACACAAGCATTGGCAAATACACGATTTCGCGTGCAACTGGAAACAGGCAGCGAAGTCATGGCACACGTGGCCGGCCGAATGCGAAAACACTTCATCCGCATCGTTCCTGGTGATAAGGTCCGGGTCGAACTGTCGCCCTATGATCTCACGAAGGGTCGAATCGTATATCGCGAGAGATAGGTTTCACCCCTTCTAAGGAGGGGCATTCCAAAGATCGCAGACGACACGGAGAGGGGAATTGAGCGGACACGCCCATTCATCGCTCGGATTGGCCGATCATCCGCCCAGTTTTTAGATAAACTAGCAAGCAATGATGGCTTTCTGCGCCCCAAGTCGAATTGTTTGTCGCCAAGTCAAAGTCGCTTTTTTAAAAGAGTCCCGAAACCGTCACTACGGTTCATGGGTACATAGTAATATCCGAGCTTGAACAAGCGGGCTGTGGTCCTAATTCGTCTTGATTGCACGTCGCTATTCGCTGGCTCGACAGATCGAACCGTCAAATTCCAATACCCCGGTGGGCTCCTTTGCCCTGCCAGTCACTGCTTCCCAGAGGAAGGTTTTTACAATGGTGTTCTCGAATCGTTTGATTCGCCGTGGCTTGATGGCCTCCGCGATGGCCATGGGGCTCCTTCTGTCCGCTCCCAACTCATGCTTGCCTCAAGCAAGCGCTCAAGATAACGATGCTGCTTCTGATGAGCCCGTCCTTGTTGTGACTCTTGGGTCTGTCAACAAACTGACCCAAGACATCAATTACGTTACCGGGGTCGCTGGACAGGCGCAAGCAGGTGGAATGTTCGGTCTGCTGGCAGGCACATTCACCCAGGGACTGGACATGACCCGCCCGATCGGCGTGGTCGTCCCGATGGTCAACGGAATGCCCCAGCCACTTGCTCTGCTTCCTACCAACGACATCAAAACAGTGCTGAAGCGTTTGGAGGCTCAGACAGGCCCGTACGACGAAGAAAAAGATGGCACACTAAGAATCATCGTTGGTGCAAACGTGGTTCACATCCAACAGAAGGGTGATTGGGCAGTCATGGGCACTGCCAAAGACGTCCTGGCTCTGGCTCCGGAAGATCCCAGCACTCTGTTTGACGGGATGGGTAACAATTACGACATCGCCGTTCGAATGAAAATGCAGCAGATCCCCGCAGAAACACGCGGCATGCTGACAACCCAACTCAAAATGGGTTTTGAACAGGCGATGGCACTGCAGAATGGTCCCGACGCTGAAGCCAGTCGTGAAACTGCTGAAAACGCCATCGAGCAACTTGAACAACTGATCGAAGATACCGATCAACTGCAGTTTGGATTCAACATCGACCAGGCTAAGCAAAAAATATCGATTGGTGGCAGCTACACCGCCGTTGCCGGTAGCAAACTAGCAACGATTTATGATGGCGTCAAAGCAATCCCTTCTCAGTTCGCATCGGTGATCCGGGAAGATGCCGCTGCATACGTGCACCAAGCTGCTTCCATCAGCCCGGAGGCGATCGAAGACACCGAGGCCAGCATGGAAGCATCCATGGGTGCTGTCCGAACCGCTCTGGATAGCCAAGCTGGCCTGACGGACAGCCAACGTGATCACATCAATGCTTTGGTAGATCGAGTCATTGAACTCTCAGTCAAGTCCGCAGCCGAGGGAAAAAGTGATCTGGGTGCTTTACTGTTGGCAGACGAGGATGATGGATTCAAGTTTGTGTTCGGTGCATTCGTTGCGGACGGAAACGAAGTTGCTGCAATCGCCAAAGAGGTTGCAGAAAAAGTTGAAAATGAGCCAGGCGCACCCGAGTTCAAATTCGACATTGGCGACTACAACGGTGTCACGATGCACTTGGTGGAAGCTGACATCCCAGCATCCCAGGACGAAGCACGTCGAATGTTCGGCAACAAGTTGCGTGTCCACATCGGTACCGGCAAACAATCCATGTATTTGGCGTTTGGAAAAGGCAGTGACAGTTTGATGAAAGAACTGATCGACTCCGGCAAAAAGAAGAACTCAGCTGATCGCCCTGTCGGCCAAATGAGAATGACCATGATGCCCATGCTGAAGTATGCCCAGTCGATTGCGTCGACCGACACTTTGGCTGCCATGATTGATGCCCTGACAAGATCCCCTGATCAGGGCGACATGAGTATCGTTGCTGAATCAATTGAGAATGGTCAGAAGTTTTCATTCGACATCGGTGAAGGAATCCTTCAAGCAATCGGTGCGGCGGTGCAACAGACTCAGCAGGCCCTGCCGGCCGGCCAGTTCTAAACTGCCATATGTCCAACGAACTACGTTTCCTCAAAATGTATCGTCAATGATGCTTACAAAGGCCGCCGGAAATCTCACCGGCGGTCTTTTCTATTGATGTAGGTAGTCAACCAGAACGAACGGATACCAAAACAGTGAACCCGAGGGAAAAAAAGAAGATCTTCGCAATCTGCTTTGTCGTCGGCATGGTGGGTGGTTACTACTATTACCAATCACTCGAACGCAGCTCCGACGAGACCGTCAACGTTGCACCCACAGCAGCTGAACAAACACCCAGTGCTAGGGTCACGATGTCTGATGTACTCGACATGGCTAAATCAGTAAGAGCACATTTGTCAACGACATTGAATGATTACACCGCTCGATTCGTCAAACAGGAACTGGACGCCAGTGGAACAATGGCACCCGAGTCTGAAATCCAATTAAAGGTGCAAACACGTTGTCGCAATGAAAGCAACGATGCTCCCAAACGCGTTTATCTCGCCTTCAATGCACCTCAAAATTTGAAGGGTCGTGAAGTCATCTGGGGTGCTGATCTCTTTGACGGAAAAATGGCTGTCCATGAAGTCGGCCTGTTACTTGGGTTGAAAACCTTGTGGCTCGATCCAACAGGCTTCCTCGCCATGCAGGGACAGCGGTATCCCATAAGCGAGATTGGCATCATGAAACTGATCGATAAATTAATTGAGCGTGGCGAAAAAGATCGGGATAACCCCGACATTAGCGTCAACATTATCGCGGACCAGAAACTGGATGACACCCCGACACAGGTGATCCAAATCCGCCGAAGCAAGCCATCGAATCAAGAAGACGACTTCTCTCTGGCCGAAATCACACTTGATCCTGAACGCCAATTGATCCTTGGCTACCGAGCTTTTGGCTGGCCTGATGAACCTGAAGGTAAGCCAGTCTTGCTTGAATCGTACACCTACCACGATGTGAAAACCAACGTCGGACTCACTGATGCTGATTTTGATCCAAAGAATTCAGAGTACAATTTCCCCGCATTGTAACTGTTGAATACAGGACGAAGAATAAAACTGCTGTTCCACAAAATGAATTCAGTGCAAGCCCCTATATTGATACTGATCAATACTTCATTGCATGTAACAATGCCACACAAGTGGGTTTGCCAGATGGTTCTTACGGCACACACTCAAGCTAACTTTGCAAATTTCACATGAAGGCCTGAACACGAATGATCCATGCCCGCCCACAGCATCGCTTTACTGTTTTCATTGCTGCCTTGCTTTCTTCATCGTTTGTCTCCTCATCGTTCGCCTTTGCCGATGACTTCCCACAATGGCGTGGAGTCAATCGTGACGGTGCAATCAATGAAAACAATCTGATGAAGGAACTACCCGAGGGTGAATTGCCCCGAAAATGGTCTGTGCCCATTGGATCAGGTTATAGTGGCCCGACCGTCGCAAACGGAAAGGTTTATGTCACGGATCGCGGCATTGGGGAATCTGATAATCAAGTCGAACGCATCCTCTGTTTCGATGCAGAAAGTGGTAAGCAGGCGTGGGAACACAACTACAAAGTCAACTACAACGACGATGAATACAATATTGGCTATAAGGCGGGCCCACGAGCAGCTGTCACCATCCACGATGGCAAGGCAGTATCGGTTGGGGCGATGGGAGATCTAAAGTGCCTTGATGCATCCACCGGAAAAATCATCTGGGAGCACCATTTGGCGAGTGAATACAAGGTAAAGATGCCAATTTGGGGCATCACTGCCGCACCACTGATTTACGAAGACTTGGTGATTCAAATTACTGCTGGTTCTGCTGGTTCATGCGTGGTCGCTTTTGATCTGAAAACTGGCAAAGAAAAGTGGCGAGCAATTGATGAACTGGCAGGCTACAGTGCCCCCATTCTGATCCGCCAAGGTCAGCAAGATGTCGCTGTGTGCTGGACAGGCGAGAGCGTGACGGGCTTGGATCCCAAAACCGGTAAGACGCTTTGGAGATTGCCGATGGAATCAAGAAACATGCCAATCGGTGTTGCAACTCCTGTCATCTCAGACAAATATCTCTTTGTGTCGTCATTTTATGATGGCTCAATGTTGATCGAACTGAATCTTGAAAAACCTGAGGTCAAACAGGTCTGGCGGCGAATTGGCAGAAACGAACGTAACACTGATTCCCTGCACTGTATGATCAGCACTCCCTTGATCAAAGGTGAATACATTTATGGTGTCGACAGTTACGGTGAACTACGGTGCCTAGACCTGACCACGGGTGACCGCATCTGGGAAGATACCACCGCTGTCCCAAGAGCTAGATGGGCAACCATCCACACGCTGCGAAATGGCGATCGGGAAATCATGCTGAACGATCAGGGAGAATTGATTTTTGCAAATCTCAATCCCAAAGGCTTCGAAGAATCGTCAAGAACAAAGTTACTTGCTACCACCCTTCGACAACTTCCCAGGCGAAATGGTGTGACGTGGGCTCACCCCGCGATTGCAAATGGTGTCATCTTTGCACGAAGTGATAGTGAATTAATCGCAGCGTCTTTGACCAAATGATCAGCATAATGAAGACCATCTCGAATCTCAGTTGTATGGCAATCGCTCTTCTGTGTTTTCAAGTGACTGTTGGTTTTCACTGGGCTTCTGGCAAAAATCCAGACATTGTCATGATTGCTATCGATGATCTGCGCCCAATGCTCGGGTGTTATGGTGATCGAAGAATCAACAGCCCCAATATCGATTCACTAGCGAAGAGTGGCATTGTTTTTGAGCGAGCGTATTGTCAATACGCAAAGTGCGGCACTTCACGATTGTCGCTCATGCTAGGACTCAGACCGGACTCGATTGGGATTTTCAGTAACAAGGCCGCAGATGCCAAAAAATTCCGTGCTGATCATCCCGATGTGGATTCAATCGCCAGCTGGTTAAAAAAATCTGGCTATTACACACAAAGCTTTGGAAAAATTTATCACGACGGTTGGGACCAAAAAAGCGATTGGTCAACCAACTCGTATCCTGGCCGTGACCGAGAAATACTTGAGGTCACTGACATTCAAAATGTCTCCGGCCCAACGATTATCGCCGAGCGACTGGACTGCCCTGTGCTGCAGGCTCCTGATGTGAATGATGAACACCTGTTTGCCGGTCGCATGGCGACGAAGGTCATCGACACAATCAATCATTTCGACGAACCGAAACCACTTTTTATAGCCATTGGTTTTCGAAGACCCCATTTACCATTGGTCGCGCCGAAAGCCTACTTTGATCAATACCAAGTCGATCAATCATGGCTAGCTACCAATCAGCATCCCGCGGCGAATGCACCATCAATGGCATGGTTCAACTCCGATGGGTATGTAGGTTCTGCGAGAAAAGCCGGACTGACGATGCCGCTGCGGCCAAGCGACAATGAGGCAAGGGACTGGAACGGCTACGAAATACGAAGTTATCGTGGCGTTCCTAATCAGGGTCCAATTCCCCGCGCGACGCAGGTCAAGTTGATCCATGCTTACGCTGCGTGCATCAGCTATGTCGATGCCCAGATAGGTCGCATTCTGGAGAACATGAGACAGTCACCACGATTCAAAAACGCGGTGGTTGTCTTGTGGTCCGACCATGGCTGGCATTTGGGCGAGCACTCTGCCTGGGGAAAAATGACCAATTTTGAAATCGCAACTCGTGTTCCGTTGATCGTTTCTGCTCCCCACCTAACACCGGGTCGCACCGATTACCTCTCGGAACTGGTTGATCTCTATCCAACACTCTGTGATCTCGCCCAAGTCGCTCGACCCGACCACTTAGAAGGTGACAGTCTGCTTCAAATACTGCAGCAAAATGCTTCGAAAAAAAGCGGAAATTCGACATCTGTGGCACTGAGCCAGTACACCCGATTTCGTGACAGATACATGGGGCGTACCATCCGCACGCAGCATTACCGATACGTCGCGTGGTTTGATCAACGCGAAAACAGGATTGTCGCTCGCGAACTTTACGATCACCGGATTGATCCCAATGAGAACAACAATTTGACTGTGCAGAACCAATATGAATCGATGGTAGAAAATTTTGACAGGCAAATTCACCATCTTTTCAAGTTGCCCGTGACAGTGCCGTGATTCTGATATCGATGACTGGAATTTTCCGCTCATCCGCTAGACTATGTACTTACGCAGACTAATTTCATTCTCCCACTGACATCAGCTGAATTCATGCCAAACATTGGACCCATGATCGCCGCCTCCGCAAAACTGGGACTCGGCTACGCAGAGCGTTTACTAAAAGATATCCCTGCCGAGAAATATGCGCGTTTCGCAAAGGTGCAGGACACAGTTGTTGAGTCAAACCATCCGGCTTTCATTTACGGGCATCTTGGGCTCTACGCCTCACGAATAATCGCTGAACTTGGCTGCGACGCATCAGCCTACAGTCCATCCGCGGAATACGAAAAAATATTCTCCAAGGATGCCGTGTGCGTTGATGACCCGGACAACTCCATCTACCCAGCCATGGATGACGTGAACCATCACTTGTTCACCAATTATCAAGCTGCCATTGCTGCACTTGAACAAGCTGAAGATGCAGTTTTCCAGCAACAAAACCCTAACGAAGCCATGCGTGAAAAGTTTGCAACCATCGGTGCAATGCACGGTTTCTACGTAGGTGGACACTTCATGATGCACATGGGCCAAATGAGCGCGTGGCGACGAGTGGCTGGATTGGGTCCTGCTTGATTACTGCTGATTGCCCGGTAGATTCCTACCAGCCATTCCCTACGGTGCTAGCGACCCAGCTATGGATCCGATTACGGTTAGCCGCAAATGAGTACTTGATGCGGATTGTTGGCTTGAACTAACGACCTTTGAATTTATTTTCAAATCGACCACTTCATCCGAAGAAATCTCACATGCGCGACTGGAAGCCCACCTCATGGAAGAACAAAACTTCCGCACAGCAACCGCTGTATGATAATCACGAAGACCTCGGTGCGGTGGTGGGTGAGCTATCGGACCGCCCACCGCTGGTTACCAGTTGGGAAATCGAAAGGTTAAAGAGTCAGCTCGCAATCGCAGCAAGCGGAAAAGCGTTCTTGCTGCAGGGTGGTGATTGCAGCGAAAGTTTTCAGGCCTGCCGCGCTGATCCGATCGCGAAAAAGTTGAAGGTGTTGCTACAGATGAGCTTGGTGCTCGTCTATGGAATGAACAAACCGGTCATTCGCGTTGGCCGCATTGCAGGACAATATGCAAAACCGAGGTCCAGTGATAATGAAACTCGTGATGGTGTGACCCTTCCCTCTTACCGGGGTGACTGCGTCAATCGGATTCCATTCACAACGGAAGATCGCAAAAATCGGCCGGAATTACTTTTGGAAGCCTACAGTCGATCAGCTCAAACATTGAACTATTTACGAGCTCTCGCGGAAGGAGGCTTCGCAGATATTCATCATCCTGAAAATTGGGAACTCGACTTTGTAACTCACTCCAAGAAATCCCAGCAGTACCATCAACTTGTCGGTGGAATTAGTGACTCACTACGGTTTATCGAAACCATCGGAGGCATCGCCAGTGGCGACCTGTCTCGTGTCGATTTTTACACTTCGCATGAAGCACTGTTGCTACCCTACGAGCAGGCCCTGACTCGAAAACCCATCAGCGGTAGTGGCTGGTACAACCTTGGAACGCACTATCCGTGGATTGGTGACCGCACCCGGGCGATTGATGGCGGGCACATCGAGTACTTTCGTGGAATCGAAAATCCGATCGGGCTCAAAGTTGGGCCCACCGCTTCACCCACAGAGCTGATTGACTTGATTGAGATTTTGAATCCTGAGCGTCAAGCAGGGCGTCTGACGCTCATCTGCCGTTTCGGTGCAGATAAGATCAACGACTGCTTACCGCCGCTGATCCAGATCGTGCAGAAGGCCAAACATCCCGTACTGTGGTCAATCGATCCCATGCATGGCAACACAATGACCACAGATAACGGAATCAAAACACGTCATTTCGATCAAATCCTGAGCGAAGTGCGTGACTCCTTCTCAATCCATCAAGAACTGGGCTCAATCGTCGGTGGAATCCATCTTGAATTGACGGGAAATAACGTGACCGAATGTATCGGTGGCACAGGGGGCCTACAGTCGACCGACCTGAAAAGAGCCTATGAAAGTGCTGTGGATCCAAGGTTGAACTACGAGCAAGCGATGGAAATTGCTTTTCTAATTGCTGGCCAAGCTCGAAAGTCAAACTGATCCAGCGTTCAAGTTCCGATACGAATGAAACCGCTGTCGGTGTCCCTGTCCCTGGAATCACGCAGACTCCGATGTCCCAGCTCTCCCGAACAGATCGCAAAGCGAGTCAGCCAGGGCAACCTGCATCCGGCACCCCTATCCACGATGCCGTAACCACGGCAGTGCTGAACCTGAGGGAAGGTGAGGTCGTGAGTTTTGGCGACATTGCTCGAAAAGCTGGTCACCCCCGCGCCGCCCGAGCCGCTGGAGCCATTTTGAGCAAATCTGGTGACAGCCTGCCGTGGTGGCGTGTTGTCTATGCCAATGGGCACCTGCCACCATGTAACCCCAGCCTGCAAGCCGAACGATTGCTGTCGGAAGGAGTTCAATTGCGTGGATTCCGCGTTCTGACATCACCTCAGGGTCGTTTCCGATCTTCTCAATCCAAGACGGATTCATAATCCATCACGGAATGATCTGGCGACGGCTCAAATTTGCAGCAATTCCGGCTAAACTACTTGAGTAGCTAAAAGCACCCCTCCACTGCACACCCCGCGCAAGCTCACTCAACAACATCGAGCCGAACTTCATGAGAATGATGACCACACTGAAGGTTTTATTGACGCTGTCGATCACTGCATTCTGCCTGACGACCTCGGCAGCAGAACCTCCCAACATCCTGTTCATCATGTCTGATGACCACACGGCGCAAGCAGTCGGAGCTTACGCCACCTTGTTGAAAGATCTCAATCCTACGCCCAATATCGATCAAATAGCTGCTGAGGGAATTTGCTTTGACAATGCGTTCTGCACCAATGCGATCTGCACACCCTCGCGAGCTTGCATCATCACTGGGCAATACAACCACATCAATGGCGTCTTCGATCTTGGTGGAAGAATCGAACGAGAGAGGCAGACTCTGCCCAAACTGATGCGATCTGCTGGTTACCAGACCGCAATGATCGGCAAATGGCACCTCAAAGTTGAGCCCAACTTCGACTACTACAAAGTGTTGCCAGGCCAAGGGAAATACTTCAACACAGAATTCCGAGTTCAAGGTGATAAGAAGTGGCCCAAAAATGTGATCAAGTATCCGGGCTCACATTCCTCGGATGTGATTACCGATGCAACCCTCGACTGGTTCAAAAATCATCGTGATGCTGACAAGCCCTTTTTTGTCTGCCACCAATTCAAGGCACCACACGACTACTTTGAAAGTCACCCTCGGTATGACAGTTACTTGGCAAACATGGAGATCCCGGAACCCGAATCCTTGTGGACCAAACCGGATACTTGGGGTTCACTTGCAACGCGTGGATACAAAGACGAACTCGTGCCCCACATCGGCACCTCGATTGGTCGGCGAAATCCACGAAGGTCCTATGCCGCCGACCTTCCAGTAAAATTCCCTGAGGAATTCAAGTGGGACCACCGTGACCCAAATCTATCCGACGAACAAGTCAAACGACTCTCTTACCAAGCCTATCTGAAAAAGTACCTTCGCTGTGTCAAAGGTGTCGACGACAACATGAAGCGTCTAATGGACTATCTGAAAGCTGAAGACCTTTATGACAATACGCTAATCATCTACACCGGCGATCAAGGCTTTTGGCTCGGCGAAAAAGATTACCAAGACAAACGCTGGGCATATGATGAGTCTGCACGCATGCCCTTCATCGTTCGATACCCAAAAGCAATTCCTCAGGGAGTTCGCAGTGATGCCATCATCGAAAACATCGACTACCCAGCCTTAATGCTTGATTACGCTGGGGTTTCAATCCCAGCAGAAATGCAGGGACGTTCTTTCCGCCAAATTTGTGAAACTGGCAAGGAACCGAATGACTGGAAGCAGGCCGCGTACTACCGGTATTGGATGCACATGGCACACCATGACAATCCGGGAGAAATGGCGATGCGTACCAAGACCCACAAACTGATCTATTTTTATGGCTGCAATTATCAAGGGGATTCCCTGACACCCCCAGCCTGGGAACTTTATGACCTGACGGCAGATCCCAATGAACTGAACAATGTCTATGACGACCCTGGCTACAAAACTGTTCGAGATCATCTGAAGTCACAGTTCGCACAACTGCGTCTGGAGATTGGAGATAACGGCTCACACTACCCTGAATGCGAAGAAATTGTCCAAGAGTTCTGGGACTACGATCAGGCAGATCGCGAGAAAGCAATCAAAGTCTCCCGGGCTTTCCTGAACAAGCGTGAGTCCGAACTTGCAGAGATCAAGAACAAGCAAAAGTAGGGCTGCGAGAACATTTACGACCGCACAGTACAAAGCACAAAGTCAACACTTTCGATCGAGATCCCTGCGTGATCTCAAGTTGCATGACTATGATGCAGGCTGAGCGTGCCCCACGCCTGACGGTGCAAACAAGGCAACACGCTTACTGAGTGCAAGAAATTCATCCATTGTTGCTGCGAACAAGAATTCCTTGCTGCTAATGATTCCCTGTCGGACAAGCATCTCATGCACTACGATTTGTCGGCACCGTGCGTTCGCCATAAGACCATTTTCAACGAGCCTAACGAATGAAACACATTCGGAACTTTTGCATCATTGCCCACATCGACCACGGAAAGTCAACCTTGGCTGACCGACTCATACAGGCGTGTGGTGGCGTGACACAGCGCGAGTTTCAGGACCAGATGCTGGACTCAATGGACATCGAGCGAGAACGCGGCATCACAATCAAGAGTAACACTGTTTCGCTCTCATACACTGCGAAAGATGGTGAAGAGTATCTTCTAAATCTCATTGACACACCGGGCCACGTCGATTTCTCTCATGAGGTAAGACGATCTCTAATGGCCTGCGAAGGCGCCTTAATGGTTGTCGACGCGTCTCAAGGTGTTGAAGCGCAAACGGTGGCAAACCTCTATCTCGCCCTCGAATATGATCTGGAAATGCTGGCGATCATTAACAAAATTGATTTGCCTGCAGCTGACGTTGATCGCGTACGTGAGGAAATCGATTCGGACCTCGGCTTGGATCCATTCGAAGCAATTCCCGTCTCTGCAAAAACAGGTGAAGGCATCCAGGATGTGCTGGAGGGAATTGTCACGCAATTAAGCTGTCCCTCAGGAGATCCAAATGCTCCTCTCAAAGCATTGGTGTTCGATGCCCACTTTGACAAATACCGGGGAGTTATCCTTCAATGCCGAGTGGTACAGGGAACACTGAAACCACGGCAGTCCATTCACTTCATGCACTCCGGGCGCGATTACAAGGTTGATGAACTTGGCTACAACCAATTCAAGTTGAATCCAAAAGACCAGCTGAGTACTGGAGAAGTTGGCTACATCGTGGCTGGCGTCAAGAGTGTCCAAGACATTGAGATTGGCGACACGATCACGGCACTGGACCGCCAAGCCGACGAACCGATACCGGGCTATCAGGAAGCTCGTCAGGTTGTCTTTTCCTCGGTATATCCGATGAGCACAGATGAATACCAGGATCTGACCAAAGCACTCGACAAACTTGCCATCAATGATGCTGCACTGACCTACGAAAAAGACAGTTCAGCAGCGCTTGGCTTTGGCTTCCGTTGTGGGTTCCTCGGTCTCTTGCATCTGGATGTCATTCAAGAACGCTTGCAGCGTGAGTTTGATATCGGGCTGGTCATCTCCGCTCCCTCTGTGAAGTACAAGTTGAACCTGAAAGATGGAACCACAATTGAAGTCGATAACCCCAGTTATTGGCCTGACCCCACCAATATTGACTCTGCCTCAGAACCTTACATCAAGGCGTCTATCCTCACGCCTGAAGAGTATGTCGGCCCAGTCATGGAACTATGCCGGGAACATCGCTCTGAAACGCAAACGATGAATTATTTATCAGCTGGCAGGGTTGAAGTGAGCAGTGAAATGCCACTGGGGGAAGTGCTATTCGATTTTTATGGCAAACTCAAAATGATCACGCGTGGTTATGGATCATTTGACTACGTTCCAATCGAATACCGCACAACTGATGTTGTCAAAGTAGATATTCTCGTCAACAAGGAGCCCATCGACGCACTGGCCTACTTGGTTCATCGGGAAAAAGCACGGGCGCGGGCACTGCATTACTGCGAGCAGTTGGCAGAAGCGATTCCACGGCACCAATTCAAAATCCCCATTCAGGGAGCCATTGGTGGGACGATCATCGCACGCGCCACCATTCAGCCTTATCGCAAGGATGTCACTGCAAAACTTTATGGTGGTGACGTAACTCGAAAGAAGAAACTGCTTGAGAAACAAAAAAAAGGAAAGGCCAAAATGAAACAGTTTGGCAGCGTCAATATCCCCCAGAAAGCGTTCGTTTCGGTACTACGTGCGGATAAAGACTGAAATACAAATTGAAGTCAGATGAGGTATCACCTGTCGAAGCAAGAGGCGGAAACTACACATGCGGTGATGGGTTTGTGGTGAACATTTTGAATCAACGATGACTACCGGTAACAACGCATTCAACATTTACCAGATGGACACCACGGCCATGCCCCGAACCGCCATGAATGCTCACACCTTGCCCGGCGAGTATTTCACCTCGCAAGAAGTCTACGATCAGGAAACCGAACGGATTTTTTCGAAATCATGGATCTGTGTAGGAAGAGCTTCTTCCATCCCAAATTCTGGAGATTTTTTTCTACATGAAATGGACGGTGAAAGTCTCATCATCATTCGTACTGAATCGGGCCAGATCAATTGCCTTTACAATGTCTGCCGGCATCGCGGTACCAGACTACAAAAAGAGCCATGCGGGCAGATCAAAACTAGATTGCACTGCCCGTATCACGCATGGGCGTATGATACCGATGGAAATCTGAAGTCGGCCCCCAACATGATGGGGACAACGGATTTTTGTGCACAAGATCATTCTCTACAAAGCTCGGCGTGTGTTGTCTGGCAAGGATTTATCCTCATCAACCAACAGCAACAAGTCGCTTCATTCGAGCACGACTTTGCTAGTATTCTGCATCGCTTTGATAATTGGGAACTCGGTCGACTGACAAGCGCCCATGAGATCACTTATGAAGTGCAAGCGAACTGGAAAGTCATCTTCCAAAATTACAGTGAGTGCTATCACTGTTCTCTCGTTCATCCGCAACTGCGTCCCATCACCTCTGTAGAAACGGCATCGAATGATTTCGAAGACGGGCATTTCCTCGGTGGACCTATGATTCTGGCGGACGACTACCAAAGCGTCACAATGAATGGCGAATGGTGCGGCTCACCCCTGCCAAACCTTTCCACCGAAGATTTGCGCCGCGTCTACTTCTATACCCTGTGCCCTTCCCTGTTCATCAGTCCACATCCTGATTACGTTCTGACGCACCGCATCGAGCGGGTTGAGGTCGACTCAACGCGTATCATTTGCAACTGGCTATTTCCCAATGAGGTCTTGGCCCCTGACACCTTCAATCCGACCGAAGCGATCGAATTTTGGGACCTGACCAATCGTCAGGACTGGCAAATTTGCGAACTGACCCAAAAGGGAGTCCAGTCCCGGGCCTACCGACCTGGTCCCTATTCCGGATTGGAAAGCATGCTAGCCGCGTTCGATCGCCATTACCTTTCTGTGATGGCAGCCATCTCAGAAAAATAGTGCAAGACCAGATCCTGCTGGTCCACGTTCTGCACCTGTTCTTTCATCCCATGCCGACCAGATCGTGGCTGAACAAATCATGNCCAAGAAGATCACTGCAAGCTGGCATCGCCCTAGCTCTGAATCGAATCAAATGATCCGGTCTCTCAGGATTTCTTCAGCGGCATTCATTCCGCAAGCACCCATGACTCCTCCACCCGGATGACTGGCGGCACCACAGATGTATAAGCCCTGAATAGGCGTTCGATGATCTGCCCAACCGGGCACGGGTCGCATCATGTGGAGCTGGTTTAAATTCATTGAGCCTTGAAATATGTTGCCGCCGGTCAATCCGTAAGTCCGTTCGATGTCGACAGGACTCAACACTTGGCGGTGCTCGATCGCGTTCTGAATATTCGGTGCGTACTCAGCAACTCGCTCCACACAACGATCGGCAAATCCTTCCTTGATGTTATCCCACACCAAGCCCTCTTTAAGTTGATAAGGAGCATACTGCACAAACATGCTCATGATATGCTTGCCTTCCGGAGCGATGGTCCGATCAACACTCGTGGGGATCGTAATTTCGACGATCGGATTTTTGCTCGGTTCGCCATATTTGGCATCGTCAAAAGCTCGTTCAACCTCTTCCAATGTTTCGCCAATATGTATCGTACCGTTATGTTGCGGCGCGATTCCGGTTGACGGAAGGCACGTAAAGTTGGGCAACTCAGAAAGTGCCAAGTTGATTTTGGCTGTTGCAGAGCTGTAATCAATTCGATCAACAGCAGCACGGAAAGAAGAAGGCAAATCACCTTCCTTCAGGAAGTGATTGAATGTCAGATTAGCATCGACGCTGGAAGCCACGACAGAAGCCCCCAATTCACGTCCGTCATCAAGCAGAACTCCGCGAGTCTGATTTTTTTCAACTATGATTTGCTGAACTTCGCACTCTGTCTCAATCGTCACACCCAGTTGGTGGCAAACGGTCGCAATCGACTCGGACAAGGCTCCCATGCCACCCTCCACATAGCCCCAGACCCCACGGGCTCCTCCTGCTGTTCCCATCACATGGTGCAACAGTACGTACGCAGTTCCGGGCTGTGAAATCGAAGCAAACGCACCGATCACAGCATCCGTCGCAAGCGTGGTTTTTAGCACCTCGGTTTCAAACCATCGTTCCAACACAGGCCGCGCTGCTGCTGTTAATAGTTCAATCCCTTCGGGAATCGTCTCTTCCATGGAAGCCAATGCCTTACGCAGCGCCCAGCCTTTTTTAAGGTCACGTATTTTCTTACCCATGCCAATTCGTCGCCAACTGGCTGGTAAGGGCAACAGATCTGGGGCCGCTTGATTCAGCACGGGCTCAAGATGCATCGCGACATCCTCGAGCACTTTCTCATAACGCGTGAAAGATTCCGCATCGGCCTTACTGAAACCAGCGATCTGATCGTAATTCTGTTGCTTATCCGCGCCCAACATCAAATGCCGTCCATCCCGCATGGGAGTGAAGGAAGATGGGACTCGGGGCAGAATGGTCAATCCATTTTGTTTGAGTTGCAGGTCCGAAATTATTTCAGGCAACAGCAAACTGACAACGTAAGAGGCTGTCGAAACCTTGTAACCCGGCCACAGTTCCTCAGTCACACTGCATCCCCCCAACATGGGACGACGCTCCAGCACGCAAACGCGTTTGCCTCGCTTCGCAAGATAAGCGGCAGCAATCAAACCATTGTGACCACCGCCGATAATGATGCAGTCATACTTCGCGGATTTACTCGAATTTGCCATGGTCTCTGCCCTGCCTCGGGTTCTACATGTCAGATCAATACAGTCTCTAGGTTTGAGCGTCCCCTTAGCGGAACAGTCATGCTNCTCCCATTCAACCATTCAACTGCGTTTACCGCGAGGACCCGTCTTTGAATTCGCCCTGATTTGAAGCGATCACAGCCTTTTTGTCCGGCATTCGAGTCTAACTGGGCAGACGTTCCCTAACCTGATTGACGACAGTGTTTCTGACATAACACTCTTGCCAAATCAACAACCCGTCCGAATCACAGCAACGCCCGACACACCTTTGAATGCGACCAGGCCCTAATCATTCAGCTTCGCATTGATCTCAACTCAAGAAACATATTTTCTTCTGACCATCAGCATACAACTGGACATCTTCAGGCCCAGCAAAGAGTTTATCTGAGCCAACAAGCCATCTTCGCTGAGTCGGAGAGTGCAGGAGATGACACAAATGCGATTACTGTCATTGTTTCGATCTTCCGGCACCGAAATCGTGTCAAAGCATCGCAATACCAACTCATGATGCATTATATTTTGGATCCAGATTTTCCCCGCCAACAGGAATTCACCCATGCTTCGATCAACCCTCTGCATTGCCCTGACACTTTCTTTAGGCACGAGTTGCCTTGCACAAAAGCTCATCGCCGAACCAACCAGCATCGATCCTGACCTGCCGAATGTTCTATTGATAGGTGATTCCATTTCCATTGGCTACACGCTGCCAGTTCGCAAAAAGATGGCTGGAGCAGCCAACGTTTTTCGTCCCAAAACAAATTGCGGTCCCACAACCAAAGGTGTCGCAGAGCTGGACCAATGGTTGGGGGATCGAAAATGGAGTGTCATTCATTTCAATCATGGGCTCCACGATCTAAAATACATGGGTCCCAAAAACGAAAACCTAGCAGATCCCAAGGGCTCAAAATCCCATCAACAAGTCCCCCCAGCTGCATACGAACCCAATCTTAAGAAGATTG
Source organism: Rhodopirellula sp. (assembly GCA_002689655.1). Classification (GTDB taxonomy): domain Bacteria; phylum Planctomycetota; class Planctomycetia; order Pirellulales; family Pirellulaceae; genus Rubripirellula. The sequence goes on along the minus strand of NZHC01000107.1, from coordinate 1,168 downwards.
CCGAGCGACTGAAGAGGACCGGTGCAGTTGTGATCTGGTGTGAAACAACTCCCGTACCCGAGGGAGCGAAGGGTCGTGTTGTTGGTGACAGCAAAAAGTACAATGAGATTGCAGCCAAAGTGATGAAGGAACTAGGCGACATCAAAACCAATCCACTTTGGCAATTATCGAACAAAGAGGTCCCAACGCGTCCTGCCAATGTTCATTACACAGCGGAAGGATCAAATAAGCTGGCAGATCAAGTTGCCTCGATCATCAAGAAAAATCTGCCACAAAGTGATCGCAAATGACTCTGATCAAGTCGTTTNCAGGAAACGACGAAGAATCGAATGGGACATCGGTCGATATAAAATGTATGCACTGAGAACCGAAAACCAAATCGCAGCGAGAGCCATTGAAAAGCTGATGAGCAATAAAAATTCGCACCGTTCCCGCATCAACGAAGTGTGTGGATTTGGNTTGGGTTGCTTACTCGGAGGACTTCTTGGTGCTGTTGCTGGATTGTTATCCTCGAATGAAACCGTCGTCATTCTCTACTACTGCATCGGGTTCATTGGCGGTGGTTTTGTCGGTGCATCTGCTATGAAACGACTCACCATGCGAGGTGACTAAAGAATACGCTTCAATGCATCTCGATGCAGGTAAGCGGGAAGACGCTTCTTTGACTGTTCTATGTGTCACACAAGCCTCATGAAAAATACAAAAGAGCAAGTTGCATCTGGCACAGACTGTCGTGGCCCGCTTCATCATGCAGATCAGTTGTGCTGACCAGTTCTGGGGTTCTGCAATGCGACAAGGTCGATCTCAAGCCTAGGCCTTCTAGGAAGACAGACGCCTAGGGATCCGAACCCAAAAACCGTGCGAACGTTATTGCAAATAAGCGTTCGCTGTTCCGCAAATATGCGAAAAAACGCTGTCTTCGGGATAATCCAAAAACAGCGTTATTTACTTAGTACCGGAGGTGGGACTCGAACCCACATGAGATTGCTCTCACCGGATTTTGAATCCGGCGCGTCTGCCAATTCCGCCACTCCGGCGAGTGTTAGAAAACGCAGTATATATTGCGTTTTTACCTTCTTGACTACCCCCCAGTCTTTGCACCAGGTTGAGTGAGAGAATTGGGGTTGGTGATGCGGCTGTGTTCTGGAGGCTGAGGCGTAGCCGAAGC
>NZHC01000106.1 GCA_002689655.1 Rhodopirellula sp. | reverse complement strand
GAATACCGCTGCGCAGAACCCGCCCAGCGAGGAAGCTTCAGACTCGAACACTTCAGACTCGAACACTTCAGACTCGAACACTTCAGACACAGATGCGACAGCGACAAACGAAGAATCCGCAACTGACAAGGGATCTGATGTAGAGGTAACAGATGAATCGCCAAAAGCCGAGGCCCGAAATCCTGAATCGCAGCAGCCAGAATCCGATGACTCAGGTGACACACCAGACGCAGGTGGCGCTGAAGACAGGCAGAAGACAAGCCTCGAATTGGACCCACAACTGCGACGTGCAGTTGAATACCTGAAAGAACAATCAAGTGGCGACAACAAGCAGCCGACAACGGCGTAGGAGATTCATCCCAACAACAGCCTCAGTTGTCGCCCCAAAAACATTCATCCTATCTCTACCAAACCACTCAGTAGCCAGTACAACTTGCTTCAAGGACTATTCCGCTCATGGGTCTTTATGACCGAGATTACGGACGTAACGATCAGAATCCCTACCAAACGTCTTGGGATCGCGTCCAAAAACCACGCAGCATGACGGTGACTTTGATCATCATCAATGTCGTCACCTTTTTAATCAGCATGTTGTTCTTCGACAATGGTTCAAGTGATGGTGAATCATTTAACATTCTCAAAACCTTTGGATTCGTTCCACAGACACTTCACGAACCATCGATGTGGTGGCAGTTCCTTACCTATGGCTTTTTCCATGACCTGAAGTCAGTCTGGCACATCGTTTTCAACATGGCCATGCTTTATGTGTTCGGTCGAATGGTCGAAGCTCGCATGGGAGGTACCGAATTCCTGCGTTTCTATCTGATATCCATCATTGTTGGTGGTTTCATCGGAGCGATGACTGGCTTGATAATGAACCCAGTGCCTGCGGGGGCGGAACCCAGTAGCGTGCCCACCGTCGGAGCCAGTGGTGGAGTCCTTGCACTGGTTGTCATGTTCGCCTGCTATTTCCCGCAGCAGGAATTATTCTTGTGGGGAATTGTGAAAATGAAGGCTTGGGCTCTAGCGGCTCTTTGCGTCGGCATGGACCTGCTGGGTTCACTTTACTCTCTTGCTGGTGGTGAAACGTCCACAGCATTTACCGTTCACTTGGCTGGAGCCGGGTTCGCTTTGGCATATCATTACGGACACTGGAATTTCCGCTGGCTGAGTTTTGAATCAGCTCCCGATATCCGTGGCAAGATGCGGCAACGATCAAGACGCATGAAATTGAAACTTCATGATCCTGACAAGAAACTGCGTAAGGAAGCGGATGAGGCTGACCGATTACTGGAAAAAATTCACCAAACGGGTGAAGAAAGCCTGACCTCATCAGAACGAAAACTGCTGGAACGATATAGCCGCCGGCAACGTGAAAAGCGTAATCAATGACACTTCACTGATCACTTGAAGCTGACAAGTGCACTGAGGTTTTCGTATAGACGATTGGTAGCACATCAAATGGATCTTGATCATGACTGCACCAAAACAAACTTCCTCACAAAGAGATCAACCATTCCCGCCCTTGGCAAGGCTGCTGATAAGAGTGTGCTGCTGCCAACTGCTAATCACTTTGATACCAACTACGAACCCGTTGCGGGGGCAAGGCGTCCCACAGAATCAGACTGCGATCGGACAGCGTGCACCAGATTTCGAGCTACCACTGGTCGGAGAGAAAAATTATCTTAGCCTTCGCGACGAGTATCATGACGGACCTGTTGTGGTGATTGTGCTGCGAGGCTACCCAGGCTACCAATGTCCGATTTGCAAGAGTCAATTCAATGCGGTTGTCAATCGAGCCAAAGCCCTGTCCTCGGAAACCAAGTGCGTTGTATTGGTTTATCCTGACAAGACAGATCAAATAGAAAAAAATGCGAAACGTTTCATTGGATCAAGAAAATTACCTCATCCCATCAGGTTGGTTCGTGATGACGATATGCAGATGGTGACGGAGTGGGGAATACGTTGGCAAGCACGTAATCAGACTGCCTACCCCGCTACATTTATCGTTGACCAAAATGGACGGGTCGCATGGAAAAAAGTTAGCGGTTCGTCTGCTGGAAGAAGTACCGTAGAAGAAATCCTTCGCGAATTGAGAAAACTCTGAATCAGCGAGATGTTTGCCAGCACCAGTCTATTGGTTATCCAGATCACTTGATACAAAACTGAACTACGCCTGATAAGCGTCGCACTGTGATGCAAAGTCAATTTGGCAACCCATTAAGAAGGACTATTTTCGTTGACATCACGCATACACATCGTCGGCATTGGGGATGACGGGTTCCAAGGTCTAACCGGACATGCGAGACAGTTGATCGAACAAGCAGAAGTTTTGCTTGGAACATCACCCCTGTTGCGAAAAATCCCCGAGACGAACGCTGAGCGGTTTGAGATCGGGGGTGGTTTGGAATCACTGAAAGAAACCATTGTCAAACTCCCCAAGCGGGCCACCGTGATGCTCGCCGGTGGTGATCCGCTGTTTTATGGGATCGCACGATACCTCACCGATTCGTTTGGTAAAGAACGTTTCGAAGTGGTGCCTCACGTTAGCAGCATGCAGCTAGCATTTGCCCGCGTGAAAGAGAGTTGGGATGACGCTTACCTAACCAACTTGGCAACTCAATCGCTCGACAGAGTCGTCGACAACATTCGTACGGCGGAGCGAGTAGGACTATTCACCACCGACGTGATACCACCGTCTGTCATCGCCGAAGCTCTATTGGATCGAAGGATCGATTATTTCACTGTCTATGTCTGCGAGAATCTCGGCACACCTGATGAAGTCGTCACACAGGGCGATTTGCGTTCGATTCGCGAACAGTCCTTTTCCGAAATGAATGTGATGATCTTGGTCCGCCGTCAAGGTGCAGCGGATTCCCCCAGTGGCAGTCGACGCAAACGTCTGTTTGGAAACCCTGACGATCTCTTCCTGCAATCACGTCCCAAACGGGGTTTACTGACACCATCCGAAGTACGCTGCATTGCGTTATCTGAACTCGCGTTGTCCGACAAGAGCATTGTTTGGGACGTGGGTGCAGGAAGCGGCTCACTTGCGATCGAGGCTGCTGCAATTGCATCCCAAGGAAAGGTTTTTGCGATCGAGATGGATGCAGAAGATTTCGGGCTGATGGTAGAAAACGCGAGGATGTTCGACGTACCTGGGCTTGTTCCAATTCATGGCCAAGCGCCGGAAGCATTTGACGAACTACCAGATCCTGATGCAATTTTCATCGGTGGAAGTGGACGCATGGTTCCGGATCTTGTTCAGGCTGCATTATCACGACTCACGCTCGGGGGAAGCATCGTCGTGAATGTGTCCAGCCCTGATAATCTGGTGGCCGTACAAACAAAAATAGACGAGGCAGGGCTGCGCAGCGATGTTCGCATGATCAACATTGCCCGAGGCCAGTATCAATTGGACCGAGTGCGTTTCGACGCGTTGAATCCGACCTTTCTGGTCTTGGGACACCAATGGCATTGAGCATTTCACGAAGGCCGACGAAGCGCTAAATCGCAGTTCACGTTCGAAATTGATCGCATGACAATAGCCAAGTGACGCATTTTTACCTCTTCAGATGGAAGTACGATGTGTTTCAGTTGTTGTTATCCAACTCCCTAAGTAGCATGGGAAACGGACAACGACTCTTCACTGACACACCGTTACGCAAAGTTGCCAGATCTCAATGCCGATACAAAAAGCAGTCATTACCGCTGCTGCCCCAAATCAAAATCGTCTCCCGCTCCAACAATTGGTGGACAGGGATGGACGGGAAAAAACAGCGTTGCAGCTCATTATCGAAGAGACAGTTGCTGCGGGCATTGATGAAGTTTGCGTGATCATTCAACCGGGCGACATGGAGGCTTACCAAGCAGCAGCTGGAAAACAAATCGGCAACCTGCACTTCGTCGAGCAACCCGAGCCTCTCGGATATGCAGACGCAGTCCACCGTGCGAGATCATTTGTTGATGGCCAGCCATTTCTACACTTGGTGGGAGACCATTTGTACCTGAGTAACACAGGTATTCCGTGTGCAAAACAACTGGTGCAAATGGCCAACGAGCACGAATGTTCCGTATCCGCAGTTCAATCAACTCGAGAAAACAATCTCCCCTATTTTGGCATCGTCAGTGGTTCACCGACTCCAAGAACTGACGGACTTTATCAAGTTGATCGAGTCATTGAGAAACCAACCCCCACCTATGCGGAGCAGGAACTAGTGACCCCTGGCTTGCGGGCAGGACATTATCTTGGCTTCTTTGGCATGCATGTCTTCACTGGTGAAATCATGGATTTGATTGATCAATTATTAAATTCACAGACAGTGGTAAAGCCAACACTTTCTGACGCGGTCGCGATGCTTCTAACCCGCGGCAAATACTTGGCTTATCGTTTGGACGGAACACGACATAACCTCGGGGTTCGATACGGTCTGCTCAAGGCCCAACTCGCCATTGGACTAAGTGGTCAAGATCGGGATGAAATACTCGTTGAACTGATCGACCTGTTAGCAAATCGAACAGATGCCGGTGCGAGTACATGAGTCCTCTGATCGAGATTATTCTTTCCGACGAGAAGGAAGTTCGCAACCGCTCACTCGACTCGGTGTGCTCCGGGGCCAACCTTGAAACACTTCTTGACTATTGCCAGGAGCTGGATCGTTTTCGCCGACAACAAGACAACCTGTACCATCGTGTTCGTGCTCTCTTCTTTTTGTCCGCGATCTATCGCTACCATCTGCCCGAACAACTCAAAGCTACACAAGCTGGGTACATCCCCTACGCAGGATACGAGCACCTACTTGCGCGACGTTTTGTTGAAGCGATTGATTCCTTTCTGCTGATGCAGCGAGACCAAGGTCCCTGCGATGGCGTCGCGAGTGCATTGGCACAAGCATATCATCAACTGGCTTTCCAAACACTTGCTGATCAGGTTCGCCGAAGTGTCCGAACAGTCAAAGGTAACCAATGGATGTTCCGCTTGGGCCATCCTGCTGAACAGCCACTACGAATTCGACCGGAGATGCTTAAACCGCACCCGACCACTGGTGCGATGCCAATCCTGCGTGAAGTCACGGCCGTCCGCATGGATTTTTCCCACAGCGCGTGGAGCGACATTTTCTTTCTTGGAATGGACTTCCCGGAAGGTGCCCGCGTGCTCAACGCGTCCGTCGACCTCGGGGTAAGAGGGCGTGATACAAACACAAATCCTCCTATCGAGACTTACCTCAGAGTGATTGACCGTCCGGTGATACGACTGACCAGCGTGGACTTGCGAGCCACAGTGGAGGTTGATTCAATCGCCAGCATGTTCGACTTTGCTCAGGATTATCTGGGACTCCTCAAAGCCGCTGTCATTGCCTCCGGCATTGTTCCTCCCGGACTGGAAGGATGTGGACATTCACTCAAGGGACTATTAACGCGTATCGTGGGCGACGGCAAGGGAATCGAGGTGGTCAGCAAGATCAATGACATTCCCAAGGGTTCTCGCCTGGCGGTCTCAACAAATCTCCTCGGCTCGTTGATTTCTTTGATGATGCGGGCCACCAATCAGACGACAAGCCTGACTGGCACATTGCAGGAGAGCGATCGACGGCTTGTGGCAGCACGCGCGATCTTAGGCGAGTGGATTGGCGGCAGCGGTGGAGGCTGGCAGGATTCAGGTGGTGTCTGGCCTGGAATCAAACTCATCCAAGGTGCAAAAGCTCAGGAGGGTGATCCCGAATTTGGGATTAGCCAAGGCCGGTTAATGCCAACGCATCATGTGATGTCCGAACGTGAAATTTCGGATGAAACGAGACAGAAAATACAGGACTCGCTGGTGCTGGTGCATGGTGGAATGGCACAAAATGTCGGTCCCATTCTGGAAATGGTCACAGAGCATTATCTGCTTCGCAATGAAAAGGAGTGGGAGAGCCGTTTCGATGCAATGAAAATTCTTGATGAAATTGTGAAAGCTCTAGGTGAGGGTGATCTCCAGCGGATTGGTAATGCTACCACCCGTAATTTCGAGGGCCCTCTGCAAACAATCATTCCTTGGGCCACAAATCGCTTTACCGACTCATTGATCACACAATGCCGCGAAAAATATGGTGATCAATTCTGGGGTTTTTGGATGCTGGGCGGGATGTCGGGTGGAGGCATGGGATTCATTTTTGATCCTGAAATCAAAGAGGCAGCTCAAGACTGGCTCGGCGGTACTCTGATCAAAACTAAACAGCTTCTGCAAACCTCACTACCATTTGCGATGGACCCTGTTGTCTACGACTTTAAGATCAATGACGACGGTTCCAGAGCAACTTTCATTGAGGAACCCGCAGCAGGGATGCCGGAGCAATACTATTCGCTTGTACTGCCTGGCCTCTTGCGTGCCTCAATGCGTGAACTAAGCGCCGACCAACGTATTGAATTGGAGCACCTTGGACAACAATGCCGAGGCAACGACAATAAGAAACACGCAACACTGCTGAACAGTATTCTTCCGCAAGCCACCACGACAGCTGCACAAACCGCGAACTTACAACAGATACTGAATGGCTGTGGTTTTGACCAACAGCAACATGACGCGATTCGAAGTGATTTACAAAGCGGAAGAATTGGTCTCGCCCAAAATCGTCTTTCCAACAACATGACGATTGAAGATGTAAAGCCAGAGGATTTCATCGAAACAAGATCTGGCGTTCCTGTGCAACTCAGGGAACTTGGTCGCCAGGCCATTCATCAGGGCAAGGTGGGGGTCGTGACCTTGGCTGCGGGAGTGGGGAGTCGTTGGACGGAAGGTGCAGGAGTATGCAAAGCACTACATCCCTTCAACCGCTTCTCAGGTCGTCACCGCAGTTTCATTGAGGTCCATCTGGCAAAAAACCGCAAAACGAGCAACGATTGTAACGGTTCGATCCCTCATGTCTTTACCACCAGCTACCTAACCGATGACGCCATTCGGACGCATCTGACGACGCACCAAAATCACGGCCTCAACAATCAAGTCTACGTTTCTACCGGCCGGAGTATTGGTATGCGGATGATCCCCATGATCCGGGATCTTCGTTTCCTCTGGGAAGAAACAGCCCAGCAGATCCTGGATGAACAAAAACAGAAAATGAGAGAAAGCGCGCGTGCAGCATTGATGGGCTGGGCCAATCAGATGGGTGAGGGAACTGATTACGTTGACAATCTTCCACACCAATGCATCCACCCTGTGGGTCATTGGTACGAAGTGCCCAATATGTTACTCAATGGAGTACTGAAACAAATGCTCAGCGATCAGCCCGAACTCGAATACCTGATGCTCCACAACATTGACACCTTGGGTGCGAATGTTGATCCCGGCTTGCTTGGCGTGCATATCAAGGAGAAAAACACACTCAGTTTTGAAGTCATTGGACGACGCATTGATGATCGTGGTGGAGGCTTGGCGTCCGTGAATGGTCGTCCAAGACTATTGGAAGGACTAGCGATGCCCAATGATGAGACGGAATTCAATTTGACTTTCTACAATTCGATGACGACGTGGATCAGTATCGATCAACTGCTTACGTCATTTGGCATCGGGCGAAAAGATCTGGACGACGAGACACGAGTCAGCGCTGCAGTTAGACAGATGGCCTCACGGCTTCCCACCTACATCACCCTGAAAGATGTCAAAAAGCGGTGGGGATACGCTCAAGAAGACGTCTTTCCCGTCGCCCAATTCGAAAAACTGTGGGGTGACATGACCGCCTTACCAGAAATTGATTGCGCCTTCTTTGCGACACCCTTGGAGCGTGGGCAACAGCTAAAAACGCAGGCACAGCTTGATCCATGGAAACGTGATGGCAGCGCGGACTATGTCGAATCACTTTGTCAATGGAAGTGAGTGTAATCGGCCCACAGTAAATCAATCTGCCGATTTGGAATTCTCCAGATCAGCCAATCGCTGCTCCAGCGTATCAATTCGGGTATTCACCGTCGCTAATCGGTCCAAAAGTTGGTCCACCGCTGTTCGATTTGTATCGCTAGCTTCGGTTGCAACCACCGAACCTTTTACTGCATTCTGCTTTTCAAGTTTCGCATTCAAAAATTGACGTTCCTGTGGCGGATACAAGGTATGCGAGAAAACCTGGCCACGACCGGGTGGAGTGAGCGATTCCATCAATCCCTTTTCGGCCAAACCACTCACCACTGATTTCATCGTATTCAGATCAGGGAATGGGTGCATGCGAGACGCGCGAGTTCTCAATTCGCCCAACGTTTGAGGACCTCTCAACAACAACTCTGTCATCACGGCCGAACCCGCGCTATCGACATCCAGCCAATCGTAGGCTGCATGCCGATATTTGACCGCCCGTCCTGAACCCTGAACCTCCCGCGCTGCACCAAGCCTGCGCAATTCATCTAACGCCAACAAAGCATCTTCATCATCAAGATCCATCTTGGGATCACGATTCGATTTCTGGTTGCTACCAGTCACGATTCCAGACAATGTGAGAGGGTAGTTATCAGGAGTTGTCTTGGCTTTCTCAACCAAAACCCCCAAGACTCGCCGGGCTGCAGCAGAAAGAGGAACAGGACTCGCTTTCGTCTCATCAGCAGATTCATCGTTCATAAAATCTCTCGACGTGGTCGTCAAATCACAGGGCCAGACTTGGCAATCATGAATTACCACCTGCATTGTCATCACAGATCTATCTTCATGGCAACGCCCCTGCAAGATTCAGTCCGCATGTTGATTCGTAATGCAAGGGAAAATCACAATCAAGCACTTCCTGCTCATTGCGTGCAAGGGTTGCTCCAAAGATGCTGCCTTTGTTCAGCACACTAACGAGATGAATTCGACTAAAATCGTTTCAGACAGCGTCCACTACTTTTAGGTGCATGAATCAATGAAGCAAATCCAGTCAATCAACAAATTTATTCAGAGCCCTTTTTTAGCTGCATTGTTGCTAACTCTAACCACAGCTATCGGGCCGGGAGCAGTGCTGGCAGCTGAAAGACCAAATATCGTGATGGCGTTTGCTGATGACTGGGGAAAGTACGCAAGTGCCTATGGAAACTTGGCACCTGGTGGAATTAATGACCATGTTTCAACTCCCAACTTTGACGCCGTAGCGGGAGATGGGATTCTGTTCACGCGAGCATTTGTCAGCGCTCCATCCTGCACACCATGCCGAAGCTCATTGCTTTCAGGTCAGCATTTCTGGCGATGCAACCGTGCATCGATTCTGCAGGGCGCCATTTGGGACATGACGATCCCTGCATACCCGTTGTTGCTGGAAGATGCCGGGTACCGCATCGGCCATACGTATAAAGTATGGAGCCCGGGTTCCCCTGCAAATGCTCCTCACGGTGGAAAACCAAGAGCCCACAATCGTCACGGATCCAAATTCAATCAATTCTCGCAATCTGCGATGAAAAATCCGAACCGCGATGCTGGAAAACAGCTTTTGCTCGAAGAAGTCCGTAAAAATGTCCGATCGTTTCTCGACGCTGACAATGATGGCGAGGCTGATAATGATCAACCATTTTGCTATTGGTTCGGTCCGACCAACTGTCATCGCAAATGGATCGCCGGTAGCGGGAAAGAATTGTGGGGTATCGATCCTGACTTACTGAAAGGAAAGTTGCCATCCTTCTTGCCAGATGTTCCAGTCGTCCGAGAAGATTTTGCAGACTATCTTGGCGAGGCGCAAGCGTTTGATGCAGGCCTTGGAGTTCTAATTGAAGAACTGAAGCGGATCAATGCGTTCGAAAACACCATTCTTGTTGTCAGCGGTGACCACGGCATTCCTGGTATCACACGTGGAAAATGTAGCCTCTACGACCAAGGTACCCAAGTGCCAATGGCGATTCGTTGGCCCAAGGGCATCGCATCCAAAGGTCGAGTGGTCGATGACTTCGTCAGCTTGCCGGACTTGGCTCCAACCTTCTTAGAAGCTGCGGGTGTGAACATTCCTGCAAACATGACCGCGAAGTCACTTTCTCCGATCTTCAGAAGTGCTGCGTCCGGACTCATCGATCCAAGCCGAGATTCTGTTTTCACAGGTCGAGAACGACATGTGGCACACGCTCGCACAGGCAACAAACCATATCCCCAGCGAGCAATTCGAACGGATCGCTATCTTTACATCATCAATTTTGAACCCGACCGTTGGCCGATGGGTACCGGTCCCGGATTCGGTGCAGACGAATCGACGATGCCAGACTACGAAACACTACGAGAAAACACCTTCTCTGCATTTGGTGATCTGGACGCGAGTCCGACCAAAGCATGGATCATCGCGCATCGAGAAGAATCTCCTGAATTCTTTGAGTATGCCATTGGCCGAGCCCCAGAATTTGAACTTTATGACATCAAAAACGATCCCGATTGCATCAACAACCTTGCTGGCTTGGAATCGGCTCAACACATTCGGGAAGGCCTTCACCAGCGTTTGACTAGTGAACTGAAACAGACAGGTGATCCACGAATTCGGGAAAAAGTGATTTTTGAGTTTCCACCCTTCACTGATTCCTTCCAGCGAAATGGCAGCCAAAGAAAGCAAAAAAAGCCCAAGTGATCAGACATTGAGATCACAACGAAACATCAATCAGGGCCTGGTGAATTCTGCTCGCAATTGGTCGATCACTTCCCACCGGTGACACTCACGAAGATGGTCATTGACCATTCCCATGGCTTGCATCAGAGAATAGCAAGTCGTGGGTCCCACAAACGACCAACCTCGCCTTTTCAGTTCTTTGCTGATGGCCGTTGACTCAGGGCGATAAGCCTTCATCTCACTGCGGCGATCAAGAGGTTGAGATTTACCCGGTTCGAATCGCCAGAAAAATCGAGCCAGTGATCCAAATTCATCCCGCAACTCAATCGCGCGTTGAGCATTATTGACCACCGACTCGATCTTGCCACGATGCCGAACAATTTTCGGATCCAGCATCAGTTTCTCAACTTTCGTCGATGAGAATTTGGCAACGTGTTCCATCTCAAAATCGCCAAACGCAGATCGAAAAGCTGCCCGCTTTCGCAAGATAGTGATCCAACTCAGACCTGCCTGAAATCCCTCAAGGCACATCTTCTCATACAACTGCTGATCATCTGCAACAGGCCTACCCCATTCCTTGTCATGGTACTCGATGTATTGTTCATCATCTCCACACCACCAACATCTTTGCAGACCATCAGGCCCCACGGAGTAGTCTGACAGTTCTTTCCTCGGGCTCATGTCTGAATGCGAAACCTCAAGTCCTTGACTTTGTTCTCAGGGAGTTCCCGCTGAATCCTTTTCAGAATGCCACGTTTTCTGAAATTCAATTCCTGAAGAGTGACTGAATCCGAGGCATAGATATGAAGTACGCCTTGCCTCAAGTTACCTACCTGCAAGCCTGCACCAAGTTCTGGTCCGACTTCCAGGACCATCAATTGTTGTATCGCCTCATTGGCTGACACCTGTGCATAACCACGTCGAGAAATCAGCTGGCCCACAATCGACCCAATGCGGCGCACCCGCGGTTTTTCAGCATCCTTTCCTGGCGTCGGTTGGGACTGAGATTGTTGACGTTTTTCCACAATAACTCCGGTATCTGGGGCTCAGATTCTAAACCACACAACGAGAGTGCACCAATCCCATTGACGGCAGCAGGCTCATTTACCCTGTCGAATTCCCATATGGACAATCAGCGATTTGAGGGTTCAACTGAGGGTAATGTGGTGGGATTGTCTGCAATTCAGCATCGTAAGAGCAAACACTTGTCCAAAGCCGAGCACAATTCGAATACTGATTCGCCGTTGATGATCATCGGATGGCGAGAATGGTTGTCACTCCCGGACCTCGGCGTGCCACGAATCAAAGCAAAAATTGATACAGGTGCCCGCTCTTCAAGCCTCCATGCTTATGACATCGAACAGTTCCAACAGGCAGGACGCTCTTTGGTTCGATTTAAGGTACACCCAATCCAGCGCCGCGAACAAATGGAAATCTGCTGCGTTGCTGAGGTGCATGATATCCGTAGTGTTCGCAGCTCAAGTGGCCAAGCGACCGACCGTATCGTGATTCAAACCACTGCTTCGTGGTTGGATCAGAAATGGACGATTGACTTGACGCTGGCAGACCGATCACAAATGGGGTTTCGAATGCTGGTGGGACGTGAGGCGATGCGAGGACGCATGCTGGTCGATCCAGGAAGATCCTATTTCGGCGGCCGCCCCAAACGCAGAAAGAAACCTGATAACTCCTGAAGCAGTAAAATAGTCACTCTACCGAGATCTTGAGATGAAGCTTGCCATTCTTTCGCGTGCCTCCAACTGTTACAGCACGCGTCGACTGAAAGAAGCAGCCAGCAAACGAGGCCATAAGGTGAAGGTGCTGGATACCTTGCGATTCTCCATCGACTTGGAGAAAGGTGAACCTGACCTTTACTATCGCTCAAAGTCGTTGAGTGACTACGACGCCATTGTGCCCCGCATCGGTGCCTCGATTACCTACTTTGGTACTGCAGTCGTTCGCCAATTTGAACAAATGGATGTCTTCTCGGCTGCATCCTCGGCTGGCATTGCCAACTCCCGTGACAAGCTGCGCTGTTTGCAAATTCTCAGCCGACATGCAATTGGTATTCCTGAAACAACGTTTGTCCGCGAGAAACGTGATGTTCTGCCTGCGATCGAACGAGTAGGCGGAGTCCCCATCATCATCAAACTACTTGAGGGGACGCAGGGCGTAGGAGTCATCCTTGCAGAAAGTGTGAAGATTGCTGAGGCAATCATCGAAACACTTCAGAGCACAAGACAAAACGTCTTGATTCAGAAATTTGTGTCTGAAAGTAAAGGCAAAGATATTCGTGCATTTGTTGTTGGTGATCGTGTCGTTGCTGCAATCAGGCGTGTCGCTCAGGGACAAGAGTTTCGCAGTAATGTTCACCGTGGTGGTCGAACCGAACGAGTCATACTGGATGAAACTTACTGCCAAACAGCCGTACGATGCACGCAAATCATGGGACTGCGCGTTGCTGGTGTTGACATGCTTGAAAGTGACGAAGGCCCACAAGTCATGGAAGTCAATTCATCACCCGGGCTTGAGGGAATCGAGGCCTGTACTCAACTGGACATCGCGGGTGCAATTGTTGATTACATCGCTGCTCAGATCGACTTCCCCGAGGTGGATGTGCGCCAACGACTATCCGTCAGTCGAGGATATGGGGTCACCGAGATCCACATTCCGGAAGGTTCCGAATTCATCGGGAAATCAATAGATGAGTCTGGCCTCCCAGAGCAGGACATCAATGTACTGACCCTGTACCGAGGTCACTCGGTCATCCCCAATCCCCGGCTTAAACGAACATTGGAGCCAAACGATCGACTACTGTGCTTTGGGAAACTGGAAGCCATGCGTGGAATGGTGCCGGAAAAAACTCGCCGAAAACGCCGTCCAAAATTGAAGCAATTGTTGACTGATGTGGATTCAACTTCTGACCAGAGATGAGACATCTTCGAATGCGACCATGACCCGAAAAGCCACTTCCGGCATGCATTACAGATTCACCGTTGTTGCCAGAATTCACTCCCAAATGTGCTTTGGTCGTTCGTTGCGCCTCGATACCACACCTTTGCATTGCATCGGGATGAATGCTCAACAACATTCGATTTTGTGCACGCGATACAGCAGCAAGCCTTGCACGATAACAATGCATGGCTTGCTTAACCCCGACGACTGATCACGATCAACGGGCTATCGGTTTGGCTGGCAATTTTGCGAGTGAATTGGCCGAAGAGCTTGCGTCGAGGTCCGATACGTTGGACACCCAGTATCACAAGCTGCCCCTCGGCAGCAGTGGAAATCACGTGTACAGGGTCATCACTCTTGATAATGACCTGCTCGGAGTTGCCAAAAACATTATCGTAAGCCATCCGATCCAAATCACGCTTGGCACGTTTGAATTCAGTTGCATCGATGGCAGTTGGAAGCACTCTCAAGAAAGTCACCATACATTTTTGTTGCCGCGCAAAACTTGCCAGAAGTCGAGCAAGTAAATGATCGTGCCCTCCACGCCCGGCGACCGGTACAAGAATTCTTTGAGTCTCTGACAAGCTCCATGAACCGGAAGCTCTGAGAACAACAACGTCACTCTCAAGCTGCCCCAACAATGTTTCCAGCGGTGAATCCGTCTCGTCGCTATTGATTTGACTAAGTCCCAGTAGCACAGATTCACAACGGTGCAGCTTGGCAACACGAGCAATCTCGGGCATCGGATCTGGAGATACCGTCGTCAGAGTCTCCACTGGGACATTGAGCTTAGACGAGGCTCGAATCAATTCTCTCAACACAGCCTGAGACTGATCGGCTGGCACAGGATCCAAGTCGGGATCCCACGCACTGGGGGCTACCACAACCGTCTGTAATAGTACACGTCCGGCAGCAGCAGGCACCAACGTATTGGCGAGTGAAATCATTGCTTCGGCGTTACGAGGATTGGCAATTGGCACCAACACTAACGGGGAATTACCCCGCAACCTGCGCAGCTCTGGATTGGCAGCCATGCTGGAAACATCTTTCAACCGTGCCCGCCGAGCAAATAGCGTCAAGAACAGGATACCGCCCACACTGAGCCAAACCACCGCAATCGTTCCAGCGGAAGGCACTACCAATCCCTGAAATACAGCCAGAGCCAAGCAAGCTAAGCCACCCGTCAAAGGCACGGCAGGGTACCAAGGTGTTTGAAACGGTGGCGGAACAACGCTGCGACGCCTCACTAATACAGCCAGCCAATGTGCCATCGCAAAAGTAATCAAGAAGATTAAGCTGGCGGCAGCCCCCGCAGCCGCGACATCTGGCAACGCAATCACAAGCACAGAAATCAGTGCAGCCGTCACGGCAATCGCATGAATAGGGGTGTGTCGACGAGGTGACAAACGACTCATCACTGATGGCAACGTATGGTCACGCGACATCGCCAACGCAATCCGCGATGCTGCGAAGAGATTCGCCTGCAGGGCGGTGAACATCGATAGCACTGCAGCTACGAGCACGAATCCATATCCAGCCGGACCGAGATAGTTTCTGGCAGCAATAGCAACAATTCCCTCTGGATTCTCGGCCGCAGCATCCGCAATGCCTTGTCCTGCAGAAACACCCACTGTTGTAATAACAAACAACAAGGGCAGATAAATCAGAAGAGCAATGATGAGCGAAAACACCATCGCCCGTGGAATATTACGAGCAGGATTGCGGATTTCGCCGCCTACCGCTGCGATCAAATCAAAACCCTGCAAAGCAATGAAACTGAATCCCATCGCCTCAAAAAGTCCCAACGCGCCCGACGAAAAGAATGGCTGAAGTGAAACCTGCGTTTGCGATATTGGTTGCCAAGCAACCGACCAAAAACCACCGAGAATCAGAATACCGAAGACAAGAACCTTGCCCGCGTTTGCCCAGTTGCCGCCTCCTCCTGCTTTCATCACCAGACCAAGTGCCAGTATCAATACGGCAAAAATTGCAATCCATGGCACCAACCGCTGGTCCATTGCCCAACCAGGTACTGAATACCCCAACGCATCGATACCCTCACGAAGCAATAACAACGAAAAGTATCCAAAGCCAACCGCGTAGAGCATGGCAGCAACGATCGATGCGAACCAGACAATCCAGCCAACAGCAAAAGCAGCCTCGATCGACAATACCTTACGACTGAATGCGTAAGTGCCGCCGGACTCAGGAAACTTCGAAGCCATCTCCCCAAGGCTCAATGCCGTCAACAAAGCAATGAGACCATTCAGGGAAAATGCCAACAAGGCAGCTGGTCCAGTCGTGGCAAAAGCAACACCAGCGAGAGCGAGGATCCCGCCGCCCACTATCGCACCAACACCTATACCGGTTGCCGATCCAAGTCCGATATGTCGTTCGTTATCTGGAACCACCGCATACTCGCTGAATTGTGGCGTGATGTCCCGGCATTCTGTCACGTAATCCGGCAACGTCAATGCGTGACGCGACGATCATAGCTAGAACCATCAAACGCGGAACAAGCCTGCATTCAGGAAGATACTGTGCTCAGCGGGGTGACGCACCACCAGAATGTCAAAGCCCACTCTGCATCTCATCTTGAAAATGCATGGTGAACTCTTCACTAGCTCAAACTGTCGGTTGCCAGCCAGGAGCATACTCCCGTCCCCATAGTGCCTCAGCTTCGGGGTTGCCCTTGATATGGCCATTCGCCGGATCTGTGTTGACAACACTCCCAGTACGATACGCAATATTGCCGAGATGACACAGCAATGTACTTTTATGAGCGATCTCGATATCGGCGTTAGTTAATTGTCCAGTACGTACACCATTGAGAAAATCAGCAAAATGGTCTTTATCCCCACCAGCACCATTCCCTGTTGCTATTTCTTTTCCCTTCATGTCGTACATGACATAACCTGTTCCCTGTTGCACAAGTGAACCCTCAGAGCCATGAAAACTGATTCCAAAGCCGGAATCGTGAGGTCCCAACGGGGACCAGCTCAGTCCTTCCCAGGAAATGGATTTTCCGTCAGGGAAATCCATCGTCACCATCAGAGTATCAGGCGTTTCCTGATCGTCATCATGACGGTACTTCCCTCCGCCGGTGGTCACACGACTGGGGTAGTCTACCTGCAGGCCCCAGCGTGCCACATCGATACCATGCACTCCATTGTTGCCTAATTCACCGTTACCCCAATCCCAGTGCCAATGCCAGTTGTAGTGCACGACATTGTCTTTATAAGGTCGGTCTGGGGCTGGTCCCTGCCATAAACGCCAATCCAGCCAATCTGGAATATCCACCGACTTGCCTACCCCGATGGAAGGTCGACGATTGTTGTACCAAGTACGTGAATAAAGCACTTCACCGATCGCGCCCCCATGAATGCGCCGAATGGCCTCAACAATACCGGGCCATGAACGACGCTGCGTTCCCATTTGAACGATACGTTTGTTTTTCCGGGCCGCAGCGACTGCCATTTCACCTTCCTCGGGTGTGTGGCTGCACGGCTTTTCTACGTACACATGCTTCCCGGACGAACAACCCAAAATGGTAGCCGGCGCGTGCCAATGATTTGGCGCCGCCACCACCAAAACATCAACACCAGTATCATCGAGAATACGGCGAAAATCACCGACAACCTTGGGCTCTTTCTTCTGAATCTCACCTACCAATTCACTGGCTCGACCAGCTGCTCGAGTATCAACATCACAGATATAGGCAACCTCCGTGTTACCCGCTGCCATCATTCCCCTTGCAATCGCACTGCCACGACCATTGACTCCCATGATGCCCATGACAACGCGATCACCAGGCGAGTCTTGCTTTTGAGTCTCTGAATCATCAGCATGAGCCGATGAAGCCATGACCCCCGCAGCAGCTAACGCCGCACCCGACTTTAAGAACAATCGGCGATCTCGTTCATGCTGATTGCCACGAATCGCTGTAAGCGAATCCATGATCGCTACTGGCTTGCGGATAAAATCACTCATTGAATGCTCTCTCTATCTGATATTTATGATGTGGTTTCTTGGCGAGTTGTATATTAAAGGGTGGCCGACGTCCAAATTCATCAGCAAGTCGGTTGGCGAGTTCGATGTCCGCAGGTCCAGCGTGAGCATGGATCAAATATCGCCATGTTGTCGGTCTCGCTCGATACAACATGACCGGTGCATCCCCGCAAACGGATGTTCCCATCCAGCCATCATCTCGCACATGCCATTTACTTGGGTAAGTCGCATTGGCCGGGTGGTCAAAGTACGTGAGTCCTTCCGTGATTCCTGCGTCAACTGACCCACTGTAATCCATCCAAGCTAAAGCTTTTTCAAACAGTTTTTTTTCTGTGCGCACGCCGTTACTGCCAGTCAAAACACCGTCACCAAAAACCGCCGAAATGGAGTCAGCCACTCGCACAGCCAGCAAACCAAAATTGGTCTGCTCCAATTCAAGGGACTCCGCCAAGGAACTCAAGGTAATCTGGATTTCGATAAGAATACCGTTATCATCCGCTGGCGCTATGGCTGTCACTAATTTCTGTTTTATTAAGGGGGCGGGATCATGCCCGTCGTACCAGCCAAGCTCGACTGCCATACTCGCCTCTTCTTGGCCATTCTGATAAGCCAGCCATTGTTCCTGTCGAATGACCGCATCAGAAGTATCTGACCAAAAATCGATCCCGAGAACTTTGTAATGTGCAAACCAGATAGATCGATGATGATCATGATTGGGTGCCCCTGGGTGACCCATTCGCGTCAATGGAAAGCCGGAGGGTCCTATCAGCGGAAAGAAGAATGGTCTTGGGGTATCATCCGCGGCATGCCATCGCAATCGCTCCTGACCATCAACGACGAATGCAACCTGTTTTTGTGGTAGCGGTACTACTTGGCAGCGTGGAGACTTGGGAAACATCAGCCACCCTAATGATGATCCATTGAGAGAAACAAACGTCTTCAATGGAAGAGGGAGAAAAGTGCATGTTGCGGGCAGGAGTCCGAGAGGGCAATCCGAATTGTAACAAATCGTGCATTGGGCACCAAAATTTACACCCGTGACCAAACGTGTCACACGCTCGTGTCATCCTTGAAATGTCAGCAAATTTCCAAGTGATTACAGAGTGAGGTACACGATGTACGAGTTCGACGAAGAGAGCTGGGATGAACAACAAGCTGAAACGGGGCATCTTGGCCGTCCCACGGCAGGATGGCTGATTGAATGGAAACTGCCAGCCGTTGATCAGCGTTTCACCCTGATCCCGAGATTCCTGCAAATTGGTACTGGTCAGTGGTGCTCAGCCGAGTACGCGACGCTTTTTCCCCAAAGAGCGACCGCAGAGGCCTATGCAAACGAATTTGGGATTCCGCTCGCCGGAGCTGTCAGAATCGTGCAGCATCGCCTCTGATCTGAAGCTAACTGAATTAAATCACTGTTAAAAGCGTCAAAGGTACCCAACAGGCAGGGGAGTAAAGGAGTGCTCACCTGCCACTTTTTGGCACAAAGATCGCCAATCCGACCAAGTTCCGAGAAATTCTCGACCCCAAATCCCTCGGTACACTGTGAACGAGCGTGGAGACCAAGCGGTAATTCTCAAGCAAGTTACAATGGGAACGTCCAAGGCCTGTTAATTCCCAACCTGAAGCTTCTCTGCTCATGTGCGTAAGAAACGTCCTGCTGTTATTTGTTTTTCTGGCTCCCTGCCCAGCAAACTTCGCCGCTGAACCAGCAAAGGCTACAGCGGAGGCCAGTACTGATGGCCCTGCGGCTGGCCACAGCTATCACGGGGAGGCATTCAATGAAGGGCCACGCCAAGCCGCTGTTTTGATTGATGGGATGTCACCCATCAAGTTTGAGACCTCGGCAAAAACACCCACCGCGCAGAAGTTCATTGAGCAGGGAATCGCGCAACTGCACGGGTTTTGGTACTTGGAAGCAGAACGCTCGTTTCGACAGGCGGCCAAAGAAGATCCTGAACTCGCTATTGCATATTGGGGCATGACAATGGCAAATGCCAATAACACAAGTCGCGCTCGAAGCTTTATTGATAAAGCCATGGAACTGCGGAAAGCGAATACAACGCGGAGAGAAACGCTCTACATCGAAGCACTGGATCGTTTGATTCCCAAACCGAAAACAGATGACAAGAAACCCGACCGCGAAGCCGAACGTGAAGAGAAAAAGAAACGGACGGAACGCTACCTCAGTGACATGGAACGACTGTTACATGATTTCCCTGATGACATCGAAGCTCGTGCATTACTCGCTCTCCAACTTTGGCTTGCGGAACGAAGCGGCGTGAAGATTACCAGTCGCTACGCTGTCAATGCCTTGCTAGGTGAAGTCTTCACAGCCAACCCGATGCACCCATCCCATCACTACCGAATTCACTTATGGGATTCGGCACGCCCGGACAATGCTGTCCAGTCAGCTGCAATGTGCGGACCTGCCAGCCCCGGAATTGCCCACATGTGGCACATGCCCGGACACATCTACTCGAAGCTGAAACGATACAACGACGCTGCTTGGCAACAGGAGGCATCTGCACGAGTCGATCATGCTCACATGATCCGAACAAGATTGATGCCTGATCAGATTCACAACTTTGCGCACAACAACGAATGGTTGGTTCGGAACTTGCTATATGTTGGCCGTGTTCAAGATGCTTTGGATCTTTCCCGCAATCTGGTCTCGCTGCCGCAACATCCCCGCTACAACACATTGAACAAACGTGGCAGCCACAAATACGGTCGCCAACGATTGATTCAAACATTGACAGAATATGCGTTGTGGGATGAACTGATTAAAGAAGCGGGCGGCACCTACCTGCCACCCACGGAGGACGACGCGCAGCAGGAAACATGGCTTGGCTGGCTTGCCGTCGCACAATTCATGACTGGTGATAAAAAGCAAGGTGCTCGCACCCTGCGGTCATTGCAGCGTCGCAGCTTGGTACTGCAAACAACGGTTCTGGATCTTGAAGACAAGCAGGAAGACGAAGCAGATAAAAAACCAGAAGACAGTGCAAAACCAGAAGACAGTGCAAAACCAGAAGACAGTGCAAAACCAGAAGATGAAGAGCTACCTGGACCAACGCTCGATGAAGTAAAACGCCACATCACGCAACTTGATCAGATACTTGCACGTGTCAAGGTCGCCGAAGCGGTCAAGAAGAAAGACCTGAAGGTCTTCAAAGAGGAATTGCCCAAAGGACGCTTGAATCCATTAATTCAGGCACAATGGCAAGCGAAAATCGGGCAACTTGATGAAGGAATCAAGCTCGCGGAAAAAGCTGTCAAAGACGGCCCCAGCCAAGTCCGCCCCCTAGCAGTCTTGGTCGACCTGCTATGGAAAAAAGGCAAAAAGGACGAGGCGAAAAAACACTTTGCAACTCTGCAGAAAACGGCAAGCACTGCTGACCTCAGCACCCCCATGCTCGCCAAACTTGCTCCCATTGCAAAAGCTGCCGGAGCAAAAACCGACTGGCGATTGCCAGATCCACCCAAAGAAGACTTAGGTGATCGTCCACCATTGAACGAACTCGGACCATTCCGTTGGCAACCTTATCAGTCGCCCACTTGGGGCGCAAAAGCACCTGATGGAACACTGGTTGCTGGGGAAGAATTTGATGGCAAGCCACGTGTCATTATCTTTTATCTCGGTTTTGGTTGCTTGCACTGCATAGAGCAGATTCACGAGTTCTCACCACTTTATGAGGAGTACAAAAAGGCTGGGATCGATGTAGTTGCGATCAGCACTGAAACAGTTCAGGAGCTCAAACAGGGCTTGGAAAACTATGGTGAAGAAATTGTGATTCCGTTGTTCAGTAATGGCGACAAGCAGATCTTCAAACAATTCCGCTGTTGGGATGACTTTGAAGACCAGCCTCTTCACGGAACATTTCTGATTGACCACCGCGGAAAAGTGCGTTGGCAAGACATCAGCTATGAACCATTCAATGATGCTGAGTTTCTGCTGAAGGAGTCCAAACGATTGCTTGCGTTACCGTGAATTTAATTTTCCACGGCAAGCATCCAGTCGCACCTACAACCGTCGACAAGAACCACCCCAACAGTTGTCACTTATGGCATTCAGCTGGTGCACCATGCTGACGCTCAAAATGGCTATTGGCAAGATCTATCGTGCTCTTTTTGCACAGCAAATTTCAAAAGGTGAATCCGTCTTCGATTTGGCCATTTTTGATGACGATTGGGATTCCATCGCGAACCTGCAGCACATCGTCTTCACCCTGGTTTTCAACACCTGACTTATTAAGGATTTGCACGTTGGAACCAATTCGACAATTTTTGTCGAGAATCGTACCCGAGATCGTAGATCCTGACCCGATTCCAACTGGCAGTGTACCGTCGGCTAATTTTGTCGGGTCGTCCATAAAATCGGCCCCCATCACGACACTGTCTTTGATAACAACATTGTCTCCAACGACTGTTCGTAATCCGATCACGCTATTTGAGATGGTAACGTTGTGACCGATACGGCAACCGTCAGCAATTAAACTGCCGGTGATTTTCGTATCACCCATGATGGTTGGCGGTAAAAACCTGGGGCGACTGTAGATAGGGGCGTCGGGTGTACGTATATCAAAAGGTGGCGCATTGCCTGCCAAATTCAGATTCGCTTCATAGAAGGCACGAATCGTTCCGATGTCTTCCCAATACCCGTCAAAAAGATGTACTTGGACTTTGTGGGACTTGATAGCCTCGGGGAAAACTTCCTTACCGAAATCTTGATGCTCATTGCTGTTAAGCAGATCGACCATGGTTGCTTTGTTGAAGATATAGAGTCCCATACTCGCCAGACAATCGCGACCTCGGCTGGGAATACCATGGGCGTCGATCCAACTGGGCTCCATGCGGACGCTCTCGATTTCCTCCTCAGTCTGCGGTTTTTCAACAAAACCGCGAACTTGACCACTATCGTCAACTTGCATGATACCAAGTGCCGATGCGTCTTTACGAGAAACAGGAATTCCCGCAATGGTAGCGTCAGCTCCCGATTCGATGTGCGTTTGCATCATCTCGCGAAAATCCATACGGTAAAGTTGATCACCTGAGAGAATCAGAACATGCTCAATCCAGTCTTCTTCGAGATGTACCAAGTTCTTTCGCACTGCATCAGCAGTGCCCTGGTACCAATCAGTTCCCTGATTGACGGTTTGTTGAGCAGCGAGCAGCTCAACAAAACCGCCGTTGAAATGATCAAACGTGTAAGTTTGTCGCAGATGTCGATGCAGACTTTCTGACAGGAACTGAGTGAGAACATATGCCCGATTCAGTCCACTATTGATGCAATTACTAATCGGGATATCGATCAGTCTATATTTCGCAGCGAGCGGAACGGCTGGCTTGGCCCGAATTTTCGTCAGCGGAAAGAGACGTGTTCCGCGGCCACCACCGAGGATCAGAGCGATGGTTTTGGAGAGATCCATGAGAGAGACTCTGCTGGTAATACTTTGAAGATTGCTTGCCCACATTTTTTAACCGGCAATCCAAAATTCCGATAGGCTCCGTTTTCAATCTTCACCAGTACTTTTCAAAACGAATGCTCCCCGGACCTTTCGAGTCTCCCTCATCACTAAACCCAGCCGCCCTCAGCAGAGGTAACATTCCGGGTGTGGAAGGTGGATCCGCACCAGGTGGCACGTAGCCAATCATGGCTGGATTTCCGCACAAGAAGACATGCGTATTCTCGGCGGAAAGCGGATCACCAGCAGCTTCCGCGAGCTGCCCTGATGTAAAGAGTTGTTGCAGATACTGTTTGCCCACAAAGTTGGGATGAGACTCATCAAGATTTTCCGGGTCTCTGGTCGTGAATGGCAAATAGCGGTATTGCGAATACTGCCGCATCAGCTCCGCATGCTCCACCGCATACGCGAGGTCAACACGGTGCCGAACACTGGTCACGTTGACAATTTTACCCTGATGTCCTTCGGCAAGCAGCTTGGCGGTCATTGCGTTATGAGGAGCTTCACCAGTTCCTGTACCAAGCATCAACACCGTGTCGTTGCCACCCACGTCTCGGAGGGTGTAATGCCCGGTAATTTTCTTCTGGACTTCCAACCGATCGCCAACGACAAAATCAAATAGCCTCGGGGTCAATACCGGCGGCTTGTTGTCAGGTGAACTCGCTTGACGCACCAGCGTGATATAAAACTCAAAGTGGTCCAAAGAAGCGACCGGAGCGACCTGGCCATCGGCATCCAACATGGGGCAGGAAATCGAATATGCCCGCCGCGTGAGTTTTCGTAGCTTTTTCTCAGGAACCTCTTCGGGTTGGGTGCCTTGAAGCCTCCGCTCCCAATTTCCGATTCCCAGCGCAACGTACTGGCCGGGCTCAAATTCCGGGATGGGGTTATCCGGACGAATCCTGAAGCGAGCCAATTCATCATTAGCATCGATTCGTTCGATGATCGTTGCATTATAAAATTTTTCCCGAAGCTGAGTTGCTTCGGCGGCTTCCAAGGGTGCCGAACCGATCATGTCACTCAATGTGGCTCTCCGCAGGATTGATCGCTGAATCCATTTCCTCCCAAGCGTAACAAACGGCTGAAAACCTCAAAACTCCGCAAAATAAGCTCCGTTTTCGGGGCCGCATTTGAAACGCAATCTCAATATAATGGATTCGGAAGTCCTCATG
Source organism: Rhodopirellula sp. (assembly GCA_002689655.1). Taxonomy (GTDB): domain Bacteria; phylum Planctomycetota; class Planctomycetia; order Pirellulales; family Pirellulaceae; genus Rubripirellula. The sequence continues at coordinate 65,845 of NZHC01000106.1, read as the reverse complement.
CGGATGAACCGCAATCAACTCCGCCCCACTGCCGAAATGGGCATTCTCGACGATTTTAAGGCACAAATAGCGATGGATACATCGAAAGGCTGCAACCGCAACTCCTTCCTTCAGCATCAATGGCGCTTTCTTCAGCATCGATGGCGTGGGAGCATCGCAACAGCATCGCGGTTTGCCATGGTCGCTGCTTTCTCAGCGATCGGCATGTGCGATGCAGAAGCGGAACTCTGGACCGACCTTCAGGGCACTCGCACGGTCGAAGCTCGAATGATCGGATTGTGGGGTGACGCTGTCGTCCTAGAGCTGACAGGGGGCAAACGCGTTGCTGTCAAAATGGAGGATCTACGCAGCGAAAGTCGTATTCAAGCGCAAAAGCTGGCACGTCAACTGAAAGTGTCCCGCGCCGATCGCGTCGCCGAGTTGCAGGGAAACGCAGCCGCCGCTTCCGCAGCTGCCCCCCAGCCACTTCCCACTCCGGCTCCAGCACCTGCCTACCAACCTCCACAAGCCAATGCCAATGTCGCCGACTTCATTAACCAAATCGACGATGCAATCACCGATGGCCATCTGATAGCCGTTTACGATGCATTACCACCGGGCTACCGGAAAGATGTTGATGATGTGGTGAAGCTGACAGCATCTCAGCTGAATCAAACTTCATGGCAAGGTTTGGTTGGAACTGCCCAAAGATTCGGTGACGTCGTTATCAATCATCAAACCTGGTTCCTCTCAAGCCCGCGCATTCAAGCTCTACCTCCGAAAGACTTCGATGCCGTCGAAGAACAGATTCTGCCTCTCGCTGATCTGATGCGAGTCGGACTTTCACCAGAAGCTACAAGTCTGGATCAGCTGCAAACAGTCAGTTTCGGTCAATGGCTAACCGAACGGGACAAAGTGATTGCTCCCTACCTGGCTCAATTGGTTGACCGAATTGGTTTGAGCATCGGTCGACAGATCACCGTCAAGTCAGAAAAAGACGAAGTCGCGATCATTAACGTAGAACAGGATGGTGGCACGCGAGAAATCCAACTTGTTTCCATTGATGGTTATTGGGTTCCAAAAACGATTGCGGACGATTGGACCGCAAACATTGAGTCAATCAAAGGCGATATCACGGGCACCACCGGAATGATCGATTCCCTGGGCGCGGTGGTCGGAGCCTTCAACCCAGCCCTTAGCCCGCTGGCAAATTCACAATCCTCTGACCAATTCCATGCGGCAATGGATGGTTTATTTTCCCCCACCATTCAAACGGCCCTAATCACTCTCGCGACCGCTCTCGGCAAAGCTCCAGTCGTCGCCTCGAACCAAAGCAACGGTCGTGGTAACGGCGGCTTCGGTGGATACAACGAAGGGTACGGTGATGATATGGGTGATGATATGGGTGATGACATGGGTGATGACATGTCGGGTGGTTATGGGAGCGGTGGACCCGCCGCATTTCCGGGAGCACCCGGGGGCGGATATGGCGGTAGCAACGGACGCCCTCCCTCTCCCGGAGCACCTGGTGGATCGGGAGCTGGAGGTAGCAATGGACGACCTCCGTCACCTGGAGCACCCGGGGGTCCCGGTGCCGGCGGTAGCAACAGTCGCCGCCCTCCCTCTCCCGGAGCACCTGGCGGCCCCGGTGGTAGCAACGGTCGACCGCCTTCACCTGGAGCTCCGGGTGGACCCGGCGCTAGCTGAGCAGATACCGCAGGTATTTCACAGTCTTTGCTACAAGGTTTTTCAACCAAACCAAGATCCCAACTCAATCGCCCACTGCGAGTCGTCTCTGTGAAGCAGATACAACGCTGGGCTCTTTCAATAAACACGGAAATTTATTCGTTTGAACGATAAAACGCTCCGCCGCGTGGCAATCATTGGCGGAGGCCTCTCCGGACTTTCAACGGCCGCTAAGCTGCATCGTCTTGATCAGTCAATTCAATTGGTCTTGTTTGAGAGTGGGGAACGTCTGGGCGGGGTCATCCATACTGAGCAGGTCGGTGAATACCTCATCGACCATGGTGCTGATATGTTTTCTACGAAACCCTCAGCAGCAATTGATTTTTGCTGTGAATTGGGACTGGAAGACCAGCTAATTGAACCCAAACCCGAGGGTCGAGGCGCCCGCATCGTTCGAAATGGTCAGCTCGTACCAATTCCGGAAGGCTTTGTCCTGATGCGGGCGACCCAACTATGGCCGATGCTATTCACGCCGTTGCTGAGCCTGCAGGGCAAGCTGCGTTTCTTACTGGAACGCTGGATTTCTCCCACCAAGGGTGACAAAGACGAATCGGTATCGACATTCGTTCAACGGAGAATGGGGCACGAGGTTCTCGACCGAATCGTTGCCCCCTTGGCAGCTGGAATCTACACGGCAGATGTCACCAAATTGAGCATGCAAACGACCATGCAAGCCATCGCGCGCATGGAAAAGAAACATGGATCACTTGCCCGAGCAACGGCAGTTCGCCGCCGCAAAGGTGAGGATTCAGTCGAGCGTGGCAGCACTGGTGCCAGATATGGCCAATTCCGGACATTTCAAGACGGGATGATTGGACTCATCAACGGTATCGCACAATCGTTGCCCGACGATTCGATCCATCTGAATTGCTCGGTGGAGTCGATTCGTTCAATTGGTAATCAGTGGATCGTCACTGAATCAGGAACAGATCACAAGTTTGATCATGTGGTCGTCGCTGTACCGCCCAAGGCGGCGGTCAATCTGTTAGAGCCCATTGCGCCACTGGCATCAGCCGAGTTGGCCAAGATCGAATCCGCATCAGCAGCGATCGTCGTGCTAGGAGTGTCAGCAACTAACATTAAACGTCCCGTGAACACGTTTGGTTTTGTCGTTCCTCTTTCTGAAAAGCGGAGAATTCTCGCAGGCAGTTTTGCGAGCCATAAATTCAGTGGTCGATCACCGGAAGACCACGTTTTGATCCGCGTTTTCATGGGTGGTGCAATGCAATCTGAGCTGCTGGAAAAGTCAGATGAAGAACTTACCACGATTGCTCAGGAAGAACTGAGTGAGCTCATTGGACTGACAGGTGATCCACTAGTAAGCCGCGTCGTCCGCTGGAACGATGCCATGCCCCAGTACCATATAGGGCATGGTGATCGTGTTCGCATCATCGACGAAGAAATTGCCAGCACGCCCGGCCTCTCTTTCACCAGCAATGCTTTACATGGAGTAGGGATCGCTCCTGTGATCAAACAGGCCGATCAAGTCGCCCATGAAGTCATCGCATCATTGAAAGAATCAGGCAACACGTCGAACGGCTAGCGTGCTGGGTGACGGCTCGGACTTCAGACTGAGCGATCGATCGGTCAATGGGAACCGTATTTTTTCCATGGCGTTCCGCATGGCGACGGCATCACGAAAACGTTTCTTGGGACTCGGATCAATTGCTTTGCGAATCAATGCAACCAAGTCGCTGGAAAGCCCACGTCGAAACTTATTGAAAGCGGGAAGAGACTCGAACGGGTACTCAGGAACCTCTCCAGAAAGCGTACGATAGATCACGAGACCCAACGAAAACACATCACTGCGGTAAGATGGATGCCCCATCGCCTGCTCTGGCGCCATGTAACCCAGTGTTCCAGAAGCTGACATGTCGTGAACGCCCCTTTCAATTCTTGCTAAACCGAAATCGGTCAACTGAATCGATTGCCCCGGAAACAGAATAAAATTCTCGGGTTTGATGTCCCGATGCAGGACCTTATTCTCATGAGCGTACGCCACGGCGCTGGTCATTTGCACGACATAATCTATCGCGGCAGCCCGAGAAATACGCCGACTCAATCGATCGGCCAACGTTTCTTCACCTAACGGAAAAACGATGACAAAGTGTCCATCAATGAAACGAGCATCTTTCAGAGGTAGCACGCAGGGGTGATCCAGCCTCGCCATGATGCGGACTTCCCGCTGCATATCTTCCAACGACTGCGAATTACTGATGTACCGCTGGTCCGGAATTTTCAGCGCCAGCTTACGATCCTCTATCAGATCGTGCGCGGCAAAAACTGTCGCAAAACCACCTTCCCCCAAGCGTCGCAACAGCCTGTATTTATCCAAGCGTCGGCCGACACGAAGGGCAGCCGTTTCTTCACCTTCGGCACAAAAAATCTTCAGGGAGGGGGCCACAGGCATCTCATCGGTCGCGTAACGAATCAAACTGTCAACGTGACAGAAACATCCAAGTGAAGGGCATCATATGGTGCTTAAAAAAAACAGTTCTTTCTTAGCAATAATCTTCCCGCTGACAGTTGGGTTAGATCGTCACACTCGTACCGATCAGCACAGTTTTTCCGAAGATACAAAGAATTCCTGTCCGCAAACACAATTCGCCAAACAGAAAATTCGTCACAGTTTAACGTCCAAGGACTTCCTCTAAACGCTTACTGGCAGCTTGCGCGTCAGCGACTTTTCTACTTTTCAGAAGTACCACGGTTTTCAGACGCGCCAAGACGTCGAAACAGCAGCAGACGCATGTCAGCGACCTCTTCCCCTGCGACCTTCCGAGCTCGCAACGTCAGCGTCGTCTTACCAGGAACAAGTTGTACGACGCCAAGCGTCATGGGTCGCCAATCACGCACATAACCCTCAACGCGTTTAAAACGGTCCTCAGCAGCTCCGATCAAAGGGACTTCATTCGCAACTTCAATCCTTTTTCCAATTTTTTCATCACCAATGGTAAGCTCAAGTTCCGACCCGACATCGTCTTGCTTGCAGGCATAGTACATCTGAACCTCATAAGCCCCACGATCCAAAACCTGCACGTCCCAGGTGATCGAATCCTCCGGCGTTTTCCAATTTGTCATGAAAGTGCAGTTTGGAAAACGATTGCTACGTCGCACGCCACCATGAGCGCGAGCATCACGTGAAGGCAATTGGGTGTATTCTGCGTCTGGATGAGCCAAAGTGATGGGTCGTGTTGCTGGAGCTCGAGTGGACTTCAGAGAAGTTTCTGCCAGCCAGCCAGCCAGCTCTTTCTTAAGTCTTTTCACCACCTGTGGCTTTTCTTCCGTCAAATCACTCTTCTCGCGAGGATCGTTGATGATGTCATAGAGGCCCCCATTGGATTGCAGCCGATATCGGTCATCACGGACGGTTGCCTTTGTGTTCCAGGTGCTGAACATCACGCGAGATTTCCAGGCACCTGCACCACCCGTCAACAGAGGCTTGATGGATTTGCCATCAAGGGGCTTGGGGGCATCAAATTTGATTCCTGCAAAGTCTGCGAGGGTCGGTAATAAATCGATCGCGCCTGCAATCCGTTTGACCTTGGTTCCTGGGTCAATGCAGCGCGGGTATCGAATCAGGCAAGGCGACCGCAATCCACCTTCATTTGTAGAACCCTTACGCCCCCGCATTCCAGCGTTAAAACGTGACCCGTTGGGACCATTGTCCGAAAAGTAAATCACAATGGTATCTTCACCGACTCCAATCCTATCAAGATGGTGAATTAATCTTCCCACATTGGCATCGATGTTTTCACACATCGCCAAAGCAGCACGTGTATGTTCCAAGTTTTCTTTCTTTGCATTGGCCGCTTCGGGATCGGACACAATGTCCTTGTCAGCAAATTTTTGCCAATACTGGTCTGGTACCTGCATGGGTGAGTGCGGCGTATTCAGAGCGAGGTAAACAAAGAAGGGCTGGTCGTGATGCGAATCGATAAACTGGATCGTGCGATTGGTCAAATCATCAATGATGAAACCATCACCTTTCACAAGACGACCATTATGTTCCAGCATGGGTGAGAAATAGTTGCCCCAGTGCCCACTGCAAAAACCGTAATAGTCATCAAAACCCCGGGCATTGGGATGGTAGGGGTACTGCATTCCACTGTGCCACTTCCCGTAACAGCCGGTCGCATAACCACCCTCACGAAACACCTCGGCTATCGTCTGCTCGTCAGAATTGAATCGTTCGCCACCAGCCGATGTGCTGTAAACACCCAATCGGTTGTGGTATCTGCCTGTAAGAAACTCAGCTCTGGTTGGCGAACAAACGGCACAAACATAGAAACGATCAATCTCGGCACCGTCACGTGCCATTGCGTCAATGTTGGGTGTGGAAAGATTGGGATTTCCATGCAAGCTCAGGTCCCCCCAACCCTGATCGTCAGTCAATATCACAACCACATTCGGTTGTTTAACGCCGTCATCCGCCAGACATTTATCGGATGGAAGTAGGAGGCCTGCAAAAGTTACAAACAAACAAAAAGAGAGTTTTTTCCAGACCAGATTCGACAACATTTTTCATTCTTTCTCGTGGATAGCCATGTTCTGCCAACAGCCTAATTTGGTTGAGTCAATCAAGCAACGCAACCGATTCTCCGAAAGCGCTCGGTCCAAGACAATCTACGGGTAAAGTTGCCTTTATAATGTGGCGCATGGAGAAACCGCCACAAAATCAACGTAGCATGCCAGTTACCTCAAACGACTCGGATGAGATATCTGCGAATTCACCCCAACACCTGCCTGAGGATGATCAACAGGTGCTTGAGGCTGTCATGGCTGATTATCTCGAAAAGCTTGATGCCGGAAACAATCCTGACCCTGCGGCTTATCTGGAAGCGCATCCACAACATGCAAACGAACTTGCTACGTTTTTCCGTAATCACCATTGGCTTGGGGGGAATTCGACCCCCGATACCCCGTCTCTTCTAGGCGCGCAGATTGGGCCCTATCAGATCGAAAGGGAAATAGCGCGAGGCGGGATGGGAATCGTGTATCAGGCGCATCAAGAGGGTCTCGACCGAAGGGTTGCATTGAAATTGATCAGTGGTGGTGTGTTGGCAGGTAAAGAAGAACGGAGTCGCTTCCGACTGGAGGCGGAAGCAGCAGCCCGCCTTGATCACCCTGGCATCATCTCAATTTTTGATATCGGCTCATGGCGTGGCTATGAATATTTTTCGATGGCATTCATCGATGGTCCCACGCTACAGGCACACGTCGATGCACGTGACCTAAGTTACGAGCATATAGCGAACTTACTGCGCGACATCGCTGATGCTGTTCACTATGCACACCGTGCGGGTATCGTGCACCGTGACCTGAAGCCCGACAATATTTTAATCAATTCCGATGGCTATCCACTGGTGGCTGACTTCGGTCTGGCAAAAACGCCTCGCGGAGGAAGCATCCTCACACAAACAGGTCAGGTCCTCGGTACACCGCATTACATGAGCCCGGAACAAGCGAGTGGGGGTCGCGACTCTGATGCCTCCTCCGACGTCTACTCACTCGGTGCTATCCTGTACGCGATGCTCACGGGTCAACCACCCCATGAAGGCGATACTGCTGCACAAATTCTCCGCAGCCTCGCGGAAGACGAACCTCCTACACCACGGCAGATACGCAAGGATGTCCCTGCAGACCTTGAGAATATCTGTTTGAGGGCAATGCGACCTGAACCGACTGCCCGTTACGAAACAGCCGAAGACATCGCACTTGATCTCGAACGCTATCTCTCCGGTGAGCCAACTCAGGCAGGGAGTAGCGGTTTGCTAGACCGCATGGCACGTGAGTTTCGACGAGATCAGCATCAGACCTATTTCAAGAACTGGGATCGCGCACTTGAGAATATCGGTTTCATTGTGTTCTTAGCCCATCTGCTTATGTACGGCTTGCAGTGGTTATCCAACACACCAAGCGACTGGCTTGCCTACTGGCCTGCAAGAGGCCTGATGATGTGCGCTATTTTCGTCGTGATTTATCGGGCGCGAGAGGGAGTGATGCTGCCAAGCAGTATGGCAGAACGCCCAGTCTGGTCGATCTGGATCGCATATCTCGTGACGCTCGCCGTACTCAATTTGATCTCCGTGGTCAGTCATAGCGAACAGCACAATGTTTTCCAGACGGCAGCTGGACTGAGTGGTTTTGCGTTTATCGCCATGTCGGGGCACATCTGGGGTGGCGCGGCCCCCTTGGGGCTGGGGTTTCTAGCCGTTGCCGTGGCCATTGCTTTTGCCCCATCAATCTCGCCACTGTTGTTGGGTACCATGTGGCTGATCAGCATGCTGACTCTTGCTCGCCATTACCGTATTAAATCGGCAAACTAGGCATTCACATGCTTCGTAAGACCCCCGAAGGGCTTTCCAAGTCAATGATCATTCGGCCTGCGAAAATCGTCCTCCGTATTTCAAACGTTTGCCGGGTGAAACCCTGACAGATCATGCGTACAATGAGTGTGTCCTTCCTTTTTTCATTCCAGCCCCGAGGTAGCCGCCACGATGCGTGACCCCCATTCAATCAATCGACGTGTCTTTCTTGAATCCACCGCTGCAGCGGCAATTGCTACTGGCTCGGTTCTCCACTCTGGCTTACAGGTTTCGGCAGCCGACACCGCCAAAAGTGCTGAGTCCGTTGTAGGCACGCTGTACTCAACACTCAGTGATAAACAAAAAAAATCGATCTGCTTTGACTGGAATCACCAAGACGAAAAAAGAGGATTATTGAGAACCTTCGTCGCCAATAACTGGAATATCACCAAACCGGAAATCAATGATGATTTCTATACCGATGAGCAACGTGAGTTGGTCACGAAAGTATTCGAGTCGATAGTCCACCCAGCATGGCACGAACGTTATTACCAGCAACTTGAAGACGATGCAGGTGGATTTGGCAATGAACAGTCAATTGCGATCTTTGGAAAACCGGGCGAAGGTAAATTCGAACTCGTTCTGACGGGTCGGCACATGACATTGAGGTGTGATGGAAATTCAGCAGATCACGTTGCCTTTGGTGGACCCATTTTCTATGGTCATGCACCTGAGTTTAATGAGAACCCGAAACACACCGACAACGTCTTCTGGGGTCAGGCGGTAGAAGCTAACAAGCTCTATCAAATGCTCGGGGGTAAGCAACAAAAACAGGCTCAGGTCGCCAAGACACCAAGAGAGCAAGCCGTTGCCTTCCGAGGTGCAAAAGGTGGCATGACAGGTCTTCCTGTCAGCGACATGAGTTCGGATCAGAAGGAGCATTTGCAGAAGGTCCTCGGTACGCTTACCGAAATGTACCGCACCAGTGATCAGCAAGAGGCAATGCAATGCCTCGCGAAACAAGGCGGCCTCGATGCCTGCACCCTCTCGTTTTACACCGATAAAGATCTAGGCAACGACAAGGTGTGGGATAACTGGCGACTGGAAGGACCATCGTTTGTATGGCACTATCGCGGTGCACCTCACGTACACGTTTGGGTTAATGTCGCCGATTCAGCGGATGTGAAAACTAATGCCTGATATTCATCGGTAACATTTCAAGTCACGAAAGGGGATTGGCCACGGCCAATCCCCTGTCTGTTACCATCCCCACCATCCAAACTTTCAGTCAATGGACTGAAAAAACAAACATTTCTTCGCTGGACCATTCTGCCGGAACATTAGTTCCTGAACCTAAAACAGTACTCAAACAACCCCTGTGTCTGAGAGCAAAGAAGCTTCAACCAGTTTTGCATCTTGCCCGCATGTAATAGTTTTGACGATACTAGTGGAAGTTTAACCCACCCCTCTTGAAGAGATCGTACGATGCGTGGAATTGCTTATGTCATTGCTGTTTTTGCTGCTATCGGAATCATAATTGGCATTGTCTCCTATCCCAACCCAGCTGAGTCTCCCAATCGTCGCGCTGCAACGACAGCTGCACCTACTACCCTGATGACAGAATCGGGCACCTTGACGATTGCTGTTCCCACCATGCACTGCGAAATAGCCTGTTTTCCGAGAGTAAAAACAACACTAGAACGCAACGATGGTGTTCAGTCTGTTGAACTGGCAGTTCAACGAGAAAAGGGTGTACTGGATAATCGCCAAGTGATCGTGAACTATGACAATGGATTCCATCTGAACACGGCGTTGTCTTCACTAGATGAGGAAGGGTTCCCAAACTCTGTTGTCGTTCAGTGAACTTTCACAGCAGCCTCCTAGAGCCCCATTCACGCCAAGGTATGCAACCCAATGGATAAAGCCGGTATCTTGCTGGTAGGGCATGGAACACGAAACGCGGATGGAACTCGACAATTCTTTGAGCTTGAAAAACACTTGAGCGACTTGGTTGCCCCCGCGCCAGTAACGGCAGGCCTACTGGAATTCCAAAGTCCATCCATCCCAGAGGCATGGGATGAACTGTTGTCCAAAGGAGTGACTCATATCCATGTTGCACCCTTGTTGTTGTTTGCAGCTGGCCATGCCAAACAGGACATCCCCGACATCTTGATGGAATGCCAAGCCCGTAACCCTCACGTCACGTTTGATCAATCGCGTCCCCTATCTCGGCATGCAGCGATCCTCGATCTTGCGGTCCAGCGATTAGATACAGCACTGGCTTCCAACCAAGATTCCCCCGAACGTACAGCTGTCATCATGGTGGGTCGTGGCAGTCACGATCCCTGTGCCAAAGCCGACATGCTGGTTCTCAGCGAGATCATTAGCCGAAGATCATTTGTGGCTGAAGTGTTCACAACGTTTTACGCTATGACCGAACCACGCTTACCAGACACGCTTGAGTCGGTAGCTGTCAGTGGTCGGTTTGATACGGTGGTGGTCCAGCCGCACTTGATCTTTGAAGGAAAATTAAATCAGGCGATCCTAGATCAAACCAAGTTAGCTGCAAGCAGGTACCCATCTCTACAATGGCTGACATCGGCTTACCTTGGCCCAGATCCATTACTTGCGAACGCCATCGCCAACAGAACAGGAATGCATTGAACGCTGACTCAAATCTGAACGCTCATTCACGTGCCAAAGTGATGATCGCGTCTGCAATCACTCGATCGTCGAACTGAGTGAACGAGATGTTAGCCCCGCGAAACCACTTCATTGCCGGTGAAACGTAATCCGCAGGTGCTATCGGACTGGCCGAGGGCCCCTTCCACGCGGTGCTCTGCCATTGCCCTCGCTGCTCTGACCACTCGTACTGCCCTCCGAGACTGCACTGCACATCTGCTCCAAGAATACTCTTCACGGTTACAAACACCTCGTCTGGCGTCAACTGGAACTGTCGAGTGATGGAATCAAGGAACTGTGCTGTGGCAACACTACTGATTCGGGATCTGGCGTACAGTTGCCCATTCGCCCAATCCTCCAACTGACTGCCATTCAAATCACCTATGTTGGCTCGGATCTGTGCTGGATTTGGAACATCCGTGGCTGCCAAAAACGGCAAGCTCTGAGTGATCACTGCTGGCTGAAATGAAAGGATACTGAATTTGCCATCAGTGAACCGATACAGCCCACCCAAAAGACGACTCATTCCGGGCCCCACCGGTTGGCCACGCCCTAAACCAAGGGGGAGACGATCGAGGGTACTTGGTTGGGGCCAGGCACCGAGGTATCCGGGTAATTGTCGCAAGGAAAGATAGGCTTTGATGATGCCCTCAAACTGTTCAGGTGTGGGAGGCACCGTATCCTTGATCGCCGCAAATAAATGAGTGGGTGGGCCAAGCTGCTGGGAAGCAACATGAGCTTGTAGTGAAATGATGTCATCGGGCGCGAATTGCATTGCCACCTGCGTAGGCGGCCCGAGTTGCTGCGCATATTTGCCGTACTTACCTGGATCGAATGGCGCAACCTCGGCGTGAATCGTGAGCCGTTCACGCTTTGAATTAGGATCTCGATCATCGCGGTGAATTCCCAACATGATCGGGTCCATACTGGGAAATCGGGTGGTGTATTCATTCGCAATCCGACTGTACCATGCAAACTCATCAGGAGTTACTGATTTGATTTCCACATCAGCGATTGGAAGAAAGCTGCCCCGAGCACCGCGTTTCGTATCCAGCGCAGCGTTATTCAATTCAAACACACCGCTGCCATCTGACCGAACCCCAAAATTAGGTGGCAGCATGCCCATGGCGACCAACTGGTCAATGCCCAAGTCAGTTGGTGGTAATTTTCCTTCCATGGCCCCCGACATTCTGGCCAGTTGAACGAGAGAGATATCTGCCTTGGCAAACATGCGGCGACGCAACTCAATCAGATATTCGGGTGAGACCAAACCCCGAAGCATTGCTGGAGAGAAATAGGCAAAAATCGTGTCGTCACGCTCGAGAGGCATCAACTTTCTGGCAAGCATGAATTCAGGAGTTGCGGCAAGCGAGTTCCCCGATTTGGCAACTTTGATGAATTGCTCAGTCAGCTGACGACTATTACTCACAAAGATGTAGTTTCCATCCTGGGTGAAAAATGAGCGAATGCGGTTGTCTGCGGTACTCAGCAAACTGACTGGCTGCCCGTCAATTTGGAAATTTTCCAACGTGACTGTCTTATCCTCTCGTGCAAGCTTGGTGCGATCATTTTTGACCGAGGTGGTAAGCAAGAATGCATTTCTAGACTTGATCAACACACCCATGCTTGCACCATCGGTCAAAAAGAGATCTCTTCCAATCAGTGCCTGATCCTCAATCACAGTACCGCCCAACATGCGGGACAACTGTGTCATTTTCATGTTCAGCTGGGTTTCAAGTCGTTCAGTGCCATCATTCACAAGACCTCGCAACGTGATCATTCGTGTGATGTCACCGCCATACTCATCAGTCAAATCCTGGAACCACAAATAATTTTGGAAAGAACCATATCGAATGTAGAAACAGTCAGGCGGGACCTTCGAGGCAATTGGCTCAACAACTGCAGTCGTAACATCTGAGGAAACAATTTCCGGAATCCAGCGAGGTGGTGCGGGAAGAGGTTCATTCGCCGATTGTGGTGGCCTTGTTTCAACTGCAGCCTCTGCAAATATCGCCTCACCAACATCGGCAGCACCGCCAATCAACTTCAATGTACTCAACAACTGGTCTTCCGCTTGCCTTGACTCGTTATACCAACTGGGCAGGGGTAAGCCCGTACGTCTGGCTAACATCGCAACCAGATACAGTTGCACCGCGGCAGGTTGTTCGGACGCCAAGACAAGTGTTTGTACCGCATTTGTATAGCCCGTCCACCATGTGTTGAGAACGCTCGCATGAACAGCCCGATCCTGCTGTGGAACGACTGAATAACTACCAATCACACCACGATCATCGGTGACAGTGACCGTCAGCGGCTCGGAACCTGTAAACAGGAACGAAACCCGACGAGCTACAGTCTGCTTCAAGTCCTCATCACCACTGGCAAGCTCACGAATCAAACTGCCCACCCGATTCAAAAGTCTGCCTCCACCAGCTTGAGGAACGGGTTGATCGGAAGGTCGGCCGGTAGTGACCAGATCATTCGAAACAGGGTAGAAAACACGGCCCTCCCCGCCACTCACTCTGAGTGCAGAAAAAGTGCGGCCAAACATGGCGGCATCGAGAGGCATTTCAATTGTCGCCGCCCCAAACGGCTCGCCGACGGCCGCTGTAATAAAAACATCGTCCGCTCTGGCACAATTAGCACACGCCAGAACAGTGACAGTAAGCACAACATGGCTCAATGAAGGCTGCTCAAATCGGCCAAAGGATCGTTGGGAGAGAATTCGCATATCGATTTTCAAGTTGAGGGTGATCGCCCGTGCCGCAGTGTTGGAACTTGTTGCAGTAGACAGGTTTCAGTGGAATCCGAACAAGTCAGTTCAGCCCTGTTTTATCCCGTCTCATGCTGAAGGAAGTTAATTGCTCCCAAGTGAGCATCAATCGATACTGCCGTTTCCGCTGCACGAGCCATTGTTGCAGAGAATGTTGCAAACACTCCAGTACCCGACGCTACCGGTTGCGAACCAGCGACCACCTTACCGGCTCACTGCCTTCAGACCGTTCAAGTCAGTGAAACGTAGTGGAACCTGATCATGCACTGATAACCTTCAGCGGCTTCACAGGACTCTGCCTCGAAATCCGATCACGAACGCCAGATCGTGAAAAACCTGAGTGCCGAGCGTTCTCAGGTTTCTCGATGAGCGGGGTCGTCATTCTCTGCGTGTCTGTGATAATGGTCATCTGAGTGAACGCACGCGCCTCGTGCATTATTAAGAAACCAAAGCAATTGGGACAATCGATCCGTGAAAAGCCCCTCCCGAAGCGGTGTTTTCCAAGCCAGCACCGATGAACGGCTTGAAGCCTTTGCTGAGAGCATCAGTTTCGATAGTCGCTTGTATCGGCAGGATATTCGTGGTTCGATCGCGCACGCGGAGATGTTGTCCAGTGTCGGTTTATTGACTGAGGAAGAATTTTCGCTCATCCGCGACACTTTGGTCGAAATTCAAGCTGAAATTGAAAATGACCAGCTGCCGTTTCGATTTGAGCTCGAAGATATCCACATGCATGTCGAGCAAGCTTTGATTGACCGGATCGGTGATGTCGGGCGGAAATTGCATACCGCTCGAAGCAGAAATGACCAAGTCAGCACGGATATCCGTATGTGGGTTCGTGAGGCCCTCGACGGCATCGATGCGCGTCTCGAAACATTGCAACGTGCTTTTTTAGGTCGATGTGACAGTGATTTTGATATCATTCTACCCGCATACACGCATTTGCAGCGGGCTCAACCTGTGCTGGCCTCCCACTACTGGCTCGCATACATCGAAAAATTCCAGCGAGACCGTGACCGAATTGCTGACTGTCGCGGCAGAGTCAATCAATGCAGTCTCGGGATTGCGGCGGTCGCTGGAACAACGCTGCCGATTGATCGAGAGCAGACCGCCCGCCAACTGGACTTCGAAGGTGTCACTGCAAACAGCCTTGATACCAGCAGCGATCGTGACTTCATGTTGGAAAGTGCGTTTGTATTGGCGACCATTGCCTCCCACCTGAGTGGCTGGGCGGAGGAATGGATTTTATGGAGCACGGTAGAATACAACTTCATCAAGATCCCACAACAGTTCTGTACCGGCAGCAGTATCATGCCTCAGAAAGTCAATCCGGATACACTCGAACTGACTCGGGGAAAATCAGCACGGGTCATGGGTAACCTGCAAACACTGATGCTGTTGGTCAAGAATCTGCCGTTGGCGTACAACCGTGATTTGCAAGAAGACAAACCACCGTTGTTTGACTCATTCGACACCGTTTTAGCAATGCTTGAATTGGCTGCACCGATCGTCTCAGGAAGCGAACTACAACGTGAATCCATTGAGAGCCGACTGGAACGTGGTTATCTGGATGCAACTACCCTGATGGAATGGATGATTGATAAAGGCGTGCCGCAAAGACGCGCCCATCACCTTGTTGGCGCGATCGTTGGTGAAGCGATGCAGCGAGATGTCCCACTGTCTGAACTGCCACTGGAGCTACTTCAAAGCCACACGCCTGAAATTGACGCTACCGTTTTTGATTCTCTCGGCTGCAAAAATTCGGTTGCTGCGTTTGTCAGCTACGGATCAACAGCGCCAGATCAGGTCCGACTTCAGATTGATCGCTGGAAATCAACGCTCAAATAAAGAAACGCATAGAACCTGATGGTCTGGTTGACGCAATCCCAAGCGATTGCTCATCCCACAAGCTGTTGGTAGCACCAGATAACAATGGCTCCGACAAGCCCGATTAAAACGAGCGTATAAATTGTCACGATAATCGCCCATAGGAGTCGCTCTGCTGCACTAAATCTTCGATTCATCCACAGCAACGGTAATCCCAAAAAACCGGTGACAAGAAACAAGCACGCCAACACGGCAAGTTTGCTCTGAATTAGCTTTTCTGCACCACCATACCCGGTCGGTGCATTACCAAAATGGCCTGGTGTATCAGACAAAGTGGAAGTAGCCATCGGTGCGACAGCACTAGGCGGAGCCGCAAGCTGGGCCTCAATGGGAGAGCCAAAATCATCTTGCTGAGTCACTCTGTTGGCTCCTGCTCTTGGATACCATTGTCGGCGATCAGTTTCTGCGCTTTTGAAACAAGTGGCGCCACATTACCGTTGTTGCCATAGAGATCCACAATGCTGTACCAGATTTTTCGGGCTGCAATGCTATTTCCATTTTGGAGTGATTCCTCTGCTTGATCAAGCTTGCTTTGAATGATTCGTGCAGCTTCACCCTGTTCCAGACCATTCTCCTCGATGCTTGCGATCTGCCTCCGCGCCAGATTCACAAACGGTTTGTAGTTGTCATCATCAGCGAGCAGCGTCTCCATGCTGCGATAGCGATCCAGCGCGGTGGTCACATCACCAAACTTTTCAAACTCGTAAGCTTCCGCATAAAGTCGCTCGCCCTCGTTGGATAACGGTCGATTGGTTTTTAACTTGACTTTCAAAACGTGCTCAGCCTGAATCATCTCCACACGCTCCAGTTGCTCTTCAACCCAGACAACATGCTCTCCATCAGGATACTTATCGAGCATGGGAATGAGAAAACGGACCTTGGCCTGATTCAAGTCATTCCGGTTGTCACGTGTTAACAACTCTTCTGCCCGGTCCTTCATTTGATTTTCATTCAGGGGCCAAAGTGTGTAGGTGATCATGGACGCGATGACGATCAGCCCAAGAACAAGAACGATCGCACGATCATACCATTCCGGCTTGGCATCGATTTCATCGTCCTCGACCTCCAATGCGCCATGCCCGAGCAGAATACGTGCTTCGTCTCTTTCTTTTTGGTCGGTAACATTTAGCGGACTGAATCCGTGAGAAACATGTTCAGCAACCCCGGCACGTGACATTGATCGACGTCGCACCTCTTTTAAAGCCAGTGTTACTGCAGCAGCACCATGCGGACGATCGTTAGGATCTTTCTCAAGCATTTGCATGATCAGCTTGTCGATCCATACAGGGCAGTCCATGACAATCGAAGCAGGACTCTGAGGTGTTTCGTAAAGAATGTTCCCGCGCACTTCTTCGACGGAGTGGCCAGAAACAACCGCTCGCCCAGTCAAAGCCTTGTAGAGAGTCGCCCCCAGTGAATACAAATCACTGTGAACTGAATACGCATTTGTATTTTCAGCCAACTCAGGCGACCAAAACGTCATTTCATTTGGCGTTACCGCGCGATTGGTAAAGTACAACGAGTTCGCCCTGTCAACACGAACATCAATTAATACAGGGCTCAACCCTGCAAACAGCACCTTTTCTGGCTGCATGACTCCATACAAAATTTCTTTTTCGTGCAATGATTCCAAGGCACCTGTCAATGCTTCAGCGAGATCCAAAACGGATTCCCATGAAAGACGCGAGCGGCGTTCCAGCTCACTGGCCAGGGTAGGCCCTTCGATCAGCTCATGAGCCAAGTAGGCATCTGTTTCTTCAAAACCACCACCGTAACAGCGGACAATGGCTGGATGTTGGATTTGCTTTAACAGCTCCCACTCCTCCGCAAACGCCGAACGTGCTTCTGGTGTGCCACCAAAAGGCGCGGCGAATACTTTGACGGCGACAGCTCGCTTGAGCTGCACATGAATCGCCCGCCATACCGAACTCTGCGACGGATGGTCACCAAGTTTCGATTCTATCGCGAGTGGTCCAAGTCGGCTCCGAGGCATGGAAAGGGATCACGATTCAGAGGGGCAAGAAATTCGATCAGAAGAGCATTTTAATCCCGAGTATACTCAGCGGACCGCCCCCCACGCACCATGCCAAGCGGAGAAAGTATCCAGATCTCCATGAAACATTGGAAGTCCAGCGAATGGCTGATTTGGCCTGCTTGGCTGGCGGTCGCCACCGGATAGACGGGTTACTACACCCGCTGCAGGTCTTGGATCACTGACTGTCACCTGATCGTCGGGATGCTCCCATCTGATCCTCCAAATGAGCGAAGAAGAGGGCTTTATCCGCCTCATAAGCCGAAAGTTCACCCTCACCGCTTCGCCAACGCGCAACTTTCGCTTCCTCAAATCGAATCGCCGTTTCCTTCTGTTCCCGTAACCAATCCCGCATACGTACCATTCTGTGCCAACAATCCGATCCGTAAATAACAAGCCACACACAGTGTGTAGGATCCGGCTGCGCGACAGACAGATGACGAGGTTTACCGAGGATAATCGGCTCGGCGGACCAGTCCGGTGAATCATTGATTCGGAAATTCAGGCCCTCGATCAGTTGGGCTGCTGTCGCCAAGGCATTCGTGTCTTCCACGCCGGCAAGCACATCAATGGTGGGTCGGGCAATCAGCCCCGATATTGCTGTACTTCCCACATGCTCAACGGCAGTAACCCAACCCGCGCAACTTTGCAGAATACTGCTTTTTGTTTGCTGAAATTCCTGCGGCCAGCGCGGATCATAGTGCATCAAACGTACTTTGTTCTCTTCCATTCAAATCGTATTTCGCGAGTTCTGATGGATGGGCATCCGCACACTTGGATGCATCTCAAGGCCATACATTGTGGCAACATCGTCAAGTCACCGCTGAATTAGTGCCCTGAACTACGACTTCAGAGCCCCCCCAACCTGCGATACGGGGAATCAAAGCATGCCCCATGGATTCCATACAATGCACCCACAGCAAGCAAAAACCCGAACACCAGCTCAAAAAACGGCTAAAATGGGGTTCATTAGGAGAGCTTCCCACCGTCGACAAATACGGGTGCCATCAAAACACAAATTCCGTCACACTCTCCGTCAAGCTCAACTGAATGCGGGCTTTCGCACCCTCGACCGGATGACTACTAAATCATGACTCGGCTGCTGAAAGGCCTTTTTGCATCGATGAGTCTGGAGCGGAAATGCCTGCTCTTTTTTGGTTCAGCGCTGATGGTCCTGATGCTTGGGGCTTTTGCCGTGGTCGAGAAACTGGGACGTGAACTGGTTCTCAATACGACCCGACAACGGGCAAAAGACTTTGCCGCAATCCAACTCTTGCTGCTTCACGATGATGCAGTGTGGTCCAAGAATCAGCGTGAAACGGTTACTACCGGATCCGATTCGAACCTTGAACAAGTTGATCCGGAAACGGTGCTCAGCGATCTTCGAAAAGTCATCATTGGTGCCAGCGTCACTGGCGATAGCTTTGACGAAGATGAAGGTGAGCAAGCATCAAAAAGCAAACACGAATTTCTATCACTCAGTGATTCTCGGCAGTACACCAAGCTGCCCAATCGAGAAACACCCGATGATCCAATCGAAGCTGCCATCCTGGAGCAACTGAGACGCGATTCGGTCACGTTCTACGCAAACTCCTTACGCGAACAACGGCCTGACCTCACCGAACCGATTGAATTCGCCGAGAATGAGGCACTGAGCCAGATCACACCCAATCTGGAACAACCACTGTTCGATGAATATGAAACGGATGACGGAAATTGTGTCTACTACATACCTGTCTTTTTCAAGCAGAGTTGCCAACTTTGTCATACGGCCAAGGGAAGCGAAACGACGTTTGACCCAANCGCGCNTCCCGAAACACGCGCATCTCAGATTCCGTTCCGTGTGCATAAAGTGACGATGCCCTACGAGAGCACAAGGGAATCAACAACTTTCATTCGAGCGATCGTCGTCGCTCTGGGAATGCTGATTGTTGCCGTCACACTGTTTGTGCTGCACACCATTGTGCGACATCTGGTCCTTTATCCAATGTATCACCTGCGTGACGTCAGTGATGCCATTACACACGGGGATACCAACCAGAGAGCTACGATTGAAACAGAAGACGAATTCCGTGAGTTAGCAGATGCCTTCAATCGCATGCTGCGTCACCTCACGGAAACCCAAGATCAGATTCAGGAAGTCAATACGGAACTCGATACCCGCGTCGACCAACTTGCGCAACTGAACCTGCAACTCTACGAAGCCAATCGCTTGAAAAGTGATTTTCTTGCCAATATGAGTCACGAACTACGGACACCACTCAACAGCATCATTGGATTTTCGGAGGTTCTACAGGGAATCGATTCGTTAAACGATAAGCAGCGCCGGTATGCATCCAACATCCGGAAAAGTGGCCGACTGCTTCTCGAAATGATTAACGACATTCTCGATTTGGCAAAAGTCGAAGCTGGCAAAATGGAAGTGAAGTCGAGCGAATTTGAACTCGGCCGTCTCGTGTCTGCGCAATGTGACATGATTCAATCCCTGTCTGAAGACAAGAACATTTCACTGTCTGTCGATGTTCCAGACAATCTTCCGAAGGCACATCAAGATCCCAACAAACTCGGTCAAATCCTCAATAATCTACTTAGCAATGCGATCAAGTTCACCCCAGAAGGTGGCATGATCAAGGTCACCGTGACCGACGTTGATAACGGTCGGTTCAAACTGCTCATCAGTGATACCGGTGTTGGGATTGCTGGTGAGGATCAGTCCATTATTTTTCAAAAATTCCGACAAAGCCGCAAAGTCCTGGATGGNGAGGGACTGACCAGGGAATTCGCCGGAACTGGACTCGGACTGTCGATCGTAAAAGAACTGGCAAAACTCCTTGGTGGCGAAGTCGATTTTGAAAGTGAACTCGGACGCGGCAGTTCCTTCTGGGTAACGCTACCTTGGCATCTACCTGAACGAGAAGCACTGACTGTCGGACCAAACCTGACAACGTCTGATGACACACCCGCCGTGACAACCTGACCACGAAACACCAAAGGTTCATTCTGCCACCCTTCATCTGAGATCAGGGCAAATTTGTGCCAAAGAACACGACACTACACAACTCTCGTGTGCACGCAAACAGGCTAAATCGCTGAAAACCAACGCCTCTCACTCAGGCATTCACGAGCACCTCACGTAACGTGCGGTTGCCGACTTGGCGGCAACACTTTGCCGTGCCAGAAATCGACCTGCAGCACGGACTCCACTGCAAGGAGGCTGGTACGCCTCTCCATCTTCCAAGACTCCTTGTGACGCACCCTGCGTGACACAGACGGTACCGCAGTCAGGGATTCGCCATCACTTCTCATCACTTCTCATCGTCGAGGCAAATCTGAATATCTTCAAACTCGGTCCAAATCAGATTTCCCCATGCAACTGCAATATTAGAGATCCTGCGTTGAATGCGTTGTCCCTTTGCAATGATCATCACATCATTCCAATCACCTACCTGCCTCAAATCCTTCACTCCTGCTGCATAACTCAATGCCTTCTCTTTAACATCCTTGCCTTCTGCAGTTCATGTTGTTCTCTCACCATGAACCACACCAACAAGCACTGATCCCAGCACTGATCACCAGCACTGATCACCAGCACTGATCACCAGCACTGATCACCAGCGTCGTAAATCACCGGTCCACCAGGTACCGACCCAATTAAAAACTACTTTCATCCCGCCGGAATCCGTCTTCGCATCATCTCCGACACAAGCCGAAACGGAGATGATGCAATCCAGAAGTGAAAAACAAACAGGGCAGCAAAGAACAAAACCTGAAAGATATCATCAGACCATTGTGGAAGTACAACTGAGAGGGACAAATCTGCCTTTCCGCAATGACTCGAGGCAAAGACTGACCATTGGCACTGATTCAAGACAAGCTATTTCAGCCCAAGAATGTCTGGTCCTTGTCGAAAAATCACATCCACTGGGATTCCTTTTTCAGTCAGCAAGTCGAGTTCCGCTTGCAATTGTGGTCCGATCACTCCTTTCGTTTTTACCAATTCAGATGCCCCGGCGTAATCACCATTCCCCTGCAACTGTAGTAACAGTGACGACAAGTTCTTGGTGGCCAGCCTAAAGCGATCAATATTAACCCGATATCGACCATTCGGTAGACGCTCGAATGCACCCTCATCACGAAAGAAGTTAAAACGAATCATATTCGCTTTCCCGTGTGCACTTGAAGCACCAAAACGTACACTTCGAAAAATCCCAGCCATGAAAGTAACGTAGTAATCCTGCAGGTCTGTTTTCAGCTCTCCACGCTCGTGAAGTTGATTGATCATGTGCAGTCCGAGAATATCAGCTTTCCCTTCCTCGATTGCTCCCGCGTGCTCTTTCAAAATCGTACGCACGGAACCACGTCCATCAATCGTATTCTTGATACCAAGCCCATGTGCCACCTCATGAAACATGGTATTACTGAAAAACGCATCGAAAGTGACATGTTTGCGTTGATCCTCTGCAATCAACTCATCTGCAATGGGGACCAGAATTTTATCAAACTTGGCTCGCATTGCATTTTTTAATTGCAAACGTCTCGTCCCCTTTTGCAACTGAACCTGCTCATCGTTTGGTAGATTGATTGCGATTGTTTTTGATCCAGCGTTACAATCCCCCGCGTAATAGATCACGTCATAAGCATTAAGCTCTGTATCAGTTCCAGGTTCTTCCTGCTTGTACTTATCAGGCACCGGCAAGGTTGCCTGTAGGTCTGGCAGGAACTTCGAATACTTTGCCAATCGGGCACTCCATGCCTTGTCCTTGATCAACACAAAACATTCGTGTGCCGTCTTATATCCGTACAACTTGTCTTCGTAGTTTTCGATCGGACCAATCACAACATCAATGGTGTTGTCATGCATTTCCAACCAGGCAAGATCACTCGGTTGGTAGTCGTCAGTTAACAAAGCATCTGCACGAAGCAGCAAGTAGCGTCGCAGGCCAGTGTCTTCGGCTAATTCCGCCGCCTTACGAAGCAGATCAGCTGCACGTTGCATTGGCTGTTTGAATAGTTCGCGGTAAGGAACCACCTTGAGCTTGCCAAATTTGTCGCGACGTAAAAAAGTATACAAGCTATCTTTGCCACTCAAATCAGATGCCTCAAACTCCGCCTTGGTCATGTCGGCGGGATAATAGTTCGCGCCCAATGGCTTCGCCCCCACGCCTTCAACGAAAGGGGTATTACCATCAAGGCGATCCCATGGACCGTAATTGATCTTTGCGAATTTTCTGACCTTGGATTGCTTCAGCGAATCCAAAAATGTCTTGCGTGATCCGTAAGCTTCATACCAAAAACAGTTGTCCATGATCTTGCCAGCTTCCATCAATAAGGGAAGCATCTGCCGCTGCTTGTCAGTCAACTGACTAAGGTCAGTGGTCAGGTCCACCACAGCGTATTGATCAATCGCCTTCGCAACATCGATGGCTTGTTGGCCCAACACCAATGACTGCATAGGAACACCCAGAAGCAATCCCAGAACAATGAGCTTTACAACACGAATTTGCATGTTTTTCACTTGCACAAATGGTTTCAGAAATGACTCCCATTGCTGGGATTGGCGAAGCGTTTCGAAATCCAACGCATGGGAACGTGGTCCATCGCTTCGCGAACCGAGATCTTACCCGATGCCCCCAACTTATTCACGTTATCTCAACAGAAGATNAGAGTTTCCTTGCCGAGGTGTAGCAAAACAAAACACGTGTGCAATCATGAGCCAANGATTTTTGTAACCCAATCATTTCACTGGTACGTGTTGGTTCACAAATCGCTTGCTCTTGAAAAACAACCGTTTGGCACGCGTTCTGCTGTGTATTCGCTATC
The DNA here is from genome assembly GCA_002689655.1 of Rhodopirellula sp. Taxonomy (GTDB): domain Bacteria; phylum Planctomycetota; class Planctomycetia; order Pirellulales; family Pirellulaceae; genus Rubripirellula. Next base: position 42,618 of record NZHC01000106.1, on the reverse strand, counting down.
TCCTCTTTCAAACTTCTCGAAGGAACCAACTCATGAGATATTCCACCAACCTTGGCTCTCTGCTTCTCGTGGCGCTAGGATGCATTGGCTCACAACAAACCTCAGCAGAAGAAATAAGCATCGCCCTTTTCAAAGCGATTGACCAAGGTGATGTGACAGTAAAATTCATCGCACTCAACGCCAAGCAAGCCAATGTATTGATAACGAATGAATCAGATAAACCGCTGCAATTGAAACTTCCAAAGGTGATCGCTGCCGTACCAGCACTCGGACAGTTCGGTCAAAACCCAAATCAGAACCAAAACCAAAATGGAAACCCGGTCGGTGGCGGCACGAACCAGGGTGTAGGTGGCGGATTCAACATAGGAAATGGACAAGGTTTGGGAAACGGCCAAGGTTTCGGAGATCAAAACGGTTTCGGAATGGGAATCATGCGTATAGCANCTGGTAAAGTCCACCAACTGAAGGCCAACACCGTGTGCCTGGAACACGGAAAACCGGATCCAAAACCACAAATTCCCTACCAGATGATTCCACTGGAAACGTTCACGACTGACCCAGTGGTCAGTCTCGTTTGCACGCAACTCGGTACCGGTCAAATCCGGCAAAATGTTGCGCAGGCAATCGTCTGGCATCACAGCAATGGTTTGTCATGGAAACAACTTGCTGAGCTTGATCGCGTGCAATCACTCTACCGGGGCAATATCAAGTTCTTCAGCCCTGAGGATTTAGATACGGCAAAATTTTATTATGCCTCTTCTTCAGAGAGCAATTCTCCCGTTTACCAGTCTTCGTCGCCCACACGCAGTGATCCCGCGTCAGCCAGTGGTTTAGCACTNTCCGATTCCGACATCCATCACAGCACCTACAGCGATGCTCGCTCAGGATACTATTCAACCTGTCAGTGACTGAACCAACTGGCACAGAGATCCACACCCTGCTCAATCGGTGTCGCAAAAGCATTTCTACTGGTGTGCCTGGGTTACCGCTGGTACGAAGCAGAATGAACGCATCGGCAGCGGTTTCTTGCTGCAATACGAAGATCCTTACGAACGCATCGTTCAGAACGTTGCGTGCTTCCGTTGGAGCCTCCGCTGCAGGTCGAGTTACTTCAGCTGCATGCAACTCGCGAACCACCCAGGCGTAGTACCCGGAATGCCTGGCCCAAAGCTGTGGTGGCAACGCCGGATGGAATAGGCACACAAATCGCTCATGTGACATTTGAAACTTCAATCGCATGGCTGAGCTTCACCGAATCCAATGCAGGATGATAAAAACTGCTCGATTAAAAGTGAAGGATGCAACACAACATTTACCTAGCACGCGTATTTGACAAGAATCAGCCCTCGGCACCAAATAACTCGAGTTGTGGCTAAGTTTGATAGCGATAAACCAACCAAGTACGTCGCCAAAACTTGTTTTCACCCTTGGGCAAGACGAGAATGGGATATCCTAGGCTGACTGTATAAACTCGACACCCTAAATTGTTTGACTCCATGCAACGAAAACTTTTACCCCATCGCTCTGCCAAGTTACTGCTAGTTTTTGCGTTTTCTGTCTTTCTACACACGTCCGATTTGCAGGGTCAAAACGGGTCCTCGAACGATACTCAAGCGAAAAGTCGGCCGAACATTCTTTGGCTCTTTGCCGAGGACACCTCCCCGTGGATGGGTTGCTATGGTGACCCGATCAACCAAGGTGCTACTCCTAACATTGATTCGCTAGCAGCGAGGGGCGTGCTCTTTTCTCGGGCCTTTGTTCCAGCACCGGTTTGTTCGGCTTGCCGTTCGGCATTGATGGGTGGCCAAAATCAGATTCGCTTCAATGCACACGAGCATCGATCCTCTCGCGGATCAGCGAAGCTTCAGCTACCGGATCACATGAAATTGCTTCCTCAATTGGTGAAAGAAAGTGGGTACTTCACGTTCAACCTTGGAAAAACTGACTACAACTTCGTATGGGATACCGCTGCGACCTACTCACTGGAGCAAAAATCCAGAAATTCAATTCCGTGGAGGACCTTGAGCGAGAATCAACCTTTTTTTGGCCAGATTCAGACAGCGGGTGGTAAGAACAATACCACAAAATTTCCGGTATCTCGCAAGGTTGATCCCGCAACGGTCACCGTTCCTCCAGACTATCCCCAAAATGATCTTTATCGATCTGTCGTCGCGCAGCATTACGACGCGATCCGTCAAGATGATGACTTCATCGGTAACGTACTTGAAGGGTTGAAGGAATCAGGACTCGCAGATAACACCATCGTTGTCTACTTCGGTGACCACGGGGCGAACAACTTGGTGCGCCACAAGCAGATGCCTACAGAAGGTGGTCTTCATGTGCCTTTCATTATGGCTGGCCCAGCGCCCTATGTTCCGGCTAGTGCGGTTCGTGATGACTTGGTGAATTTGTTAGACCTGTCAGCCACCACTTTGGCATGGGCGGGAGTCGCTCGCCCCGACTGGTACGAAGGACAAAATCTGTTCGGCTCAAAAATCGTTCCACGCAGTTCCGTTTTCGCGGCCAAAGATCGGCTCGACCACACCATTGATCGGGTGCGTACAGTCCGCACACATCGCTACCGTTACACACGCAATTTCAAAACTGATCGAATTTTCCTTCAACCACAGTACCGTGATACCAAGGATTACGTTCGAAACCTCAGAACAATGTATGCGGACGGAACACTGTCAGCAACGTTGCGTGAGATCTACTTTGGGGAAAGGCCAGCGGAAGAACTTTATGACGTCATTGAAGATCCAAGCCAAATCAATAACTTGGCAACGGACCCAGAATACGCAACTGTAAGAAAGAAACACCGCGCTCTACTCGAGCAGTGGATTGCTCGTGGAGATGCTGGCGTAGGCGAAGAATCAAAAGAAGAAATTGCTTACCAGGGACAGGAACAGAAATGGGGAACAGGTGTGAATCCTGAGTACGAAGTAGTCCGAATCGACGGGGATGGCGACGGTCTCTCGGATATATGGGAAAAGGTAAATGGACGCGATCCTGCGGATGGCAAGATGCTGTTCACATTTGATTGCGGTGGTTGGCAGACTGAAGGCTGGTCTGGTTCGCCCGGCCTCGGCAATATCGCTGGTGCTCAGGGTTACCTTGACTTCACTCTGGGGCAGCAGGAATCGAATTTGTATCGACGTGGACTCAAACTTTCCGTCGAGAAAAACTCAGGTGAATTTACAATTCAGGCTCGCTCGGATCACGATCTCGTCTTGCAGCTATTTGCAATCTCAGCGCATAAGAAAGAGTCAAGCGAACTGGTGGGCGAAACCCCACTCAAGAAGAGCGAACAATGGACAACTGTATCCATCCCCTTATCTGGGAATGAAGCCTGGCAAGGTTTCATCACTGAACTTGAATTGAGACTCCGAGGTCCGGTTGGCACGTTGGTCGAATTCGACTCCATCTCGATCCCATGAACAACTGACTCAAGTGGCATTTTAGATGCTGTCATGGATCGCCTGCGGCGGCGGATAGCCTGACTTCTGGGGATCCATTTTGTCACACCCTTCAAACGGGTTTGCGACTCACCTTTGCGAGAAACATTTTCTCTTAAACCGGCTTATAACGTTGCAAATACCGTATTTAGGGAGTGAATGGACATCACTAAGGAATCATTACAGAACGAGATAATCGCGTTCCAAAATGCAGCCGATCAAGCTGTTTTGGCGTATTCCCATCGGAAGGGCTGTTCAGATCCGAAATCGGGTGCATAATTCTCAACCCTCGATGAAGCTTCCTAATGGTCCATGATCTGCTTCCCGAGCTGGCTTCTTGGCCACTGACCGTGAAATTTTCCAATTCGCCAACGGTCAAATCCTAAACATTGCGGAACACAAATCAGATGTTATCGATGTTCTCTGGACGCATGATCGCCGTTTTAATTGGATTCTCTGCGCTTTCATCGATGTACGATTTGACTGTGTTCAGCCAAGCTCCAAACGAGTTGTCAAAACCAGCTCCAGAGCATTCTTCTCTACAGCAGGGTGATCCTGTTGGAGTTTTTTATGTCACGAAAGTGGCGGGAGCTGACGATGACGGCGTTCGTCCCGGTGAGCAACTCTGTTACCGCTGCCGTTACGGGTCCAGCCCGATGATCATGGTCTTTGTCCGCCGAACAGGCGGTCGTGTGACGGAGTTGGTGAAGCGGATCGATAGGGCTGTGTTTTCCAATCGTCAACGACGCCTCAAGGGCCTCGTTACCATGATGGGAGATAGCTCATCAGCAGTGAAAGCCGCTGCCGGGGAAGTTGCTGCGGCGGCAGAGGTCGAGCACGTGCCTGTTGTAGTCGCAAAAGAGTTACGAACAGGTCCGTTGAACTACAAGTTGCCGGCCGATGCTGAGGTGACAGTTGTTGTTGCAAAAGACAGCCAAGTGGTGAAGACCCACACGTTCACCTCCGAAAAGGTCGACATAGCTGCGGTCATGAGCGAAGTTGAAAAGCTTCTCGAATGAGCCGCGAGTGCTCCCCGATTACTTCTCTGCCGCATCGCTGAATACTGCCAGTTATAGCCCAAATTCAGTGGCTTCCAAATCCGTTGGTCTCCATCTTGTTGTAGGGAAGTAAACCTGCGTGCAGAGCGTCTGCGTGCAGAGCAGCGCTGCCGGAATTCAGATCTGGAAAAAGACGCCGCAAGCAACCACGATCGAACCATTGCATCGGCATTCAGAAGCAAGGAGATCGCTTTAATATTTGGCTTGACAGCCATCAAAACCAACTCGCGGTACGCCTCTCGCTACACCTAACAGCCAACTCTGGAAACCGCTGTCGGTGTGATTTCCAGTGTCTCCAAGGAATCCTGTCATGGTGCGACAGAGGATTCGTTTGTTCTCCACCATGATCGTAGCAACGAAGGACTGAACGAAAGCACCAAACATCGTGTCAAATGAATCCCTAACAGTGCTATAACCGTCATACGCACCCTAAAAAATGCATTTACCACTGTCGGGAGCTTCTCGCGTTGCCATCCAACCGTGGATGAAGATTTAGTCAACATCAGTGGACACTCTATAGAATGTGTCTCGCGTGCCGGAACACGTTTAGCAAGCATCGACGCAAAGATGCATTCCCCACATTCACGATAAACTGCCGGCATTTCGAAATCAGTAAAATTGAAACCGAATAAGGAAACGACCTTAGCCGCAGCAGCGAATCGAATTACGGTGCTCGAGCACAAATTCGCTGAGTCGCATGAAGCCGAANTCAGTTCAGTGGAGCAGATCATTCCTGATTCAGAGCTTTACAAGTAACGGCGTGAGATAGCTTTCCCTGTTAGCTCCACCTTCAAAGTGCATCGGACGCGGTTGAGCATTGCCGGTCGCGCCCAGTTAATTCAATCGAGCAGGATCGATGCGATGTGCCTGCTCCCCGTCACCAGAACGGATATCAAGCTAGATAAGTCGACCCGACCACGATGGCCTTGACCGTCGAAAATGTGATCAGCCGTGCCCAAAATCCCAATCCAGAAGGGAAATATCGGGTATTTCTGGTTCAAAGCACATCGCGGGATTGCAATCACCCAACCGACAGGACAGGGTGTTCTTGTTACATTACCTCTGTTGAGCTGCCGACCCTTTAACCTCACAACCCCACAACCCATCCCACGCAGCGAATGCACGAATCCATTTCGTATCGCTGGGCCAAGCAAGTCACCCGATATTGGTGGATCATCCTCACTATCTGGTTTCTCGGCGCCATCCTGATTCGCAGCGTCGCTCCAGCATGGAACGATGTGGCCTACGATGGTGACTTTGAGTACCTGCCAAACAAAATGAGCAGTGTTGCTGGTGGACATTTGCTGGACGAGGCATTTCCAGATGCCCGAAGTCGAAGCCAAATCGTATTAGTTCTTGGACGCACAACGGGTGAATTAACAAAGCGTGACGAGATCGTCGGCCTTGATTTACTCAGGCGGCTTTACCATCGACTTGGCGAGGTCAGCTGGCAACGTGCCATTGAATATGGATACGCCGGGGGTCGGATTCAGGAGAACACCAAATCAGCGCAATGGATCAAGCTGGCACGCGAAGCCTTTGACCACTCCATTGCAGTGGATGAATCGTTCTATGAACGGATCTCCGAACAAGTTCCATCAGACGCCCCTAAACTGCGCGAACCAAGAATGGCAATCGCCTACTGGGATCGCGGCAAACTGTTAGAAGCATTAGAAGAACCAGAAGAAGATGTGGGCCGTGATTTCGAAGCAGCCCTGATATTTGTTCCCGACCTGCCAAAACTAGCTATACCCATCGCTGAACGCGACCTCAGCGGTTGGACATCTCTTTTGGACATTCTGGGATGGGATGACCAGTTAATTGGTGCCAGCCTGAAACAGGAGGGAGCACAACTTGCTGTGATGCAACTCTCCTCCGAGCTGGCAGCAACAGGCAATATTGAAACAGTCGAGATGGTCCACCAATTGCTGGACGATGTTCGCGACTACAGCATGGAATACACCGATTCGGGCCTCCGACTGTTGATGACGGGATCGGCAGCCATCGGTGGCGAGACTTTGCTGGCTGCCCGAGATGCCATTCAGTACACCGAGTGGATTACGGTGGTGATGATTCTACTCATTCTTGCCATCGTTTATCGAGCCCCATTGCTGGTCGCTGTACCCATGTTATCCATTGGGGTGGCTGTGGTTGTATCGGCTTCATTAGTCACGCTATTAACTCAGGGCTCGATCAATGGAACCCTTCCCGGACTGGACCTTCGCGTATTCACCACCAGTCGCATCTTTGTCGTTGTGATCCTNTTCGGTGCCGGAACTGATTACTGCCTGTTCTTGATTGCACGTCTGCGCGAGGAAGCAAGCAAAGTTCCATGGGATCAGGCATGCACCAATTCCCTTTCAGGAGTCATGGGTGCTTTGATTGGCAGTGCCATGACCACCGTTGTCGGTTTAGGTATGCTCTGGATCGCAAGCTTTGGCAAATTCCATTANACCGGTCCTATCATCGCCATCTGCTTGCTTGTGGGTCTTCTGGTTTGCACAACTTTGACTCCNGCCTTACTCAGAGCGATTGGACCGAGGGTCTTCTGGCCAACACCAATCAAAATCAATGANTCTGGACCGCTGACGGTTTACGGGAAGACAAATGGACAGAGAAGATCCTCCACTGAAAACCTGTGGAACTGGATTGCCCTTACGCTAACCAGGTATCCGCTTACCACACTGATTTTTGGGATCGGACTGTTGCTGATCCCGAGCCTGTACGGACTCAGAAATGAACGTGAAGTCACTTACAATCTCAGTGGTCAACTGAATCACTCCGCCCCAAGCCAGCAAGGCTTGCGTCTCCTCGCACAACACTTCGACATCGGGAAGATCAACCCCGTCACTGTTTTGCTAGTTCATCCCGAAAATGTGGCGAGAAAAGAGCTTGAAAAACAAATCAAGACACTCGCTGAAAAGCTCTATACACTCGATGGTGTATCCACTGTCCGGACTGCTGATGATCCTCTTGGTGATTTCCCCCCGGACCGAGATATGGGTTTGCTGAATCGTGATGCCTGGCGGAGAAGGGCATTACAGAATCATCGTTTGGCACAGCAATACTTTTTCTCGACACTTCCTGCGATGGAAAATCGACTTGCCCGACTCGACATCACGATCGATGGTGATCCATTTGCCATGGACACTGCCAAGATCGTCACCGACATTGACAGATTCCTTCATCAATACGTGAAGGAACCGAATTCCGAATGGGCAGGAGCACGGGTTGTCTTGACCGGTACCACCCCGTCCATCATCGACCTCAGGACCGTCACTCTGCGCGATAATCAAAGGATCAAGATTGCTGTCGTGCTGGCGGTATTCCTCGTATTACTGATCGTCATACGCAAACTTGGGCTCTGTCTTTACCTGATCGCAACCGTGTTAATCAGTTACTATGCAACTCTTGGTCTGACACTTCTCTTTTTCAAAAACGTCTACGGTTCGGACTTTGTTGGTCTGGACTGGAAGCTTCCACTATTCCTGTTCGTCATCCTTGTGGCCATTGGTCAGGACTACAACGTTTATCTGGTCACCAGGATCGTTGAGGAGCAAAAACATCTGGGCTGGCTATCAGCGTTACGACGTGCGATTGTCAAAACGGGGGGAATCATCACGGCATGTGGACTCGTGATGGCGGCTACCTTCTTTAGCATGACCTCTTCGTCATGGTTCCCAACCGTTGCAAGCTGGTTTGGTTATTTGAACGAATCAAGTGGCACATCGCTGCGTGGCATCACTGAGCTTGGCTTTGCCCTCGGACTGGGCGTCCTCATCGACACTTTCTACGTGCGTGCCATTCTGGTCCCAAGTTTTGTCGCAACCTTGGGCCGCTTTTCGCGACGTGAACCCTCGCCGGTTCCAAACACNAAGCCGGACCCCAGCCGTGAAACGTAAACCCAATTCACGNAGACTTTCCATCANAACACGTGCACTTTCGCATTGAATTCAAATCACGTTCACGGNTTCACTCGCAGACACCTCAATCGTCGTCCAGAAAATCCAGAATCAGTTTCAGTTCACCTTCCTCGTGCATTTCAAATGCGCGTCGAAATTGATCAAACCGCTTAATCAAACGATTGACCTGCTCTGGTCTGTCCGAACAGACCTCGGAAACTTGGTCAGCCAGATCACGAATACTGGCGAACAGAGAAGAATGCTCGCTCCGCAGCTTTTCCGCAGTCGTACTCAACTCTGCCGATGAAATAATGGCATCATCGAAATAACCGTAGGCTTCTTCCAACGAAAAATGCAAAGCCAGTTGGTCTCGCAAACCACTCAGAAGCGCAATGAGTTCAGGCCAGTGATTCGCCGCCGTCTGTCGGTGACGGGTGATCGGTGTGATCTGGTCCAACAGCTTTTTCAGATCTTGATTATCATCCTTGATGTCTTTCAAGAATGCGGCATTGACTGCTAGCGTGCGTGTACCAGTTTTATCTGGCGACGGCGTCGCACCTTGTGAAGATATCTCAAACCGCAACATATCGACCTCCTCAATTGAGCAGCTTCTATTTTAGTCAAGGTGCTAGTCGAATGCGAAGTTTTTTCCTCACGCGTTCAAAATCGTAAATGGCATAACCGTTGAAATCGTTTTGTCCCCTAATTGCACTGCCAGCAAGCGATCGACGCCCAACGCTACTCCCGCACACTGAGGAAGACCTGCACGCATTGCTTCAAGTAATGGCACCTTCAGAGGTAGTGAGCGACGTCCTGATTTTTGGCGCTTCTCATTACAAGCACGAAAACGTTCCAGCAACAAATCAGGATCTCGCAATTCGTCATAACCATTTGCCAACTCAATGCCGGCTACAAAAAGTTCAAAACGTGCCGCACATTGTTTGTCCTGCGTTGAAGCCTTTGCCAAAGCAGCCTGGCTAAGCGGATAGTCACGCACAATCACCGGACTATCGTGCCCGAGCTTGGGTTGAATCACATGACTCAGAATTAAATCCAAAACACCATCGCGATCTTCTGCGATCGACATCGCCAGAGAGGAATCAATCTCTTTGGCATAATCCACGAGTGTCAGAAGTGGTGCATCGATAGGATCAAATCCGCAATGCTCGTGAAACAACTGGCGATACGATTGAACTTCAAAATGACCTTCCTTCAAAATATCACACGCCAACGCACCCAGAATTTCAATCCCCTGTTCTACATCGGCTCCGAGTTCATACCACTCAAGCATGGTGAACTCCAAATTGTGTTGCTCTCCTTGCTCCCCAGCACGAAACACGGGCCCAAGACTGTAAATGGACGGAGCACCTGCTGCCAACATGCGTTTCATGGCAGCCTCGGGGGAGGTTTGCAAAAAATAGAATTCTTGCCCGTTGCTTGGATTCAACTGAAATTCACGAACGTCAACGCGCAAAGGATCAATATAAGGATCAATCACGCAATCCGTGGACAAACAGGGTGGTTGCACCTCAAAAAAACCTCGCTGATCAAAGAACATGCGAAGGTTTCTCAACAATTCTGATCGCTCACGGAGTCGCTGCAGATTGGGCAGATCACAGTGTTTCATCGTGTAACATGGCGGCTGGAGGTTTTGGTGGCTTGCGTCGAGCCCTGCGAACAGGCAAGATCGCATTCATAGAACTAACTTACCCGCACAGCATTTGATCGACCATCGTCTTCATGAGCAGCGATTCTCCGGCTAACCGATACGCAAGACAAATTCAATTCGCGCCCATCGGTTCCGAGGGGCACCAAGGTATTACCAGTTCGTGCGTCGCTGTCCTGGGCGCTGGCGCTCTAGGAACCGTGGCTGCTGAAATACTAGCCCGTGCTGGCGTTGGAAAACTTATCATCATCGACCGTGATGTTGTCGAATGGACCAATTTGCAACGACAAGCATTGTATATCGAACAGGATGCTATCGATGGGCGTTCCAAAGCTGATGCTAGCTGTGATCGCCTCAGGGCCATTAATAGCAATATCGAATTGCACCCTGTGGTCGCAGATGTTTCATCAGGGAACATCTGTGACATTCTCAATGAGGTCGATTTGGTGATCGACGCTGCTGATAACTTTCTAATCCGTTTCCTTCTCAATGACTGGTCTCTGAAGACCAAAACACCTTGGGTGCATGGCGGTTGTGTGGGAGCGGTTGGACAAGTCCTCCTATTCACAGGATTGGGGCGGCCCTGCTTTCGCTGCCTCGTCCCAGAGCCTCCACCGGCCTCAGCAGTCGACACCTGCGACACTGCTGGCGTCGTTGGGTCCGCGACACACACCGTTGCAAGCCTGCAAAGCACAGAAGCGATCAAGTGGTTATCCGGAAATCGCCAGCACGTTCATACCTCACTGCTGTCGATCGATCTTTGGAGCAATCGCTTCCGTGAACTGAACATCTCGCCATCCTTGAGTGATTCTTGCCCAGCATGTGCGAACCAAGAATATCAGTTTCTGGAAGGCGATCGAACAGTTCAGTCAGAAGCGGCTGCCACGCTCTGTGGGCGAGACGCTGTTCAGATCGCTGGTAGCCGCGATGCAGACATCGACCTGACACTGATGACAGAACGCTGGAGAAATGTTGGTCGCGTACAAGCCAACCCCTTCTTTGTTCGTCTGTTCCCGAATGACACGCAAAGTTTAACCCTCTTCCGGGATGGGCGTGTTGTGATCACGGGTACATCCGAAATAAGCGTTGCAAGAACACTGTACGATCGTTTTGTAGGAGGATGATATGAACACACATGCAATACTGTATCAACTGATTCACGGTAAGAGCGTGGTTAAGTGTGTGGTTAAGTGCGTTCTACGGTATAGCTGAAGCATGTGAACGAAGAATTGTAAAATGGCCATTTTCGATAATGTGATTTCCCACTCAAGCCATCAAACTGCTACCCACAACTTAACAAGAGTATCTTAACGAAACCTGAAAACGCTCTTGGACGAAGACAACTGCTCACCTACGCCGCCTTCGGTAGTGCTGCCTAGGCAGGGACAACAACAGGCCAAACCACGGCACAAGTTGGTCCCAATCAGGCCCACCGAAAGTACCGAATGAAAAAGTCCATCAAGTTGTGGGCTTTCCCTTACCCAGACAAGATGAGTCTGCGGCAGTGCCTTGAATTAGTCAAAGATGCCGAATTCGATGGTATCGAACTGAACTATGATCTCGACACTGAATTATCACCCAAATCGGGGACAAAACAATTTGTTCAGATTCGAAAGATGGCAGATGAAATTGGGATCGAGATCAGCGGTCTCTGCTCCTTCTTGTTCTGGCCTTACCCTCTGACCAGCAATAATCCGACGGAACGAGCCAAAGGAATGGAACTTGCAGCGAAAATGACCCGAGCAGCGCACGACCTGGGCACGGAAAACTTGCTTGTGGTTCCAGACGCTGTTCACATGCCATGGCGAGAAGACCATGATCCAACTCCCAATGATGTATGTGACCAACGAGCCCGTACCGCAATCGGCCAACTTTTGCCCCAAGCTGAAAAACTCAAAGTCCATCTCAANATGAAAACATCTTCTTCAACGGGTACCTGATGTCACCCATGGAAATGGTGGACTTTTTTGATAGCTTTTCCAGCCAGTATATTCAGGTGCATTTCGATACTGGGAATATCATGGATTACCAGTTTCCAGAGCACTGGATCCCCATTCTTGCAAACGCATCAAGAATGTTCACTTAAAGAAAGGCACCAATCATTCGCTGGAGGGCTTTTCGCCCGTTGATTGATGGAACCACCAACTGGCCTGCTGTAGTGGAGGCATGTGATGATATCGGCTATGACTGCTATCTGACCTTCGAGTACTTTCATCCCTACCAGCACTTTCCCGAAGCACTCATCTATCAAACAGGTAATTCGCTCGATCGAATGCTTGGCATCAAGCAAGCCAATGGCTGACCAATCGAACCGGTTCACCAGTTTTGAACCTTGACTCAGAAGTGTGCTTTCATACACTTCCGAGCCGAGAAAGTTAAAAGGCATTCACCGAAGCGGACCAAGATGGAATTTGAGGAAGAATCAGTGGATAACCGTCAGCGAATGGCAAGTGAAGAACCAGCGGAAAATCCACTCGATATCCTGCAACAGCAATTTGGTCTTGCAAGTTTTCGTTCAGGGCAATCGGCTGTCATCGAACGTTTACTCAAGGGCAAGAACGTAGCCGCCGTTTTTCCAACGGGTGGTGGAAAAAGTCTTTGCTATCAGTTGCCCAGTCAAATATTCGCCGGAACTACCGTCGTTGTCTCACCCTTGATCGCCTTGATGAAGGATCAATGTGACGCTTTGGCCGCTCGAGGAATCAGTGCTGTCCGTCTTGATTCATCGATGCCTGCTCCGCAATTCAGCACGGCCATGAAGGACATTCGTGAAGGGCGGACAAAATTGTTATACGTTGCACCCGAAAGATTCTTCAACGAGCGTTTTTTAGCCATGGTGGGGTCCTTGCACGTTTCGCTATTTGCAGTGGATGAAGCTCACTGCATTAGTCAGTGGGGACACAACTTTCGCCCTGACTACCTGAAACTTGCTGAACTTGCGAGAGCATTGTCCGCTGAACGCATTTTGGCTCTGACGGCGACAGCAACACCCAGCGTGCTAAACGACATTCGCCATGCTTTTGGTATCGCCGAAGACGACGCAATTCGCACCCGTTTCTTCCGTCCCAATCTACACATCAAAAGTACGGTCATTGATGCTGACGAGCAGTACCNCACACTGTTGTCACGTCTGTGGGAACGCCCTCGGGGTTCAACATTGATCTACGTCACATTGCAGCGAACTGCCGAAGAGATTGCCGAACAATTAACCGAAGATGGTCTTGAAGCAACCGCTTACCATGCTGGCATGAAACCAGAGCAGCGTGAACAAATACAGCAGGACTTCATTGCCTCTTCCGATGGTATCGTTGTTGCCACGATCGCATTTGGGATGGGGATCGACAAATCTGATATTCGATATGTATACCACTTCAATCCGGCCAAGTCGCTTGAAGCTTACGCGCAGGAAATCGGCCGCGCAGGACGTGATAATGAACAAGCAACATGTGAAATTCTGTTGTCCGTTGACGATCGCACTGTGCTGGAAAACTTTGCTTACGGAGATACACCATCAAGGCATGGCGTTGGACGTTTGATCGATTTGATCAAAGATCAGCACGAACAGTTTCATATTTCGCATCATAAACTCTCCTATGAAACCGACATCCGGATCTTAGTGGTACGAACACTGCTGACTTATCTGGAATTGGCTGGCTACCTGAGAGCTACATCGCCGCGATACGATACCTACAAAATCAAGCCACTGGTCACATCACGTGTAATCCTCGATCACTACCAAGGTGAAGAACGTGAATTTTGTGCGGGAGTACTTTCGTCACTTACTAAAGGACGCACATGGTTCATGCTCAATACGGTCCTTGCTGCACAAAAACTGGGCGTCGATCGCCAGGAGGTGATACGTGTGATCGACCATATGAGTGAACAGAACTGGCTTGAAGTGAAAGTATCTGATCTCGTTCATGGATATCGCAAATTGAAGAGAATCGATGATGCAAAGACCCTAGCCGATGAACTCCATGCACGCCTGACTACACGTGAAACGAGTGAAGTCGACCGATTGGACGAATTCTTCAAACTTGCTTTGGCGACTTCATGTCAACCGCAAAGCCTTTCCAAGCATTTTGGGGAATCGACTGAACCATGTGGAGAATGCACTGCCTGTCAGGGTGACGGACCATGGACCATCCCGAAAAAAGGTTTTCGGTCGATAGGATCTTCCGCTTTGACACTACTCAAAGAGGTATCAAGTGAGTACCCTGATCGATTTGTCCATCCAAGAGATCAGGCAAGATTCCTATGTGGACTCACCTCACCCGGGTTCACTCGCGCTCGTCTATCTCGACATCCTGGCTTTGGCATTTGCGATCGAATCCCATTTTCTGACGTGCTTGAGCAGGTCGTTCGCCAGTCCAATCGCTAAATTCAGGCTTTGCGGCTGATACGGACTAATCTGCGGTACTTGACGCATGAGAAATCAAACTGCTACGTTTTTAAAAAATCAGTCAGACGATCCTTTCACGAAATGGGTTCGTCGACTAAAACATTGTTTACCTTTCGGGGGATTAGCTCAGTTGGGAGAGCGACGCGCTGGCAGCGCGTAGGTCATCGGTTCAAGTCCGTTATCCTCCACTCAGGAAGCCGCTTGTGATTATACAGGCGGCTTTTTTCGTGCGCCGATCTCCAGCTACACTCACGATTTACTCCATCTACCGACATTTCGCGACATCTGAATTCACCAGTGATGGCGGATTTCGTGTCGCTAACGGACACCAGCCACGCAGGCAGTTTCAAACGCAAGAGAGATATAATCGAAGCGGCATGAATATCACAGAAACGACGAAGGACCATTGANCGAACGTGAACCAACTCGAATTCTCTGACCTCCTAGCAGTAGAACTGCATTACCATCGATCGAGCGCGAAAGATCGCTGACGCTTCCGGTACATCCAAATGAGAACCCCGATCGCTGAACAGAGTGAAGATCAGATCGACCTGATTGTCAGTTGCCTGGAGGACAAGGGGGCCGCAACAGAGATATCGTTCAATTTCTCAGTTCAAACATTCAGCATCGCACGGCAAAGAATGCTCGGACTTCCTCGCCAGTGACGACGCATCGAACGAAGGGCTGCGCCTCCCCAACGATGCGGGCAATGTCCGCTTCGATTAACTGTATCTCCTCTGTATAAGTTCGCTTGACACGATCGACGCCAAGGTAACAACCGATTTTAATGGGTGACCCCAGGCCAAGCTTGGTCTGCAGAGGTAGCCGCCACGGGAACTGATGTGGTCCTATGCGCAGCATTTCAGTTTTTGCCAGTGATGCAATCGAGCGATTCATCCCCGTTGATCTCACCATCTGCCACATGAGTGCCGGCACCCGTAGGCTCGGGACAAACAGGTCGGCAGCATATCGCGGCCAGATGGGACATCCTGCGACTTCACCTTNAAGCTTAAAACATCAGTCCATTGCAACCGAGGCAACAAACTTCAGCGGATTTCCGGTCAATCTCTACCGCAATAAGCTTGCAGATGCACATCANGTGCATATAAAGTGCGTATCCTAGGTGGTTCAACCACATGCAAACCGTTTGCCTGTGGGACCATTTTTTCAAGCGACTGATGTTTTGTCGAAGGAGAATGAGGATGAGACAATTTTGCGCGATTTGCGCTGCAATGATGCTGCTGACTACCGCATGTGCGAGCCAACCCGATCTGAAAGCACTGATCGTGGATGGCGAAAACAATCACAATTGGAAAGGCACAACGCCCGTCTTGAAGCAATACCTGGAGCAAACCGGACTCTTTGATGTCGATGTTGCCAGTACCGGTAAAGACACGAGCGACTTCGCTCCCAAGTTCGCTGATTACTCCGTGGTTGTTTTGAATTACAACGGCAGTGACTGGCCCAAGGAAACCCAGCAGAAGTTTGTTGAATATGTTCGTGGTGGCGGTGGAGTTGTGGTATTTCACGCTGCCAACAATTCGTTCCCAAAATGGCAAGAGTACAACACGATTACCGGCCTTGGCGGCTGGGGTGGCCGGAACGAAAAAGATGGACCCTACATCCGTTACCGAGGTGGCAAGATTGTGCGAGATGCGTCTCCTGGTCGCGGCGGAAGTCATGGCAGGCAACACGAATACATCGTCGAGACAATTGATACAAAGCACCCAATCACAAAAGGGTTGCCAGCGAAGTGGCGACACGTATCGGACGAACTTTATGATCGACTGCGCGGTCCCGCCGAAAACCTGCACGTACTGGCCGCTGCCTACTCGGATAAATCGACCAATGGAACGGGAGAGAATGAACCGGTGCTTTTCACGATCAATTACGGCAAAGGACGCGTATTCCACACGGTGATGGGCGACAATGTGCAACAGATGAATTGCGTTGGTTTTGCCGTTACTTTGCAACGCGGAGCAGAATGGGCCGCAACTGGCCACGTCACACAGAAAATTCCCGAAAAAATGCCCACCTCTGAGACTACCCGGCGAGTTAAATAACACGATTTCAGAGCCGTAATTCCTTTTTATAATCTAATATGAAGAATGACCATTCAATCACCCTCCAAACTGGCGTTGGCATTATTGGCCGGCGGAGTATTCACTTGTCTTGCAATGCTTCAAACCAAAGTAACCAAAGCTGAATCACCGCTTCTGGATCGGGAACTGTTTTTCGGAAACCCTCAGATAGCTGGTGGCCAACTTAGCCCCGACGGCAAGTTCATCTCATTCATGAAGCCCTACAATGGGATCATGAATGTGTGGGTCAAGGAGTTTGCCGAACCGTTTGAGAAAGCTCGACCGCTGACCGACTCGAAGCGGCCGTTGTATGGCTACACTTGGACAGAAGACGGCAAGTTCATTCTTTTCGTTAAGGATTCCGAAGGCGACGAGAACATGAATCTGTTCGCTGTCGATCCCAATGCGAAAACCGCCGCCGATAAAGAGACGCCCGAATCTCGCAACCTGACGCCACTGAAAGGTGTCAGGGCGCAGATGATACACGCAAGTCAGAACAATCCCGATTTGTTGTGGGTCGGACTGAATGATCGCGACAAAGCGTGGCACGACCTGTACCGACTGGAAATCTCCACCGGAAAATTGACTCTGGTCTACGAGAATAAAGATCGCATTACCGGCTATGAGTTTGATTGGGATGACAATCTTCGTCTGCTCAGTCGAACGGATCCTGCTGGAAATCAGACGCTTTTACGGATAGACGGCGACAATTTGGAGCCGATTTATGAAACCAACGTTAACGAAAATGCTGGCGTCAGCGGGTGGGACCCCAAGAATGAGTCGATGTATTTGATCACCAATAAAGGTGATCTGGATTTGACGACTCTATACAAGATGAATCCCAAAACGAAAGAAATGGAACTCGTCGAAAGTGATCCCGAGAAGCAAGTTGATTTCGGAGGATTGCGACTCGATCGAAACACCCGGGCGGTGATTTCGACTTCGTACACCGACGATAAGACTCGGTACTACTNGCGTGACAACACCTGGGAAGGCAACTACAAATTTCTACAAGATAGTTTCCCGGGTCGCGAAATCGCATTCCAAAGCTCGACAAACGACTACAGCAAGTTTTTGATTGAAGTACACGGGGATAAATACGCTGCGGAGGCCTGGTACTTTGATGCAAAGAAACGTGAGTTGATTCATCAGTACACTCCCCGCCCCGAACTTAAAGAAGTTGAAGAGTATTTGGCTCCGATGATGCCCATTCGTTACGCAAGCAGTGATGGGTTGGAGATTCCCGGCTACCTTACCGTACCTGCGGGTGTTGAAGCAAAAAACCTTCCCGTTGTCGTACTGGTTCACGGTGGTCCCAAGGGGCCACGCGACAACTGGGGCTATAACTCTCTGGTTCAATTCCTGGCAAATCGAGGTTATGCGGTTCTGCAACCGAACTTTCGGGCAAGCGGTGGATACGGAAAGAATTTCCTTAACGCTGGTGACCTGCAATGGGGCAAGCTGATGCAGGACGACATCACTTGGGGCGTCAAACACTTGATTCAAAAGGGTATCGCCGATAAAGATCGCATCGCCATCATGGGCGGAAGCTACGGCGGCTATGCGACGCTTGCTGGGCTGGCGTTCACACCAGATCTTTACGCCTGTGGAGTCGATATCGTCGGGCCCAGCAATATTTTCACGCTGCTCGATTCAATCCCTGCTTACTGGGAGGCAGGAAAAGCTTTCTTGTATGGCATGGTCGGCGACCCAAAAACCGAGGAAGGCAAAGAACGCATCAGGAACGCGAGCCCACTGTTTAGCGCAAGCAAGATTTCCAAACCGCTGTTGATTATTCAAGGCGCCAACGACCCAAGAGTCAAGCAAGCCGAGGCAGATCAAATCGTGATCGCCCTACGGAATAGGGGACAGAAAGTAAGTTACCTGCTAGCCGATGATGAAGGTCACGGATTTGCCAAACCGATCAATCGCATGGCCATGTATGCCGAAATAGAAGCATTTCTTGCTGAGCAGATCGGCGGCCGCGCCCAAAAAGAAATGTCCGACGAAGTCGCCAAACGACTCGAACAACTTCGCGTCGACGTCAGCAAAGTTACTCACGAACCAAGCAAGAATTGACCCTCGGCCACGACCGGGCAATGAGATCAACCTGAACAACAAGGAGCATATTATGAAACGCCGTGATTTTGTTACCGCTACCGCTGCAATCGGTGCTGCGAGCCTAGCCGCAGGTTCCTCAAATGCGGTGGCCAGTCCCGATAACACACCGGACCGGCAGGAGTTCAAACTGAAGTACGCACCACACTTCAATATGTTTAAAAACTCAGCCGGTGATGATCCGATCGATCAACTAAAGTTTGCGGCTGACCAAGGCTTCACTGCCTGGGAAGACAACGGAATGAAAAAACGCGACGTTGATCTGCAATCGAAAATTGCCAAGACGATGGAGCAACTTGGCATGCAGATGGGAGTCTTCGTGGCTCATGGCTCGATCGGCAATCTGACCTTCGCCCGCAAGGACAAGGACGTCTGGGCCTCGGTGCTGAAGGACCTTAGCGATTCCATCGAAGTTGCCAAGCGAGTCAATGCAAAGTGGGTGACCGTTGTCCCAGGCAATGTCGATGAAACCGGACGAGACCGACTTGCGATGGGCTACCAAACTGCCAACGTCATCGAATTGCTCAGGCGTTGTGCGGAGATTCTTGAGCCACACAACATTGTGATGGTACTTGAACCACTCAACTGGTTCGCCAACCATGGTGGAACTTTTCTGAAAGGTTCACCGCAGGCCTATTCAATCTGCAAGGCGGTAGACAGTCCGTCCTGTAAGATCCTGTTCGATATTTACCACCAGCAGATCACTGAAGGTAACTTGATTCCAAACATCGGAAAATGCTGGGACGAAATCGGCTATTTCCAATGCGGAGACAATCCGGGACGCAAGGAACCCGGAACAGGCGAAATCAACTATCAAAACGTCTTCAAGTACATACACTCACGTGGGTACGATGGCGTGCTCGGCATGGAGCACGGCAACTCCAAAAAAGGCGCCGAAGGTGAGCAGGCCGTGATTGAAGCCTATGTCGAAGCTGACAATTTCCAGGTGAACAGCAAAACCTAGATTGTGGTCATACCGCGTGGCGCTACTGGAGCAACTCCACCGGGACAGGGACAGCCCATCTTCTTCGCGCTCGCCGACCACAGCGGCGAGATGCTGAAGGCTCACCTCTTACCCACAGGTTTCCCAGGAGACCGCCTGCCCAGAATCCGGATTTTTCGGCCGCTGACCATGCCATACCGATCGCCAAAGATCGCACGCAGCGCGGCGATGGGAGCACCTGATCCAGCAGGTACAGAACGGTGGCAGGTACAGAACCTGCCCTAATCAACTCGCGAAAAAAACACCTTCACATCCGGGTGCATGGTGTACAGTCGGAACTGCCTGCCATCATGAATCAACTGACCGCTCGAGTCGTTCGTTCGGATGATTGGATTGCCTGAATACTTCTTCCATCGAATGAGATCATCTGAAACAGCGACGCAGGTGGTCCAAGGTCCCTGTCGTTTCTCATCTGCGTTTGCATGGTAGATCGCGTAGTAGCGCCCCCGAAGACGGATCACTTGATTGAGCGCTATGGCATGGCGATCATAGGCAGACGGGCCTCTGGTTAAGACTGGATCATCCTGAATGTTCGTCCAAGTCTTACGATCTGTCGATGTTGCTAACCAGACAGCTTGGTCACGACGCTCGTAGAACAAATACCATGTTCCATCTTCAATCCACAGAGTCGGTGTCCCGTATGGTCCGGGTGATATTGGAGATCCATCCTGGTTCCGGACATCGAGGCGTCCCTGGTCGGTCCAGTTAATCCCATCGATCGAATTCAGCATGTGCGGGATGTCGTCACGACCTTCGGCAACCATGTAATACCTGTCGCCATGGCGCACCACATGCACATCCTCAGTCCACGACTCTCCAAAGACCGGATTGGCTGGATGACGTTTCCAAGTCAGACCATCGGAGGACGTCGCATAACCCAGCATCTTCTTGGCGGATCTTTCACCACTGTAGCCGGTGTNCCACAAGTGCCNCCGTTCTCCATCCTTCAAAATGTAGCCGCGCTCCCGAATTTTTCGGTCCCAGGTTTCAGTGCCGGTTCCAGTGAAGATTGGGTTGTCAGGATGAGGCGTGAAGTTCACCAATTCGTCTGGAAATAAACCTTCATCTTCCGAATCGGGCGTGACCTTGACGGAAATTTCACCCGCCGCACGTGTCGCTGCTTCCCTCTCAACCTTAGTCATCTTGCACAACTGGACCGATCTGGCTCTGGAAGTGAGCAGTGGGACATTTGAGTTTTCAAGAGACACCCCTGAACGCGCCTTCATCGCAATCCGATAGTTACCCAGAGCGTCGGGAAAGTTTGTGTCCAAAACCGAGATTGTCTTCGACTGCTCGCCGAGAGTTACATTGGCTCGCATCAGGGCAGTCAAATGCCGATGACTCCAGCCTGAATAATCTGCCGAAACTGGTTTTAACTGCAGCGGTTTACCATCCAGTTCAAGATACAATTGCTTGGCAAGCAGCGGCAGAATCAAGTCTCTGTACTGATTCCACTTTTGAGAAAAATCCTTGACAGGATTCACACCATTCTTACGAAGTTCTTTCGCCAAGGTTACCTGATTCATCGCGAGTGAGTACTCGACCAGAACGCAATCAGCCTTCACAACGATTTGAACACGACGTTCAATTTCTCCATCGGGAAGCTCATGGGCATGAGCGGACGTAATTCCCAGCGCCAGAATCAAGCCGAGCAACAATCGAGACATTGCCAACCTTTTTTGTAAGAACAGGTTTTGCAGAAGCGCTGTCGCAAACATCATGGAGGTTGCGTTGCAATCCTCATCCGACAGCCCCATGGTAGTCGCATCACCCTCACCGCAGGAGGATGATGCGGAGGATCCAATCAGCGCTACTTGGCACTTGCGTCTTCTTCGATCACCCACAGCTTGGTTGGGCTCTCGCTCATGTAGTAAAGGCGGCCATTTGCTGCAACGGGCGTTGTACGGAGCTTTGTGCCATCATCGTGCTCAATCTCCGCAAGTAACTCCATCTCCTTACCATGTTTGAAAACGTACATGATCCCATCGTCGTTGCCGACAAAGACCTTACCATCGGCGACACATGGCGACGACCAAGTATTGGCAAACATATTTTCTGTCCAATACAGCTCGCCAGTGTTAGCATCCAGACAATGAACGTGCCCGCCGAGTTCAGTGATGTAAAGAATGTCATCCATGATCGCACAGGTCGACATCGACCGGCCAAAGTAGTACGTCTCGTCAGTCGGACTTGGTTCACCCTCGAGTACTGCACCACCGTAGTGCCATATTTGTGCTGAATCTGGATTTGGTTTTTCTTTCAGCTCGGGTTCGCGAGCCACAACCAAGGTCGGTGAAACGTCTTTGTCCTGACTTGTTGGTGTCTTTGTGATGTCGATGCAATAAAGGTGGCCAACACCGGTGTCGTGCTCGGGGTCCTGGCCGACAGCGATATAAAGCTTGTCCTTATAAACGACTGGAGTGCCAACAAAATCGTTTGCGGTACCACGCCCGCCGAGTCTGTAAACGGCGTCTTTTGGATTGCAGTCGAATTTCCACAACAGTTCGCCGGTCGGCGTAAAGCTGTAGATCCAACCGTCTCCACCGGGAAAGATCAGCTGTGGCTTACCGTCTGGCTGGGCATAGGTTGGATTTGACCACTGACCATGCATGATGTTTCGTCGCGATTGACCCGGCAAGTTACTGGACCAAAGAACTTTACCGCTGTTCTTGTCAAGTGCCAGAAAGCTTGGCGAATTTTCCGATGGAACACGTAAGTGTGCCGCGTCGACCCCGTTACTGGTAACGAGAAACAACGTATCGCCAACGACCATTGGTGAGCATGTCGCAATGTTGTGTGGGAACACATTCAGCTTGCCGATCATGTCGACTTTCCAAAGGATCTTGCCAGTCTTGATTTCAGCGCAAATCGCTTCGCAACGATTCCCGATGTACCAGAAACGATCGCCTTCAATGCAAGGTGTTGAACAAATCCCCTGTTGCGGCCAGTCCCAAACGCGGCCAGCTTTGAGTTTGTCGTGGACGATTTGCCAGATGAACTCCCCTTTCTTTTCATCGAAGCACATCATGACCCCCTTGTCGCCCTTGATGGCGGAATCACGAGGGAACTCATTATTCGTACCGATCAGGATCCGCCCATCGCTCATTACCGGACCGCCGTAGGCACGTGAACCCAACTGAATGGAGTACGCCACGTTTGTGCCATCTTCGATGTCCCAGAATTCAGGAATCCCCTTAACCAAGGGGTTCGCAAAGTTGCGTTGTAAATGCCCGCCATACATACGCCAGTCTGTTGGCGAAAGCTTCAGCAATTCAGGGGAATCTTGTGCCCTGACGGGGCCCAAGCACAGCAAGGTCTGCGAAGCCAGTGCCAGCAACAAGGTTCTTGTGAGTGTGTTTCGCATTGATTGATGAACTCCGATGTGTATCAAGCGGAATCGCCCGCCCAAGGTAAAGCTTTTTTTATTGAACGAGGATGTTGTCATAGTAAATCGTTGTACCAGGCTTTGGCGGTTGAATACCGAGAGCCGAACCGTAAATACCGGGTGATCCCGAAGGATTCGGATTCTCATCGGTCAGGTCCAACATCCACTCGGATGGCTCTTCTTCGCCTTTCTTCCAAGCCTTGCCCAGAACATGAGAGTGTTCATCCTCAGCTACCACTTTTATCTTTAGCCTGTACCAGGTATCTGGCTCCCAAGCGAAATCGATTTCTTTTGCGACCCGCGGAATTGCATCCCAAGCGGATACGCGGAGCTTCTGTTCGTTGCCAACCATTTGCAAAATGTAACGATGCGCTGTCACTCCCATATTGGGCATATTGTCACGAACTTTCTCACCCATCACATCTGCAGAAACCGTGTAGCCTTTCATGTCTGGTGTACCAATGAACGCATACCACTGACGATAGAAAGGAACCGCAATCGTCGCGGTTTTCATCAGCACTGTGTTGCCATCATCGAGTTCTTTTGTGACATATCGCAACTGCGTGTTCGTCCACCCACCAGGAACCAAACCGGCTCCCGTGCTTTCAAAATCCTCTCGATACGGCAAGGTTGGAACCTGCCGAACACGAACGCTTGCCTGCAAATCACCCGCGGTTGCGACGAGGCTACCACTTTGTCCGCCAGAGATCTTTGGTGCGGTGAAACTGCCACCATCAATTTCACCCTTCAGGACTGGTCGTATGGCATCTTTGCCGAGACCGGGCCCAGGCTTCATTGCAGCCAGCTTCAAATCGATCGGTGTTGTCCTGATGAACTGTCCCTTCGCATCAAACAAATTTGCTTTAAAGTCAACTCGTTCACCTGCTACAACAGTTACTTCCGCTGGCACAACTTGCAATTGCGCGGGCTCGCCCGACGGATTGGCCAGAGGAACGCCAGGCTGCTCTGGAATTTTGGCCGGCGACTTTTTGTATTTTCCAAGACAGTAAAATTCTTCCGTCGTTCCAAAGTAAACACAACCATTTGCGATCGCGGCTGAACCCTGCACTTCCACGTCGAACTTCGGATCAGCAGGCTGGAAACGTTTTCGGGAGATTCTCTTACCATCGTTGTTCGCATCCAGAATATGAAAGTAGCCATGAACCGAACTTAGATAGATTTTGCCATCCCCATAAGCGGGCGAACCGGTGCAGTTGCGGCCAAACTTCGCACGCCACAAACGCTCGCCAGTCTTTGCATCGAAACAATACAAACGGCCTTGGCGATCAGGCAGAAACAGCTTGCCCCCCTGCAACAACGGTGAAGGGTATTTGAATTCGATGCCGTCTTTCTCCCAAACAATCTCGGGCTCTGCACCACCAATGTCGAGACAGGCGACTCTACCAACGGTTGCACGCCCGGGAATCTCTTCGCCGTGTGCCGCGTAAAGCAAGTTGCCATCCACGACGGGAGCGGGATTCATGGCCCCGTTTCCAAACTCAAAGCTCCAGACTTTTTTGCCTGTGTTGACCTGAAATGCATGCAGATTTCCATCGCCAGCACCGCTGATCAAAATTCGCTGTCCGTTGATCGTCGTAACCACGGGAATGCAACGATAGGTATTGGATGGACGGATGCCAGTGGTACTCCACCAAACCATCTCACCAGTGGTCTTGTCGAACGCGACAAACCGGACACCCCCACCACCATGGGCACCCCAGTTGGAACTGATCATGCTGATGATCACAAGGTTACCTTCGACGATCGGACTGGTAACGCGACCACCATAGCCAGTGATGCGCCCGAACTCTTCAGTCATCGACTTTTGCCATTTGACCTCGCCGGTTTCACCATCAAAACAAAACAACAATCCCTGCGTTCCATGGGCGTAGACATTTCCGGTCTCTGGGTCGCCAACCGGCACGGTCCAACCAAGCCGAATACTCACAATCGGCGTAAAGAAGATGCCAAAGCGATGCTCCCAAATCACATCGCCAGTTCTTGCATCCATGCAAATGACGCGTTCCTGTTCGTCGGCGTCTTCACCGATTCGGCTAACGGCATAAACCTTGTCATTCATCACGATGGGAGTCGAACGGCAACTTACATCCTTTTTCATCCACAACACGTCATCGATGTCTGAAGGCAACTCAGTCTCGCGCGAAACACCGTTCTTTTCAGGGCCACGCCAATTGGTCCAGTCGCCGGCGAAAACCGAACCAGCGCATAACACGAGAGTTGCGAATAGTACGACACTAAGTTTCATTACGTGGTGCTCCGAGTTGGTCTGGTTCGTTGTTTGCGAAATTCAGGGGAAATGAAAGGGGAAATTGAAATGGCTCGCTCTACTTGATGCGATAGCAGAAAAGCAGATCCTGGTCGCGAAGATACAGCATTCCGTTTGCAATCACGGGACGCGACCAACGCTTTGCGTTGGATGCGATCAACTTCGAGGTATCGGGAAGCTCGAAGCGGCCTTTCTCGACCCACTCTTCGGCAGACGCCTCGATCAAACTAACCTGTCCTGTCTTTTCGCCGAAAAGATACAGGTGACCGTCCGCGAAAATCAATGAGCCATCGCCAACACTTTTGTTGGCGCGTTGGTACCAAGCGATGTCTCCCGTTGCAAACTCCTGGCAAACCCAGCCGCGACGAAAAGATGTCCCGAACACGTGGCCTCCATGCAAAACGAATCCACCGATCGAGTTTTTCATGTTTCGACTACTGTAAACCTTTTCTACGTCAAAGTTTCCTGACCCACTTTTTGACACACGAATCATTTCGCAGCCGTCACCCGTGCTTGCATAAACGTAATTCTCGAAGCAAACAGGAGTCGGGATTACGACATCCGAGTACGGTCGATCCCGTTCGTAATACCAAAGCTTTTGGCCATCTATTGCGCTCACCGCCGCAACCCCAAACTGAGTCATGACGATGTACTGCTTCACACCATCAATCGTGGCGACAATCGGCGATGCGTACGTTGACTCTTCATCCAGATCCTGGCTTCGCCACACAACCTTGCCGTTGGTTTTGTCAAGTGCGACGACGAGTCCCTCGCCACCCGTGCCGCCCGGGGTGCAGATCAGATGTTCGCCATCAACCAGTGGCCCCCAGCAGAATCCCCAACCCACAGTTTTGGGCTCTCCCGCGCTCACGTTCTTAATCGAACCACCAAGATCGCTGACCATGTTCAGTTGCCACTTCAGCGTGCCATCGGTCGAGGCGCACACGAGTTGTCCATCGCCAGCCAACGCAAAAATCAAATCGCCGTCGACCGTGGGAGCAGCACGCGGTCCCGCACCCCAAGAATTGCCTTCAAAATCGAAGCTCTTTTGATTAATGGGTAACGACCAAATCTCTTTACCGCTCGCAGCATCAAGGCAGAAAAGTTCAGCCTTTCCCTGTCGCCCGCCAGTGAGATAGACGCGCCCGTCAACGACAGCAGGCGAAGAGTAACCAACACCCGCGTTCTTAAAGGACCAAGCGAGAGTTGGACCTGCCTCTGGCCAAGAAGACAGCAGGCCAAGCTCAGGAGATTGGTTGTTCCGATCAGCACCTTGGATCTGTGGCCAGTCGTCGGCACAAACCCATGTGCCATCGCATACCCCCAAAAAAAGGAGTGCGATCGCCAGAACCCCTTTGGATCGAAAATGGAGTGCTCGATGCCAATGTGGGAAATATTGGTGCGATCGTTGGACCAAGATCATTTTATCGTTCCCACAAATCAAAGAAGTTCTTGAAACCAGCGTATATATCAGCTCGGGAGATGCAATTCGCCTGAAAGCTCAGAGCATCATTTAACTTCTGGCAAGAGAGGCAAAGTAGAGCAGAACCCCTGATGCACAGCAACTACGTATACAGTATATATAATTACTCCAGAGTCAGTCGGCCAGCTTGTAATGGATCTCGACGATGACAATTCTGCGATCTTGCTGCCCGGCCGCCAGACGGCGCCCGCTTTATCAACGCAAGCAAGTTGGGAGTGATGAAAGTAAGACCCACACAGTCACGTTGTCATGGTCGATAGGCTTCCACAGAAAGAGTCATCCACGGACATCCGCAGAAGCCAGCGAATTTCCAACGGGCGGGTAACGCGGACTGAGCCCGTTTTTGCTGATGCGACTGGTACAGAAGCGGCTCACTTCAAGCCATTCTCTGCGGCAGTCCGCCATTGCGATCGATGCAATGCCAGCCGATGGCCATTGGAAGCCCAAGTCAACTCAAGAATCTGCGAATCAACCCTCGCATCTGCGCATGCCTTGCCGATTCCACACACAACAATCACATCGTTCCGTGTTGTTTTCCAATTGCGATACACCTCCCCAAGGGCTTCCACTTCAATCGCAAAATCGAAGCTTTCACATTCATTTGCCGCGGCTGATTGATTGCATCAAACCAGTGAAGTTCAACCCCGTATTGTCAGCCAAAACAACACCAAGCCCGTGGAGGGTCTCATCCAACATCTGTGACAGTACTGAAATGATCGCAAGGCGTGTACGAAACATTGTGTTCGTCACCTGATCATTTGAAACAGATGCCTGCGGCGGTGGACGTCATCTCCTGTCAGGGATTATTAACTGTTTTGGACCAGTTGCTTCAAGCACGCAGTCCACATCGAATCCCGCAACCGATCGATTTTAGTCCAACGCTTGATTAAGTTACCAGAATGCAAATCAGATCTCCGGCCACGTTGCAACCGATGTTCATCTCAAAGATTTCATCTTCGTTTGCAATCGCGAGGCCACTATCAACCCCGANCTCACAGAATCCACTCTGAATCACAGCGAACCGTCGTCCTCCAATTTTCGTACGGGTTCAACTATGCAAAGTTGTTTTGCCGTACCCATTTGAACCAGGCAGCCCGGGTCAGCGGCACTCGTAACCGTCAGCTCAAACTTCACCATAGACGGTAATTCCGAATCGATCCATCTGCTTCCAGCCGGTTGAATAGTGCCCGCTACTCAATCAACCACCACGCCGATCTGCAACTCTTTTGCAATTGCATATAATTTTCACATACGGGTGATTGCNGCGGCGACCGCGATGAAATGCGATTCGACTCCGAAATGTCCGTCCCGCGTGAACGGAGCAAATCGGCACCGCTGAGGTCGCTCAGGTGTTCAAACTGCTTCGCCCTACCTTCACCCATCGCTCTTATGAGTTCAACAAACCAAAACGGCCCCCTGCCAGTCACTATCCTTTCCGGGTTTCTTGGTGCCGGGAAAACCACTTTACTCAATCATGTTCTTGCGAATCGTCAAGGAATGCGAGTTGCCGTGATCGTCAACGACATGAGTGAGGTCAACATCGACGCGGCCCTCGTTCGTGACGGAGGAGCAAATCTTTCGAGAACGGAAGAGCAATTGGTGGAGATGAGCAACGGCTGCATCTGTTGCACACTCCGCGAGGACTTGTTGATCGAAGTTGCAAAGTTAGCGCGCGCAGGGCGATTCGATTATTTACTGATCGAGTCAACAGGCATTAGCGAGCCGATGCCCGTTGCAGAGACTTTCACTTTCGAAGATAAACACGGAAATAGTCTGTCCCTGCTCGCACAATTGGACACGATGGTTACCGTGGTTGACGCAGGTAACTTCTTCAAGAACTTCGGTACGTGGGAAGATCTTACTGACCGCCGCCTTGGTGTTAGCGAGGATGATCATCGCAACATCGTTGACTTGCTGGTTGATCAGATTGAGTTTGCAAATGTAATCATCATCAACAAGATTGATTTGGTGACGCCTTTCGAGGTGGAACAACTGGAGCAGATCATTCGTCGTCTGAATCCACAAGCCAAAATACTGCTTTCCCGGGAAAGCAGTGTGCCTCTCCAAGACGTCATGGGCACAGGACTATTCCGGCTTAGCGAGGCTGAAAACTCGCCTGATTGGCTTGAAGTACCACGTGGTCAGGAACAGACCGAGACCGAGACCGAGGAGTACGGCATCAGTCATTTCGTATACAGACGTAGTCGACCATTCCACGCCGCTCGTCTCGGCGGGCTCGTGTTCCTCAAGGGACACGGTCACCCAAACCACCGGGACNCCGTGCATCATCGGTCACCGGATGTACCCGTCGGTGAAAAACGCCTATGCGTTGCGATAGACTACTGAGTAAGGATGACGAAATACGTCACCTGCTTAATCCTGCCCGGAAAATCGCAAACCGAAGTCTGATCGTTGCCCCGTTGCTGGCGGACGAAAAGAAGAGTCAAGTGTTCGGACCAATTCATTGCCGATTTCTTCGCCAATCATCCAAGCCAAGGCTCTCACAAATGAATCCGTCCAAGATCGCGATTTCGCTGAACCTCGAGCATAGCTACGCCGATCAGTTGGCGGATTTTTTTGCCTCCGTTTCGCCGGCGTCGGCTCCCAAACCAAGCTTGTTGCAATTCAACAAAACACTGGCCTGCGAACTTGGTCTCGATCAACAAGAACTTACATCGGAGGTTCTGTCAAATGTCTTCTCCGGAAATGAATTGCCCCGCGATGCCCAACCGATCGCACAGGTGTATGCGGGTCACCAGTTCGGTAATTTCGTACCACAATTGGGAGACGGTCGGGCACTTCTGCTCGGTGAATTGATCGATCAGCAAGGGAATCGGCGCGACATTGCCTTGAAGGGATCAGGGCGAACACCATTTTCACGCGGTGGTGATGGTAAGGCCGCCGTGGGCCCTGTGTTACGNGAGTACTTGATCGGCGAAGCGATGCACGCTCTGGGGATACCCACAACCCGTGCGCTCGCTGCAGTCGCAACTGGCGAACGCGTCATGCGAGAGCGTCCACTCCCGGGCGCAGTTCTCACTCGTGTAGCTGCCAGCCATGTCCGCGTTGGCACATTTCAGTACTTTGCTGCTCGCCGTCAAGTTGAGCATCTNCGAAAATTGGCAGACTACGTCATTCANCGGCACTACCCCNAAGCTTNTGAATCCGAAAATCCATACCTTGCGCTGCTNCAGGGTGTGGCTGATCGTCAGGCCGCGTTGGTTGCACGTTGGATGCTGGTNGGATTCATTCATGGCGTCATGAATACCGACAACATGGCAATCTCNGGTGAGACGATCGACTATGGGCCATGTGCATTCATGGAATCCTATCATCCCGAGACGGTCTTCAGTTCGATTGATCACGCCGGACGCTACGCCTACATCAACCAACCATCCGTCGCGNTCTGGAACCTCGCAAGATTCGCGGAAACACTTTTGCCGCTACTGAGCGAGGAAGATAGCGACGACACCTTGGCNGAAGCGACCGCAGTTCTTGAAACATTCATGCCGGCATTCCAGCGACATTGGTACANCGGNGCAAAANCAAAACTGGGATTGGCCAATCCCAACNAACCTGAAAGTGTNAGTGATTCAGAACNCGANNTGGTTGATGACTGGCTTGNNCTGCTAACNANGAACNAGGTNGACTACACCCTTGCATGGCGNCAACTGGCANANGCAGCGGANGGNANCNNGAGCAANCTTNNACCTCTNTTTNCAGAGCATGATCAACTCAACGCCTGGTTAGAACGATGGAGNANATTGCACAACGGCGTTCCANCATCCCAGATCGCTTCTGCNATACGCGCAGCNAANCCNCTCTACATTCCCCGCAACCATCTTGTCGAAGAAGCACTCGCTGCNGCTTCCGAGGATGCCGATCTAGCACCGTTTGAAAGCCTACTGGAAGTCGTGCAGCAGCCGTTCGATGAGAAGCCTGAATGCACCCGCTACGCGATGCCGGCTCCCACAGAATTCACAAGCGAATACCAAACGTTTTGCGGAACATGAATCTTACGAGGAACACTCATGAAACCGAGATATCCCCATGACCTATAGATCAAGCCCACGAAACGGCTGAGCCTCGACGAAAAACAAGTGTTCTCATCCCGGCCACAAAAACGCTATTCCTCAATCAGTTCAATCTGGTGCCAGTAAGCTGCTTCGAACGACCAGTCGCTGGCTCGGTTTTCCAATTCAATGTTGATCGTTGTTCCGGCGTGCTTGGTCAGATCAAAGCTGAAGTCCTGCCATTTGTAATCTTCGATGGATTCTTTCAGAACTTCCTCACCATCAATCCGAACAACCAGCGTCCAATCTCCTTGGGCGTGATTATTGACTGCGAACCGGAGTGTACTTTTTTTCCCTGCCGGGACTTTCAGATTGCGAGATAAAAGGCAGGGAACATCCTCGCTTTCAGGGTGTGTCAGCAGCACATTACTGCGGCCCAGCGAGCTTTTACGCAAACCCGGTCTCATCCCCGGTCCACCCCAGTTTTTTACCTTCCATCCCGAGGCGAACTTCTCAACATCAGCTGGCAGGAGGTTCCCGGCAGCGTTTGAAACCTTGTCGGGCTTGGCAACCCGAGCGCCCGGCGCGGGTTTTGAAGTTGCTGTTTTGGGATAGGGCATCTTGGCGTCGACTTCCTCACGCCAGTCATGGAGCATTTTTCTCAGCCGCTGTGCAATCTCAGGTTGGGATTGCACCAAATCATGATGCTCACCAATATCATTTTCGAGGTCAAACAACTGCAACGTTCCGTTTTCATAGTATTCGAGCAACTTGTACCGACCGAAACGAACGGCACCTCCTGGACTTTGGAAACCATGGTTGCTGTAGTGTGGAAAGTGCCAGTAGATCGGTCCTCGATCGTACTCTTGAGCTTTCAGCGCTGGGACAAAACTCTGACCATCCACGTGCTGGTCTGGCAGTGCCGGGAGGTCCAACATTTCGAGCAGTGTTGGATAGAAGTCTGTTCCCGTGACAATCGCCTGAGAGGTGGAATTGGATTTGATTTGTCCAGGCCAATGCACGATCAGGGGAACGCGAATCCCACCTTCATAATTCCAACCTTTGGCACCACGAAGTGGCAGATTGGAGCTCGCGAAACGTGAATTCAACATCTCTCGTGAATGATCGATTCCACGATACTGATTCGAAGCTGCCATGCCTCCATTGTCGGCAGTGAAGATAATGATCGTGTTTTTTTCCAGCCCCAATTCCTGAAGCTTCGCTCGAATTCGTCCGAGACTTTCATCTGTCGCCTCGACCATCCCCGCAAACTCGACGTTATCCTGCTTTTGCTTGACCCACCAAACACGCTCATTCTGGTGTGTTGCACTATCATCAAGTTTTTCGAGATTTTTAAGTTGCTCACTCGACCGAGCCGGTCCGTCCGGGTTGGCTTCCAGAATGTAATCAGGACCTTTCTGGGAAGGCATCGTCGCTAGCTTTTTTTGATACTTCTGGACCAGATCTTTACGTCCCTGAATGGGATCGTGAACAGAAAAATGCTCCAAGTGCACAAAGAATGGTTTGGATTTATTTCTCTCGATGAAATCTATCGCTGCATCTGTCAGCTTGTCGGTGTAATAGTCACCCGGTTTGGAAGCCAGTGTTTTCTCATAAGCAGGCGAAAACGGATGATAATAGGAACGGACCCAACCTGTGATCGCTTCATCGAATCCATAGGTCTTGGGATCTTTGCTAAGGTGAGCCTTACCGTAGTTGGCAGTGGCGTAACCATGCTCATGCAATGTCTCCGCCAGAGTTTGTTCCTCATCGGGTAGTGCGGTCAGCTTTTCACCATGGTGCAGCTTTTCGTAGGATCTCTCAGGACGTCCTCCCAGCCACTCCGTCAGATTGGTCCGTGCCGGATATTTCCCAGTCAAAATACTTGCACGACTTGGCGAGCAGACATGGCATGTCGAGTATGCGTTTTCAAACAGAATGCCTTCTTTGGCAAGCTCATCGATAAATGGCGTCTCATAAAACTGGCTGCCATAACACGCAACGTCCCGCTGTCCAAGATCGTCCACAAGGAAGAAAACGACATTGGGCGGTTGTTTCGCTCTTACCTCTCCGCCGAGCAACAGTAGCGTGCCAGCCAGCAAAAGCATTTTCCAGTGTCGCCTATTTTTCATCGCTTATTTCTCTTTGGCAGATGGGTCTTCAATTCAAGGATTGTAGCTTGGTATCGTGGGTGTGAAGCCAGATTTTTCCACTCGTTAGGATCACGGGCGTGGTCATACAATTCTTCCCCGCCAATTGCATAGCGGATGTATCGCCAACGGGGGGTCTGAATCGCATGATTGTTGAACCCAAAGGTCGTCACGACGGGATGATCCCATGTTTGCTTGGGATTTTTCAAAAGACTTTGCAGACTGCGACCATCCAGTCCGTCACGCAGGGGCAAGCCACATAGATCGATCAGCGTGGGGTAAATATCGATCAGGCTCACTGGACTTTGACAAACTTGATCTTCGACTACGCCAGCGGTTACTTCCAACCCAAATGGCCCTGCAAAGATGAGCGGCGTTCGTGTTGAAACGTTCCACAACGCATGTTTTCGCCAATGCTCCTTTTCACCCAGATGCCATCCGTGATCTCCCCACAGTACGATGATTGTGTTGTTCGCATGCGGACTGTCATTCAAGGCATCCAGGACGCGCCCAATCTGGGAATCAACAAAGCTAATCGTCGCTAAATACGCCTGGACAGCAATGTGCCACTGCCCGTTCGAAACGACATTGGCATGATCTCCCCCAGGTGTCGCAAAGTTCTTTTCGCCGGAAGGATCGTAGACCTCACGGGCAAGCCGTTTTCCAAACGCCGGAACATCTGCCAGATCGCCAACCACACTGGGAGGAAGTGCGATACTCTCAAGTGGATACAGATCAAAATACTTGCGGGGAACGACCCACGGCAAATGCGGCTTCGTGAATCCGCACGCCAGAAAGAAAGGTTCGCTGCTTGGCTTGTCCAATTCTGACACTGCCCAGCTGGCAACCCTGCCATCGAACATCTCTTCATCTTTCAGGTCGACTTTTCCCCAAGGCGTCCAAGCGTTCTTGGGTAGACGCATATCACGTTGCCGACCAGCACCGCCTTTCGTTCGTCCCGGGACGAAATAATCGTCCCATGATTCCTTATCATAGGGATTTGTCCCATGGAATATCTTCCCACTCCCGCGCACGACATAACCTGATGCACGAAAGTGTTGCATCAGCGTGATCGCCTCAGGAAGTTTATCGCGCAACTTCTCACCATTCCCATAAACACCCGAGTTTGCTGGAGCAATTCCTGTCAGCAAACTGATACGGGAAGGATTGCACAAGGGTGCCGCACAGTGCGCGTTCCCAAAGGAAACACCACGCTTGGCAAGACGATCAATATTTGGCGTCTTTGCTTGCGGATGGCCATCCAGATGGCCGACCCAATCACGCAAATCATCCACAGCGATGAACAGCACATTAGGTGATTCATTCGCGAATAGGGACTGGGAACACAGACCAGCGGTCAGCCACAACACAAGCGTTTTAGCAATACTTTTCATTGAGGTTCCATGGCAGGGGAAGGTACGGATCAAGGTGAAAGCAAACGCAACTCAACCTGCGCCGAACTGCCATCCTCAAAACGAAAACCCCTGTAATCAGGAAATCTGGAATCGACAGCATCAGATCCTTCCTCAGGTTGCCTTGTTGCAGCGACGACCGGTTTCCCCTCAGACCACGGTTCAATCGTGACTCCAAGCGGACAATCAGTGACACGAACTGTCTTCGTCGTCTCGCCACCGCGTTGTGTTCTGTCAAAGCGAATCGTGGGCCAGTGCTTCTGCAGTTGTTGTGGATTTTTTCGTGATGGTAATTCGATCGGCAGACGAAATTCCATCCAGTCCCAGTCAGTCGGCATCGTGTCACGCACCGATAGCTGATGCTCAGGTAAAGAATATTCCAAACCAGCTAGACCCTCAATGAAAAGAAGAATTTTGCCGGCGTTAAAGTTCGAGTACTGATCGCCAAATAATTCCAACGAACGAGTGTAGGCTTCCGGTGCGACAGGCACGTTCCACTCAGGGTGAAAGTTGTACTTCTCCAGGTGCTGTAAGGTGAGTCTCCATGCTGGATCACCCAGTCCCTGCCGGAACATTCCGTCCAGAGTGAAATAGGCAGTATCAGGCGTATAACCAAATGAGTGATCAACCGCGCTGGCAAACTTCTTCATTGCCTGACCGGACATCGCTCTGGGAAAGATTTTTCCCCGAAAACCATCATAGGTATCCAGCGCCCATGAGTTCACCGTCTTCTGGGCGTAATCCCTCGGAAAATACTTTGAACGCAGATGCCACAAACCAGTCGTCATCAGCATCCCATTTTTGGGTCCCGAAAAGAAATGCCTGTGTCCGTTGGCTTCCCAACGTTGCTCAAAGTAGATTTTCCGATCTTTGGAAGAATTACGAACCAACTGTTGCCAGTGTGTCACATCCGCTGACGATCCAACCAGACGAGCCATTTCACTGAGTACCTCACAGACCGTGAAATGGTTCCCAAAGAACGAGGGAATACCGTCCCAGAAAACTTCGCGAAAATAGCCTTGATAACAGTCACGTAGAAATCCAGTGTCCCCGGTGTGCTGATAGATCTGCCATGCACCCAGAACGTGCTCAGAATGTTCAACCCCATACACACCGGAATGCCAGGTCGTACCTTTATTGTCAGCAAACGCGACAATGCCATTGGGTGACTTGCGAAAGTTCCCACTCGTAAACAGGTGTTTCCACGTCAGGACGTTGCCGTAGGCATACTTCTTCTTACTACCTGTCCAAGCCCCAACTTTGATTTGAAAAGTCGCGTCATAGCGATGCATGCCAAGAAAATTATTGACCGCAGTCTGGGTGTGCGGTTCCATCTCCCAACCACGTTGCACGTCGATGTAGTACATCAAATAAAGCGACCAGAGGTAATAATAAATTTCCTCAAACTTACTCTCTGAACAACGAAACCAGGGAATCTGCTGATTGAGTTGGCGATTCATGTCCCGAGTTTTTTCGGTCTTCCAGTTGTGGGGAGCATTCACAACTTCCTGGGCCCGCCTGACTGCCACCTCGTATTCATCATGCATAGCCCACACGAGCGTTACCCCCGCCTGATCACATGCGAGATCAAACGAGTATTGTTTCTCACTGTCGGGCCCATCAGTGAATTGATGCACATCATCCAGTCTCTGGGAGGCTGTTAAAACCGTGCTCATTCCCTCGTACATGATGGGAGCAGACTTCTCTGAGCGATCCGTTTCCGGCTTGCACTTGGTTGTGCCACCCTCGGTAATATGAATCGCATTTCGCGATGAATCAAAATCAATCGACGCCGTACTGGTCAAACTGTGCCGACCAAAATAACTCTGCCCAGCAATTCGCAGCGTGACAGGTTTCGAGGACGTGATCACAGAGCAGGCGACGTCGTTGTCGGCAATGAACTTCTCCTCATGCAATTGAATGCCATCAAGCTCATATTCACAGACCATGCGATCTGGTCGCCAATACATTCGATCTGGCACTGGATGGCGATAGGTCTTATCGCCGACGATGATGGTGCCGTACATCACCCTCGTGTCTTTATAGAACTCCCACCCCGAGAAGTCATTTCCAAGCCCGGTGTCCGCGTGATCACTGCCGCCACTAACGGCAAGGCCGACGCCGCGACTCCGCAGATCATGAAAAAAGGGATGGGTCAGACCGAGCGTCTCATGCTCGCGAAGATTCCAACTGGCATGGAAGCCACCGACGTAATAGGCCAAATTACCAGCTAGGAAACCGTGTTTCTTACCTTGGATTTCCTGCTGCAGTCGCTCGCAGTAATCAACAGCAAGCGGTTCGGCAGCAATGGTCTCCCTCATCGCGGTCGCCATCACCAACGAACAGATCGTGCCCAAGACACGAGAAAGCACAAGCTTCGTGATACTGGAAAACAAATTCAAACCTTCCACGATCTTAGGCCAGAACTGGATAAGCTATCAGGCAATGATATCGTGGATGGGTTCTACATCTTCCACGCCGACCAGCTTTTGGTCCAAACCGCTGTAGAAGAACGAAAGACGATTAGGATCCAACCCCATCTGATGAAGTACTGTGGCATGCATATTCTTAACATGCAGGGGGTTTTCCACAGCTCGTGACCCCAACTCATCGGTAGTACCGTAACTCATCCCACCCTTGATACCGCCTCCAGCCATCCACATCGTAAAGCCATACGAATTGTGATCACGTCCTGTACCCTTGGCGTATTCAGCCGTAGGCTGTCGACCGAACTCTCCGCCCCAAACTACGAGTGTTTCGTCCAACATGCCTCGCTGTTTCAGGTCAGCCAAAAGTGCAGCAATAGGAAGATCCGTATTACCAGCATGTTTATTGTGATTTACTTCCAAGTCACCATGTGCATCCCAGTTGGCATCATTGTGTGAGCCTCCACTGTAAAGCTGGATGAAACGGACACCACGTTGCACGAGCCGTCTGGCCATCAGACAACGTGTACCAAAATCACGTGTGCGGTCATTATTGATCCCATACATGTCCAAGGTTGCAGCATCCTCGGTCGCCAGATCAACCGCTTCGGGTGCTGTGCTCTGCATCTTGTAAGCCAATTCATAACTGGCAATGCGCGAGGCCAAATCACTGTTCCCCTGACGCTGGGTCAAGTGTTGGGCGTTTGCATCCTGAATCGAATCAAGTAGCCGGCGTTGCACGTCCACGCTCATGTCGTCTGGCCTGGCCAAATCAAGGATCGGTGCTCCCTTACTTCGGAACACGGTACCTTGGTAAGTAGCCGGCATATAACCACTGCTCCAGTTTTTCGCTCCGCTGATCGGACCTCCTGAAGGATCCAGCATCACCACAAATCCTGGCAGATTCTCATTCACACTGCCCAGTCCATAATTAACCCACGACCCCAGAGCAGGACTTCCTGACAACACTTTCCCACTGTTCATCATCAGCATTGCTGAGCCATGAATCGGGGAGTCCGCGGTCATGGAATGCAAAAAGGCAATGTCATCCACGTGCTTCGCAACATTGGGAAACAAAGTACTGACAGACTTTCCGCATTCCCCGTACTTTTCAAATTCCCACCTCGGCTCAACGATCCGCCCGCCAGCCCGATGCCCCCCGCGTCCAAAAGTTTTGACATCGACGGTTTTTCCGTCCATGCCCTTCATGGCAGGTTTCTCGTCAAACGTGTCGATGTGACTGGGTCCACCGTACATGAACAGAAAGATCACAGACTTGGCTTTGGGAGCGAAGTGCGGTGGCTTGGCTGCCAGCGGATTAGCGTAGGTAGCCTCATTCGCGTTGGCCGTATTAAAGAAGCCATCCTCAGACAGCATTGAAGTCATCGCAGCGGCACCAAATCCACCACCTGTTTGCCAAAGAAATTCGCGGCGGGTACGCCCACAAAAACTTCCGGAACGCTTTTTTTGGTTTGCCATGATTGTTGATTATTCTCTTGTGATGTTTCAGCTAACAGGTAGAGCTTTGATTTTGGATGGTGAGCAGTTGCATGTCGGAGTTCCAAACATATCTAATCGACAAACAGAAATTCATTCCAGTTCATGACAGTAAGGCAATACAATTCGACTGCACGCTGCCTTGGTAGATTGTCAGTAGTCTGCAAAGTGGTGATCAACTTGCTGCCGTTGACAACCTCAGTTTCCGTAGCGTTTCGTGACAACGCCTTCGCAATCACCCTTTGCACCAATTCATCATTCTCAAGATCCACACCGCCCACAGACTCGGTCATGCGTTTTGCTTGCTCATGTGCAAATTTGCTATTGAGCAAAGCGAGTGCCTGACCCGGTTGCAGTGTCACAAACCTGTCTTCACAGGTCAGATCAGGATCGGGAAAATCAAAGGCCGTCAAAATGGGTGTCAATAACGACCGTTTCACATGGATGTAAACGGATCGTCGATTTTTTTCCTGCTCGGAAGAATTACCCCATCCAGCACCTGGGCGTGACTGACCAGCCAACACTTCACGCGACAGCGATGGGTAAAAACTGGGTCCGTAGGTCTGACGGTTCAGCGAACCATTGATCGCCAGGATGGTGTCACGTACTTCTTCCGCGCTCAATCTCCGTGGATCAAAACGCCACAACAGATCATTGGCGGGATCGGTTGCCAAGCCAGAGTTCTGTCCAGTAGAGGACATCTGGTAGGCACGGCTCGACATGATCAGACGGTGAAAATCCTTTAACTTCCAGTCACCGGCAATCAACTGCTGAGCGAGCCAATCGAGCAGGGCAGGGTGTGTTGGCGGGACCCCCAACTTTCCAAAGTTATTGCTGCTTCGAACAATGCCACGTCCAAAGTGAAACTGCCAAACGCGGTTCGCCATCACTCTCGCTGTCAACCGGTTCTCATCGCTTGTAATCCAGTCTGCCAATACTCTGCGACGCCCCGCACTCTTGTCATTGCCTTGGAAAGCGGACGCATTCGGTGCGGGACTCTCAAAGATGGCTGGAAAATCTGGTTCAACAGGATCTGCTGGTGAGTGAGGGTTACCACGAAACAGAATGAAGGTCTGATCGGGTTTGGGCTTGCACTTCGCCAATCCCATCACCATCTCGCGAGGAGGTAGCGTCTTTCCTTCTTGGAGAGTATCAGCCAATTGCTTCTGCAAATCTTTGTACTTCTTCCAATCCTCTTCACTCAGATTATCTTTTAATTTCTCTTTCAAGACACGGTTTCGGTCCCGCTTGGGTCCCTCAGTCGCCCGCTGATCCGGCGCTGACATTTTAACGATGCCCGACTGCTCGACATCCCGTATTTCTACTTCCAGCCGACGTTTGGTTTCGTCGTTATCGCGGTATTTCTTATTCAGCTCTTCCGACGAAACATCAATCTGGTTATTGGAACGCTGATCACCCCGATGCCCCCAGCGTGTCACATCTCCCATCATCGCGAGAAAACTGTAGTAGTCTTTTTGTGAAATGGGATCAATTTTGTGATCGTGACACCGTGCACAATTCAAAGTCAAACCAAGCATCGCCTGCCCAGTCGTCATGATGATGTCGTCCATGTCGTCAAACCTCGCCAGCAGGGGGTCAGCTGGCTCATCATCCCAAATCCCCAGCCGGTAGTATCCCGTAGCAGTCAATGATTCTGTCGTCACCTCATCCAGCTCATCTCCAGCAAGCTGTTCGGTAAGGAATTGGTCATATGGTTTATCTTCATTGAAAGCCTTGATGACATAGTCGCGGTATTTCCAAGCGTTGGGTTTAGCGCCATCACGTTCATAGGAATTCGTTTCAGCAAAGCGAACCAGATCCAACCAATGGCGTCCCCAACGTTCGCCGTAGTGTGGAGATTCAAGCAACTGGTCAACCACATTTTCAAAAGCCTGGGGATCGGGATCATCCACAAACGTCTTCACCTGCTCGGCAGAGGGCGGCAATCCGGTCAAATCGAAATAGGCGCGGCGAATCAGGGTCGACCGGTCAGCTATGGGATTCGGCTTCAACCCCACTTTCGATACGGCTGAGTAGATGAACTGATCTATCGGATGTTTACTCCACTCGGCATTGTCTACCGCAGGCGGTTTGGGATTCTGCATCGGTTTGAATGCCCAGTGCTGCTGCCACTTTGCTCCCTCTTGAATCCAACGCTTCAACAAGTCCACTTCCTCAGGCGACAAACGATCGCCCTCAGGTGGCATCTGCTCATCTTCCACATCAGACACCACCCGAGCAAGCAAGACACTTGCGTCGACATCTCCCGGTACGATTGCATGCTCCCCAGAATCGGTCTCAGCAAAGGCTGCCTTCTGGCTTGTGAACCGAAGCCCACCCTCAGCTTCATCGGGACCATGACAGGCGAAACAGCGTTTCGCAAGAATGGGTTGGATTTGCTTGGAAAAATCAACCGACGACTTCGCCTGGCCATCCTGCGCAAAACTCGGCCGACTCGTCACGCAGACCAGCCCAACCAACAGGGCCATGATCAATCGATGGGTCGAAAACATCTTTGAAAGCGAAGGCATCATGTAAATCTTGGAACGGAGGGATACTTGCTGCCGAAGGCGGGTAAAGCATGAATCGGTAACGCAAACTGGAGACCCAAAACGAATACTTCCGTCGATCACAAATTTGGACAGCTATCGTTATTGTGACCGGTCGACGAGATACTGCCAATGAGAACCAGCGTACTTCCAATTGAGAATTATTCCGCTAAGTCACGAAGCGTACGTAAATGCCACGAAAGTGCAGTAAATACGCAATTAACGGACTCTGCGACAATATGCAACACTGCGGTTTACCCCAAACCGCAACGCTTCTCATTGAGAATCATCGTCTAGAATAGGCTCCAGATAATCGACCTGAACAGATCGAGGCTCTATTCAGACCGCTGACCTGCCCATCTTTCCCCTGTTTTTCCCTATCTCTCTCGGAAGCCCCACCGGCTATGGTTAACCGCAAGCGGGATAGAAAATTCCACGTCAAGTCACGCAGCACTCAACAACGTCCCCACGTGCTATTGATCGTCGAGACCGCCATGTCCTTTGGACGCGGCGTGCTAGAGGGCATCAGCCAATATCTGGTAGAAAATCCACCGTGGTCCGTCCAGCTTGATCTCCGAGAGTTGCTGGTGACACCGCCGGCATGGCTGGAAAACTGGGATGGGGACGGGATCATCACAAGATCAACCACTCCCGAGATGGCCGAACTTATCGCAAAATCGGGCATCCCAACGGTAAATCTCACCGATATTTATGGTGATCAGGGACTTCCCTCGATCTGGAATGATCACGAAGCAATCGGGCAACTCGCAGCCGAACATCTTCTGCAGCGTGGATTGAAACGATTTGCCTTCTGCGGCTTTACAAATCATCAATGGTCCGAAGCGAGATATCGCGGGTTTCAACACCACCTACGCCAACAGGACACCGATATTCTGTTTCACGGCTCCGACTGGGCACAAGCCCGACGCACGGGTTGGGAAGCACAACAAGCCAAAATGGTTCAGTGGTTATTGGAACTTCCCAAACCTGTCGGCGTGCTCGCGTGCAACGACTTTCGAGGACAGCATGTTCTCGAAGCCTGCCGTGTGGCACAGATTTCTGTCCCAGATCAGGTTGCCGTCATCGGAGTCGATAATGATCAAGTCATCTGTGATTTTTGCCAACCTTCACTGTCGAGCGTCATTCCTGCCGCGGACCGAATCGGCTACGAAGCCGCCCGCATGCTGGACCAGCTAATGCGTGACGAGGAACCGACTGAACGATATGTAAAAATCGCTCCACTGGGGATCGCGGCAAGACAATCAACCGACGTGATGGCAATTGATGATGCAGAAGTCGTCTCTGCCCTGAAAATCATTCGTGAACGGGCCTGCGATGGTCTTTCAGTCGCTGAGATTTTGGAAGAAGTCGCCATTGCACGCAGCTCACTTGAACGACGATTCAAACGATTAATCGGCCGTTCACCGCAAGCTGAAATTCGAAACGCCCAAATGAAAAGGGCTCAACAACTGCTACGCGAAACCAAATTACCTCTGTCGCAGGTCGCAGGCCTGACCGGGTTCAAACACGCCGAGTATTTCAGCGTAGTGTTTAAACGCGAAATCGGACAAACACCTGGTCAATATCGGTCCCATCTCCCGTGAGCAGACAAAGCTTTTACGTTGCAGCGTGATTTGAATCTGCCATTGAAATACTCCTCTGGCAGGCACCTTCTGTTCAAAGCGATGCCGTCACACAAGGATCGGCGAAGGACAAGGATCGGCGAAGGAC
>NZHC01000105.1 GCA_002689655.1 Rhodopirellula sp. | reverse complement strand
ATTCGCTCGTAAAGCTGATCTTTAAAGTCACCGAGTTCCTCAGCGCTTTTGTTTTCGATTCCGATGAAACAGACTGATCCGGGCCCGTTAGCCAGAGCGGCTGGAATTCCAGAGGTGAGACCCGAACTGTTGAATGCGGCGCCCTCCAACTGTGGGATATCATGCGCGAGGGTTGATGCATTTTGGAAGGTCGCAGGCTGTACCGCGGGAGGGCATCTTCCCAGTAATTGTGCAACCGATGCATCTACTAGTGGATTCCAAGTTGCTGCACCGGCAGCGTGACTGCCCACGAGGTCTTTGTCCTGCTTGACGAGAATATGACCATATTGGCTTGCACAGCCAACGAGTAAGCCGC
This sequence comes from Rhodopirellula sp., assembly GCA_002689655.1. Lineage (GTDB taxonomy): Bacteria > Planctomycetota > Planctomycetia > Pirellulales > Pirellulaceae > Rubripirellula. The sequence goes on along the minus strand of NZHC01000105.1, from coordinate 24,719 downwards.
ACAAGAGCAAACAGAGCATGCTCAAGCGGCGGAGTTGGTGAGGCTTGTTCATTGGGGGTTTCCGAAATTTGCGAGCGTTTCCGGGGATCTATGTTGAGTTGGCGGGAAAGACAGTGACCGCCAGTTACCACGCAAAAAACGCTCAATCAGGGCGTTTTGTTGCTGTAACTTGTTTTCTCGAATACGTTTCAACTATCAAAATGTGATAATTGGCGGCTAGAGCAGTGACGGCACCCGCCGGGGTACCGCCGGCTATCGTGACGATGCCAAGCGGCCCAACATGGGGCGGCCCGCCGACCCCGGTAAAAATCGGCCATCAGGCCACCGGACGACACTCGAAATCAGTGGAAGCCAACGGAGCCGTGCTCTGCCTACTTCCGTTCCCATCGGTGATTGGTCATCATTCAGGTTGAAATAACCGGTCAGACTGTGAAAGTCGAACAAAACTGTGCTTTTGCTGTATCTTTCCCTTCTTTCCAAGACTGCCTAGCTGATTGGTGGGGTAAGATCCTTTAACTTGCTCACGCCGTACTTCTCCTGCTGAGATCGATTCCCACGATGGCGGAGCTTCGGTAAACTGGGCAGGAAACCTAACTCGACATCATTTTTTCCTGCAGACCCCAATCGTTGATCTTCGCCCATGGCTGTTGTTGATTCCTCGAACGCCGTTCTCGGTTTGTTTGTTCCCGCTCCTAATGCCGTCTTGCCGGATGCAGGCGGTGCCNCCGCANCTGTTGNCAATGAAGNTGCCACCGCACCTGTTGCCAATGAAGNTGCCACCGCACCTGTTGCCAATGAAGATGCCACCGCACCTGCTGCCAATGAAGATGCTGATGATAAGCAGTCCCAGCAGAGCAGTGATGCTGAGGGTGACACCGACGGTGGTTTNAGCGACGAAGATGAAGGGAATCCAGATACTGGTTTTCAGGACGATCTCGATGATGACGATGATATCGATGAATTCGATGATATCGATGAGGATGATTTCGACGATAACTTCGATGATGATTTCGAAGAAGAGGATGAAGATGATTACGAAATCGAAATCGATGATGAAATTAGCACCGAATTTGGGCTCGGAAGCAACGCAAATAAAGAGCCTGAGATCGTCGATGGGCTCGACGACTTTGAGGACTTTGATAACGTCGACTAGAGAATTATCCCGGCCAGAAATGATCGCCGGTAGAGTGGGTTGAGTCTTGTCACGTCGAGCTTCAGGATTTTTGGATGCGATCTCTTAGTGCGCGGTTTGTCCATAGCCATGGGCCATTCGGTTCAGCTCAGTCGTGCAACGGGTGTGCGGCCGCCGCGACCGTGCGGATAACCAATCCGCTGATTGCCTTGATGCTCGCGATGCTCTGTCTCTGCTGCCAAAGTGGTTCTGCGATCGCTGCTGACGAGTCGTCGGATGCCGCCAGCACTGCCACGGGGCATCCGAATGTCTTATTGATTTGCGTGGACGATCTGCGGCCAGAATTAGGATGTTACGGTAAAGGCTACATCACTTCCCCCAACATTGATCAATTGGCATCCCAGGGCAGAATTTTTGGAAGGCATTACGTACAAGCTCCAACGTGCGGTGCGTCCCGTTACACGCTGCTGACCGGACAGTACGGTCCCGGTGACAATGGAGCTCTGTTTCAACGTGCCAAACGAGTGAGTAATAATGCAGCGAACATTGCGCCCACAATGCCCGGTTGGTTTCGCACTCAAGGCTATACCACAGTGTCCGTTGGCAAAGTGTCGCATCATCCTGGCGGACGTGGTGGAAGTGATTGGGATGATAACGACATCTTGGAAATGCCCGATTCTTGGGATCGGCACCTGTTGCCTGCCGGGCCATGGCAGCACCCCCGTGGTTCCATGCACGGTTTAGCGAACGGTGAGATTCGAAAGAACGCAAAGGAAATGGATGTTTTTCAGTCCGTCGATGGCAAGGATGGAATCTATCCAGACGGCCTGATCCTCGATGAATCATTGCACCAGATGGATCTGTTGGCGGCTGATTCTGCAAAGCCGTTTTTCCTCGCTGTGGGGATCATTCGTCCGCACTTGCCATTTGGAGCACCCGCGAAGTACATGGATGCGTACAAAGATGCGGTGTTACCCCCGATCCCGCACCCCGGAAAACCTGAAGGCGTCACCACTTGGCACGGGTCGGGTGAGTTCATGAAGTATAACCGTTGGGGACGCGACCCGAATGTGGATGCTGACTTTGCCACAGAAGTGCGCCGTCACTATGCTGCTTGCGTAACCTATGCGGATGCTCTTGTCGGACGCTTGCTAAAACGCCTGGATCGTTTGGGCTTACGAGACGACACCATCGTTGTGTTGTGGGGTGATCATGGTTGGCATCTCGGCGAACATGCCATTTGGGGTAAGCATGCACTGTTCGAAGAATCGCTACGGTCCCCTTTGATCATTCAGTACAAGGGTTTGAAAGATCCGGGCCAGCGTACCGACTCAATTGTGGAGTCGCTGGACGTTCTTCCGACACTTTGCGAATTGTCTGGTCTGCCCACGCCTCCTGAGGCTGAAGGTGCTTCGTTGAAGCCCTATCTGGATGATGTTTCGGCGGTCGGGCACCCCGCAATCTCTTATGCTCGAAAAGGTCGGACAATCCGTACGGATCGATATCGTTTGATTGTGCATGACAAAGGAAGTGTAGAGCTTTACGACCACGGCACAGAGCAGGCGGAAACAGAGAATGTCGCCGCTCAAAAACCGGGGGTTGTTGCGGAACTAAAAAAGCTGCTCAAGCAACGACTGCAGTGATGTCGCAGTGAGCCTTTAGCGTTATCGACGTGCTGCTTTACCAGTTGACCTTGGATGATCCTTACGACCGCGGGAAAGTAAATCATGGAGCGTATGATTGCTGTCGGGATTCGCCTGAATGAATCAGGGGAAGTTTCGGTCGACGGACCGGCGGGCCGTGCTTTGTTTGATCTGGCGATTGCCTTGGAGGATGCAGTGCCGCTTCCCGTTGATGTCCAGCATGTGCTTGCGGCGATTGTGCTAGCAGAGCGAAGCGGACTTGTTGACGATCAAACGCGAGTGACGGTAGATGACCCATCCCTGCAGCAAATCATCCGTGAGTATCTACCTCAGGTGTTCAAGCAATACGACGATCAACGAGAAGGTACGTGATGCGACCCAATAAGCCGGGCGACCCAATAAGCCGGGCGACCCAATAAGCCGGGCGACCCAATAAGCCGGGCGATTTGAGCTGGCCTAACCCACGTTGGGTTTGAGGACGTGTTGTGCTGGTCTTCGGAACTGCTGCTCGCTCGTAGTTCCCAGTGGCCCTGCTATTAGGTGGTGTATTCGGAATTGAATTCGACGTAGCTGGTCGTGAGATCGCTGGACCAATATTCGACCGTCCCCGAACCTTCCCCAACACGCAGGACGATTGTGACTTCAGCGTTCGCCTTCATCTTTGTGCTCAGGGCAGGCTCGTCGAAGGGTACTGGTGCACCATCACGATAGATCGTGGTGCCGCAGATCTGAAGACTAATTTTTTCCGGTGCAATCTCAGCATTTGCGTATCCTGCAGCTGAAACAATTCGACCCCAATTGGGATCAGAGCCGGTGACGGCAGTTTTCACCAGTGGACTGGCTGCGACCGTTCGCGCGATGGTCTCAGCGGCAGATTCATCGGCGGCGCCTTCGATACGTATCGCCATCACATGAAGTGCGCCTTCGCCGTCAGCGACCAATTGCTTGGCCAGTTGAACGGCCACCTCAGTGAGTTCCCGTTGAAAGTTTTTCAGCTCGCTGGGGTTCAGCGGCGTACCTTGTCCGCTAGACATCAGAAGCAGCGTGTCATTGGTGCTCGTATGCCCATCGACACTGACGCGATTGAAGCTTGTTTGCGCGGCGCCGCTTAGCGACGCCTGTGCCATTTCGGGCGTCAGCGGCGCGTCGGTAAGCATGCAGGAGAGCATGGTGGCCATGTTGGGAGCAATCATGCCAGCACCCTTGGCCATTGCGGCTACCCGGAATTTTCGCTGACCAACGTCGATTTGCGCCGTCACGGTTTTGCGATTCTTGTCGGTTGTTCGGATGGCTTCTGCCGAACGGAGAAAGCCAGCCAAGGAGGGTTCGACTTGCTGGTGTGCATCCCGGATTCCTGTGCGGATGCAATCCATGGGCAGATGTTTGCCGATGATTCCGGTGCTCATTACGAGCACGTTCTCGGACTGGCAACCAACCATCTCGGCAACGATATCGCACATTTCGGTCGCATCCTGCATGCCTTGATCGCCTGTGCACGCGTTCGCGTTGCCGCTGTTGGTCACGACGGCACGAATCATTTCCGATGGAGTTCTGCCCCGCGACAGGACGACTGGCGCTGCAACGATTTTATTCTGTGTGTAGACACCGGCAGCGACGACAGGTCGATCCGAAACGATCAGAGACAGATCGGGCTTGCCGCTCGGTTTTATTCCGCACGTCACTCCAGCGAAGCGAAATCCTTGAGGCAGATCGCCTTCTGTGCAATGGTCGTGAGCCAACTTGAAACTATCCGACTTCTTGCTTGAGGGGGCGTTTTCGGAGCCAGTCATGACGTTTTTGACTATTTTTGGAAACGAAGGGTGGCATTTGGTTCGCCGCTGATCTGGCTGGCGACCGTTTTTCGGGTTAGTAAGCCAGTCGACACAGTTGCACGCTGGAGACGTTTTCGAGGTTTGCGACCGGTTGTGGCGATTTGACTTACCGGCATACTAGCGACGAAGTGCAATTCTTACTGCGCCGACTGTTCCTTCGAGGCCAAAACAAAATCAGATGAGCCAGTGTGATGAGCTTGCCGAAGCCGAGCAGCCCAAGAAGCCAAGCATGAGCGAAGCGGAGAGGGATGACATTGTCCAGATTGAAAGCTTAACCAAGCGTTACGGGGATTTTACCGCGTTGGATGATTGTTGTCTCGGAGTTGCACGCGGCGAGGTGTTTGGGCTTTTGGGGCCCAATGGCGCAGGTAAAACAACGTTGATCAGGCTGATGCTTGGTTTTTTGCAGCCCACTTCTGGTCGGTGTCTTGTGGACAGGATTGATCCATTCGTGGATGGGGTGGGGCTTCGTGAGCGGGTGGCGTATTTGCCTGGTGACGCGAGGCTCCCAAGGCACATGCGCGGTGCTGGCGTGCTCAAGTTCTTTGCTGAGATGCACCCAGCGGGTGACTTGGAGCGGAGTCTTGAAGTCGCAGACCGGCTTGAGTTGCAGACTCGGCGACGAGTGGGATTCATGTCAACCGGGATGCGACAGAAGCTCGCGCTCTCGGTCGTGTTGGGATTGGCAACGCCGCTGTTGATCTTGGATGAGCCCACTGCAAACCTCGACCCCACCATACGCGCCGCTGTTCTTGATTTGGTGCTGCTTGCTCGGGGTGCTGGACGAACCGTGATTTTCTCATCTCACGTTCTGAGTGAAATTGAAGATACGTGTGACCGAGTGGCGTTTCTGCGGCATGGGAAATTAGCGCACGAGCTGACCATGACCGATTTGTTTCAGCGTCATCGGATTACGGCACGGCAGCCTGCCGAAGCCGTTCACGTGCCAGAGCAATTTTCAGATCGAGTCACGCTGGAGGTGGTCCAGCAAGGTCGTGCCGGGCACCTGCAAATTGACACCGCTGGTGACCTCGCACCCTTGCTCGCTTGGGTTGATTCGTTGCACTTGCAGCAGATTCGAATCGAGCCGCTCGGGCTCCGGGCTGTTTATGATTCAGTGCACAGTGGAAGTGGCCCCGTCCCAGGAAGTGGCCCCGTCCCAGGTAGTTCAGTGAGTCCAGGCAGTTCAGCGAGTTCTCAGGGTGGCTCGGAAGATCGAGCAGCGAGGTTGGGGAAATGATCAACCGGATTTTGGTTCGTAAATATATCGGGCAATCGTCGCTGCTGTTTTACTCGTGTGGACTGGCGCTCTTTGTTTTCGCATGGGTGAGAGTATGGGTGGTAAGCCTTTTAGACATGGGGCAGTTCAAGACCATACTCGAGCAGTTTCGTGAGTTCGAGAAATTTGCACCCATTGATTTCGATGCTTTGTTTACCTACCCAGGACGCGTCGGGATGACCTATGACGAGCCCATTGTGATTCTTTGCGTGGTTATATGGTGCATCGCCCGTGGCAGTGATGTTGTGAGTGGTGAATTGGGACGCGGCACGCTGGAGATGTTGTTGGCGCAACCGATCAAGCGTAGCACTTTACTTTTCTCGCATGCAAGCGTTTCGATAGCTGGTCTTCTTTTGCTCGTCTTGCTCGTCTGGGCAGGAATTGGCATCGGTGTCTTCGCGACCTCAGTGAACGAAACCGTTGAGCAACCGACGTTGCAAATACCATTCTTCAATGTCGATGTGCCGCTAACGATTGAGTCTCCGACCAAGCAGGAGGTTCCATTGCGGGATCGAGTTGATGTGCGTACTTACGCGGCCTCCACGTTCAATCTCTTTGCGCTCGGACTGTTTGTCTTAGGCCTCAGTACGATGCTGAGTTCGCTTGATCGTTACCGTTGGAGAACCGTTGGCGGCGTGGTTGGCTTGTATGTTCTGCAACTGGTGATGTATGGACTGGGGAAGGCGGCGGCATCTCTAGACTGGCTGCTTTCGCTTACGTTTTTCAGTTGTTACAAGCCGCAGAAGATGACATCGCTCGTTGCAGAGGGGGGATTGGGGGCGCCTTGGAGTTTTACACAACAAATGCCTGACGGTGTGTTCCCTCCACTTATCTATCCGCTCATTCTGACAGGTTTGGGGGTGTTGTTCTATTTCGTAGCTTATCGCACTTTCCGAAACCGCGATTTGCCTGCACCGTTGTAAATGCGTTAGATGCTATTGACCAACGCGAGAGTCATCTCCGGTTAGTAAAATACTTTCGAGTGAACACGGGGGCGAACAGCGTTCTGTGTGAGTAGTGACCGGTGTGAGTAGTAAAAAGATGTTTTCCAGGGGATTGTGCTGCTTCATCGATCGGGTTTTCTGTTGACGCTCGGTGGCGTCTGGTCAAGACTGTCATTCCTCACGCGCATTCGTGTCGCCGAAAAGTTGCACGGTCCAACGGATAATCGCAGCGACAGCGGGTTTTAAGAACGGGTATTTAAAAACGGCTGTTTAAAAACGGTTGTAAACGAAATGCTGGCGGAAACGCGGTTTCATTATGCTGGCGGAAACGAGGTTTCATTGTCAGGTTTTGTCAGATCGGTTGTTGTAAGGTGACCAGAGATGCACAAGGTGAGCCCTCTTGGGTGAGCCGTGTTCTCGTGTAATTCTGAAAAAAAATGATCAGGCGCGCCATAAGTTCACCGGGATTTCGCCTTGTATGGTGCGGTCCTGACGCGGGCGGTATACTCGATTCGACATCCGAGACGGTGAGGTCGGGGGCGGTGAGCTCGGCTCGGTATGTCGGCTTCGGCTTGATAAGTGAGAGTCACCGTTTCGCGTGGTTCGATCCGCCGAGTGCAGTAAAAAACCTGATTGGGAGTAATCGATATGGGTCTGTTCGACGTTCTTCGTGGAGAATTGATCGATATCATCGAGTGGATCGATGATTCGAATCGTACGCTGGTTTGGCGTTTCCCCAGGCATCAGAACGAGATCAAGAATGGGGCTCAGCTGATCGTCCGCCCAGGGCAGGTAGCCGTGCTTGTCAAAGGCGGTGAGTTGGCCGATGTATATGAGCCGGGTCATTACGAGTTGACGACGCAAAACATGCCGATCTTGTCGACACTTCAAGGTTGGAAATATGGTTTTGAGAGTCCGTTCAAGGCAGAGGTCTATTTTGTAAGCACGAAACAGGTGACTGATCTCAAGTGGGGAACACCAAATCCGATCATGCTTCGTGATCCGGAATTCGGTCCGATTCGTATTCGTGCATTCGGCAGCTACACGCTTCGTGCGGTCGATGCGAAAGCTCTGCTGAAGGAGTTGGTTGGAACTGACGGAGACTTCTCCGCGGATGACATTACGGAGCTTTTACGGAACATCATTGGCTCCTCGTTTGCGGATATTCTTGGGAAACTTCAGGTGCCTGCCTTGGATCTGGCAGCTAAGTACAGTGAGCTCTCCGAGGCATTGCGCAATGAGGTCGTCGAGAGGATTGACGATGAGTATGGACTGGATTGTCCACAATTGTATGTCGTCAATATCTCGTTGCCCGAGGCTGTTGAAAAAGCGTTGGACACAAGAACGAGTATGGGTGTGATCGGGAACATGGATACTTTTCAGCAGTATCAGATGGGGCAAGCGATGACGGCGGCTGCCGAGAATCCTGCCGGCGGTGGAGCATCTGATGGCATGGGGCTAGGCATGGGGTTTGCAATGGCGAGTCGCATGATGCCTGGCCAAGGAGGCGTGGCTCCTGGAACGCCAGTGGCTGCAGGAGGCCCTCCTCCACCACCGCCTGTTGCGCAGTGGCATGTGGCGGTCGATGGACAGACTCGGGGACCCTATAGTTTCGAACAACTTGTCGCCGGTATCAGTGCCGGTGACGTTGGGCAGGGAACGATGGTTTGGACCGCTGCTATCGGTGGCTGGACAGCTGCTGGGCAGGTCCCGCAGCTAGCGGGGTATTTCCAAGCCGCAACACCACCACCACCGCCACCAGCAAGTTGATCTGTGCTAGGCTTATCGCCAGTCGGTGTGATTCTCAGTTTTTCATAGCCGCGGACCCTGTTTAATCCATGAGCACTGCCCAAACGACTCTTGATGTTGTGGAACCGACCCTGGGGACAGGAACGGAGTGGGTTGTGGATGCATCCGGGTGCAACGTTGCCTCATTACGCGACATTGATCTTATCCAGAAGATATGTCAGCAGGTTGTTGCTGACATTGGGGTCAAAGTTGTGGGGAATCCTCAGTGCCACCGCTTTGCCGGGTCAGGGGGAGTTACCGCGCTTTATCTGCTGAGCGAGTCGCATCTAGCGTGTCACACCTATCCCGAGTACGGGCTGGCGACTTTCAATTTGTACTGTTGCCGCGAGAGGGCAGCGTGGGACTGGCAGGGAATGCTCTCGAAAACACTTGACGCAAAAGTTGTGCATGTCAGGCATTTCTCACGAGGAGTATCGCAAGAAGCGGCGACAAAGGCAGACTCAATAGCAGACCCAACGGGGCTTGGTTTCAAGGGATTCTCTGAGCGAGGGCAGGATTCATGAAACGTCGAAAGACGGCTTGTCCGTCATGCGGGGCACCCGTCGAGTTCACCGTGGGTTCCGTGGTTTCTGTTTGTGAATTTTGTCAGTCAGCGGTCGCTCGTACGGACAGAAAAGTCGAGGACATTGGCAAGGTTGCCGAATTAGTCGAGACGCCATCTCGTTTGCGTTGTGGTCTCTCAGGCGTGTTCAATCGGAAACATTTCACGGTTGTTGGCCGTGTGCAGTATCAACACCCTGCGGGTGGTGTTTGGGACGAATGGTATCTTGCCTTTCCTGGCGGACGCTGGGGATGGCTTGCCGAGGCTCAGGGGAAGACGTACTTGATGTTTCAGCGGAAGCTGACTAGCAAGGTGAAGGTGCCCGGTTTCGAGAGCCTGCAAGTTGGCAGTGCCGTCCAACTCGGTAATTCTGAGTTCAGTGTGACTGAACGCGGGGTGGCAACGGCTTTGGCCGCTGAGGGAGATATTCCTTGGGCATTTCGAGGTGGTGCCGAGCACAAATTTGTCGATCTGCAGGGTGATAAGGATGTCTTTGCGACCTTTGAATATGGTGAGTCGATCAGTGCCTACGTCGGAAAAGAGATCAGCCTCGATACTCTCGCACTCGAAGGTGATGGGTGGGGTGTGCTCGATGCCGCCATTGTCTCTCCAGCAACTACTCTGAATTGTCCCCAGTGTGCTGGAGTTCTGACTCTGCAAGTTCCCGATGCCTCTTTGCGTGTGACCTGTCCAAGTTGCAATTCCCTGTTGGATGTCGATAACGGGAAGTTGTCTTATCTGAGGACGTTATCAAAACCGAAGAAACTGAAACTTCAGTTGCCGCTTGGTACCGAGGGAAAGTTGTTTGGAGATCATTACATGGTGATCGGGTTTCTTGCTCGCTTCGCGATGTATGGTGGGGTCAGTTACCCATGGCAAGAGTACTTGCTTTATAGCGAGAAACTTGGGTTTCGTTGGTTGGTTTATAATGACCGGCACTGGTCGTTTGCATCGCCTGCCTCTGGAGAAGCGGCAAAGAACTCCGGGGCTGCCAGCCGAATCAGCTACGATGGATCGAGTTTCCGGATCTACGATCGTGGTGTTGCGACGGTCAAGCACGTGCTGGGTGAGTTTTATTGGAAGGTTGAGGCTGGTGAAAAGGTCAGGACCGCTGATTACATCGCGCCACCTAGGATGCTCTCTTATGAGTGGTCCGAGACGAAAACGTCGAGTGAGGTTACTGTCTCGGAGTCTGTTTATGTGCAGACTGATGAGATTGAAACAGCGTTCGGTGTTGAAAATTTGCCTCGAAGCTTTGGAGTTGGTCCAATCCAGCCTGCACCCTCCTTCGATCCGCGGCTGTTCATCACGTGGCCGGTGTTGTCGCTTGTGCTGTTGCTTCTCTATCTGGCGTTTGGGGCTGATCCATGGCTCTTGTATTATGGCTTGGTTGCGGTCTCTGCATTGCCGGTTGGGATTTTTGGCTATCGGCATTCCTTTGAAAGAAAACGCTGGGAAGATAGTGACTACAGCCCCTATGCAACGGAGTAAGTGTAAATGGATTCAAAGTCAAAATGGTTCATTGGTTATTTGGTTTTTGGTCTAAGCGTTTGCCTTTGGTTTGGGGTTGCCGCAGCTTATAGCTGGCGGGCACCTGATCTTGGAATTCTTGATGGCATGAGTTCTGGAGGCGGTGGTGTTTATGGACGTTCATACGGTGGTTCTTGGGGAGGAGGCAAGTAATGCTCAATATTATTTCAGGAATGGTGAGTTCGATATCTTTGTTAGGGCAGGCGGCGCAGCCAGCGTCTGAAGTCTTGCCATCAGGCGCGTTTGCCCTTTTGTTATCGCATCTGTTGGCAGCAACGATCTTTGCTGTTTTGGGGATTGTGGTGCTTTTCCTTGCAATCCTTTTGATGGATAGGGTGACGCCTTTTTCGATCGTCAAAGAGGTCATTGAGGAACACAATCAGGCTCTAGCGACGATTGTTGCTGCAGTGGTTGTTGGCATCGCTGTCATCATTGCTTCTGCGATCCTTGGCTAGCTATTTGCGATTGGCTCATTGCCTTGCTTAACCGTGCGCCCCTCTTTTTGCTCTATCTGAACGTGCTGGCTGTAGCCACGTGCGGTCTGATTTATGAGTTGATTGCAGGAACTTTGGCAAGCTACCTGCTAGGAGACTCGGTCACGCAGTTCTCGCTCGTGATTGGAGTTTATTTGTCCGCACTCGGGGTTGGAGCATGGTTTTCGCAGTACTTGCATCAAGGCTTGGCGCGAACATTCATTGAGGTTGAGCTTGCGCTTGCTTTGGTGGGAGGCCTCTCGGCACCTTTATTGTTCGTATCATTTGCCTTCGTCCAGTGGTTCCAGCTGGTTCTGTTTGGAACTGTCTTTGTGATTGGAACGCTGGTGGGATTGGAGCTGCCGCTGTTGATGCGGATCCTCAAGGAACATCTGGATTTCAGCGATCTTGTCTCTCGTGTTCTTACATTCGACTACATCGGAGCTCTGCTAGCGTCGTTGCTGTTTCCGGTGCTGTTGGTTCCCTATCTGGGTTTGATGCGGACTTCACTTGTCTTTGGGGTCCTGAACGCTTTGGTAGGGTTGTGGGGGACCTATCTGCTGCGCCCTTTGCTAACGAAGCGTGGACTGGCAGGACTGCGTGGGCGGGCGTTCCTTGTGGTGGGATTGCTGGTTGTTGGGATCATCAAGGCGGATACGCTTACGACTTGGACCGAAGAAATTATCCTTGGCAAGGCGGTAGTTCATGCCAAACAGACGCGTTTTCAGCGAATCGTTGTGACCAACAATCGACAAGGGTTTCAGCTGTACCTCAACGGTCATCTACAGTTCAATTCAGTAGATGAGTACCGATATCACGAAGCACTCGTGCATCCCGCCATGATGGCAGCAGGGACGCCCAAACGTGTCCTCGTGCTGGGGGGAGGAGATGGATTGGCGGTCAGGGAAATCCTCAAGCATGACGGTGTTGAATCCGTGACCTTGGTCGATATTGATCCCGGTATGACTGAAATTGCAACACAGTTGCCCTTGGTTCGAGACCTCAATGAAGACTCCTTGATGGACGAAAAGGTGACGGTGATCAACACCGATGCTTTTGTCTGGGTTGGGCAGGAACATGAACCGTTTGATGCGGTGGTCATTGATTTTCCAGACCCGGGATCCTATTCCGTAGGTAAACTGTACACCACATTTTTCTATCGACGTTTGAGGCAGATCATCACGGCAGATGCAGTTGTCAGCATCCAATGCACTTCGCCACTGGTTGCTGGGCAATCCTACTGGTGCATTCTGCGAACGATGGAGGAGGCTGGCTTCAATGTTCGGCCTTATTGCACGGCTGTCCCCACCTTTGGCGTCTGGGGATTTGCCTTGGCTTCTCCTCAAGGTGATCTCGTTGTGCCGATGCAGTTGGGAAAACTTGAACAGGAGTTGTCGTTTTTAAATGATTCGATGCTGGCGAATCTGTTTGAACTACCCAGAGATATCCAGCCAATCGAGACAGAGATTAATCAGCTCAATAATCAGGTGCTGGTTCGGTACTACGACGAGGAGTGGCGTGGCAGAGAGTGAAAAACTGAATCGCCGCCAACTTTTGACCGTCTTGTTGGGGTCGCAGTTTGCCCACAGTGTCGGGTGTGATATGTCCAAGTTACCGCCCGTTGGTGAGCTTGAACATACAAGCTTCGATATCGGGCACCTGTTGCGTGATGGTGTCAAGAAAGCGATCCGTCCCGATGTGCATGAGGACGTTGGTGTCACGATAGTCGGAGGCGGTATCGCGGGCCTCGCCGCTGCATGGCGTTTCAAACGCGCTGGCTTCAATGATTTTGTACTTGCTGAGCTTGAAAGGCAGCCAGGCGGGACCGCGCGTAGTGGCAGTCGCGATGGTTTCAAGTTTCCATGGGGAGCTCATTACATCCCTGTACCCATGGCAGAAAATCATGCCTTGATTGAATTGCTGTCCGAGATGCAGGTCATTCAAGCACTCACCAAAGGTGGGCAACCGCAGGTATCTGAAGAGTTCTTATGCCGTGAACCAGAGGAACGGGTATTCAGCGAAGGTAGATGGTACGAAGGACTTTATCCCGGGCATGGAGCGAGCCAGGAAGATTTGAGACAACTCGCAGCTTTTCGGGAAGAAATAGATCGTTGGGCCGAGATGCGGGACGCCAGCGGGCGACGGATGTTTGCAATCCCAATGGCAACTGGATCAAACGATGAATCTGTTCGCAAGCTGGACAAACTGTCGATGGAACAGTGGTTGGATGAACGTGGGTGGGACTCACCTCGTTTGCGCTGGCTTGTCGATTATTCATGCCGTGATGATTATGGGTTGTCGCCTGATCGGGTGAGTGCATGGGCGGGCGTGTTTTACTTTGCAGCCCGAATTGCTGGCATGGGAAATGAGTCACAGGAGGTCATTACGTGGCCGGAGGGAAATGGGCGGGTCGTTGATTATCTGAGGGGCGTTGGTGACGATAAGATCCGGACCGGTCTAGCGGTTTTCAGGGTAAAGGCGGGAACCAACACAGAATCGTCGCAGGTTGCTGCATTCGACACCAACACGATGAAACCGATTGGATTCAGATCCCAACAGGTCGTCTTCGCAGCACCACAAATGATGGCCAAGTATGTGATCGATGGGTTTTCTGCATCTGGACGCGATAGCACTGCGTTTCGCTACGGGTCATGGTTGGTCGCGAACGTTCATATCAAGGATCGACCAGAGGATTCCGGTTTTCCGATGGCATGGGATAACGTGATTCGTGAATCAAGGTCGCTTGGTTATGTGACCGCAACCCACCAGACGGGTGTCGATTATGGTCCGACTGTCCTGACTTGGTACTACCCGTTTGCTGATGTTGATGCGGCGATCACCCGTAAGCAGATGATGAATTTGAAGTGGGCTGACTGGGCTGATGTTGTTTTGAGTGATTTACGTCGCGCCCACCCTGATATTGATACCTTGGTAACTCGCGTCGATGTTATGTGCTGGGGGCATGCGATGATCCAGCCGCTACCTGGGTTTGTGTGGTCCCCCGAGCGCGAGCAGGCTTCGAAACCGTTAGGTCCGATTCATTTTGCCGGTACTGATCTCAGTGGCGTGGCGCTTTTGGAAGAAGCTTTTTTTCATGGTGTCCGGGCAGCTGAGGAAATATTGGCAGTGCGTGGGATCCTTGATCAGCCCCTCGTCGAAATTCGAAATGACTGAACTTAGCAGTGGCAACTTCATCTCTTTCTGCCGAACAACGCCAACCAACGCGATGGCTCTTTTCGCCAGCTGTCGATTTGTGGACCTTTCTCGGCAGTGCCGTGTTAGCACTCGCTCTGCTTGCGGTGGGTGCACCGTTCGGGCTTCTCGAAAACGATACTCCCGGTTGGATGTGGATCGGTGCGATCTTGATGGTCGACGTCGCTCACGTCTATTCGACTGGTTTCCGTGTTTACTTTGATTTGCCAGAGTTAAAGCGTAGACCGTGGTTGTACGGGCTGACTCCGCTATTGGCTTTTCTTGTGGGCATGGCAATCTACTCTGAAGGTCAGGGTACCTTTTGGAGATTGCTCGCTTACCTTGCCGTCTTTCATTTTGTGCGACAACAATATGGCTGGGTGGCGCTGTACCGATCACGTGCCGGTGAAAAGGGACGCTGCGGATTCTGGATCGATACCGTAGCCATTTATATGGCAACACTTTATCCGCTCATTCACTGGCATTCGAATCTCCCCCGTAAGTTTTGGTGGTTTCTCGAAGGAGATTTTCAACAACTGCCTGTCGTGTTTGAAACGATTGCTGCGCCAATTTACTGGGCCAGTTTGCTCGCTTACCTGGTACGTTTGTTCTACCGGGGACTAGCTCATCGGCAATGGTCTCCCGGCAAGGATATCGTGGTCATCACCACGGCCATCTGTTGGTACGTTGGGATTGTTGCGTTCAATTCAGATTACGCATTCACCGTCACCAACGTGATCATCCACGGGATTCCCTACATGGTGCTGGTTTACTGGTACCGCTGCATGGGGGATAAGCAACAGCCCAAGCGACATTTCCCAAAGATCGCTACTTTTCTGGGGGTGGTATGGATGTTGGCATATTTGGAAGAGTTTCTATGGGACACCGGGGTCTGGCACGAACGCAGTTGGTTCTTTGGACCTGCCTGGAGCATGCAGAATTATGAACTCGTGCTGGTGCCGTTGCTCGCAGTCCCACAGATCACTCACTACGTGCTTGATGGGTTCATTTGGAAACGGACGTCACGGAAGGGAATGGTTTGATTCCCGATCTGCGAAACGTGCATGCTGGGCATTTGATCATGTGAATGACTTGCTTCCGGACGTATCCTCGGTCGATCGTCCACGCTTGTTGCGTAAAAAGTCCACGGATCTCTTGACTTGTGTGTTTTTTGACACAGACTTCCAATGGACGCGTGTCAACAGTCCTCCCGCACGGGGGCGGTTGCACCGTTTCAGTCTCACTGATGTGGGTCTCTGAAAAGGTTCTCCGAAACGGCAAGCCGACCGCGAGGTCGGGGCGCAAAGCCACAGATCTCCTTGAGATGGCTGGGCTACCGACGATGAATCTATTCCTTAGCGATCGATCCCACATTCTTGTCAGTGTGCGGTTTCCAGATCGTGGAGACTAAAATGAAGCATTCGACTGAATTACGAGCAGACCATTTTCCTGCGACGTACCTGGGCTTGAAATGCATGGGGACGCCGCCCCGGACTACTTTCTGTGCAGTGGATACGCAGGTAGTTTCGAGTTGGAAGGTGTCTCCGACGCGTTCGTTGCTGGTTCACCCCTACGCAAATGAAAAGTGTAGTACCACTCAAATCGTCCCGCTTCGAGGCGTGCGATTTTCGAGATGTCGTTCAATGTTTGACATCGGGGACCCACTTAGCAAAAACAGTCGCGCATGTTCGGACAGTTACCATCGAGATAACGTTGAGGGGACCGTTTGATGCGTGTACACAAAACCCGTCATGATACTCCTGAAATCAGCGTTCCTTTGCCAACCCTGACTCCGGCGGACCAACCCGGTAAAGAAGATAGGCAGGTCAATGGGGCGACTTCCGAACTGCGGTCACAAGACCCGGCTGAGCAGGATCATGCAACCGTTCATGGATGTGAACAGCCTTGGCCCTCAATGTCAGCGAAGGAGAGCGGCGAATCTGATTCGAAGGGCCGGGTTCTTAACAATTTCAGGGTCGATTTACGAGCACCAAATGCTGAGCGTGGTGAGGCGGATTGGAGAAATTCGAACGCTTTTGATCGCAACACGTACTATGGCCCGACGGATTTTGCTCTCGTGCCTGACGGCTCAGGATGTTTGGAAGCGACGCGGTTCAACTCGAATAAGGAGTTTGCTTCATTGGACGCTTTCAGCGGTGGCACGTCTCCGATCGGGTTTGGCGGGAGTCAGCCTCATTCAGCTCACAGACTCACGTCCTCTCGACTGCACTTAGCGACTCAGATCCGTCATAATTGAACCGCCCTCATGCGCGCACGTCGGATTTGATTGTTCGCCCCCCGCCGCTCTGTTGTCGTATCAGTGGGTGTCTCTTCACCTTGACTGAAACACATTGCGACAGGCATCGACGAGGATAGTCCCTCTGCTCATAATGACGGTTTCAACCGCCCTGTCTTCGATGCGGCTAGTCAAATGCATGAGTTTCTTTTGGTGCAGGTTCGAGATCAAGATGATCCAATATTGAGCCAGGAGGTTGACTGTTTTTCCGATTCGCTAAATTGTGACCCTGCGCAGATAACTGTATTTGACTTGCTTTCGGGGTGCCCGACCGTCCCGTTTCTTTCCCGGTTTGACGGTGTTTTGCTTGGCGGAAGCGGAGATTATTCGGTCGCTGAGGGCGGGGAGTGGTTACCCCCTGCGTTGCAGGCGATGCGAGAGTTGTACGAGTTGGGGATTCCCACCTTTGCATCCTGCTGGGGGTTCCAAGCGATGGCAGCGGCCTTGGGAGGTGAAGTCATCACCGATCTGTCGCGGGCAGAGTTGGGCACAGTGGAAGTGTGCCTCACGGAAGCAGGGCGATCGGATCCGCTGTTCGGCTGTTTGGAGACTTGTTTTCTTGCCCCGATGGGACATCAAGATTGTGTCGTGAAAATGCCACCTAACGCAATTTGCATGGCGTCTTCAAGTAAAGTAACAAATCAGGCATTCAAGATTGCAGACAAACCGATTTACGGGACTCAGTTTCATCCCGAACTGAACCGCTCCTCTTTGATCCAGAGAGTGAAGGCCTATCCCCAATATGTTGAGGCGATCACGGGCGAACCCTTTGAAACTTTTGTTGAAAAGTGTGAGCCAACAGACCTGCAAAAGTTGCTGCGAAAATTTGCTCGGTCTGTTTGACTAGTTCAAAAGCTATGTGTTGCGGCTTACCCTCGGACGGAAGTCTTTGAATGCACATGATGATTCATGGCAAGAGGCAGTCGTAGCCGTTTGGAGGGCCACGTTCATGTCAGGGATCGATTGACATCAGTTGAAGTTGGTTTTCAGAGCTCATTGCATGTGGCTTCAGGATTTTTTTAACCATGAATCAAGTAGCTCGTTAGCCGTGTCTTTCAGATTGTCGGTGCCATCAATGAGTTGGTCAGCATGCTGTCGTGATGGCTCAACGTATTTGTCATGCATCGGTCTTACCGTTTCGTTCCACTGCTGTTGAATCGATGCAGCATCGCGTCCTCGCTCTTTCATGTCACGCATCATTCGTCGTTGAAATCGTAATTCTGATGGTGCTTCCACATATAGTTTGAAATCGAGAAGATCGCGGACATTTCTGTTCCATAAAATCAGGATGCCTTCGACGATTATTAGAGGTGCCGCTTCAAGGGTTTCATGTCCGATCCGAGTGTGGGTAGCGAAATCATAGATTGGAATAGAGGCTCTGCCATGCGCACGCAGTTCCTCAAGAACCGTTTGCAGGAGATCGAAATCCAGTGCAGCAGGTTCGTCGAAGTTTACTTGTTGGTAGTCTTCCCTGTTTCCCAGCGAGTGATAAAAGCGATCCAGTTCTAAGACAGCGACCTTGTTTCCTGCGGCACGAAGCAGTTCCTTGGCAAAGGTCGTCTTGCCACCTGCGCTGCCGCCCGCAATCCCGATGAGAAGTGAGGAAACGGTCGAGTCAGAATAGTTTTTCATGAACGCTGGCGTTTGGTGCCGAATTGCTTCGAGACTTGGCTACTGGCTACTACCATCACTGCCGTTGGATTGATCGTGTAACGCAGTGAATTCGTCAAGTCGAGTGAGGATTGAGTCAATGTTCTCGTTTTCCGTTTCGCTCTGTTGACCGACAAAAATCGTGGTCAGCGTAGCAGTGAATACCCCGACAAGCACCATCCCCAAGATGACCAGTAGTCCGGTCAACACTTGACCTGAGGTTGAACTGGGGTTGTGGATGTCACCAAATCCACCCGTAAGCACGGTCTTGAAGCTTCACCAGATCGCTTTGCCAAACGTTGAAACTGGATTGGCGGCTAAATTATCTTCGGCTCCATGACCCTCAAGCTGATAGATGAAGAACGCCCCGGCAAGTGTTGCCATGACTGACCAGCGGATCGTTTTTTTCATCATTTTGACGTCCATCACATCCTGAAGTTTATCCATGCCTCGCCATAAGAAGAAGAAGAGTCGCGCGAAACGAAGTAGTCTCAGCACCCTTGCGAATCTTGCCAGTCTGCCAAGCCGACCAAACCGCGAAAGTTGAGCCTCACCGGGAATGGGGATGGAGGTCGCGAAATCAACCCAGTGATGTTTCCAGACAAATCGTTTGGATTCAGCACAACTAAGGCGGAGTGCAAACTCACTCATGAAGATTGCACAACAAAACGCGTCGATAAAAAAGATGCTTCGGGATGTGAGCCATGAAACCCGAAGGTTATCCGGACCAGCTGTCATGTCGTAAATCAACAAGCCGAGCAACGCGACGATCAGAAATAGGATGCCGTATTCGAGAACTCGAAGGTTTCTTGGACCGCCGAGACGCTCGGCCATGCGGGTTTCGATTTGTTTTTGGTGGAAGTGGGTCTCAAGGCTCTCTTCCAGATTCGTCAAATAGTCTGCTTGAGTTTGAAAACGTGACAGTAGCCGCCTTGCCTTGCCAAGCGAAAAAGGATCGGCATTGTTGAAGTCAGCAGCCAAGTGTTGGTACTCGTTGTCAATTTTCTGGGAAAGATCGCTCATCGCATCGCGGGTGCGGCTCAGCAAATGCTCCGTGTCCTCCATGCTCAAGTTTCTTGTTGAAATGGACTCGAGTTGAGCGAGAGAAGCTGTGAGTGTTTGGTTGCTCATTTTAAGTTCTTGCTGCAATAAAGTTCCCGCGTTTTGAAAGTCAGCTTTTCATAGACATTGAGCGTCCTTTGAACCAATCAATCGAAAGCGTCTTTTCAGGCCAACCCCATTGTAACGCGTGGAAGCGGACACCATTGAGTGTCATTTCTTTTGCGGCTGTGGTGCTGTCAGAGATTTGAGGGCGAATTGCCGCTATGTTCCTGTCTCGGGGAGGCTGCATAAGTGAAAAGGTATTCCAACGCCAATTTCAGTATCACGACTTGGGTTTTCGGAATCCGCCAGTCAGTAAGAATGTAGATGTTCGCCTTTGATAGCAGCCGAAATCCTTGGGATGGGCAAGGTTGGCTTGGTAAGGTCGATGAGGAGCACGATATTGCTGGTCGAGGATTGTTTTGCGTAGTGATTTTGTGAGGAACGGAAGGCACCTACTTCGCAACAAAAGATGGGGGAAGCGGGGAGCTTCAAGTTGCTGATCAGGTCAATGCTCAAGTTCAGCGTGCGGCATCGGTTTAGGGTTTTGCTGCTGGCCAGTCAGCGATGCACGTTGGCGACCTGAGTTGTCATTCCAATACTTTGGATGCTGCTCGCTTGGCTCGCAGTATTTCAGTATGTGCGATAACAGGATAGCGAGGTTTGGTTGACTTTGAGCTTGTGTGGGTTGGCGGCGAAACACGCTATCGCTTCGAAATCAGCTTGAAAATGTTTTCGCTTCGCAATTACGTGGAAGTGCAATCAATGCAACTAGTGCACCTACTGCAGTTCCTGCCAAATGTGATTCCAAAATTGCTTTGAATCCATCCGTTTGAACGAACAGAACATCTCCGGTGATCATTTCGAACCCCAGTTTGCCCACGAGTAGGCAGCCGCTTGTTGCCCAGAAGCAAGTAAAGTATCGATCTTCAGTAGCATAACTGTTTCGTAGCTGGCTGACAGTCAGCCAGGCAAATAAACCCGTATCGATTCCGCTTAAACCTCTGTATTCGGAAATTTCGCCGCAGGTAAGCATTACCGTGAGTGAAACGATGATGGCCATGATCACGAAAAACAAACCAAATGATTTTCTGTTTTGACGCTCGCAGATTGCCCCGAGCGCAACGAACATTAGCAGGTCCCAAAATAGATGTTGACCGTCGTAATGTGTAAGGTGCCCCGTGAGCAAACGCCACCATTGGCCGTCAAGCACGGAGCTGAAATCCAATTGCATGCTGCTGGTGAGCGCGGGAAACGCGAAGGACAAAAGCGTCAATAAAGCGATTGCGATGGTATATCTGTTGTGTTTCCACAATTCACTCGACCAGCATTGCAACTGTTGCAACCAGATCCGGTTTGGCTTGCACTGTAATGGTGGAACCAGTTCGGTTGTGTTCACGACGTTGGCTCCGTTTTTCGTTCGGCTTTTTTCCTTCGCAGCATCGT
Organism: Rhodopirellula sp.; assembly: GCA_002689655.1. GTDB lineage: Bacteria > Planctomycetota > Planctomycetia > Pirellulales > Pirellulaceae > Rubripirellula. The sequence goes on along the minus strand of NZHC01000105.1, from coordinate 3,851 downwards.
TGCCGCACCGGCACCGGCGATTGATAAAAGAGCAGTGAAGGGGCCGATCGGACCACCTCCTGCGCCACTTGAACTACCATTGGATCCACTTTGCAAATTGTTGGATGGCCGAGTGTTTGACGCCGGTGATGGTGCTGGGGGAGAAGCGGTTTGAGACGCTATTGCCTGAGAGTTCGAGTTGCTTGCTGCGGATTCATTCGGCTTGGACTGCGAATTGCCTGAGGGCTGAGCAGGTGCTGCCGGCGTGTTCGCGGTCGAGCGGGAGCCAGTATTTGAATTCTTTGTCATCCCATCTGGCATCATGTTCGGAACGACCTCGCTGATGAGGTTGCCCTGCGGGACTTCAGACAACTCTTTTTCAACCGCAACGAATGATGTGTATTGGGTTACTAACTGATGTTGTAGTCCTAGTTCCGTAATTTCTAATTGACTTTGCGGGGTTTCGTTTCCAACGTTGCGATTCCAGATCTGGCGAATGCGCTGACGCGCCCAGACCGACGGAATTGCATCATGCGATGGAGCCTGACCCGGTAATTCCAATTCGAGCTTCAATTGAATGGCCTGACCAAGGACGTTACCTTTGAGAGTGATGGTTTCGGATCCTGACTGGTCGTAGCGTGCAAGCACGATCAACGGCTTTCCAGCGTACAGGTCTGGCAAACGCGCGGGCACTTGGTCTCGCACCGATAATCCACCCCAGTCGATTTGCAAATCCGTCATGTAAGGCAAACTGGTCAATTCGTTGAACCGGTTCGCGAGTGCGGGAGCGTTGTCCTGGTTGGTTACCTGCAAAGAGAACCCACGTCCGAGCTCAGCGGCACGGTTGATCAGGTAATCGTTCGGAGCGGCTCCAAATGCGACGGGGAAGACACGGGCGTCCTGAAATTTTGGGTCCTGAATGTAGCGAAGAATTGAATGGTCATTCCCAACGAGTGCGTCTGACATCAAGATCAGGTAGCGGGGTGGTGTCGACTCATGGCATCCGTCGCCCAGAGCCAGTTGTAACGCTGGCAATAATTTGGTTCCACCGCCCGCTTTCAAGCTGCGGATGAATTGTTTCCCCGCTTCAATGTTCACACTTGTTGCTGGCACCGGGGCAGGCTGAAATGCTTTTGATTGGTTGTTGAATGCGATCAATTGAAACTCATCCTGTGGGTTCAAGTGATCCAGAACGTGCTCTGCAAACTGTCGCAACTGGCTGATGGCTGCCCCTTGCATTGAGCCGCTTGTGTCAAGCACCAAGTGTACTTCACGGGGCGTAATTTCGGTCGGTTCGATTGACCACTTCGGTTGTAGTGCAAGCATCACATAACCTTCCGTTTCCTCTGACTCGCGATGCACTAATGAAGCGAGAGTGCTGCTCTCTCCTGCCAGTTGATATTCAATTACCAAATCTTTGTCGGCAATCGTTGACTGATTTTTTAAGGTGACCACAGCCTCAGTTTCTGACGTGTTTTGAATGTCCAGTTCATGAGTCACGGGGATGATCTTTTGGATGGGCATGCCTCCATCGATTTTGACCGTGACAAAAACATCATTTCCATTTCTCTGACCAGCTGGCAGTACATCGGGTGTGATTCGCGACGCATCCGGTACTTGGTCTGTATCCGCTGCCCAGCCTCGTCCGACATTCGGGCGACTTATTGGAGTTCCCGGTATGTACCGCGGAGCCACCGTCATGGGAAAGCGGAACACATAACGATTTTCGTCGATCTCGAGTGGGTGCACGTATTCAATATTGACGACGATCACGCTGTTGGGAGGTATGTTGGCAATTGATTGAGTAAACACATTGGCTCTTTCCTGTTCCAGTAGCGCCGCTTTACGGCCATCATCGCGTGCCTGTTGGTACACCTTCCGAGCTTCTTCTTTTTCTTTCACCTCGCCCATCACGATGCGTTCACCGATTTGAAACGAATAAGCATCAACGGCGCAGTTCTCTGGCATGGGAAAGACGTAGGATGCTTCCAGACGGTTTGAGTATGGGTTTCTGAAAACTTGCGTAACTCTCACTCTTGCAAGGACCCCTGCAATATTCGCCTCGACGCGGGTTTCCTCAAGGGGAAAGCATGGATTCGCGTTCGGCGTCGTGGCTTTAATCGTTTTAAAATCACGCTCCTCGAGACGCATTTGGCCTTCGGTGACGGGGATACCTGAAAGCACTGAATAGCCTCCGCTGGCCACGTTGGCAAACAGGAAAAGTGACGCCGCGATTGAAATGGACTTGAGCCAACGAAGAGTCGTAATGGTGGGTATCTGGTCAGATACAAGGGATTGGGCGATCATCGGACAAGCAGCTCCAGTGTTCGTGTTCAGAAGTCTCTGATTCGTAGAGACTGTCAAACTGGAGGTGTCACGCTTGTCGTGCTTTTTTATTTAAAAAACAAAAGGGTTTTCATGCAATTCAGCTGTGCTCGCCAAGGTGTAAACGTGGGCATGGCTGGAAGTTTCACTAGTGCTGCAGCCCTACGACCTTTTGAAAAAGGAGACCTCTTTGCGTTAAAGGCCATGTAGTAATGGTCGTGCTGGTGTAGAGGTTTCAATTTCGCGCCCTGGCCGCGACTCTTCCAGAACCTACGGGCCAGTCGGGAAACGGAATTGATGGCTTGGTTCCCGGCTAAAGACGTGTCATGGTGGTTGGGCAATTCGGTTCCCGTTGCAATGCGCTATTATGCGATGGCTACCGAGGCATCCTTTTTGGAAGCCTGTGACTCCAAAGGTCAGACCGTTCGTCATCGACAAGATGCTGCTGGAGTTGTCTTTAGATGCGAAAAAAACAGAGCAAGAGCGCTAATTCTTCGCGTCTATAGGTATTCTGAGTAGATTGTCACGCGGTCAGACTCTTAGAGGTTGCCGGGGCGGCGCAGGGGGGAGGTCAGTTACCATCAAATTTGGAATTTATTGAGGTTCAGAATCTCTATTCGTTATGCTAGTGCCGACACATATCGTTAATTCGACCGGGTTGTGAGTTGTTAAATGAAATATCCACCGTGGGCAATTGCTCTGATGCTGATTATCGGTATCCCCATTCTAGTGGGGATCGGTGCCGCAGTGATTGCCGTTCCTGAGATTCTCATCGTGGTGCTGGGTGGTGCGGTTTTTGGCGTTCTTATGACAACCAAACAGATCAAAACGAAATGGGATAAGCCTGGTTCTCGCTTCAATGAACACCCGCCAAACGAAAAAGCGCGTGACGATCAGGACGATCCAGATTTGGACGGTCCTGATTAAGAGCAACCGAAAAAGCGTACTCGTATGGGGATTCGGTTGTCTCGCTGGAATGACCCCGTTTTCAGATACACGCTTATGAAGGAATGGGTTGGGTTGATCTGCTCACAAAGGTGCTGAATTTGTAATCAAGCGCCATCGCGACTCAAGTCAGAATCTACGTCAGACACTTTTGCGGATTCTCAAGCAAGCAGGTGTGACGCCCTGGCCGCGACTCTTCCAGAACCTACGGGCCAGTCGAGAAACGGAATTGATGGCTCGGTTCCCGGGCAAAGATGTGTCATCGTGGTTGGGCAATTCAGTTCCTGTTGCAATGCGCCATCATGCGATGGCTACCGAGGCATCCTTTCTGGAAGCCTGTGACCCCAAGGTCAGACCGTTTCTCACAGACAAGATGCTGTTGGAGTCGCCAGAGGCCATCACGAAAGTCGAGAAGGCGGAGGCAATCCGGAAATTCAAGAAAACGGCGGTTGCATCGGCGGTTGCATTTCAAAGCTATCTGGTGCCATTGAACCGTTGTCACCAAATGAAGAAACCCCCGTTTCGCAGCGCAAAACGGGGGTTTTTATAGTGCAGGATAGCAGTGGCAACTACTATCTGATGGGCGATGAGGGACTCGAACC
>NZHC01000104.1 GCA_002689655.1 Rhodopirellula sp. | reverse complement strand
TCTTGACCGTGGTTACGATCGCGCTGGCGACCATGTAAGGGTCTGCGTTGGAGGCAGGACGACGATCCTCCAACCAGCCTTTCCAGCCAGCTTCCACGGTGTGAATCGGAATTCGAATCGATGCACCACGATCCGAAACCCCGTAGCTGAACATGTCGATCGATTGAGTCTCGTGAAGACCCGTCAATCGCTGGTCATTGTCAGCACCGTAGACATCGATGTGGTGTTTGATTCGAGGCTCGAATGCCTGGCAGACGGCGTCGTAGACTTCTTTGCTGCCACAGGTGCGGAGCGTCGTGTTGCTGAAGTTGGCGTGCATGCCGCTGCCATTCCAGTCGCCTTGGACGGGTTTGGGCTGCCAGTTGATGCCCATGTCGTATCGCTCAGCAACTCGCTCAAGCAGGTAGCGGGCGATCCAGATTTGATCGCCAGCTTCTTTGGCACCTTTGGCGAAAATCTGGAATTCCCACTGGCCCATCATCACTTCGGCGTTGATGCCTTCCACGTTCAGGCCGGCCTCAAGGCACATCTCAAGATGCTCTTCGACAATCTCGCGACCCACTGCTTTGCCTTGCCCGACGCTGCAGTAGTAAGGCCCTTGCGGACCGGGGTAACCCTCAGCGGGAAAACCGATTGGCTTATTGAATTCCGGATTCCAAATCGTGTATTCCTGCTCGAAGCCGAACCAGAAATCATTGTCGTCGTCGGCAATCGTCGCGCGACCGTTGGTCTTGTGTGGATTGCCCTCGCTGTCGAGTACTTCGCACATCACGAGGAAGCCTGTTCCAAGACGGCCTGGATCGGGAACGCAGTAGACTGGTTTGAGCAAGCAGTCGCTTGATCCGCCAGGAGCCTGCTCGGTTGACGAGCCATCAAAGCACCACAATGGAGCGTCTTCTACTTGACCACTGAAATCATCGACGACTTTGGTTTTGCTTCGAAGGCTCTGCGTGGGCTGATAGCCGTCGAGCCAGATATACTCCAACTTGCACTTGGTCATAAAACTGATTCCCTCTAATGAATCTGATTCGGTTGAACTGTTGCGGTGGTCGCCCGTAGGGCTGCCTTTTTCTCACCGCACTCTGAATAATTTCCTACGCAAATTTACCTACCACACCCAGCACCAGCTGTCGCCGAACGGACGTGCAACCGGAAGAGACAGGACGCCGATCCCTCACGCGTTGCCTTTCGGAAGCACTCAAAATAACCAAATTCCCGCCAAGCGAAAGTGCTACCGCCTGAGTGTGGCAAAGCAGCGCGATCATGTTGGCTTTAACGATCCTCCGCTAGCGGCAGGTTTGATGAACTGCTCTACGATAAAGTGGGTCAGTAGCATCGCTGGGCCGATTTCCTCGAGGCTTCGCAAATGGCTCAGTGCGTGGGTTGATTTGCCGCAGTTGGCGATCAAGGGGGTCAAGTACGCCAATGCCTGTTTGTGCGGAAGCCGTTTTTGTCTCTGTGTGATCTGGCAGGCGAGGGGGCGGGATACCATTCTTACGATGAACAGGAGGCCCGCTCTGCGTTCTGCTGTTTCTTCGAGAAAACTAACCTGGCTCGTATCGAGCGTCCCTGCAGAGAACACAAATTTGCATCTGCCCCCCAAGTGAGCAGATGTCACGGCCTCGGCATGACCAAAATTTGAAATTCAAGCTCGGAATAAACCGCTGTGGCTCAACGCAGGATTGGGTGACGAACCAGTTTGCCCTGATGAACCAGAGAAACTTAGTTGCTGGGGCGTTTTTATCGTTCCAGGGCCCTGCGGCCTTGCTCGTCAAAAGCATCCATAACAACCGAATTGGGCGAATTCAAATGGTCGGCACGGGCGGGACTTCCTTTTCCACGTAAAGGCTTCAATGCATGTCGCCTATGAGCCAGCTTGCGGTATCGTTCTAATTAGGAACCGGCGGGGCCGCGTCTTGCAGAATGTTTGTCATTTTCTCATGCCAAAATAACAATGAATTCGCTGGCAAGGTTCCATGCTCGCCCCTTCATGATCCTGAACACGTCGCGATACAGCTGAATTCCCTTAAAACTGCATTTCAACAACTGAACGCTCAAGACCATTGAACGTCGAGTTGCTGATCCCTCTAACTGTTGCAAACTTCTGGAGCGAATCAATCATGTCCATTAGCCCCAATGATTCCTTTGACAGTGATTTCTCTGCCGGAGCTGGCGGGCAAGCTGCTCAGGCACCCCCACCGAAGTCAAAGAAAGGATGTTTGATCGCGGTGGTCGTTGCGTTTCTGATCTTGTTTCTTGTCTGCTGTGGTGGCGGGGTTGCTGTCTTCTACTTCGGAACGAGTGCACTTGGCCAAGTCGTGATCGTACAGGTGGAAAATGACCCAGCCATCGTGGAGCACATCGGTGAAGTCGAGTCGTGTTCTCTGGATTTTGGCGCGACAGCCAAGGCCGCGGAATCAGCTGAGCAGGCTGGTGACCAGACACCAATCGCATTTGAAATCAAAGGTTCTAAGGGCGAGGGGACGTTGCTGTTGATGCAAGAGGCTGGCAATCAAGAAGCGTTCAATTCAGGCACCCTGATTCTTCCCAACGACAAAAGGATTCCACTGGAGTCATTGGGGAAGCCCGACGCTAGTATCGACTTGGATCTGGACATGGATATCGGTGATTTCATTGATGAGGGTGATCTTAGTTCGGGCGGCACCGCTGATGATTCAGATGCCGCGAAGCCCGACGCTGGAGACGCCGCTGCCGATTCTGAGGGTAGTGCGACTGATGAAGCCAAAGAAAGCTCGCCAAAGTGATTTGCTGAGTGTGCTTGGTTCTGACGACCAGTGCTGGACGTGATTTCGTATCGAAGTTCAGGTGCTCGGCGTAGCAAGTGCATTGAGAGACGCGTGTGTCGATCGCATTCATGAAGGTGCATGCAATCTACGAGACGCTGAATCAAGACAGCATCGGGCCGATCGGGGCCACGATCGAAAACCTACATTTTTACCTTGAGCTCGCCATCCGCGAGTAAAACACTAACGAGAGATTTGATTAGCGATGAAACAGGCAATTTTTGAGACCAGCAAAGGAACGATCCGTCTTGAACTTTTTGAGGAGAAAACCCCCAAGACGGTGGGTAACTTTGAGACGCTGTGCGGCAAAGAGTATTACGATGGACTGACGTTTCACCGAGTGATTCCCGACTTCATGGTGCAGGGTGGATGCCCCGACGGAACAGGAGCCGGCGGGCCAGGTTACAAGTTTGAAGATGAATTTGACTCTGAGCTGCGGCATGATGGGCCCGGTGTTCTTTCGATGGCGAATGCTGGACCGAACACCAACGGTTCTCAGTTTTTTATCACGCATGTTCCTTGTCCACATCTCGACGATCGTCACAGCGTCTTTGGAAAAGTGCTCGAGGGGCAGGATGTTGTTGACTCGATTGAGCAGGGTGACACGATGAACACAGTTCGAGTGGTCATCGTTGAAGATTGAACTTGTGTCGNGCGTCAGCCATACCGGCAAGATGCAGCGAATAACTTGCTCACGCTTCAGACCGACGAATGGCAGCGGCCCATCTGCTGGTTAGGAAGTCAAAAGCTTTGAGCGTCTCTGGATTAGCGATTCAGGGACGCACGGCCGCCCGGTTTCTCGTCGATTCCGTTAGTCGCGTCGGCTGCCTTCACCGTTACGAAACGATAAAAACAGGTAAGGTGCTGGCTGGTTCTCGTGTTCTTCGATTGCTTGTTGTGTAGGCTTGTTTCAGGTGGATTCCATTTTGTTCGGAATCTGAGTTTGGAATGTCTGAGCGGCAACGTGGAAATCCAACTGATTGCAAGGTTGGGCTCGCAAAGCTCTGCCCCATGCGGTGGCTGTCATGAAATCTGCTCCGATCAAGCTGCAGCCTGAATGGGCATCGCATTCCGTGCGGACGCTGCTGTGGCGTTGGGTGCTGGGTGCCGCAGTGGGTACCAGCTTGATAGCAGCGACTTCGCCATTGTTTCTGCGAAGCTATCTTCCACTGAATGCTGATCCGGTGCGGGGGGTCTGGACCCTACCACCTGACTCGGAGTATCGCTGGCGCAGTGAAGGGTACGCCGATACCTCGATCGGTCCTTTTGGGATGCCGGGCAAAACAACGGGGCTGGCAAGTAATTCAGGGCCGCCGCGCGAACGATCGGAAAAGTTGCAGCAAACGCAAGAGTCGGTGTTGCAGATTGCGCTTTGGGGTGACTCGCAGGCAGAGGGTGTTTCTGTTGATGATGCCGATAAGCTATTCGCAAAAATTGAAAGTGAGTCTAGCGGTGACCTGAATGTTTATCCCTTGGCACGAAGTGGCGAAGATGCAGCCGATTGGGTCACCCAGATACCACGTGTGGAAAAGCAGTTTGGTATTGATCAGCATGTGATTCTTGTTGTCGAGCCAGCAGATTTACTAGCCGCAGTCGAAGCGCCGGTAGCATCACCATCAGCAAGCGATGCCACCACTGCCGATGCAGCCTTGGCGGCGAAACTTCCAGCGTTTGTGATACAGGCGGCTCGAAATGTGTTGCGTGAACCAGATGGAGCAACGCCAAGGCGTCTCCGGTTCGCTGTTGGACCAGAGAGCGGTGCCAGTGTTCCAATTGTTGCTGAAAGTAAATCCCAGGACAGCAGGCAAACTGGAAGCAGCATGCAGTCAGATGGATCATTGAGCCGTGATGGCAGTACTTTGTGGTTGGACGCTCTGACTGCAATCAGGAACGCAACAGAACTGCCGGTCGTGTTGTTGTATGCTCCTTTGGCACCGCATATTGCCGATGGAAAAATCCGCTGGCAGGATCCGACAGCGGATCAGTTTCTGTCGCTACAAAAGGCTGCTGAGGCGCTGGGGATAAGCGTGGTGGATGCTCGAGATGAGTTGCGAAATTCCGTTGCATCCGACGGACGTTGGCCATATGGGTTCCACAATGGCCTCATCGGTTCGGGGCACTTCAATCAGGTCGGCTATCAGGTGTTAGCCGCCAGGCTGGTTGAAGAATTATCAGGCCCGCTAGTTGAATCAACCCTGCCTTCTCGCGAAAGCAGGGACTGAACAGATGCTCTTCACGCAATTTGAGTTTCCGATTTTCTTTCTGTGTGTGTTGATCGCTGCCTGGCTGTGCCGTGGGCGACAAGCTCGAAATGCAGTCTTGTTGATCGCCAGTTATTACTTCTACGCGTACTGGGACTATCGCTTTTGTAGTCTTCTCGCGCTTTCAACGGTGGTTGACTATTGCCTTGCCAGAGGGATGGTGTGCTGCACGGGCAAGGGAGTTCGGCGAGTTTTGCTGTCGGTCAGTCTGGTCGTCAATCTTGGTGTGCTGGGTTTTTTCAAGTACTTCAATTTCTTTATCGACTCGGCGAGTCCCGCCTTGCAGGCGATTGGTTTGAGNGGNGAGACCTTGGACATCATTCTTCCNGTGGGNGTTTCGTTTTATACCTTTCAAACGCTCAGCTATACGATTGATGTTTACCGGGGTCTGTTGAAACCAATCAATCGCTTTCTTGACTTTGCATTGTATGTTGCATTCTTTCCACAATTGGTCGCAGGTCCCATTGTTCGTGCCAGAGAATTGTTGCCACAGTTGGCAGTTGTGCCGCGATTTTCCAAGCGACGTTTCTATGGGGGAGCGCAGCAGATGTTACGTGGCCTTGTCAAGAAAGTGTTGCTTGCTGATCGTCTTGGTGAAGCGGTTGATGTGGTCTTTGCTGGACCTGATCTCTACAGCGGCGTGACGATCTGGATTGTGGTATTCGCTTACGCGGGCCAGATTTACTACGATTTTTCTGGTTACAGTGACATCGCGATCGGTGCAGCAAAAATGCTGGGTTATCGGTTTCCTGTCAACTTCAGGCATCCTTATCTGTCGGGATCGATGTCCGAGTTCTGGCACCGTTGGCACATGACGCTGTCTCGTTGGCTTCGCGACTATGTGTACATTGCCTTGGGGGGAAGTCGTGTCAGTCAGTGGGTGACTTACCGCAATCTGATGATCACGATGACGCTGGGGGGGCTATGGCATGGGGCAGCTTGGACATTTGTGTTGTGGGGTATCTGGCATGGTTTGGCCCTGGCTGTTGAGCGGGCTTTCAAACATTCCATTGGTTACAGGCTTGCGTTGCCTGTCAAATGGTTGCTCACGATGTCAGTGATTCTGGCTGGATGGGTCCTGTTTCGCAGTGACAGCCTGGGCACCGCAATGGGTGTCCTGCAGCGGATGTTGAGCTTTGCCGAAGGAATTGATTGGTATCCACCTCTGGCGATTGTCGCATTGATTTGCTGTGTCATCGAACACATCGCCTGGTGCACTCCCTTGCGTCGCGCGATGCGACTTCCGATCGGTGCGTGGTATTCACCGATTCTGACCACCGTGATGATTTGGGCTCTGGTGCTCTATGCACCCAGTCATTTTCAACCGTTTGTCTATTTTCAATTCTGATCGGGTCAGAATTTTTCCAAGTCTGGGAAGCACGTGGATTCAAGATGCAACACGTTTCTGACCTCGCAGTTGCCACGTTGCGGCGGCCCCTTTGCCCACTCACGAGCGGCGAATCCGTTCCCATTCAATCTGATGATTCTCATTGGTCACGTTGCGATAGCTCAATGCCAGTGACAAGACGACTCCAATGGCAATGGCTGCTGCGATCACAAACATGATCATGATCTGATATTTGACTGCGTCGATGGGTTCAGCACCTGCCAGCAATTGTCCGGTCATCATCCCCGGGATGCTGACGATACCTGCGACGGACATCGTGTTCAGAATGGGGATCATTGCCGTGCGTGTGGCTTCAATGAAGACACCTCGGCAACTTTCCCAACGCGTGGCCCCCAACGCAAGCATCGTCTCAACTTCACCACGGCGGTTTCTCAGTTCACTCAGGAAACGATCGAGTCCCAGTGAGATTCCCGTCAGGGAATTTCCCAACACCATTCCCAAAAGTGGGATGACCACTTGTGGGCTGTACCACGGTTGTGGACGGACGATGAGTAAGACCGTAACCGAAGTCACAACCCACGCACTGGTCCATACTGCAAAGATGGAATTTCGATAGATTGTCGGGTAGCGGTGGTCGATTCGTTTGACAGCAGAGACCCCCGCGATCACGGTCATCACGGCGGCCAAACCAAGGACGGGAGTGGGTTGTGCCAACTCAAAGATCTGCTTGAGCACCAATCCCAAAATGGCCAACTGTAGAGTCATTCGGACCGAACTGGTCGCAATTCGTTTTGCAATGCCAAGGCCGAGTTGCAAGGAAATGATTGCGTTGATTAGCAGCAGAGTTGCCGCAACGCCCACCTCAAACCACGACAGTGAAATGTCACCTTGTGGACGTGGTTCCAGAAACTGTCCTAAAAGGTGCAACTCGCTGATGTCTGGCATTGTTGAAACCATTGTATGGAAGTCAAGCATCTGAAGGCTCCACTTGCTGTTCCTTTTCCAGGCCATCGATTTCGCGAGCGTTTCGGGGGTTGAAGTCTTGTCCCGTTGTCAGCGTCAGTTGCCCGTGGTTCATTGTGACGATCTGTTGCGTCATTCGGTCGATTTGTGTTGGATCATGGCTTGTCCATAAATATGCTCCTCCCCTTTCTTTCTCGTTCTTCGACGGATTGGTTGGGAGGTTGTTCGATGCGTCATGCCATTTGTGGATTCTGCCTTCGAACTTGTCACGGGAATCAGGGTCCAAGGCAGCTGTTGGCTCATCCAGTAACAGGACTTCCGGTTCCATCAATAACGCACGAATGAGTGCGATCATTTGCTGTTCCCCACCACTCAGGGATTCCGGCGAACGAGTCAGGATTTCTGGGGCCAGTTCAAATGCTTCCAACTCGGAAGCAATGAGTTCTGACTGATATGACGCGCTTTTTAGATTGCTCTTTGCAGATTTGAACTGAAGCGGGAGTCGCAGGTTCTCTTCGATCGTTCCTTGTGTGAAAAAAGGCCGTTGGGATAGATAAACGACTTTTCGTCGGTAGCCCGGGATCGCATCATTGGTGATCTGAATGTCGCGGTGAAAAAGCTCTCCAGAGAATGGGTCAAGCATCGCAATGGATCGCATGAGTGCCGATTTTCCGCTGCCGCTGATCCCCACGAGGCCAATCCTGGCGCCAGCACTGACCGTCAGCGATATGGCACGCAGTAGTTGCCTGTCACTGTTGCTGTCAACGCGGGAAACATCACGTAATTGGATAAGTGTTTTTTCTACCATACCGTTGACTGGTTGCCTTCTCTGTTGATGACCATCTTCATGACTGATTTCGGTGTTCAGATCAGAGCGATGATTTGGAACTGATCGTTTTCAGCTTTTTGGTTTCAGACCGTTTCGGGTTGGAGTAGCGTTCAATGGATCTTCGGGCCAATGGTGTTTAGGGTATCGGCGACGCAGTTCTTTGCGGACATGAAGGTAGGTCTCCGACCAGAAATTGGCTAGGTCATCGGTGATCTGTTGTGGTCTGTGGTTGGGCCCGAGCAGATGTAACTGAATGGGAACTCGAGTCGCAACTTGAGGTGTTTGTTTCCAGCCAAACAATTCCTGAATTCGGATTTCCATCCGTGGTGGTTTACCTTGTTCATAACTAATGGAGTGTTCGTTGCCACTGGGCACGGTCATCGCCACGGGGGCATGCAAGTCGATCAATCGCATTTGATCGTACTGATAACGACAGCGAAGGTGATCCAACCACGGAGCCTTGGTAAGTTCCGTGAATGAGGTTCGGGTCTTGCAAAGTTCGACCAGTGCTTCGTCGATGGATTGGGAATCCAAATCAGGGATTTCCAACTCTGGCATGTGATGAGTAAGGAATCTTACACGCTCAATGAACTGGTTGGTTTTTTTATTGCGGGGGAAGCAAAGTTCCATGTTTTGGCGGGCATGCTTTGTCAGAATTGCAGCGGTTTCTTCATCGGGTTGGCAGCCGATCGGTGTTTCTGAAAGTAGTAAATCCGCGAAATAGGTTCTCCGGCGAGCAACCACAGCAGACAGATCTGTGTTGAAACAAGGTTCATCGATTTCCCGTAGCAGATTTGGGTCAAGCCAATCTCGCCGTAGGCCAGATGCAAGGTGAACGCTGGCTTCCTTGCCTTGTGAATCGATGTCGAGGCACAGGAACAAGTCTCCCCGGATCGCTGCAGATCGTTTGCTTTGCCGAACGCCGCGACCGCCCACCATCACGCCCTTTCTGGGGTCGTCATCGCGGCGTTTTGCAACGCGGTCAGGGAAGGCAGACAGCAGCGCGCGTTGTAGCGGATGATCGGTGGTCACGTTGGGGCTTGTGGTTGGAACGGTATCCGCACGCCTTCTGGTTGCCTTTTGGATTTGTTCGGCGATGCGTTTGGTGTTCTTGATCGCTGGCGACTGCCGGTGAGGTGAATGCTGATCGCTGAGTATTGTTTTCACGCGTTCCACTTTGTCCGACAAATCACAGTCATGGATCACCGTGGACTGGCTCGGGACTCCTCTTAGTGGATCTCGCTCCGTTAGCAAAGCGACTGCAAGTGCCGCCTCCTCGACAATTTTTAACGTTTCAGCTTCCAGCATGAAACGCGCGAGTCGGGGGTGAATTGGCAGAGAGGCCATGTGGCGTCCCTGTTTGGTGATTCTGCCTTCCGAGTCGATCGCTGAAAGTTGCTTGAGCAGGTTTTCAGCATTCTTGACTGATGAAGTTGTGGGCGGTGTCAGCCAGGGAAAATCGAACACATCACGTTCACCCCAAACGGACAGCATCAGTAATGCACTGGCGAAGTCGCAGCGGGTGATCTCTGGCGTGTCTTTGCTGGGTCGTGCACGATGAACTGCGAGTGGCCATAGACGATAGCACAAGCCGGGAGAGGTCCGCCCTGCCCTGCCTGCGCGTTGTTCAGCCGAGGCTTGGGAAATAGGTTCCAGCTGTAGTTTGGGGAGCCCAATCTGACTATCCATTTGCATCGTTCGGACCAGACCCGAATCAATCACCCCCGTCACACCGGGAATCGTCAGTGATGTCTCAGCAACGTTGGTAGACAGAATCACTCGACGTGTTTTCGAGTCGCGAAGGACTTCATCCTGATCCTTGGCAGGCAGGTCGCCATACAGTCGAAGGATCTGGAAATTGTCGGACCACGAACACGAACTGATGGCTCGTTGCGTTCGGTTGATCTCTCCAACGCCAGGTAGAAATACGAGTACATGACCAGTGGTCTGCTCAAGAACCTTGGGCAAGGTGTGGATTATTTTCTGTTCAACAGGTTCTTGCGAAATTTGTTTGCTGTAACGGACATCGACCGGAAATGATCGACCCTTGCTGATCATGGTGTGGGCGTCGCCAAGGAATTGAGCAATTGGCTCAGGCGACAATGTAGCTGACATGACTAATAATCGCAGTTCGGGACGCAGCGAGGTCCGGACCCGCTGCAGCATTCCCAACGCCAAATCGATTTCCAAACTGCGTTCATGGAACTCGTCAAGCACGACACAGGAAACATTTTCCAAAAATGGATCGGACTGCATTCGTCGCAGAAGCATACCCGTTGTCATGCTGATCAATCGCGTGTCTTTGCCGTAACGCTTGTCAAAACGTACGTGGTAACCCACCGTGTCACCCACTCGACAGTCCATCGCTGCAGCAAGCCGACTGGCTGCCGCGCGAGCGGCAATGCGACGGGGTTGAATCAACAACGTCTTGCCATCTCCCACTGCATTTGAATTGAGCAGAGCTGGCGGAATACCCGTCGTCTTGCCTGCACCAGGCGGGGCTTGCAGGACGACCGACTGTGCCTGAGCAAGTGCCGATGTCAATTCATCAAGACAATCAGAGATGGGTAAAGCGTCGATCGACAAAGCATCAGCAGGCAAAGCATTGGTCGCTGGTGAGTCAGGGGGGATGGCATCAGGCATCACGCGTTGTGTCCCGAATCAGATTGAATGTTGCAGCTCGGGAGCATTGCCAGCGTATTCGCATTGTCAACGTATTCATGGGGTCTGGGAATTCAGCAGGCGTTCGTTCAGACCGGAAAGCTGTTGGTCGTGAGTTAGAAGATAATCCTGTTGAGCTCGCCATGCTGCTGCACGTTTCTCGATGCAGTCGCGGAACTCGGGGATGTTCTTGAGACTTTCTCGCTTTACGTTTCGGGATTGCGTGATGCCCTCATCGGACACGAAAAGTTGAGGATAAGCAGTTTCCAAGCGGCGCTGGGTCTCCAGTTCGATTTCTACGAGATCAAAGTATTCTTTTGCTTTTTCCCGTGGCAGTTCGCGCATCGCAGCGTTCCACTTATCAAGTCTTTCCTTCTGCTGGTTAGCAGGTAATGCAGCGTACTCAGGATGCTGTGCGATGACGTATTGATCGATCTCCCTTGAAGCACGGTAGGTTGCGAAAAGCAGTTCCTTGTACCGGGGATCTTCGACGTGAAGTTTTTTTCTCATCTCTGAGATCGATTTTTTGATCTGTTTATGTGTTCGGAAAACTTCGGGAAAACGCTCGGCCTTTTGCTGATCCAAGCGATCGACTTCGGTGATCAGCCGACGGTACTCTGGGTCGTTTTGGAATAGTCGTTCGTGCGCATTCACTTTTTCAATGGCGAATTGTTCTTGCAGTGTTTTGGGGACGGGGTGACGATTCGCCTGGGCCAATATGCTGGGACGATTTGCTTCAGTGCTGGAACCTGTGCTGCCTTTGAAAATCTGAACATTGTCAAATTGGGCAGCACCGCGATCTGATTGGAATGCAAAGTACTGACGCTGTTTATCGACGACTGGGTGTTTGGCGTGAGCGATGTGGGTCGAGTCGATGTGCGCAACCAGTTCGTCTGCAAGAAACTCGACCGTCATGGAGTACCATTGTTTCGGTTTGAATTGAAAAGCACATTCTCCGTGGCGATACGAATAGTAGGGGCCGTCAGGATCTTTGGCGGTCTGTATGAAAAAGTGATCCGGGCGAATGTGAATAACTGAGTTGTAGTGCCCGCCAGTACCAGTGACCAGACGGATATCTTTCGCGTCCCCGAGTCGGAAATCAAACCTGATCAAGGCATCGGTGAAGTTTGTGTCCTTGAGGAAAATTCTTGTCGTTTCGGTTCCCGCTTTACTTCTCGCCAGTGTCTCGTTTTCAACAGACCAATCTTTATTGAAGAACCAACGCGGACTGATTTGACCATCTGAAAAATGGTCGGCAAATGTGAGTTGTCGAGGTTGGATCAAGAGTGGTGGCGACGGAATGCGAGCAGCTACGTGTTGCTGCCATGTGGCAAGTTCCTGTTTCAATTCTGTGGTGAGCTCAGGATGCTCAGCAGCCCTGTTGGTTGTTTCAGAAATATCGGTATCCAACGCATACAATTCTGCCTCGCCTGTATCGAAAAAATTAATCAGCTTCCAGTTGCCACGGCGAATTGCTGCGGCAGATCGGCCACCTAAAAAGTGGGGCTGATCCAAAGGGTAGTGCCAATGCAATGTTCGGACGGGAGGGTTGGTATTGGGTTGCCGCCACGCGGGTAAAGTTGATTGACCATCGAGAATTTGCTTGTCAGGTGCGTCTAACCCGACTGCTTCCAGAATTGTGGGGTAAAAGTCAGTGTTGGTGGTGCAGACGGAGCTGATCGCCTGTCGGGGTACTTCCTCTGGCCAGCTAACAAGCAGGGGAACGCGAATGCCTCCCTCGTACAATTCGCTTTTTCCGCCACGTAGCGGATGGTTAGTTGTGACATTGGTTTCGCCACCGTTGTCACTTGAGAAGATGAAGATGGTGTTTTTTTCAATTCCCAAGTCTTTCAGTTCTTGTCTCAACATCCCGACGCCATCATCGATACTTTCGAGCATGGCTGCCAAGTGAGGGTTGTGATCTGATGCCCAGTGATTCAACGAGTCACCTTTGTGTCCAGAATCCTCGCACAGGTAGCACTTTTCCCTCGAGCTTTTACCTGGTGGATGTTTGTCTCGGTACTTTTGAACCAACGCCGGCTTTCCATTCAGGATGGAGTGGACAGCATAGTGGCTCAGGTAAAGAAAGAAGGGTTGGTTCTTGTGCTGGCGAACAAACTGAACTGCTTCCTCGTTCATGCGGTCGATGAGAAACTCATTCGCTCCCATCTTGTTGTTAGGAATGTCGAGCCAACGAATGGGTTGTTGTCTGAATACATAGGGCCAGAAGTTGGCTCCATTACCGACTCCTTTTACCTCACGGGCAAAGTCCCACTGAAAACCATGGTCCACGGGTTTAATCTCATGGGCAGCCGAGTGGTATTCGTACCCGGTGAGGTGCCATTTTCCAATCATGCCCGTGGCGTATCCATTATTGGACAAGACCTCGGGAAGACTGGTATGAGATGTGGAAAGCGCATTGGCAGAATTGGGGCGTAGGTAGTCCATGATGCCAATGCGAGCGGGATGTTGACCTGTTAGCAAAGCGGCGCGGTACGGCGAGCAAACTGGTGCAGCAGCATATGCTTGTGTGAATCGAACTCCGTCGCTGGCGAGTTGATCAAGGTGGGGCGTTTCGTTGAATCCGTTGCCGTAGCATCCAAGTTCAGACCAACCAAGGTCGTCGGCTAGTACAAAGATGATATTTGGCTGTTCGGCGTAACAGGCTGTCAGAGAACCTGGCAGCGTCGAACCTGACCGCGTCAAAACTGACAGCGTCAACGCCATCAGCATCGTAAACAGGTAGGGCGGGCGAAGTCTGCCCGGCAAAGAGAGCATGTTGATGTGACACTCCAGTTCAGATTTTGAGTCACGCCTGTGACGGGTTGGTGCCAGAGGAAACGGATCTGGCATTATCATGCGAATTTCGGTGCAATGATCGGGTTCCACCTGAAATACATCCTGCTGCAGCATGAAACCGCATGCCTGAGCGTTCAGCGTTACTTGACGTGCCGATCAGCGAAGTCCAAGTACTGTGCCCAATCATAGTCGGTAACGTCATGTTTTCCTGTCCGTAGATGATAGCCTACCCGTCCAGAATTGACGGGAGATTCGGCGGTTGGGAATTCCACAGGCGGCGTGCTACCTCCCATTCCGGAGGTTCCCAGCAATCGATAAATCGGATCGGCATGCACGCACGACAGAAATTCACCCCGAGGATCGGCCCATCGGTCACCGGTAGCACTCGCGACGTACACAGCGCGGGGAGCAATCAGGCCCAACAGCATGTGTTGGTCCACGGGACAGGCATTCTCATTTTTGTTGTACTTGAGATGATTATCACAGAACCAGTGAGGAAAGGATGTGTTGATACGTTCAACCGTTTCGCCCACTGCACGTCGACTGAGTGCTGCACCACCACAACCCGAATTATTGCTGATCACCAGCTTGAAACGAGGATCGGTCGCTCCCGCCCATAGAGAGGTTTTTCCAAGCCGCGAGTGTCCGATGACTGCGACACGTGTTGCATCAATTGCATCATCTTGCTCAAGATAATCCACGGCTCGAGATAAGCCATAAGCCCATGCTGCAATGCTTCCCCAGCGTTCGCCCTGTGGTACCGATGCCATTTGTTGATCGAATTGCGGATGAATGCCGTTTTGGAATCCATCTTCAAAGTCAGGATCGATGTCACCGTAGTAAATGGTGACTAGGCCATAGCCGCGATCGATAATCGTCTCGATCGGCCATCGTGCCCCAGCGGCGGTACCACGAGTTGATTCAGTTGCTTGATTGTTCTTGATCTCGCCACGGTTCCGAATCCAGTTTTTGGTGATACTGATGTCGTTCGCTGTATCGATCGTGTGATTCCCTTGGAAGTTCAGTCCGATAAAAACCGGTACGTTGGACGATGATCTGGGCGTGTAAATCAGCAGACGCATTGTTGTACCTCGTGAGCCCGTGAACATGGTCACATCAACCTCGCGTCGGATGGCCTTTCCGTTGATTGCATCGCGTGTTTCACTGACGATCTGGTGTTGGATTTCACACCCGGCAGGACTGCGTCCATACACCTCTGACTCAAAAAATTCCAGCACCTCCGGGCGACGTGACTCTTCCCACATCGCACCAGTGGTAACGGCCGCACCTTCGTTGGTTATCAAAGCTGATGGAAGTTCATAAGCCGGAATCGCTGATTCGTCGTAGTTGGGAACGAAGCGGTTTTGCGCTGTCGCATTTGCGTGAATGAGTAGAGCGATTAGTAAGCCGATCGGGTTGGTAACGGACTTCACTGCAGAATCCTATTGTCAAGTTGAACGGGTGCAAGTGGCTATTCGATATGAGCGTTTTAACCGCAATGTTGGAGTGGTGTGGTTACCCTGAGTCTACTCAATTTCATTGCCCCGGTGATCTGCGTTGTTGCTACCGTTCTTCTGCCGCAATGGCCAGTTTGTGGTTCCGGTCGCGCGAATTGAATCAGGGATTTTGTTAAAGTGCGAGCGTTTTGCAGCGTGTCTCATCCAGCCACGGGAATATTTCATGTTTGATGATCAGAGCACGTTACCCCGCGAATGGGTTCTTCGGGGAATTCATTTTGGTAGATTTCGAGGTCGTTTCGGAAGGATGCTCTGGGGACGCATGGAATGGTATCGAATCACTCGACGCGTGTGTGCCCTGTTGTTGGTCTGCTGTTCATTGCTTTCGATGGATGTTTTGATCGCACAGGAAAATGTCACGCCGAATGGTGGGACTGGGCAGCCAGAAGAAAATGCTGCGGATGATAGTACTTTTTCGTGGCCGCGGAAAACGCAGCAAGATGCACTGGTTGTCTTTCTCGGCGATTCAATCACACATCAGGGTCTATACACACAGTATCTGGAAAATTTCTTCTACACGCGTTACTCAAACCTCGGGATTCGTTTTCGAAACGCCGGTGTCGCGGGAGATTCTGTTTCAGATGCTCTCGCACGCTTCGATAACGATGTTGCGTCTCACCATCCAGATTATGTGACGGTACTTTTCGGGATGAATGATGGTCAGTACGAGGATTTTGACGCGTCAATCTTCGCCGAGTATCAGGCTCACATGAAGCGTTTACTGGATCGCATTGAATCTGTCGGTGCAAAGCCGATTGTCCTGTCACCCACCATGTTTGATCACGAAGTGACAAGACTGCGTCAAGACGATCCGACATGGCGGTTCCGAGAAAAAAACTTCTCAAACAGCTACAACGCTCTCATGTCGCTGTTTGGTGCCTGGTCCTGGGATGAGTCGCGGCGACGTGGAAATGAATTTGTCAATTTGTGGGCTCCACTCAATTCTTACACCGACTTGGGACGTCGTCAGAATCCGCATTTTACACTCATTGGTGATGCAATTCATCCGCAAGCATCGGGGCAGGTCGTGATGGCGTACGAAATTCTGATGCAGTTGGGAGTTGAACGCCGGTTTTGTGCTTCTCGGGTTGTGACGAACACGTCCCAAACCATAGGTAACCGAGTCGTAGGTAACCGAGTCTTAGGTAACGAGGGCTCACTTAATCGCGGAGCAAAATGGACTGCAGGTAAAGGGATTCGGGATTTGCAGGTTACCGATCAGGGGCGAAGCATCAAGTTCAAGCATGACGAAGTTGCCTTGCCGTGGGTCATCCCTGCACAACACAGTACCGTCAAGCTTCGTTGGGATCTTCCTTCAGATGGGAACAAGGGATTCGAAATGACGCATGCAGGTCATCGTCTCAGCGCAGACCGAATCAAAATTGCCGGTTTACCAGCAGGGCAGTATGAGGTTCGTGTTGACGGGAAGTTGATCGGAAGCTGGAGCCACGTGACGCTTGGCACGAAAGTTGAATTGCAGGAACTCCAGAAGACTCCGCAGTATCAACAATCGCTTGCAGTCGCGGAGTTGAATCGCCGCAGGTATGACGAATTCGTGCGACCTGTACGCGATCGCATGGCCTCCCTCAAGGGGATCAAGCGACGATTCGCCGCTGATAGCGACGAGTATAAACGCCGCTCTGCACCACTACTTAAAACAATTCAGGAGTTGCAGGCTGGAGCAGATCAAATGGATCGGGAAATCCGAATGCTTGCTCGGCCCCAATGTCGGCAGTGGGATATCCGCCGAGTGGACTCAAAAACGAAATGAACACCGGTGTGCTAGATTAAGTGATCAATCACTTTGGCTGCCGTCCTTGGTGGTGCACAACGGCTTAAAAAAATTTGGCAGTCTAGAAGCTCATGCTGTCAGTCCAGAAGCTCATGCTGTCAGTCCAGAAGCTCATGCTGTCAGTCCAGAAGCTCATG
>NZHC01000103.1 GCA_002689655.1 Rhodopirellula sp. | reverse complement strand
CAAGGGTGTGATCCTGTTGGTCGTGCTCAGTTCGCTGACGTTCTTCAGCATTCTTGTGGCTGCCTACCTGGTGTTCAGCAATGAATCGCGTGATGCATCGTTGGCACTATCAAAACGCAGCACACGTGAACCCGATGTGAATTGGATCATGAACGAGGCGTTAATGACCTTGGTCCGTGGTACCAATGACCCCAGCAATCCGTTCTATGGCGAAGATTTGCTCAGTGATTTCTATGGTCACGATGGATTGTCGTTACAGGTCAAGAATATCAATCAATATGTACTGGGGCCACAATTACTGGGCGTTTCGGATCCCAACGACTGGCCTTTGGATGAGTTGACTGACACCGCAGACAAATTCACGGGTTTCGTGCGCTTTCCCGCCAGCAGTGATGGCGTCGCTCGCCCCAGCTTGCCTGCTCGCAACGACGTTTACGCGGGTCGGTTAGTCACCTTCACCAGTGGACCTCTTGCCAACCGGACTTATCGGGTCATGAGGTCGGTCTACAATCTGCAAAGCGGTACGGCTTGGGATGATCTGTACATCGACTTGGACGATGTTGGCATGACCAGCGGAGCAACGTTACGCAACCTGTTGAGTTACTTCTATGATGACCCGACGGACATCACCAAGGATGGTTACACATTCATTGTTAATGGTGCGCCGAGAAATTCTCCTGGCGTCGGTTTTGATGGAAACAATCTGAACAACACGATCTCGGATGTACCGGAACTTGCACAGAAGATTCCGGGTACGAATACCAATACTGGTTTCACAGACCTGCCCATTTCGTTGCAGCCCAATCATTTTGGTCGTGACGTTGACAAGAGCAAAACACCAGGCGATTTTGACGAGGACTACGATGCCCCCGATCACAACAACTGGTGGCTTAGCCTTCGTCGCGATGATGGCACCGTTATCCCATCATTTCATCGCCCCGCNGTNCTGAATTATCTGNTCAANGANTNACCGGACTGGTCCAATGCGACCAACGATGAATTCAATGATTTGATAGCAAGCTTGCAACGTGGCACATTCAGGCCGCTGCCCATCGCCCAGAATCAATTGGGCAATGGCTCGCCGACGCTCAACGAGCGATTCACTGGTGGCAGTCCCGAGTACGCATTGCGCACCGCCTTGCCGATGAACAACAACCCTGCACGCCTCAACCAGTTGCTGCAAGCCCTCATCAGTGGTGAGTGGGACGTCGACAACGATGGTGACGGAACTGCTGACAGTGTCTGGGTTGATGTTGGCCTGCCAACATTCACCACCCGCGATGGCAAGCTCATGCGACCGCTGATCGCACCCATGATCGAAGACTTGGGCGGTCGCTTGAACCTCAACGCCCACAGCAACGTTCAACTCAACCCGCTGATCGGTACCGCGGGTCTGCAATCCAATCAGCAAGCGAAGTGGGCAGCAGCAGCGGGATCCGCACAGACGCCAGCGGTCAATCTGTTTCGAGGACTGGGATGGGGCCCTTCGGAAATCACNATTCCACAATTAGCCAATGTCAGTGCCGGACACGCTACCAACCTGAAAAATGCAATTGATGCCCGTTATGAGTACGGTCACGAAAAACGTGGAAGCACGTTTCAAGCAGGCAGGAATGGTCGCGATGCGGTCGATGCCTTGCTAACGGGTTTTCGCCCAGTTGCTCACACCGCGACCGGCGGCTTTGGTTATGGCACTGATCCATTTGGACGAAAGGGAACGGCCATCGGACGCAGCGGTCACCTGCTGGTAGCCGGGCAAGCCAACGCGGCCACTGTGGACGAATCCTATAACACACCCTACGAGCAGGACCCGACCGGTAACCTGAGTGGTGATACGAACTTCAAAGTCTCTGACCTCGAAGCTCTTCTACGGTCCAACGACTTCGATTCAGAATTGCTGCCGGCGGAACTTCGTGAACGTTTGCAATCGCTGATTGGTGGCTACAACGACCCAAACAACGCCAATCAACTTTGGTACGAACACGTATTCACTGCCAAAAGCACTTCCAGTGACCACCCAACTTTTTCGCTGGAGGATTTGATCGAAAGGTTGAACGGCGTTAACCAATACTCCAGTGCCAAGATGGCCGAACTCGTCGCTCCCGAGCTGCGTCTGGGGCGCAAACTGGATGTCAACCGCGCTATCGGAAACCTGGTTGATGACAACAACAATCTCGTCATTGATGAACCGGTGGAAACTGCCAGCACAACTGAGGCAGCCAGAGATGGATTCGACAACGACCGGGATGGAAGCATTGACGCGCAGGATGCCGATGGAGATGTGGGTGAAAAGTCAGCATTCAAGATCGCGAGTGGGGCAACCGGTGCGATACCCAATGACTTTGCCAATGCAACACCTTACTACCGCTGGGATGAAGCTAACAACCAAAACAACCAGATTCCCATCGAAGGCCGACAACTCCTGGCTCGTCATCTGTATGTCTTGATGATGGCACTCAGTCGCGACATCGACACACAGAACAACTCGCAAGAATCATTCTTCCCGCCCACGGATCCCAATCGCACGTTTGATGACATCGGCGTTTCGGAAGAAGCCTACAAGGCGAGACGACTAGCACAGTGGGCGGTGAACGTGGTTGATTATCGCGACCCCGACTCGATCATGACGCGTTTCGTCTTTGATGCCAATCCCTTCGATGCCAATGGATGGAATCCCCCTGCAGACTTAGCCACCAGTCCAGCTTCGGCAGAATTTGTTGTTTGGGGCGTCGAATCACCTGAGTTGTTATTGAGTGAAAGCATGGCCTTTCATGATGTCAGACTCCGTGACGACGACCGTGATGATGGATCAGGCGAGTTTAAGAATAGCAACGATAACCCAGACAATGACTCAGATCAGGTTCGCATGCCACAGGGGTCATTGTTTCTGGAACTGTATTGCCCGCATCCCACTCAACTCAACGACCAAGGAACCAAGCCTAGCTTCCCGATGGAACTGTATCAGCAACAAGCCGGTGACGGTTCCATTCAACTGAAACTTGACGCCACTGCTCCCAACTTGGCAGGCGGCGTTGGTGGTGCTCCTGTGTGGAGGATTGCGATTTCGGAGCGGCATGACGAGTTCGCGGACGCGGCACAACGCGATCTGTCCCCAGCACGATTGCGTGACCCCAACTTCGCAAATCGACTCCCTGACACGGCCTCCTTCGAGTTGCCACAACCCAATGAACTTGGCCCCAATGGCAATCTTGCTCAGGATTCCCGATTGGATTACGACCGGTTCATCTGGTTCACGAATGTCGAAAATGCTGACACCAATCCCGATGCCGCTTTCAATGCCATCGGAAACTTGATCAATTCGAATAACATCAGCGATATGGTAGCCAATAAGGTTTTCATTGCTCCCTCTTTTGATCAAGACAACATCACCAACTCAGACCGCAATCTTGAACCAGGACAATTCCTGACCCTGNCGCCACGCCTGGAGACCATTTTTGGATCTAATTACTCCCGCAGAGGCAAGGCAAAAGAACTCGGCGTGGGCAACGGGAATGGGAATGGGAATGGCAACGCACTCCAACCCGACGGCCTGAGCGAACAGCGTTGGGTGACGTTTCCCAACGAGGGACTGGTTCAATTTTTTCGAGACGACGCCCGTAAGACCCCCACGCTTGCTGCTGCCGGCGAAGTAGGCACACCAGCCTTGCCACTTGTGATTGCTGCACCACGTCCCGCTGGCTGGGCAATCCCTGCTCAAGACCATCCAAACCTGGCACAAAATGTCGTTGGTATCAGCGTCTCAGAACCTCTGCCGCGTGGTGGCAATTACTATCCCCAACCTGGGTTCCAGTATTTCCAAACTGCGGACACTGACTTCGATGAAGATGGTGAACCCGATTATTTCCTGACGGACGCGTATCTTGACTACTCCGACCCTAACAAGGCAAAAACGGCGAAAGATGAACCACTGGACATCAGCCGTGACCGCATCCCGAATGTGAATAACGAACCGCTGTTGGGTACGATTGAAGATTACTGTTCCGCCTTGCTACAAAGGTTGGCCGACCCTACCAAGCCTTACAATGCTGTCACCAATCCTTATCGCACCGTCGACTGGTTGCCCATTGACCTGACCGTCTTCAGCGGTGAGGATCGAGAAAACAAAATCAGTGTTCCTGGCGACTACACGCGGCGCAGCCGACAGCGGAATGGACACATCAGGCAGATCAGCAACGGTGGCTCCGTAGCTGCCAACTCGCTGTACTCCTACGAGACTGACTTCTCTTCACCGAATGTCTCGATTGCGGGCCGGATTGGTGGTGCGTACTTTCGCTTTACGACAACGGATGGCGGAACACCGCACCTGCAGTCCTCATTCAGTTTTTTGAATACGGCTCAGGCTGACGTCAATCCGGATTTCGCCGGTTTTGCCGCCACTCTGGGCAGTCTCGGATCACCGGCCTCTGACGGAGTGATTGGCAACGACCGCAATTTACCGCAAACGCCTTACGCAATTCATCCATGGCTAAACCGTCCCTTTGCATCTGCCATGGAAATCATGATGGTACCGGCCTGTTCGCAAGGTAGACTTTTTGAAGAGCTCTCTTTCAATCCGACGGGGGAGTCTGATGTGTTTTGCAACGGCACCAACGATCAGGACCCGACTATTGTCAACGCACCGTTCCGGCACTTACTGAATTTCTTTCACAGCAGCGGTACACCCGGTGACGGAATGGAGTTTGCCCGTGTGTTCGACTTCGTGAACACACTGCCAAGGTTCCGCGGTGAGGTTGAATTAATCAGCCCGAGCCGACTTTGGGGTACGACTAATAATCCTGTGGCTATGCCAACTGCNTTCAGGTCACTGCTAGGCACTCCCTTCAACATCAAATACGACAATCACCGTCAGGGAACGATCAATCTAAATACCATTTCCAAGTTTCCGGTATGGGCCGGTTTGATGCAGGGCCACATGACGGCCTCAGAATTCAGTTCCCCCAACTCCTCTACAGGCCAATTTGCATACGACAACTTCCAACAAGTGCGGCGTGGTTATAACGTTTCAAGGAATACACAACCAACTAAAGTCACGGCAGGAGCCGGCCCTTACAACTACGCCCCCAGTTATTTGAATTCGGCTTTTCCAACGGAATTCGGCGGCGTCTTCCGGCCTGGCGTTCATGCTAACAAGGCAATACAGACACGCGTCAATGGTGCGGGGCAAAACGGCTCTCGAGACCAACTTCGCCGCACTTCGGTCAACGGNGGACTCATGCGTGACACTGCGAACCTGACGGCCACTACACCTGCTCAAACTTCAATGTTCGTCCGGCGTGCGGATCAGTTGCCCATCACTACCGGCGGCAACAACCCGTCACTGGATCGGCTCCGTAATCCCTTCATGCGACAGCAGACTCTAATGCGGATGCCGAACCTCGTCTCTGATAACTCCCAAGTATTTCTTGTTCGGATGACCGTTGGCTTTTTCGAAGTTGATGCTGCCACGCAGTCACTCGGCCGCGAATACAACGCTGAAATTGGCGGAAGCCAACGTTATCAGGGTACGTTTGTCATCGATCGTTCCATTCCAGTCGGATTCTCACCTGGCAGCGACCTGAATGCCCGCGACGTGGTCATCTTTGAGAGCTACGCACAATGAAGCAAAGCCAGATGAAGCAAAGCCAGATGAAGCAAAGCCAGATGAAGCAAAGCCAGATCAATCAAAGCACAATGAATCGCCACAACAAGAAGCGGCTTAATCCGATGCACGAGACACAACATCTGAACGCACCCAAGAGTGTTCCAATCGTTCGAGCAGGCTTTACGCTCGTCGAGATGCTGGTAGCGATGACAGTCACTTTGCTCATGATGGCTGCTTTGGCGCGCGCGTTCGCATATGTGGGAACACAAATTCAGGAAAGTCGGGCAGACACTCAGTTGGCAACCAGTTTGCGGGACATCACCACGAAACTGCAGGATGACCTGGGACAGTGCACCGTCGAACTGAAGCCCAACACCGGCCTGGAAGAAGACCAGAATGGCTATTTCCTGTACTACGAAGGTCCCGTCACCGATGCAACGTCATCGCTCTTTCGGGCGGATAACTCATCGGGAACACTTCAGCTTAATGATGCCCGCTATGGCGACTTTGATGACTACATTGCATTCACAGCAGTAGCAAAAGGAAGCCAATGGTTCCGAGGCAAAGTCCCCCGATACATTCTTAATCAGAAGTCCGCTGAAGTGGCTGGCGTGCCTTACGCTGCAGCCAACTTTGCGGGTGACCCATTCGATGCGGTAACGATCACCTCCAAGTACGCCGAGATCATCTACTTTGCCAGCCCTGAATACGCAATCGGTTCAGTACCAGCAAATCCAGCTTATTTGGATGTTGATGGTGACACTGATTTCGGCAGCGGAGCAGCCACTGAAAACGGTCTCCCTGATCGGATCAAAATCCATCGGCGCGTACTGCTAATTCGGCCTGACCTGAATCTGAATACAGGAGTCTACGCCAATTATGGTGGGGTCCTGCCCAAGAACAGTAAAACGCTTGCCAGCGGAGGCACTCATCACTTCATGCAAGCGGATGACTGGCCCAATGCAAACGCCGTGACCCCCACGATTACCGGAAACGCGAATGCAGCTGATGGTTGGCTGTATGGAATGGCAGGCGTTCATCAACAGTGCGACCTGTCCGTCCGCCGAATCCTGAACGATGATGGACTTCCCATTTCCGGTGGTTTTGTCGCGGCCAATTCTTTGGCTGATCTCAGCCAACCCCATAATCGCTTTGCTCATGTACGGGTGCCGGGGAATCTATTGATAGGTGGCTCAAACCCTTATCCCACCTCAATGCCGGTTCTCGCACTTGGTGGCCCCGCCACAATCCTATCAGCGGTCACTTCTGATTCGACGCGTCTCGCGCCTGGCAACACACCCACGACCTCTACCATTGTGACCCCCAACTGGCTCAGCGGTTTCATTCGCCCCGAGTTTGTACTTGGCAACGACCTGTCACACATCAATGATCC
This sequence comes from Rhodopirellula sp., assembly GCA_002689655.1. Classification (GTDB taxonomy): domain Bacteria; phylum Planctomycetota; class Planctomycetia; order Pirellulales; family Pirellulaceae; genus Rubripirellula. The sequence continues at coordinate 1,088 of NZHC01000103.1, read as the reverse complement.
GAATGATCCTTGGGGTCTACAACGCATTGGCGAGGACTTGGTCACCAACAATGTGCTGGGCTTTGACGTACAAATTTTTGATCCCGGTGCGGCTCTTTTTAGCGACAACCCAGCAGACGCCACCAGCGCGGTCATTCAAGAGACGGTTGGCCCCGGAGATGCAGGATACAGAAACGCAGTGCAAGCATGGCTCAACAATGGCGTGGTGTCAAAACGCGAAAAAGGAGCATTTGTTGATTTGGCTTACCCTATTCTCGCAGGCGGTGCGATGCGTGGTTGGCAACCCCGACGACTCGACCGCCGCAGCAGCAGCGACTTCACTTTCACTGATTCCAATAATAAAATGGCTGGCGTGGTCGTATCTCCATTCTCTGGAATCCGAGCGGTGACCGCAGACCCCCGGACCGCTTATCAGGACGCTTTATTGCGTTCAGGACGGATGGCGACCTCCGGGCAGAACGTGGTGCTCTTCCAGCCAGCTTTTGACACATACACCTCTGCCTATGAAAAGGATGGCTTCTACCAAGGTGTCGTGAATCCGAACAGCAGGGGATCGCTTTGGACGCCACCCGTCTTTGCCGTTAATAATAACCTTACGGTAGACCGTGGTGCCAATGGTCTTGATGATGACTTGCAATTTGGTGTGGATGATTTCAATGAACGGGAGACACTCGCACCATTCCTTAATCAAGCCGAGGCAGTTAGGGTGACAGTTCGACTTGAAAATCCTTCGCTACGTTTCGTGCGGCAGGCATCTGTCGATTACCGTGGTAAGTGATTTTGGCGTAACTGCAAGTGATGTCAGCATGAACAGGTGTAATCCAGCCCCGAAGCCATTCCTGATCGGTACCATCGGTGTGCTGATGCTGGGTATCGCTATCCGATCCACCAGCCTGCTGCAGTCCCATACCATCGCCATTGAGTCAAATGCAATCGGCTCGCAAATGGAAAGCCTGCGAAACAGTCTGCAAAGCAGTCTGGCGAACATAGAACAGCCTGCCACTGACTTGGATGATGCAGGAAGACCCCAAATTCAAGACGATCTCAAGTTGGTCTTTCAAGATCAACCAGATCAGCTCAGCAAGACA
>NZHC01000102.1 GCA_002689655.1 Rhodopirellula sp. | reverse complement strand
AGGCAGCGTGGTTGTGCGAGCAATGAAGGCAATGCCGAATTGTTTCAGGTTATTCTGGCATTCGGCGCCGCGAGCAGCCTCACGGGCTTTGGATATTGCAGGCAGTAGCAACGCAGCCAAGGTGCCGATAATGGAAATTACCACAAGCATTTCTATCAGCGTAAAAGCTTTCCGCTCGGCACAGCGATGAACACGCCAATTTGTCGGATTCACGTTCTTTTGCCTGCCGTGTGATGACTTCATCGTGACTCGATTCACGGGAATCCTCGCAGCCAAAAGTGGTCTTTGTACACGGCTGGGACCGGTCATTGCCATCGAGGAGCCCAAATTTGATGTTTTAAATGTTCCGCCTGAGGGGTGATAATTGACGAGCATGAAGTTGTTTGCAACCGGCTTTTGGGTGTATCGCAAACTCTTCATCATTCCTACTTATTTGTTTCTAGGAGGGCTGCGGAAGTGGTAGGGCTTTAGTGAGTCAAAGCCGCCCCTAAACAAGGGATTTTTGATTGATGAGACATCTGTTGGCTTTGCTTTGGTAAGGTGTGAGCAGGGGTTGTCTTCACGAATTCTTAACTTATGTTTTTTTGCACTCAGGCCTGTTTTCTTCAAGTGACTAGCAAAACATCACGAGCACAGCCGTTTTCCCGACATCGGATCGAGTCGATGCAACTAAAACGGCTCAATGAATTACTGTTGCAGGTGCGGGATCGACCGTTTTATGCCCAGCATGAGCTTGGCGCTCGTGGTCCTTTGAATTCGCTGCATGATCTCGCTTCCTTGCCGTTGCTGACAAAAGAGCAGCTGCTAGGAGAAGCAGCGGGCCGTCCCGCACGCGTTTTTGATCTGCCACGAATCGATTACACCCGTCTGCATCAGACAAGTGGAACCAAGGGGTTCCCGATGACAGTGCTGGACACGCCGGCAGATTGGGCTTGGTGGCTGAATTGCTGGGACTATGTCCTCGACGCTGCGGAGGTTGAACAGAGGGATGTAGCGATGATGGCATTTTCTTTCGGCCCCTTCATTGGATTCTGGACAGCCAATGATGCCTTGGTGCGCCGTGGAACAACCGTGGTGCCGGGTGGCGGTATGACGAGTCAGCAACGGATACAGATGATCTTTGATCACCGCTGCAGCTTGTTATGTTGCACTCCTACCTATGCCCTGCACCTAGGTGCAGTTGCTGATAAGCATGACATCGACCTCACCAAGACTGCGATTCGACGAATCATTGTTGCTGGCGAACCTGGGGGCTCTACGCCGAGTGTTCGAAATCGTTTGGAAACGTTGTGGGGGGCCAAGGTGATCGACCATACGGGAGCCAGTGAGGTCGGCGCTTGGGGCTTCGGCAACTCTGCAGGCACCGGAATACACGTGATCGAAGACGAGTTTATCGCCGAGTTACTGCGTTTTGATATCGACCATCCCGCGGGAATTGGGGTGGAGGATGGTGAGCAAGCAGAGTTGGTTCTGACCAGCTTGGGAAGATTTGGAGGGCCGGTGATTCGTTATCGGACCGGGGATATTGTTTGTGGGTATCGGAACCACGATCAGGAATGTGGCTTCTTGTTTCTCGACGGAGGGGTGCTGGGGCGTGTCGATGACATGATGGTGATTCGTGGGGTCAATGTATTTCCCAGCAGCATCGAGTCCATGGTGAGAGAAATTACACCGCTCGCCGAGTTTCGAATGATTATTTCTCGCGTTGATGAGATGGACCAGCTTGCGATCGAGTTGGAATCTGATCAGGCGAGCGTTGCCAAACTTTCTGACTTGATTCGTGACCGATTGGCCATGCGAGTCAGTGTCGATGCGGTTGCCGTGGGAAGCCTGCCTCGGTTTGAAGCCAAAGCAAAGCGACTGGTCGATCTTCGTAAAATATGACCGATGGCGGAGCAGCGGATTTGTAACTCTTTTCAAGATTTTGACGAAAGAACGTAATCACAAAATGACTGAGCCCGTGTTTAATGAGCCCCAAGCAAGCTTGCCCGCTGGTGTTGTACCGGTAGGGTTGGGACGTGATGAGAATTCAGCGGTTGTTATCAGTTGGAGCGACGGTGTTGAAACAAGGTGGACGGCCTTGCAGTTGCGCAAGGCTTGTCCATGTGCAACGTGCCGAGAGAAAAAACGGGGTGAAAAAAAGAAACAGGAAACTGGCGGAGATAAACTTGCCATTCTGCCCGTGTTAAGTGCGGCTGAGGCTCAGCCTTTAACGATTACTGGAATGAAGCCTGTGGGGGCCTATGCTTACAACGTAACATTCAGCGATGGGCACTCGTCCGGAATTTATTCCATGCAATTGTTGAGGACGTCAGGTTGAATCTCGGACGTCGTTTGCGTCCGATATGAATTTGTCTTGAAAAAGTTTTCGGTGTCTTAGCAAGCAGTGAGTGTCGGAGCCAGCTTGGGTAAAACGGTGTCCGGTATCTGACTGGTTGTGTTGAAACGAACTGGGTTTTCAGCCACGCGTAACTCGGGCGGGGAGATGTCGGCTCCTCTTGGCCCTCAGCATGTGGACTCCGTTAAAAGTCAAACAAGAATCATCGTAAGTTGCTTGGAATCAAAGTAAGTTGCTTGAAATCAAAGCTTGTTCAGTCATAGTCACTGCGCTAAGGGAGGGGGGAGTAAGCGGGTGGCTCCGTTTTAAGCTTGTTTGTCATTATGAAGCTGCTCCAACGACTGTGGTTCTTATCAGGCGATTCAGCTTGGATGGCAGGATGATGGTGTTGCAACGTATCAAGGAGTGGTGGCGTGACTTTCGTGACCCAGTCAAGAGGGAAAAACGTAAGCAGCAAAAGCGAAGCCAGAAAATGGCGGAATTCCTCGACAAGAACCGACTGGCTGAGGAGAAGCGTGCTGAAAATGACAGTAGTTGATGTGTCACACACGCTTCTTGCAGTGCGATCCTGCTTTCATTGTGCTTCGTTGTGCAGGTCGTTTTGGAATGCTGAGGCAAGATTGCCGACGCCTTGCCGGTAACAGCGTAGATCCATCTGCAAGTGATGAAATTGCTAAACTTTGACCAGTTTACTGACCCTTCCACCGCGGACCCATTCTGTGACGAAGATGTTGCCGTCCGCATCAAAGCATGCATCGTGAGGGTGGACGAATTTTCCGGGAATCCACTTCTCGGGGCTGGTGCGCATTGCTTCTTTCTTGTCGAGCACTCTCTTGCGCCAGGCTTCGTCGTCGCCGAGCTGTGCAAGCGGTTGGTTTGACCGCCCCAGAATCGTAATGCGGGCGTGCAAGTCAGGGACAAGGAGCAGATCACCTTGGCTATCGATATCTGCTGGAAATAGGAAGCCGCTTTGCGTACGCAGGTGTTTGCCGTTCATGTCGAACCACTGGAGTCGTGAATTAGCACGGTCGGCGACCACCAATTTCGGGGTCCCGTCCCTCGTATCAAGCCACTGGCCGTGCGGTGTGCGGAACTGGCCATCCTGTTGCCCAAATCCCCCAATCGCTCTGACGAAGTTATCCTGAGCGTCGTAGTGATACAGATACGCGCTGCCGTAACCATCACCTAAATAGTAGCCACCATCGGGGCGGAAGCTGATATTCGTGGGGCGAAACCCTAGTTTCTTGCCGGCGAATCCTGCATGTTCAAAAATCTGATCTTGATCCCGTGTCCATACGAGCTCGCCTTTGAGTGACATCTTGGCGAAAGATTTCTTCGCATAGGAAGCCGACAGGTAAATGAACTCTTCGTTACCTTCAGTTCGGATGTCGATGCCGTGGCCACTGGATGTCGATGAGTCGCCCTTGTTGACGCTATGGAATCCAGCAAGGCTCCTGACGAAGTTTCCGTCAGGATCAAACACATAAACCGAGTCAGGTGTGCCGGTATGTGTGATGTACACATACCCCTGTCTATCGACGCAGACACCATGCGATGCATTGCCGTAGTCATGAGTCGAAGGCAAGCTGTTTCGACCCCAATTGTGAATGACTCGGTATGTATGTTCTTCTGATCCGACAAGAGGATCTTTCGTGCCTGACTTGTCATCGGCGTTCAGGATCAATGGTCTTGCGATGATTGGCAATGCCGCGACACGTGTGGTGGTGGACAGGAAGTTTCGGCGGGTCGCTGTGGGGCTTGGCAAGGTGTTCACCTTCGTCGGCTGGAATTGTCGGGCGGTCTAGGAGCGGTCGCAATGATTCTCAAGCATTTGCGGGCACTGAAACCACTGGTTTGGCTTTGAATTCTTAGCTTATTACTGAGTTGGGATGTGGTTGATTGTCCAGTAAAGTTCTTCGGTGAATGCGGTGCCATTCGCCGCTTTCAGCCTAATCGTGATATGAGCTTGGTCGACAGGAATCATTTGACGGATGTTCAGCTTCACGCTCCTTCCGTCTGGTCCCAGCGTGACGGACTCGATCTTCAGGGGTTCGGTCCCCAGTTTGTCAGTCAGAGGTGAATACCGATCTGATCCATAGCTGCTTCGCCAATGATAATTCCATTGTGAGGCTTGGTACGATCTTATCCTCGTGGCACTATCTGGCTCGAGCGGGAAATTGAATTCGATCAACAGGCCATCCTTTTCAACCCTGCAGTCGGTGACCATTTTCCATGGTTTGCCAGTGTATCGCAAACGTTGCACACCTCCGTCGAGCAGGCCACTTCGTCCGCCACCATTCCAGCCCTGCAGGCCAGTGGCATAGACCTGCCCGTCGATGGGATTGACGCGAGCACGCATGATTCCGGTTCGAAAGTCAAATGGAAGTTTCGCAATCGCAGCTTGGCTATGGCCCTCGATATCCTGAATCATCAAGTAGGACATCCAGCCCTTTCCAAAACTAGTGTGCAACAGATGGCCGGAAAGTGGCCCCCAGCGTTTGTCGTCGACCCAAAGTTGCCCGCCGGATGAATTGTCGAAATCCTGTGGCATCCAGACGAGTGGAGGGTCAAAAGACGAAGGAGGCACGACGTTTTTTATGTCGATGGTTCCACCTCCAGGTTCCCACATGCCCGGAATGGAATACGTTTGAACCCAGCCATAAAACCCATTGGGTCTTAGCAAACTTACTTTTGATGCTGGTGTCCACTGTCCCTGATTGTCGCTTGCAGTCGGTCGTCCGTCAGGAAGCATGCCCATCCCATTGGGTGTTCGAAATCCTGTGCAAAAAACTTCCCGGCGTTTGCCGTCTGGCGATATCTTGATGACTGCACCGGGGAGGGTTGAATCTGCGCCATGACCACTCTTGCTGTAGTAGAAATTTCCTTCTTGGTCTGTTTGAAGGTCAAAGTTGAAGGCGTGGAAGTTGACAGACACGTCCATGTCCGCGCTGAAACTTTCGTGGAAATCCGCTTCTCCGTCTTGGTTAAGATCGTGCAACTTCACGATGCGATCTTTGCACGTGACAAAGATGTGGTTGTCAACGACTTTCACTCCAAACGGTTCGTATAGGCCTGCCGCAAATCGCTTCCAGCGAATGTCGGTGAGTTCATGGTCGATGCCGGACGCAATCCAGACGTCACCGCCGTAGGTCGATAGTGCCATGCGACCATCCGGGAAGAAGTCAAGCGCTGAGGTTCGAAACCAGCTGTTCCATGGATTCGCTTCTGGCAGTGTCAGGGTGTCCAAGGCGTACCCCGTTTGCTCCAAGCCTTGGTAACCCACAGTATGCAATATTTGCGGCCAACGCAGTGGTCCACCGGATGTCAGGGCAGAGGCAGTCGCATGGCTTTCTGGCGGTGTGACTTGAACCGAGGCAAGCCATTTGCTAAACGACTTTGTGTGATGGCCTTGGGAGCGATGAATCGTGATGTTGCGAGTTTGTTGGTCTTCTGGAATTTTCAGGCACAAGCGATTCTTTTTATCGATTTCCCACTTTGCGTTGGCGGTGTCGCCGGTTACCGCGGCGGCTGTGTATTTGACGATTCTGGTGCCGTCGTATTGGTAGCTGATGATGAAACAGTTTTCCGCCGGACTGATCTGCTTGCTCCTGGCAATTCCTGCCGACGGTTCAATTGAATCCCAGCCTGCAGTAACTGAGCCTATCGTATTGTAAACGTTGTAATCAGACGGTGGATCGGAACTGGTAGATTGTTGTCCCACTGATAGGACCAGCGGAACGCCAGCCATGATTTCCATGGTGTGCGTTAGTCCGCTATCTACTTGGGCCGGAACCTCGAGGATCTTCCGTTTGTCGATGGAGTAGCTTAATACGACCTTCTGGTCGTGGTTGTAATGTCCGTGGTAGTGCATCCAGTCTTGCGGCATGGGACCACGTGGTAAAAGATCAACTTGCGGATAGTCGAGCGAACCCTCATGCCCCCATCGCCAGCCGGAAAATGCTTCGATCTCTTTGCTTGCCGGGATGACTGTACCTTCACCACGATCACGGAGGTGTTGCGTTTGCGTGAGGTCAAGACCGCCGTTCCAGATCGCTGCTTGATCCATCGAATGCAGATTATACGCAATGGTGGTGTCCCCAAGATCGACATTCAGAACGCTGCTGTATTCACGTCCCAGTTGTGAGGCCAGTGTGCTGCCATAATCACGCTGGATTTCAGGTTGCTCGGAACCATTGCGTGTCCCCTTGGGCAGACTTTGCAAGTATTCCTTGTCGACTTTGAAGTAGTCAGGGTTGGAGGGCTTCATGAATTGTTCGCGAACGTAGTGCACAACTTGATATCGCTCTTTTGGCGTCAAGTGTCGCATCGCAGCCATGAGTCCCTTTCCCGTTGATAATGTCATGAACATCCCGAACGGGTCCGAGCCAAACCGCATCTTGTCTGTTCCAAAAGCACGCGCAGTGGGAAGCGACGGTGAATTGCCATCGTCTCCATGGCAATTGAAGCAGTAACTATGGAAAATACCTTTTCCTGCCTCGAAATCACGGGTTCGTAACTTGCTGATGATACCTGCGTGATCCAAGTCCAGCGTGTCATCCTTGAATTCAAGCTGCTCAGGTTTCGGCATCAATTNTTGTGCTTCTATCTTGCCACCCTCGGCAATTTCAAACAGGTAGCGGACTAGATCCAGAAAATCTCGTAGGTTGCCAATCGTTGCGACTAAGCCTTCCGGCATCAAAGATTGATTGTTTGTCTTGATCGCCTCGATTTCGTCTCTGGGGATAACCCGAGTTCTCTCCAGATCGTTGGCGGACCGTACTGTAATTTCATCTCCCGCTTCATCGGTAACGAGTGCCACGACCACTTCTCCGTCCGTGGTTAAGATCGATTTGGTTTGGTAGTCCTTGTGAATCACTTTTGAAGGGTACAGAAGCGATTCGATCAGATAGGCATCCGATACTTCTCTGCGGATTGTCAGGTCCGGGCCCAGTGGAGAACTTGTCTTGGTCGCTTGCGCATCGCTCGTGGTATGGCAGTGAACGCAAGAGGCTGCTGTGGTGTAAAAAATTAACGCACCACGTTTAGCGTCCCCTCTGTGTCGTGCTTGGTTTGCCAAATCAAAAGTCGAGACAGCTTTCAGCTGTTCAATGAAAGGGGTTGGTTGGCGAACGGTTCCATCTGCTTGCAGGCTTGCAGAGCTGAGAGACAGGAATGCAATCAACAAGGAGGTTCTCGCTAACAAACAACTTTTAGTACTTGAAGACGCGAGACTCTGGGTGGTCTGCGAGGCTTGGGGTGTTTTTGGGTTCATGTTGGCTGTTGTTTGCATTTGCGTTGCGAAGGCGTTGCAATCTCGGGTTCGCTAAGAGTCGAGTTACACGAGCTTTTAATTTGCGTGGCTATGACGGTTGGTCGAATAGAGGGATTGGGTGAAATGCGATGTTTTTTCGTTGGCTGCACAAGTGAATGTCCCGGGGATCGCCACCGATCTGAGTCACTCGCTTTTTGCAGGGTCTTAAGGCATCAAAAGGGTCACAGAGCGTCATTCAGGAAGCGTGATTTCTTCGTTTCCTTTCTTGACGCTGCTAGCGTCTTGCTTCCGGGTCGCAGGCTGACTGGTTGTCGTTAACGATTTTTTTGATTGCAAAAGCGTAGTCACCTCGCAGCGATTGGTGGGTTCAGTGTTTTGAAAAAAACAACAATCCGCAGATAAAAAACTTGGCCGCTTACGGCTAACCGTTACTTTAACAGCAACCATAGGATTGCGGTCGCGAAGGATACGGACGTGCGGTTCTCTTATCATCTTTCAAAAAACACGATTGCACCTCTAACCTTTTCTCAGAAGGAACACGGGACTCAACATGCGCCGATCTTCTAAAACGCGAGAGCCCTTGACTCGGAAGTCTGCCCTACGAACAAGGATCTTCGAAGTACTGGAGTCACGCCGTCTGCTTGCAGCAGACGGAACGCCCGACTGGGTCAATCCGGGGCATTGGCACGGCGGTTGGGAAATGAGTGCCGCGGAGTTTCAGCAGTACTCTCCCTTTGGACCGATGGCGGAGAATGCCTACGATGATTACGTAGATAATCATGACGGACACAGTTGCGGGGGCGGGGACGGAGATGGTCCGCCTCACGGGCCTGGTTGCGCTTGCGGCCCGTGTACAGCAGCCAACGGTTCGACACTGTTTGTTGAACGCCCTGAACAGCCTTTTGACTTCATCGTGGGGGGGGGAGGTTCATCCGATGATTCTGCATCTGCCGCATTGTCAGACACCTTCTTATTGCACAGCCTGCCAAATGCCAATCACACGATTTATTTGGATTTTGACGGACATACAACAGAGGGTACGACGTGGAATTCACAGAGTGGTCGCTCGAGTATTGTTTCGCCCGCCTATGACCCGGCAGGCAATGGTGCAAGTTTTACGGACGCGGAGCTTGCTCAAATTCAGGGAATCTGGAAACGTGTTGCTGAAGATTTTTCGCCATTCGAAATCAACGTGACAACGGAAGATCCGGGCGCGGCAGCTCTCAGTAAAGCCAGTGGCTCAGATACACAATGGGGCTCGCGTGTTGTCATTACTGAGGATTGGGACAATTGCGGGTGTGGAGGTTTTGCGTACCTGACAAGTTTCAACGACTCCGTTGACGAACCCGTCTTCGTGTTTAACACCAGTGCAATTGGCGTCTCAGCTGCAACCACTCACGAAGTGGGCCACGCTTTGGGCCTGAGTCATGACGGTACCACTGCAGGGGCTGCTTACTACGGTGGTCACGGTTCCGGCGAGGTCGCGTGGGGACCAATCATGGGAAGTGGTTACAGTACCAATATGACCACTTGGGACACTGGACAGTACTACCAAGCCAACAATAGCGAGAACGATTGGCAGATCATCACCAGCGACAACGGATTTGGGTACAGATCCGATGATCATGGTGGAACGATTGGAAGCTCCAGTACTCTTGACAACGATGGTGCAAACGCTGACGACGCCAACTTGGTGGATGTCAGTGGGTTTGGCGTCATCTCTCAGGCTGATGATGAAGACTGGTTTGCTTTCGAAACCGGTGAAGGACAGGTTGTTTTCACGATTGATTCGTACGTGCAGGAGACTTTTGTAAACAATGGCGTTGGGTTCACTCGCTCAATTGAGGCAACCCCGGTGGGCGATCAAGGATCAAACCTTGATGTTGTCGCCACGATTTACGACAGCAATCAAAATGTCGTCGCAACATCAAATCCTGCCACAGCTCTAAATGCATCTTTCAATAACCTGACTTTGTCGGCGGGAACCTACTACCTAGCGATTGATGGTACTGGATACGGAAACTGGTTATCGAATCCACCAACCGGATTTGACCAATCAGTTAGTAGAGGACAGTATTTGATCAGCGGTACCGTTGTGGTCACGTCGCAAACTCTCATTGCTGGGAATGACGCGGCTACAACACAGGTCGATACGCCGGTGGATATTAACGTACTGGAAAACGATTCTGACCCGCAGAACGGTGCTTTTTCGATTACATCGCTCACCGCTCCGGTTAATGGACAAGTGACCGAGTCCGATGGAATTGTGACATACACGCCGAATAGCGGTTTTAGCGGCACTGACACGTTTACGTATACGATCACTGATGATCAACAGGAGACAGCAACTGCAACCGTGACAGTTACCGTTCTTCCTCCTACGCCGCCTGTTCTGTTTGTAGACGATGATCAGGGGGCAGCTTACGAGCGTTTCTACACAGCCTCGCTTGACGCCAATTCGCTGCAGTATGATACGTGGCAGGTGTCCGCGCAAGGTTTGCCGTCAACTGTTGACCTGAGTGATTATGATGTCGTGATTTGGAACACCGGCTTTGATTATTCGGCTGGTGATGCGGGGGTTTCCAGCGCAGAGCAGACTGCGTTAGCCGGTTACCTTGACGGTGGCGGAGGCTTGTTCCTTGTGGGACAGGACATTCTTTACAACGGAGTGAGTGCGTCTTTCCAGTCTGACTATTTGAAGCTTGCTTCATTCACCAGTGATGTTCGGAATCTGAGTCAGTATGTAGGTGTCAGTGGTAGTTCGATCAGTGATGGTATGAACTTGACTTTCAGTCTTCCGTCTGACTTCAGCGCGGACTGGAGTGATTCGCTAGCACCCGCAGTGGGAGCTGAAGGTGTTTTCTATCGCAACTCGGTAAATAGTGCTGCTCAGCCTTTCAATACGATTGGCTACGGCGGCGAGGATTTCCGGGTAGTTTTCATGGCTGCGCCGTTTGAGGGGATCAGTTCCAGTGCTGGTGATCCGAATAACCAGGCGTTTGTGATGGATAGGGTGATAGAATTCTTGATGCCACCGATCACTGCAACGGGTGATGTGGTGGTTTCCGCTCCGAGTTCCTCTGGCGTGACAACGGAAGCAGGGGGTTCAGTTGACTTTACAGTCGTTCTGACGGAGGCTCCCGTTTCAGATGTGAGTTTCAGTGTTGAGTCGAGTGACACGAGTGAGGGTACTGTTGATGTAAGTCAGTTGACTTTTACCTCTGTTAATTGGAATGAAGCTCAGACTGTCACTGTGACGGGTGTAGATGACTCGGTCGTAGATGGTTCAGTGGACTACTCGGTTGTTCTTGGTGTCGCGGTTACGTCAGATAGCAATTACAGCGGTTTGGATCCTGCTGATGTTTCTCTTAGTAATGCTGATGATGACATTGCCACCTTGTCTTTGGATCTGGGTGCCGCTTCAGTCTCCGAAGGATCCACTTTGGTTGGAGTTGTTTCTCGCAACACTGACACGGGTTCCCCTTTGACAGTGAGCTTGGTGAGTGGTGATCCGAACGAAGCGTCGGTATCTGGCACTGTGACGATCGCATCCGGTTCAACATCAGCCCAGTTTGTGATCACAGGAGTGGAGGATTCTTTTGTAGATGGTGACCAGCAGGTTTTGATCAGTGTTGATTCTTCTGGCTATACCGGTGCGTCTGGTGCTGTCACGGTAGTTGACACGACTACTCCCGCTTTGAGTCTTTCCCTGGCTGATGCTGCAATCAGTGAGTCTGGTGGAGTGACGACAGGAACCGTGACCCGTAATTCATCCGGTGACGCGGTTGAGTTGACGATTGTCAGTAGCGATGTGACCGAAGCTACAGTCAACACCTTGACGATTGCTGCGGGTCAGACGAGTGGTACTTTTACGGTTACTGCGCAAGATGACGATCTGGTTGACGGTGATCAGGCAGTTACGATCAGCGTGGATGCCACAGGCTATTTAGGTGCTAGTGGATCAGTGACGGTCACAGATGATGAGGTTGCTTCGCTGACCATTTCGATTCCCTCTTCCGACATTGATGAGGGCTCAAGCACGACTGGTACAATCACGCGTAATACCGGTACGTCAGGTGCGTTGGTGGTGAACCTTGCAAGTAGTGATGCAGGTGAGGCAGCGGTTTCGTCGTCCGTGACGATTCCGGATGGCCAGTCGAGTGTTGCTTTTACCATCAGTGGTGTTACCGATGATTTTGTAGATGGCAGCCAGACAGTGGCGATTACTGCTGCTGCCACCGGTTTCGAATCGGCAACGGGCAGTGTTACTGTGCTGGATGTCGATAGCCCAACC
>NZHC01000101.1 GCA_002689655.1 Rhodopirellula sp. | reverse complement strand
TCCTAGACCGAAAACTCCTAGACCGAAAACTCCTAGACCGAAAACTCCTAGACCGAAAACTCCTAGACCATGGAACATGCCTACGATGGAACATGCCTACGATGCAAACATCCAGATAAAGATACTGCCAAGGCACCACCGGACCCTGTACCAGCCGACCGTTGACCGCAATTATCCAGACGAATTACGGAAACCGCGGCCCGCGTGAACCTGCTGTTACCGCTGACAACCGATGATCGCCACCATCGAGATCCTTCCGTTAAACTGGGAAGACGGGCAACTCATGCCCTCCCCAAAACCCCTGCCCCAAAAAACCAGCCACAGGCTTCTCAAGTGCATCCCCGCGTTCACTCTCAGGTCATCGTCATGGCGACGCTCGCATTGTTCGCCCTGCCTTATTCGGTATTAGCGGCCATGCCACAAGACACCGAAAACCCAACAATAATTAACGGCGAGGTCCCTAAAAGGGGACTCACTGAAAGGGGACTCACTGAAAGGGGACTCACTGAAAAGCAACTAAATTTCTTTGAAACACGAATCCGGCCGGTGCTTGTCGAGCGGTGCTACGCCTGCCACAACTCGACCGACCGGCAAGACAGCGAATTAGCGTTGGATCACCGTACCGCAACAAGCCAGGGCGGTAGCGGAGGCCCAATCATCGTCGCTGGCGACCCAGCAGCAAGTCGACTGATCGACATCCTGAAGCATGAGATCGAAGGTGTTGAGATGCCCGAGGACGGGCCGAAGCTAGACGCGACAGTAATTTCTGACTTTGNAACATGGATCCGCATGGGTGCCCCTGACCCCCGCGACAAACCGCCTACTGCTGAACAACTTGCTGCAACTATCTCTTGGGAAGCCCAACGTGAACGACGCAAGCAGTGGTGGAGTTTTCAACCAATTACAAACGTTCCGACTCCTGATGGAAATGGAAATCCGATTGACCTGTTCATCAGAGCACAACTTGATGAGGCGAATCTAAAACATGCCCCGAGCGCCAAACCGGCAGTACTGATCCGACGGTTGTTCCTGACTCTTACCGGCCTGCCCCCTACCCGCACCCAACTTCTTAAGTGGCAAGAACGGTATGAAGGCGAACAATCCCATGGAGCAATCACAGATCAATTGATCAACACGCTGCTTGCAAGCGAGCACTTTGGAGAACGCTGGGCGAGACATTGGCTCGACTGGATTCGCTACGCCGAGTCACATGGCAGTGAGGGAGATCCGGTAATTGAGAACGCATGGGTATATCGTGACTACCTGATCCGTGCATTGAATGATGACATTCCCTACGACACTCTCGTGCGAGAACACATCGCTGGTGACCTGCTGCCCAAGCCACGTATCAATACTGCTTTGGGTATCAATGAATCGATCATTGGGCCATCACATTGGCGCATGGTTTTTCACGGCTTTGCACCCACGGATGCTTTGGATGAGAAGGTTCGATTCATTGATGACCAAATTAATGTTTTCTCGAAAGCGTTCTTGGGCCTGACCATTTCCTGCGCTCGATGCCACGATCACAAATTTGATGCGATCAGCCAGAAAGATTACTACGCTTTATTTGGAATCCTTGCGTCCTGCCGCCCTGCACGTCGCGTCATCGAGACGCAAGAAATCCAGCAACTTAACGTAACGGAATTGAGATCACTGAAGCAACAAATCCGCTCGGCCATTGCGGAAGACTGGCTAGCGTCGTTGCAAACGCTTGAGCCTCGCATTCGGGATTTAAAAAAAGCCACGGACCAACCGGCTGACTCATTAAGCCAGATGATAAACCGACTAAAGATCGCAGAGCAGGAAAACAGGTTTGAGGAAGAGTGGAATAAAATCTTCAGCAAGCCGCTTCCAAAAAAAGCAAAGCACGCTGACTCAAAAACTGAACAAACGTGGAAGTTCAATTCAAAGGATGTCGCCAACGATTGGTACACGAATGGCGTTGGTCTACAAAACGCCCCGAACGCTGCAGGCGATTTTTCGGTCCTGACAGAAGGCGACCACGTTCTCAGAGCCATCTACCCAGCCGGAATCTACACACATTCACTTTCCGAAAAACATGGGGGGCGTCTGACCTCTCCCGACTTCAAAGTCAGCCCAAACCNGGAAGTATGGATACGAGCGATTGGCAATGCGGGTGCCATGACACGCTACGTCGTAGAAGACTACCCGAGAAACGGCACGGTTTACCCCGTCACAACGTTGAAACCGAATTGGACTTGGCATCGATTCGACATGTCTTACTGGAAAGATGACAACGCTCATATCGAAGTCGTTACAGCAAAAGACGCGCCACTGCTGACCAGAAACGAAGGTCGCTCGTGGTTCGGTGTACGAGAAGTTCGTCTTATGCAAAAAGGATCGCCCGCACCTAGCAACGCACCTGAATACCTGCAGGCAATCCTGCCCTCAGACAACGAAACCCCAGCCTCTTTTGAACAAGTACAAAAAGCATTGACGCACGCCCTACGTAATGCAGTGACAGCATGGTCACACGGTTCGATAAGCGACGCGCAGGCAGATCTTCTGCACCAGTCTGTTGAGACCGGACTATTAACCAACAACTTGAAGTCGCTTCCAAAGTCTGCCTCCTATGTCCACGAATATCGGCAACTTGAAAAGCAGATAAAAATACTCACGCGCATACCTGGGCTTGATGAGACTCGCGGGCGAACTCAAACCCTGTTCGTCCGAGGAAATCACAAAAAACCTGCGGAACTTGTAGCCAGGCGTTTCCTCGAAGCGTTTGATGAAACGCCCTATGCAACACCCCAAAGTGGTCGTTTGGAGTTGGCCGAAGATGTACTGCGTGATGACAACCCGTTCACGCGGCGNGTGATTGTGAATCGAATCTGGCATCATCTTTTTGGGAAGGGAATCAGCCAGACGCCGGACAATTTTGGTCGCATGGGGCGCCAACCAACGCATCCTGAGTTGCTCGATTGGCTCGCGAATCGATTTGAGCAAGACGGCTGGTCAATAAAGACACTGATCCGTTTCATTGTCAGTTCAGAAACATGGCAACAAAGTTCCATCCCATCTCGCAAGTCCATCGAAATTGATCCAGACAACGCTTTACTTTCCCACGCCAACCTGCGTCGAATTGAAGCCGAGGCGATCCGAGACTCACTGCTGGTCGCGACCGGGCAACTCGATCAGACCAAGTTCGGCAAGTCAGTCAGTGGTGGCACACCGCGTCGCAGCATTTACGTACAGGTCATTCGCAACCGACTTGACCCATTGTTACGCGTCTTTGACTTCCCGGAACCATTCACCACCACGGGGCGTCGAGACGAAACCAATGTTCCCGCTCAGTCTTTGACGATGATGAACGACCCGCAAGTCCATCGTTATGCCAGTTCATTGGCTTTGGATCTGANCAATANAAAGAAGGGCGAAAGCACAGAATCGCGAATCACAAGTCTATTTCAAACGCTCTTCAGCCGCGACCCCAACCCACTGGAGATAACGACAACCAAAGACTTTCTGACCGCAAGTCAACAGACGCTCGATGAGCATCGCAGTACTGCCAAAGAACTGCGGAACAAGGTCATTGAAATCTCATCCAAACAAGACGCCATCCTTGCCCCCGTGCGGCAAAGATTGATGGCGAAAGCGAAACAGGATCAGCCAAACGCGAAGGCCGATCTCAAGCCCATAGCCAGCTGGGAATTCAATACCGACCTCACCGACATCATGCAAAACCTCAGTGGAGAAGCAAATGGGAATGCCTCACTGGAAAATGGGCACCTTGTGATCAGACCGGGTGGCTATATCACAACGCCACCTCTCAAGATCCCACTAACCGCAAAAACTCTTGAAGCATGGGTTGCTGTCAGTGACCTCAAACAGCGTGGTGGCGGTGTCATCACAATTCAGACGCCTGATGGCGTTGTCTTTGACTCCATCGTGTTTGGCGAACAGTCACCGCGTCAGTGGTTGGCGGGCAGCAATGGCTTTGAGAGAACCAACTCATTCAGTGGACCTGAAGAGCAGGCAACAACGGATGAATTCGTGCATCTTGCGATTGCTTATCATGCAGACGGACGCGTTGCAGGCTACAGGAACGGAAAGCCTTATGGAAAACCCTACCGAACGAAACCACCATTTACCTACCTACCGGGCAAAGCCATTCTCAGCTTCGGCGTTCGTCACTTGCCTGCCAGTGGCAACCGGTTATTTCATGGCAAGATTGATCGTGCCGCCCTTTACGACCGCGCACTAAGTGATGAGGAAATCGCGGCAAGCTACTCCAACTCTGGTGTCTATGTCGGCCAACAANAGATTGCAGAAGCATTGTCCCCGCAACAACAAGCCACACTGACGCAACTCGAGGAATCCAAGTCCAAGATACAAAATCAACTTGATGCACTTGGGCCGCTTCCTGACAAACCCACTGAATATCAGGCTTGGATTGATTTAACGAAAACCATGCTGACGCTGAAGGAATTCATCTATGTCCGATAAATCACCGATCGACAAATCGTCACTCCANTCAAAATTGTGGCAAGCGACGTCGCGNCGCCGCCTGCTCCAACAAGCGTCAAGTGGCTTTGGCGGAATCGCATTGGCTGGATTGCTTGCACAACAGTCAAGCCGAGGTTCCGATGATTCGAAAGCCGGCGTGGGCAATGGGCACCATCCAGCAAAGGCCAAGCATGTCATTTTTTGTTACATGTCTGGAGGCGTTTCCCACGTTGACTCCTTCGACCCAAAGCCAAAGCTAAAAGAACTTCACGGCAAGTCAATGCCTGTCAATGTTGAACGGACACAGTTCAACAACAACGGCAACATCATGGCTAGCCCCTTCAGATTTCAACCTTGGGGCGAAAGTGGTTTGGAAATCAGTGACATGTTCCCCAACGTTGGCAAGCAAGCCGATGAGTTGGCCGTGATCCGTTCCCTGACCTCGCCAGTTAACGAACACGCACAAGGCAATTTCCTGATGCACAGCGGGTTTCCCTTCATGGGACATCCCACCGCTGGTGCTTGGTGCAGCTATGGGCTGGGCAGTGGCAATGAAAACCTGCCAGCCTACGTTGTCTTGCAAAGCGGTGGCGCCGTACCACCGCACGGTGGAGTCGCTTTATTCAGCAACGGTTTCTTGCCTGCACAACACCAGGGCTCGATTCTCAAAGCGGACAAAGAAGAGGCAATTCGAAATATTCGCGGCGTCGATGGCCTGCAAGCTCAGCAGCGGCGTCTGCAACTCGCCCGCGCATTGGACGGCCAGTTTCTCAAAAACTCATCCGATGACCCGCAGGTCGAAGCCGCCATCGCCAACTTTGAAACAGCTTTCCGCATGCAAACTGCTGTTCCTGAACTGTGTGACATCAGTGACGAAACGGCAGAGACCCAGTTGCTTTACGGATTGGACTCAAAAGATGCCGCACTAGCCTCCTACGGACGCCAATGTCTGCTGGCCCGACGACTGGTCCAAAGGGGCGTGCGTTTCATCGAACTCAGCTGTTTGACCCGTGGCATAGGGGCTGGGGGAGCAGCTAATCCTTGGGATCAACATAGCGCCTTGGAAAAGGGTCACCGTGCGATGGCCACCCAGGTTGATCAGCCGATCGCTGCGTTGATCCAAGATTTGAAACGATGCGGATTACTTGATGACACATTGATCGTCTGGGCCGGTGAATTTGGCCGTACGCCATTTTCGCAAGGTAGCAATGGGCGGGATCACAATCCGTTTGGATTTAGTGCATGGCTATGCGGCGGTGGCGTGAAAGGAGGCACAGTCCACGGTGCGACGGATGAACTCGGCTACCATGCCGTGCAGGACAAATGCGAGGTGTATGATGTGTGGGCAACCGTCCTGCATCAACTGGGATTCAATCATGAGAAATTGACTTATCGGCATGGTGGCCGTGATTTCCGCCTGACCGACGTGCACGGAAATGTGCTACGCAACATAATCTCCTAACCATTTTGCATGCGAAGCACCCGTTTCAACGCAAACACGAAGCCAATTGATTGCTGACACCTGGCTTCAACTGCAAGCTGACACTTTCTCCGCTGCCCCGCCACCAACCAAAGCCAAACAGCCAAAGACAAAATCGATGTACAAATCATCTGCTCTGGCCATTGCTCTACTTGCAAGCAACTTTTCAGTTGTTCAAGTATCGTCGCAGGGACCTGACACGACTCGTGCCGGCAACGAAAAGGTTGCAGAAATAATGCGGACATTCGGAGGCAGGGGTGTGATGGCGGACGACTCCGCTCCGACACCCGCAACTGAAGCAGTCAAGCAATTTAATGTTCGCAATGGGTTTGAACTGGAAGTCGCAGCAAGTGAACCCGTTGTGACTCAACCTCTATTCGTCAGTTGGGATTCAAGAGGCCGCATGTGGGTGGTGCAATACCGGCAATACCAATATCCCGCAGGCTTAAAAGTCATTCGCTTTGACCAGCACCTTCGAGCTGTATTCGACAAGGTCCCTGATCCACCGCCCACAGGAACTCCCGGGCTAGATAAAATCACCGTACACGAAGATACCGACGGTGATGGAACATATGACAAACACAAAGACGTCATTTCACATCTAAACATCGCCACTTCCGTGCAGGTTGGTAACGGTGGTATCTGGGTGCTGAACCCGCCTTACCTNCTGCGATATCCAGATGCCGATCGCGATGATGTGCCTGATGGAGACCCCGAAGTTCACCTGTCAGGATTCGGTCTGCAGGACACACACTCTGTCGCCAACAGTTTGCTCTGGGGACCTGACGGCTGGCTTTATGGATGCAACGGCAGTACCACTGTGGGCGACGTCAGTTCGGCAGTGACCAAAGGAGTCCGTTTTCAGGGACAATGTGTTTGGCGATACCACCCTGAAACTCGTGTCTTCGAAATCTATGCTGAGGGTGGGGGTAATACTTTCAGTTTGGACATTGATTCAAAGGGTCGTATTTTCACGGGCACCAACGGCGGAAACACACGCGGTTGGTATTTTCCGCAAGGCAGTTACTCAGCAAAGAACTGGGGTAAGCATGGTCCACTGACCAACCCTCACGCTTTTGGTTTTTTTCCTCCGATGAAATTTGAAGGTGACGGAAGACGCTTCCCCCAGGCGTTCTGCATTTACGAGGGTGGGGCATACCCCCAAGAATTCGATGGGTCGATTATCGCGCCCAACGCACTGCACAATCTCATCTGGCACAGCCAACGCTTACCTGATGGATCCACCTACCGAACGGTCGACCAGCCCAACCTGCTTANGACAGACGATCGCTGGTTCCGCCCCGTTTACTCTGGGGTGGGACCAGACGGGGCTGTCTACGTCGCCGACTGGTACGACACTCGATTGAGTCATGTCAGTCCTGTCGACAATTGGCACAAAGAAAGTGGCCGTGTTTACCGCATTGTTCCGGAAGGTGGATTGCCAGGATATGGCGAGGGTGATCTCCATGGGCGCACGACGGAAGACTTGATTTCCTGCCTGCAGCACCCCAACAAATGGGTTCGGCAAAGAGCAACACTGGAACTTGGCTGGCGTGGAGACAAGACAAGCCTCAACAGCCTGACCGCACTCGTGGACGAAGGCTCTCTCGAGGCATTGTGGGTCATCAACTTGCTGAAAGAACTGACTGATGATCGTGCTACGAAGTGGCTGCAAAATTCGAACGCCGACATACGCCGCTGGGTCATTCGCTTGCTGGGCGATCAGCATCGGTCACACGAAGGCCTGATAGACGCATCAAGAAACGAGGCTGATGTACAAGTCCGCAGCCAACTTGCTGCCACAGCTAAACGCATCGATTCCAAGATCGCGTTACCGATCATTCGTTCTCTACTGGCCAATGATGCGGACGCAAACGACCCACAGATTCCTCTGATGATATGGTGGGCACTGGAAAGCCAATCTTCTGAGTGGCCTGAAATCAAAGTAATGCTCGAAGATTCAACCACGTGGAACCTTCCTGTTTTTCGAGATCACATCGCTAGCCGTCTGATGCAGCGTTACGCCGCATCGGGTAGCCCNACNGAACTGCAANNNTGTGCCGAGNTNCTCGAACTGGCTCCNGNNNCNGATGNCCGTGAACNACTGATGACNGGGCTNAACCGCGCNTTCCANGGACNATCANTNCCNACNCTNCCNNNTNGNCTNGCANGTGCCCTAAANANTTANCAGGCAAGCTTGGGAGANTCNGGACTCGTCCTNGGNATGCGNCAGGGNCAANCNGAGACANNCCAAAAAGCANTCGCTGTNCTNANNAACAGAACAGCTGNNTTGGGNATNCANCTNGAAATTGCCAAGACNCTCGGCGAAGTNAAATATCCTGNAGCTGTNCCGACNCTGCTTCGNCTGGCCACAGGCCAGTACACAAGCGANCCAGCANTGCAACGNGTCGCCATGCGNTCNCTNACNCAGTACGACNACANCTCCATTCCNAAGACTCTNNTNTCNGCTTTTGGCAGCCGAATATCNGGAGANCACGNCCTNNGAGCAACAGCGTGCCGCACCCTTGCGAGTCGGCCNGCTTGGGCCANNGTACTGCTTGCTGAATTGAATGCCTGGCGTTTAAGACGNGACCAAATACCGCCTGATGTCGTNCAACAANTAAGANCGTATNAGGATGCTGAAATNGNNGNTCNCGTTGAACAGGCNTTNGGCAANGCAATCGATTCAGCNNCNGAAAANATTGCNGAGATGAANCGTCTNCGNGNAATNCTGACCNCCAGCCCGGGTNACCANNAGNNNGGNAAAGCACACTTCACNAAACGTTGNNGCAATTGCCACCANCTNTTNGGNGAAGGCAAGAANGTCGGACCTCCNCTGGATGGATANGAGCGNGGAAACCTNACCTTTTGGCTNAATTCNATCGTCGANCCAAGCNTNGAAATTCGCGANGGCTTTCAATCNTANTTGATCCTNACCNANGANGGTCGNGTNCTCAATGGNATGATNGCGGCACAAGACCCCAAAACGGTCACNCTTCGCAATGCTGANAATCAACTGACNGTNATCAGTCGNGANGACATNGAAACNCTNAAGGCAATTCGCACCTCCCTCATGCCGACTGATGTCCTGAAGGACATGACACCTGAGGAATTGCGGAATTTATTCGCTTACCTTTCACTGGGAGCCAAAAAATGAATGATCAAAGAAAAGTGGACCCCCGCACCAATCGGCGGAAATTCATGGGCATCACAACCGCGATTGCAGCCGGATCTTTGTTGACCGGGACCAGCACGGGCCAGACCGCTGATTCAAAGGCATCCAAAAAGAATCCCATCTGTGTTTTCACCAAACCATTCAATTCACTTTCCTTCGACGAACTTGCCGACCGCATCGCAGAACTTGGATTCGATGGAATCGAGGCACCGATTCGCAAGGGAGGCCACGTCGAACCAGAACAGGTTGAACAGAAACTTCCCGCTCTGGTCGAAGCCCTCAAAAAACGCGACCTAGAAATCACAATCATGACCTCGGACGTCAATGATCCAGACGACCCCACCACCGAACGAGTTCTCAGGACGGCAGCAACGCTAGGCATCAAACGCTACCGAATGAAGTACTTCAAGTACGATCTTAAACAAAGCGTGCTTTCTCAGATTGACCAATGGCGGCCAAAACTGAAACAACTCGCCGCAATGAATCATGACTTCGGGCTGACTGGTGTCTACCAAAATCATGCGGGAACCAATTACCTGGGTGCTCCACTCTGGGATTTACGAATGGCACTACAGGGCATTGCACCAAGTGACATCGGAGTTGCTTACGACATTCGACATGCAACTGCCGAAGGTGGCATGAGTTGGCCGGTGACGTTCAATATGATCCAGCCTTCGATTGATACCGTGTATGTCAAAGACTTCGTTTGGAAAGAAGGCAAAAAACCTGCCAATGTCCCATTAGGTGATGGTCGCATCGACCCAATTTTTTTCAGGACTTTGACTGGCTCAGGTTTCAATGGGCCCATCTCTCTGCACGAGGAATATCTTGACCACCGCAATCCCGATCTCGTACCTCAGCATCTAGCAGCAATCAAAGCAGACTTGGCAACACTCCGCACCATGCTGGCATCCGACTAACACAACATGGCACGCTCGCAACTAGAACTGACAACACCCTAAACCGTGGCAACGATCTGATGAAATGTTTGTACACATTCTTTTTTGCTTCCCTGTTGGGCGTGCCTGCGTTCAGCAGCTTTGCGCAGCCCCCCCAGACAACCGAGCCGATCTTCGTCTGGCCTGACCTTGCTCCGGGCGAAACGCAACGAACCACTGGCACTCAGTTACCGATGCGGGCAGCGGACAAACCACCGATCATCCGGATCGAAAAAATCAGACGCCCACCGATGAGTGTCTACCCGGCTACCAAAAAAGCGAATGGCTCAGCCGTTCTGATATTACCTGGTGGTGGATTTGGCAAAGTGGTCCCCAATCTTGAAGGCTCCGAAGCAGCAGAGTGGCTATGCGAACTGGGCGTGACTTGCTTTGTACTGAATTACCGAACACGTCTGGCCAACAACCCCCAAGAGCCTGGCTGGAAGCGTCCCTTGCAGGATGCCCAACGGGCAATGCGGTGGATTCGCGCCAATGCTAAGCGATGGAAACTGAACCCTGATCAAATCGGCTTACTGGCCTTTTCAGCCGGCGGACAAGTGGGTGCGATTCTGATCACCGACGAACGAGAATCCTATAAATCCATTGACAACATTGACGAACAATCATTTCGACCTGATTTTGCAATGTTGGTTTATCCGTGGAATATGTATGACAAGAACACGGACAAACTGATGGCTGCCATTCAGGTGAATGAAAACACACCTCCGTCTTTCATCATTCACACCCATGATGACGGCTCGACATCGCTTGGCAGCGTTCTGCTGTATGCCGATATGAAACGGAAGAAGGTGCCAGCTGAACTGCACGTTTACGAAACGGGCGGGCACGGCTATGGAACACGAAATCGCCCCAACTCGAACATCGGGTCGTGGAGTGACCGAGCAACCGACTGGTTGGCACGTCGATTGCCGCGTTGATAGAAGTTTAATCTTTGTACAACGCCATTTTTTCAAAGCCGCTGAAACCTGGATTCTCTTTGCATGTGCCGGATAGCGCAAGATCAAACCGGATGCCGCAAGATCAAACTTGCATATTTGCAAAGCCGGACGAACCCA
The DNA here is from genome assembly GCA_002689655.1 of Rhodopirellula sp. Taxonomy (GTDB): domain Bacteria; phylum Planctomycetota; class Planctomycetia; order Pirellulales; family Pirellulaceae; genus Rubripirellula. Next base: position 35,783 of record NZHC01000101.1, on the reverse strand, counting down.
ATGCGACCAGAGGCTTTGCGGTGTGCCGCTCTTTGCACGGTTCTGGCCAAGGGATCCAGAACAGCGTACGCATCAAAGTTTCTTGATGACAAACAGTTGGGGATTCAATGATCCGCACGTCCTTGTCAGCCCCAGCAACCGGTTGTCTACTCTGGTGCGTGAGGGAAGCATACACGTAGGATTAACGTCTCTCTTGACAGATTCACTCGACGAAACAAGTAAGGGACGAGGCGTGTTTTCCTCCGCCAGCATTTAGCAGACGTTGAAAAGGTTTTCCCCCATGACATACCGACTAAGACACCACCATAAGCATCTACAGGTAGTCCGACATCGACACCTTTATTCCAGCCTTGACCGAGGCTTCCGCTGCCAAGCACATCGCGACTGACCAGCGTCCGTCTTCGGCTGAGCAGTGCAGTGGCACACCGTCACGGATCGCATCGACCATTCTGGCGATCTGATCCTCTAACTCGAAGAGCTCTCCTGTGGGCTTGTCAATGGAAACATTAACGACCTCACCACCATTGAATGCCCGCAACGAGAAAGTTGGATGGCGTGTACGATCCATCGCACCACTCCACGAGGCCCACAATGCTCCTTTTGTACCGGTAATTTTAATGGTCTGGTGATGTTCAAAGGCTGCCAACGTCTGTGAGACCACAGCATAGGCACCTCCGGTGAAGTGCATCACAGCACTAAAATTATCATGCAATTCAGGGTGATCTGGTTGACGCGAATTTGCGGTGGCATAAATACTCTCAGGCTGCCCAGCCGCCTCGAGGTACCAGCGTGCAAGATCAAAGAAATGGATCGGTTCTTCGAGAATCCAGCTGCCCACGCGATCAATGTCGTAGCGCCAGCCGTCTGCTCCCTGACGGTAAGGATTCCGCGACAATTCCACCAACGCATACAACGGGTCGCCGATAAACCCTTCATCAATCATTAATTTTGCTTTGCCCCACATGGATGACAAACGCAACTCATGCCCCACTGCAAATAGNCACTTGTTGTCATTTGCGAGGCGAATCATGTCGTCACATTCGTCAAGCGACACTCCCATGGGTTTTTCCAACAGCAGGTGTTTCCCTGACCCAAGCACCGCTGTTGCNACTGCATGGTGCAAGTGGCTGGGAACAGCCACATCGATAAAATCCAGATCATCACGAGCAATCAGNTCGTTGAAATCACTGTACACATCCGCATCGGGATANGCTTCTTTGGCGGCNNCGNTTGACGAATCACTGCGGGCCGCNATAGCCACGAGATCNACACCCTCAGTCACCTTGATAGCGTTGGCATGATGCTGTCCCCAAGCACCAAAACCCACCAAGCCAGNTCGTACATTACCATCACTCATCGGCTNCCAATCCCTTCACCCAAATGTTTCGAAACTCAATTGGATCCCCATGATGCTGTAAGCCTATNGGCCCAGACGTGGGCAAGTCGGGCAACGGTTCGGTTTGCAAAACCATGTGACCGTTCAGATTCACCGACATCCGCTCATTTTGTAACCGTATTCGAAAGACGTTCCAATCACCCAGAGGNTGGTCAGCATTTTTGAAGGGCAAGCATGATTGTCGCAACTTGACTGGCAATTTNCGATTCGTNCGATAGCCGTTNACTTCACCAGACCCCAAAACNTGNCTCCAAATATTAGCTTGGCATGGAAAGTGACCCCGAAAATAGATTCCACTGTCACCTGCATCCAAATGTGGACGAGTGATTCTTGCTCCCTTTGAATCCCTCAGAAAATCACCATTCCACAACACAATCGGATGATCTTTCATGNGTGGTTCNGCNGACAAACACCACTCGACGTAAAACTCCACGTCGCCAAATGCNTCCCGTGTCCAGAGGCTTTTTTCAAAACTACTCTTTTGCTCAGCTTTGCCGTCGTATTTCAGGACACCATCCTCCACCTGCCAGTGACCTTGATGCCCTTCCTCAACCCTCCAACGCGACAAACCTTCCCCCGTAAACAAGGGGACAAAACCAGCTGACTTCAGTTCGCTGGGCGACAAAAAACCCCGTTTTTCGAACAGCGGTTCTGCCAACTGTTGCGAAAAACATACTGGCNTCCAGACACGAAGCAACAAGAACCAAAACACCAACCATTTCATTGAAAACTCGACCAACCGGGATACAGCGGATTAACCGCGCGTGACTTAAAGCCCTCAGTTTATCAAATCAACTCAACGGCAATGCTAACGACAAATCGCTACCCCGCATCCCTCAAATGACCCATGATCCGTTACATTATCACCAGACATTTGCATCCGAGCTGTGCATGGGAACCGCACGGCGTTGATACAACATGGGAGACGCANTCATCGGACAGGAAATGATCCAACTTGCGAGTGGGCGAGAAGTACCATCCGTCGGCCTAGGCCTTTGGAAAATCGAACAGGAATCGACCGCTCAAGTCGTCGAAAACGCAATCGACTGCGGATACCGACACTTTGACAGCGCATGCGACTACGGCAACGAGGTGCAAACGGGCGAAGGCTTGACCGCAGCACTCTCNAAGGGAAGCGTGAACCGCGAGGACCTCTGGATCACATCGAAACTTTGGAACACCTACCACCGCAAAGAGCATGTCCGTCCGGCTCTGGAAAAGTCATTGAAGGATTTGCAAGTCGACTACCTAGATCTGTACTTAGTGCATTTCCCAATCGCCCAAAAACACGTCCCCATTGAGACCCGCTATCCCCCAGGTTGGTTCACTGACCCTGACGCGGAACACCCCCTAGTCGAAGCTGACCGCGTTCCCATTATCGAAACATGGCGGGCAATGGAAGAACTCGTCAAGGCGGGCCTCGTCAAGGAAATTGGTGTGTGCAACTTCGGCTGTTCGTTGTTACGGGACCTGCTGAATCAGGCTGACATACCACCGGCCATGCTGCAAATTGAAATGCATCCCTACCTGACTCAGGAAAAACTGACGCGATTCTGCCAAGAGTCCAACATCGGTGTGACGGCTTTTTCACCTCTGGGTGCCCAATCCTACTTCCAATTGAATATGGCTGAAGCCCACGAGTCCCTGCTGGCACATGACTTGATCAAGGCAATCGCCGCACAGCACCAGCGATCTCCCGCCCAAGTGCTTTTGCGTTGGGGAGTTCAGCGTGGCACAGCAGTGGTTCCCAAAACTTGCAAAATGGAGCGTTTGAAGGAAAATCTGGCGGTTCATGACTTCGCGCTTAGCAGCGAGGAAATGTCATCCATCGCTGGATTGAACCGAAACCGGCGTTTCAATGATCCTGGTGATTTCTGCGAACCAGCATTCAATACTTTCTTTCCGATCTATGAGTGATAGAACCAATGAGTGATAGAACCAATGAGTGAGATATCTCCTGTCTCGGTCGCGATAGAAAATCAACAGCAGCATGGGAAAACAGTATTTCCGTACGCACTTTTTTGTCAGGACAGTGAAGCATCATTGGCCGATGCAGTCTCGTGGACGAACAGGCAGAAGACCGATCTGTTGAATATTGCCAACGAACATGGTGCCGTTCTGTTACGAGATTTCCCCATCGCAGGTGCAAGCGATTTTGATGCGATCGTGTCCGCTCTCGAGCTGGATAATTTCCCCTACAAAAAATCCCTCTCCAATGCTGTTCGAATCAACCGCACGGACCGGGTATTTTCTGCTAACGAAGCGCCCTCCGAAGTGCGCATATTCTTCCATCACGAGATGGCACAGACGCCGCTCTACCCTCGCTGGATTTTTTTCAGTTGTGAAATTGCCGCAGATCAGGGTGGTGCCACACCATTGTGCCGCTCAGATGTTCTCTATGAACGCATCAAGGAAACCCATCCACTGTTTGCCGATGCGTGTGAGGGAAGGGGACTTCGATATACCAACGTCATGCCGGATGATGATGATGCCAACTCAGGCATGGGGCGAAGCTGGCGAAGCACGCTCGGTGCCGATAGTCGAGACGCGGCGGAACACCGACTCGCCGAACTAGGATACTCTTGGCAATGGCAAACCAATGGCTGCCTGAAATCAACTTCCCCGCCTCTTCCAGCAGTGATGGAAGTACCTGACGGACGAAAAGTCTTCTTCAATCAGTTGATTGCCGCGTTCAGCGGCTGGAAAGATAATCGCAATGACCCCTCCAAAGCCATCCAGCACGGGGACGGAACCCCAGTCGACCCCGAAGCAGTGCTAGCAGCTACTGAAATGGCAGAAGAACTTGCATTCGATCTCCAATGGCAGGCAGGGGATATTGCGTTGATCGACAACACAATCGCCATGCACGCACGCCGGCCCTTTCAAGGCAAACGAAAAGTCGTCGCGTCACTGGCAGAAATGCAGACGCAAACCTTCGCTCTTAATTGCTGAATCACAAAACCATTCATCTTGAACTTCCCAGCCAGTTTCCCTTCAACCCAGCCAGCCCACCATGAGTAACGATGAATCAAGCCTGAAGTGGTACGAAGGGATAACCAAATACCAATGGCTTGTGCTGCTGATTGCATCGTTGGGATGGGTATTCGACGTTTTTGAAGGACAGATATTTGTCGCTTCGATGCGTGATGCAATGCCGGCATTACTAGNACTGGAGTCCGACAATGACTTGGTTACCTCATGGAACAATATTGCCTTTGGATTTTTCCTTTTAGGTGGTGCTGTGGGCGGCGTCTTCTTTGGTGTCCTTAGCGATCGAATCGGTCGCTCCAAGACGATGATTTACACGATCCTTTTTTATTCGCTGTTCACCTGCCTGAGCGCTTTTGCACAAGCTCCTTGGCAAATGGTGCTGCTGCGTTTTTTGGTTGCCATGGGCGTGGGAGGTGAATGGGCAGTCGCATCTGCCATGGTCGCGGAGGTCATGCCGACACGGTCTCGCCCTGTGATGAGTTCAATCTTCCACGCATCCAGCGTATTTGGCACGTTGCTGGCTGCTGCCACGATTGCGATGCTGATCGGCAACCCAGCACTGAACGCACAACTAGCTGAGGCGGGTTGGGAAGGCTGGCGGATCGGCTTCGCCATCGGTGTACTTCCCGCTCTTCTGACTGTCTGGATTCGCTGGAAACTTAGGGAACCAGAATCGTGGCAGAGAGCCAAAGAACGTGCCGCAACTGACGCCAACCAAGCCACTGGAAGACTGCTTGACTTGTTTTCCAAAGACAATCTTCGGGCCACCGCGGTGGGTGTCTCGCTGGCAACCATTGGCTTGGTCACGTTCTGGGGCATTCACATCTATGGAAANAATGCATTGCTGAGGCGTGCTCAGCANGATGTGATTCAGGAAGCGAANCTCACTCCNCCTGATGNCGATGCATCTCAACAAGCCAAAGAAGACTACAACAACAAGAAACAGGAAATTCTCAAGCAAAACAAACCAAGAATCAAACGTGCAGAAATGCTCAGCATGACGCTGAACACGATTGGTGGTGGTTTGGGTTTGGTACTATTCGGATGGATCTCAACCAAACTGGGCAGAAGAGGAGCATTTGTTCTTTACCAAGTAGTCGCATTTGGCATGGTCCTACTGATGTTCCTGTATCTGATACCACAAAACACCTCGCCGACTTTACTTGCGATCACACTTCCGGTGTTTGGATTCTTTACCCTCGGCATGCATGCCGGATACGCGGTTTATTTTCCTGAACTTTACCCAACTCGTATGCGGGGTACTGGAGCAGGTTTTTGTTTCAACATGGGCCGACTTGGCACAGCCGCGGCATTTTTGATTTTTGGTTTTGCCATCAAGCTTGAACCCGAATCGCAGGCACTATTATTGTCACCTCTGTATCTGGTTGGAGCTGTCGTTGTGCTGTTCGGAAGAGAAACTCGGGGTGAGGAGCTACCTGAGTAGTGGAGATTGACCTCACACTGCTCGTCATCCTCGCAGCGATCGCTTTCTTCGCTGGGTTCATCCATAGCGCGATTGGATTTGGGTTTGGAATTGTAGCCATCGCCCTGTTGCCATTTTTTGTCGACGGACGCTCATCCCACGTGATCGTATCGATCAGCAGCATTCCGATGCTGATCATGGCGGCATGGGCTTATCGTGACGGAGTTGACTGGAAATCACTGCGCCCAGCATTGCTGGGAGCCGCCATTTTTCTTCCATTGGGTTTCGCCCTGTTTGAACGCCTGCCACTGGATTGGTTGGTACGGGGTACAGGTGTGGGCATACTTGGGATGGTGTGGATGAGCTTGCGAAAACATGAAGCAAAACCGAATGCCGAAAAACAATCAATACCGTGTTTCATTGCCGGCGCTACCGGTGGTTTTCTGGCTGGTGCAGTCAGCATTGCAGGTCCTCCCATAGCAGCCTTCGGCTTGAAACAGGAATGGCCGCAGAACCGATTCAAAGCTTTCATTACGCAGTGTCTCATCATCATTGCAATCTACAAAGTGGGATTACTGTTCCTCCGTGGGCATGTGACGGTTGATTCAGGGGGCTCAATTTTGACCCTGGCAATCCTATCAATCGTGGGTGTACAGGCAGGCGTGCTGGCAAGCCGACGGATCTCACCAACCCGATTCAAAGGCATTGTCGCTGCCGCCTTGGTGAGCGTGTCATTCTTGATGATCCTGAGAGGACAGCCCAAACAGGAAAAGGCAGGCAATGCCACCACTTCCGAAGAATCTATTCTTACCAACGCAACGCAACGGCAAGCAATCATTGAACCACAATGAAAGGTCTGCAATGCAAGGGCAAGCAATGTAAAACACACTGCTTTGCACGCACAGGATCAAGATTCGAAGCAGTAAGACACCAAACATGAACCGTGAATCCGAATGCCCGCATGCGATTAATCTGACGATGCAATTCGGAGGGTGATTGAACGATGATCCGATCCCGTGGGTTTTCCAACCTTAAACTCACTGCAGGCCGGCGACGGCTCGATCAAGCCATGGTCAATAACCAGACCAAATGGAAACATCGGAAAACAATACCAGGTCGGCTCAAGACTGAAATGGCTAATCCCTCGCACTAAACCACTCCGCGATTAAAATTCCAGAAACCAAGGTGACCAAGGTGTTAAATTCAAATCCCCCAACAGCACAACTGGAATTGCAGAAGCTTGCTCACAAAAGCTGTGAATCCGGTCCGCCACATCTTCCAGATGCCGATTCCGTTTTTCAAAAAGATCGCCGTTCATGGGTGGCAGAGGGTGGGTCACGAACAGACGAAATTTTTCTTCGTTTCCTCTCACCTGCTCAACCACAACTGTCACCGCGATAGAGTCGATCGCTTCAACGGACTCAAGATACTCTGCATCTGCATACTCTGCATCTGCCAACGAATACTTCGAGTAGACACCAACACCAAAATCCCCACTGTTTTCCGCACGACTCATCACATGCGAATCGGCTGGAAGATCCTGCCGCAACTTCTGATCCAACATTGGCGTTAGTTCCAATACGGCAATGACATCAGGGTTTGCTTCGATTAGATCAGCAATCACCCGGTCATGCTGAACGTTCTCACTCACTACGTTCACGGATGTCACCGTCACGAGATGCCTGAAACTCTCCCCGTTGGATACTGCTGGAAAGGCATTCGAAAACCAGGAAAGATGCATTGCAATGACGACACACGCAATCAAGGCGAGACGCCAATGACGCAAAAACACACCGACGAGCAGCACTGGCAAACCGGCAATGACCAATTGCACCCGGAGGTTTACAAGTAGTTCAGCAAGCCAAAAATGGCATAAAAATGCGAGGAAAATGCAAAGAACCAGGCAACCGAGTGTTATCCAGCAACATTTGCTAACGAATTTATTCAATCGCCCAGCAGGTTAGCGCATGAGGCTCGTTCCTGCGACGTCCATCTTGCTCCTGCCATTCAAAATTCGATTCGCCAAACCATGGAAATGGTAATTCATTCACTTAGCAAAAGTGCTCTGAATCAAGACCAACATTTTTCCTTCATTATCTGTGTGGTCAACGTCAAACATTCGCAGGAACAGCCGACCCGTTTTATTGGCGGTAAAGTTTTTTCCATGTTCGACGAGAAATGGTTTCGCATCTTTGAGTTCGGCTGGAGAATTCACAACCACTCCAATCAGAGATCCCAATTTAATACGGCCATCACGTTGTTGAAATTCTTTTGGAATTTCAATGCCTTTCGGACCGGTCTCATAAACGACCTTCCACAGCCCTTTCACCTCCGTATGAACAGGCATGTCTGCTTTCAGATTGACACCTGAGTCCTGCCACATCTGATTGGCCTCGACGGTTACAAGTTTTCGATCCTGAATCCTCTGGTTACCGAGGATTCGTTGCAAACCGGCCTCTGCCGAAGCAAAGTTGGGAACCAGCCGCACCATGGATTCATAAACTTCACGAGCCTTATCGAACTGTTTTTTACGTTCGTACTCAACTGCCAGTTTCTCGGCTTTGACGACAAACTCTTTATGGAGACCAAGAAGTTGTGGATCATCCGGTAACGACGGTTTCTTCGGCGGAGTAGGTGGCTTCGCATTGCGTCGATTGCCCGGCGGTTGCGACATCACCGCACAAGTCAAGGTGGTAACGATTAAAATCGCAATCAGTCGGCGTGGCAAAAGCGACATGGAAACTTCGTGGCAAAGTGTAGTCGAAACAGATTTCGGTCCAGTTTAATCAGATTTCTTCTCAATTGCCTGCCTGCCCGCACCAACCCCGCCAATCAATCGTGAAATGCCGCTTATAATCCAAGCAGTCGATTCACCCCCTACATGAACAAGAAATGATCAAAACCTACCTCATCAAATCGCTGACGCTCCCATGTGAGTTGCTCATTCCTGTTTTGTTGGCCTGTGTCCTGTGTTTGGCATTGTGCCAGTCAGCAGATGCACAAAGTCAAATCATGGAAAAGGCGTTGCTGGCCGAACCACTTGCTGACATTGCGGCCGACGCAAGAGAAAAAGGAAATCCAACGCGAGGCGCGATCATCTTTCACTCGCCGGGGACCGGCTGTGCCAAGTGCCACTCTACCATCGACGAGACCGGATTTGGTCCAAACCTTAGCGTTTGGAAACGTAAAGTAGATAATGAACATCTGGTTCGCTCGGTACTCAAGCCGTCTGCTCACATCGAACCTGAATACCAAAACATCCGTGTCCTTACTGCTGATGGACGCACATTTGTCGGGCTCGAACGAGAACGAACAAACAGAAACCTTGTGCTTCAAACGGGACCGGGAGAGGCGGCAACAGTCAACATTGGCATCGATGATATCGAAGTAGAAAAGAAGGGCGAAGTATCGGTGATGCCTTCAGGGCAAGTCAACGCGTTACGGCAACGGCAAGAGTTTCTTGACTTGGTTTCCTACCTGATAGCTATTCGTGATGGCGGCCAAAAAACAGCAGCAAAGCTGCAACCATCTGAAGATGATTTGAAACTCAAGATTCCAGAATACGAATCCGAAATCGATCACGAGGGAATGATTTCAGACTGGAATAACGATTCCCTGAAACGCGGCCGCGTTATTTACCAGGGACTCTGCGTTAATTGTCATGGGACAATTGATAAACCTGGATCCCTACCCACATCACTGCGATTCGCAAGCGGTCAATTCAAGTTCGGCAATGATCCTCATTCCATGTACCAAACCTTGACGCATGGTGGCGGTCTGATGGTGCCACAAACATGGATGGTTCCGCAGCAAAAATACGACGTCATACATTACATCAGAGAGCATTTCCTGCGGGACGAAAATCCGGCTCAGTACGCTGCAATCACAGACAAATATCTGGCAAGTCTCCCCCGTGGTGATTCACGAGGTCCCGAACCGACGGAGATTAAACCGTGGATCACCATGGATTATGGCCCGATGCTGGCGACCACTATCGAGTTTGGAAATGGCGGCAGAAACATTGCACAAAAAGCGATTGCCATCCGCCTTGACGAGGGCCCTGGTGGAGTCGTCCGCGGATCCAGATGGATGGTCTTTGAGCATGACACGCTGCGGATGGCAGCGGCATGGAGTGGCAAGTTCCTCGACTGGAATGGCATCCAGTTCAATGGGCGACACGGCGTGCACCTGCGAGCCAATGGCGACGTGCATGCAACTAATTCAACCGGCCCTGGCTGGGCCAACACGGCGACTCGCTCATTTGAAGATACTCAAAGAGTGGAAGGAAGAGACCAACGAAAATACGGACCTTTACCAGCGGCTTGGGGAAAATTCCGTGGGCTCCACCGTTATAAAGACAAAGTCATTTTAAGCTACACGGTGGGAAACACCCCAATTCTCGAGCACCCTGATTCACTGGAGACACGGGATGTAGAAACGTTCGTGCGGACACTGAACATTGGCCCACGCGATTCCAGTCTGGACATGTCCGTGATGGAACTGCCGAGCACCGCGACCCTTGAGATCGAGGCAGGAGTAGCAACAATCCAGTATGAGGACCACACTCTGCTGGTTGGCGCCCCAGGTTTCGAACGAGCATCTCAGTTCAGCCTACAAGACAACCGTCTGGTTCTAACATTTAAAAAAGGCAGCAATCCTTTGAAGGGATCCGTCTGGTTCACCAACTCGACGGTGGACCAAGATGGGATGGCGGACATCACCACACAACTTGCCGACTTGGAAACTGATCTTGATGTCTACACTCATGGCGGGCCAGCCCAGTACACGACGTCCATCGAGGTGCCTGCAAAAAAGTGGTTTGAGTCTGAAGCCTGGCTGGTCGATGAACTGGTTCGTCCAGAGGGAAACCCTTGGGGAGCGAGAACAAGAATTACAGGGATGGATTTCTATCCTGATGGAAAATCGCTTGCCGCCTGCACTTGGGATGGTGATGTCTGGAAGGTCGAGGGAATCGACACTCTTGGCAAACCCGATGGATCGCTTCGTTGGCATCGAATTGCGACGGGACTATACCAACCCCTTGGAATCCTTATCGATAACGAGCGACTTCTGGTGACGTGCCGAGACCAGATTGTATCGCTGGGCGACGACAACGGCGATGGTGAGATGGATGACTACCGTTGCCTCAACAGTGACCATCAAGTGACCGAGCACTTCCATGAGTTTGCCATGGGATTGCAACGCGACGCTGAAGGAAATTTGTACTACGCCAAATCAGCAAGACACGCTTTGAAGGCGGTCGTCCCACACCACGGCACCCTCCTGCGAGTCGCAGCGGATGGTAGTAGAACAGACATCATCGCAACTGGGTTTAGGGCAGCAAATGGAGTGTGCCTGAACGAGGATGGCAGCTTTATCGTCACAGACCAGGAAGGGCACTGGAACCCCAAGAACCGCATCAACTGGGTTCGCCCCGGTGGCTTCTATGGCAACATGTACGGCTATCACGATGTAACTGACTCATCGGATGAAGCCATGCAGCAGCCGCTTTGCTGGATCACGAACTCGTTTGACCGATCACCGGCCGAATTACTTTGGGCCAACACAGAAAGCTGGGGGCCATTGAATGGTCAATTGCTAAACCTGTCCTATGGCTACGGTCGTATCTATGTCGTGCCCCATGAGCATCTATCCACGTCTACGGGTGAACGACAACCGCAAGGCGGAATGTGCCAATTGCCCATTCCTGATCTGCCAACTGGAATGATTCGCGGGCGGTTTTCACCTACGGACGGTCAGCTTTATCTCGGCGGCATGTTCTCATGGGCCGGTAGCCGACAGGAAGAAGGTGGGCTCTTCCGAGTCAGCTACAAGGGAAATCCAGTCAGCATGCCAACCCAACTGAAAGCTGCCGAAGAAACAATCGACATCACTTTTAGTGAGGCAGTCAATCCTGAGTCGGTGGGTGATACCGATCGCTATAAGATCAAAACATGGGACCTGAAGAGAACGAAGAATTACGGCTCGAAGCACTACAACGAACGAACACTGGAAGTTGTTTCGGCGAAATTACTGCCAGACATGAAAACGGTCCGACTTACGATCCCAGAGGTGGCTCCAACGTGGGGCATGGAAATTACCTGCCGGCTACAGGATCCGAACGGAAAGGAATTCCGGCGAGTCATTCACAACACCATTCACCAACTTGGTGAGAACTAGCGGCACGAGCAAAAAAAGCCACTGCCGCTGCCCAAGCAAGCGGAGCAGGGCAGGGCGGAGCAGGGTATTGAAGTGAAGACTTATCGTGAACCTTCATCTGAGATCAGGTGAGTGTGATCGCGGTCTGCCTCTGTTCACAACGCAAATAAAGTGCGTGTTACTTGACTTTGATGCAAATCACATGTGAATCGTCACGAACCAATGCGTACCCGTCAGCAATTGAGACGTTTTGCCGGGTTTTAGAAAAAATCTTTTGCCGCCCGATCTCCGAATAGCCCTCCGGCGTTGCAGCAACCAACACCAACTCGCCTTTCATGGTCGTGATCCAAATTTTCCCATCTGCGGCAATCAGGTTCCCTTTCCCAAATCGAGTCTTAGTCCACGCAACCTTTCCCGTTGCTGCCTCAATGCAAGTCAGATGAGTGACGGGGCCCGCGCTTCCGACATTGTCAAATCCATAGAGATACCCCTCCAACAAAATGGATGTCTGCCACTCATTACGCATCACGCTTTTTACATCGACGGATGCCCACACCTCATCCACTGTGTAAGCTGCTGCCTGCTTCGTCACGCCAAGCATTACGCAACCATGATTTTCGCCCGCTGATATAAAAACGTTTCCTCCAACTTCGATAGGTGTGGCAGTGTTGCAGTCGTAGGGCGTTGGAAACGGATAACTCCATAGTGGCTTGCCATCAGACGGGCGGAGACCCGTGACCCCCATGGCCGTGAAAGCGACAACGTGTGACTCCCCACAGAGTTCCAGCAAAGCTGGCGATGAGTAGCCTGGCAATCCATTGACTGCAGTCCAGCGGATATCGCCACTCTTCCTATCTAACGCAACCACAGCCTTACCCTGACCGCCTGCGGTCACAATGACCATGTCGTCAACAACCAACGGTGAACAGGCCATGCCGTATTCCGCAGGGCGACCCGACATTTCCCGTACAATCGATTTGCTCCACTGCTGTTTTCCGGTGGCGACATCAAGGCACGCCAGAATGCCTTCACCTGTGTAGGCAAAAACCTGTTGTCCCGCGATCGTTGGCGTTGCTCGAGGCCCGTCACCCATCGAGTTCTCATAATTAGCAGCAACTGCAGTAGTCCAAAGCAGCGTTCCATCCTTCAAGCTGAGAGCTGCAACCTCCTGCCCACGGGCTGAGTTCCACATGGTGATAGCTCGCCCCTTGGCGACGGCCACAGCTGACATGCCCACCCCACCATTCACACGCCAGGCAATCTCGAGTCCATCGGTTGGCCACTTTGCCAGCAAACCAGTTTCTTGGCTGATTCCGCTCCGATCGGGGCCTAAAAACTGATTCCACCCAGATGATTGAGCAAGTACCGCACTTTTGAACCCCAGCAAGAACACGAGCAATCCTAAAAAACGCATCTTCGTCTCGTGGTAGTACATCAAAGTCCCCAATTTATCGGTTTCAAGCTGACTCAATTATTATTGGCTATTACTGTAACGGGCCAAGAATTAATGCGTGACGGTGGAAGGACAACAAAATCTTGTTCATAATGGAATTGAGGTAATTTCACATTTGAAACGGGGGATGGCGGATATCAACCCAGTTCCCGTTCAAGCTTGATTCGAATCTCAGGTCCCTGCTGAATTTCAAATACTCCTCGCCTGAAGCCAGGCGGCGAGTCTCGAAGCCGGATACCTCAACACCTCCACCGTCCTCCCCTCAAATTCTGGATACGAAGAAAACATGCCCTCTGCATCAGCAATGACTCGCCGAAAGGCATTGGTATCCGGTGCCGCTGGCATTTCGTTGGCCACCACCGCGAGCCAGCAACTACTTGCCCAAGACACAAAGCCAGAAGACGGCGAACCTTTTGAGCTCAACTATCTGCTGCCCTCGTGCATGTATGGTTACAGCAGTCTGGCAGAGATTCTGCCTGAGGTCTCAAAAATTGGCGCCAGTGGAATCGATTTGTGGCCCAAAGTTCATGGGAACCAGCGTGAACAGGCGAGCGAGATGGGCGAAGCCGGTTTTTCTGCCCTTCTTCGCAAAAACCAAACGTCAGTCGAGTGCATTACTCAGTACAAACTGGGGCCATTTGGGCTGAAGGAAGAATTTCGCTACGCAAAGCGTATGGGCTGCAAGACCATCGTGACCGGCGCCGTAGGTCCCAGAGGGCTGACAGGAAAAACTTTGAAGAATGCAGTCGGGCGATTCATCGAAAAACTGAAACCACACCTGGCAGCAGCAGAGGAGTCAGGTGTCACCATCGCAATCGAGAATCACGGTAATAACCTGATCGAATCCGCGGATTCGCTGAAGTGGCTGATGGAACTGCGTCCATCCGACCATCTCAAAGTTGCACTCGCGCCTTACCACCTGCCACAGGACTCAGTCATCCTGAGCGACTTGATTCGATCTCTGGGTGATTCAATGGCGATCTTTTACGCTTGGCAGTACGGGATGGGCTGCATGGAAAAGCTTCCCAAATCACGTGAGTTACTGCAGATGCCGGGGCGAGGCCGGCTCAACTTTGTGCCACTACTGGCGGCACTCAAGGACATCAAATTCCGGGGCTGGACCGAAATTTTCATGCATCCTGTTCCACGTGGTCTGCCTATCCTCGATAGCACAGCGTCGGTGACGGCGGAGATCAACCGATCACGCTCGTACCTTTCCACGTGCCTAGAAAGTATTGAAACGCAGTCCGACTCACGCGATAACACGACCGCAGGAAACCCCGGGGGCAAACTCAAGATGACCGACACGAAGAAGCAAACGCAAAAAATCATTTTTGACGATTACAATAAGCTAAATCAGCGTGAAGCGTATGTGATTCTGAACCAGGGGACCGAACCAGCTGGCCCCGGTGGTTACACCATGACCAAGGATCCTGGTACCTATATCTGCCGCCAATGCAACGCACAGCTGTACAAGGCTGAGGACAAATTTGAAAGCCATTGTGGATGGCCAAGTTTTGATGATGAGATTGAAGGTGCGGTGACTCGTCGGGTCGATGCTGATGGCTATCGGGTCGAAATTGTCTGCAGCAACTGCAAGGGACACCTTGGCCACGTATTCGAGGGGGAACGAATGACGGCCAAGAACACTCGCCACTGTGTCAACTCAATCTCGATGAAATTTATTAAGAAGGGGCAAGAACTGCCCGCCAAAATCGTCAAGAAAAAAGACTGATCGGGTCCCCGATTCAGGAAATCGGCCGCTTCACTCGGTAATTCTCGAACTATGATTGGACATCCATCGTCCATCTTGAGTAATTCCGCCCCGGAATGAGCCCTCGTGACCCGCATCCTGATCACCGCCTTTGAGCCCTACGACCGCTGGCCAGCCAATTCGAGTTGGCTGGCGCTGACGGATCTGACTCGCTGGTACGATGGCGATGCGGAAATCACGACCCGACGGTATCCAGTCGACCTCAGCCGAATGAGCGAAAACCTGCGCAAGGATCTTCAGGCGAACTTTGACTTTGCAATTCACCTTGGCCAATCGCCCGGCTCAACAATAATCAAGCTGGAATCAGTGGGCCTGAACGTGCGAAGCAATGGTTCACCACTGATCTCAAATGCCCCGGAAGCCTATCGTTCCAGCTTGCTTCTGACGCCTTGCCACGGCGAATTGGTTGCTGCAGGGATCCCGAGTGAAATTTCTCACCATGCGGGAACGTATCTCTGCAACGCTGCCCTTTATCTGAGTCAGCATTATTCAAAGTCCTACGGATTACGGACGAAAAGTCTTTTCCTGCACATCCCGCTTTCACCCGCGCAAGCTGCAGCAGACAAAGGTAGCCCGGCAAGCATGAGCACCCCGATGGCAAGTGCCGCAGTTGCCATCGTCATGCAACATCTTCAAACGAATGCTTCCTGAGTGAATCATGTCACCATAAAAAAACGCCAGCGAATCAGTCGCTGGCGTTTTGTCGTTGGAACGGGGATGATAAAGCTTACTGCCGGTCAGGATTAAATCCTGTCTGACGCTCCTCTTCCTCTTCCTGAATGATGATTCTAGGTGTAACCATAAGCATCAAGCTTTGAGCTTCACGTCCAGTGGAAACATTACGGAACAGGCGACTCAGGTATGGGATCTTACCGAGCACGGGAATACCACGCTCGGAGCGACCCTCACGAAGACGCTTGATGCCTCCAAGAAGGATGGTTCCTCCGTCAGGCACACTGACGGTAGTACTCACCGTAGTGAAGGCGAACTGAGGTAACTGAACGGTTGATCCTTCGATCACGTCCGCTGTTTCCTGTTCATCACTTTCGTTGATTGTACCATCGTTGTTCGTATCAGCTTCTTGTCGGCTAGCAGTTTGCGTCGTACGACGCCCTTCGTAGGTGAAGGTGTCCACCTTGCCGATTTGGCTGAAGAACGGTACCAAAGTCAAGCGTACAAATCGCTTGTCGTTACTGACAATGCCTTGCACGTTGAGTTGGGTTCCTTCATTCAAGACTACGATAACTGGCTGCTGTGCAACAGCGAAGTCACCGACAACGGGCGTGATGCTTGTCACAAAAGGTACTTGCGTCTGGTCACTGATCGTTGCCAGTTGACCATCAAACAGAGTTACTTTTGGAGCCTGCATCACATTATTTCGGTTATCCGCCTGAGCAGCTTGCAAGAAGAAGAATGCCTCAATGTCGCTCAAAATCGCAAAGCCAATGGTTGAAGCGTTAGTCACGGTTTCCGCACCAAAAGGTGGTGCCAAACCGAAGCTCTGATTGTTTAGGGTGATATCCAAGTCTGGAGTAGCGACACCATTCACGCCGTCCCAACCAATCACAACACTTGGTCCACCGCTGTCTGTCGGCAAAGTCTGGGCCCTGTCGTCAAACTGGACCTGAAAGTCGACACCGATCTGTTCAGCAAAGGTGTCCGACAGGGTAATGAAGCGAACCTCAATTGTAATTTGCAGGTTCTGCAGTCGTCGTAACGACTCAAGCAGATCTGCAATCTGGTCATGAACATCACTAGTCGTGCTGATCACAAGGCTCAAGTTCTGAGGATACGGCGACATCGAACTGGGACCACCCAGGGCCTCCCAAGTATCGGGAACGATCGTCGTTTGGATCAGATCCATCAAACTTTGGAAGTCAGCGAACGAACCACCACCGGCAGCACCGCCACCCATGGGAGGATTATTCATTCCGAATCCACCTTGAGAACCCATTGGGTTGTACTGCCCAAGGACGTTCGAGTTCATTCCCCCAGCACCGCCGGCCATGCCGTTTCCAAGGTCAGTCATGGAAACTGGCATTACTTGGACATTAGCTTGAGGATTCGTCATTTGATAGGCCGCTCGCAGAGCACCCGCCAAACCGTCCTCGTAACTGGTACTGAAGTTCGGAATGGGCGTCACCAAATCAGTCACGCGGTAAGTTCGAGGATAAACCTTCGAACGTTTTGCCTCGAGACTGGTGATTGACAACACGTCATTCTCGATGACGTACGTCAATTCAAGACTGTTGAGAATCAGGTTAAGAGCACTCTTGAGCTTGATGCTACCCGGAAGTTGCAACGTGACAGGAGAGTCGGTGGTCACGCGAACCGCATTGAGGGCTCGCATGTCCAGCACCATTGGTACGCCGGTCACCGCTGACAACTCATCAATGACTTCACCAAGGGGGCGATTTGCATATTTGATGCTGACGGAGGTGATCAGTTTCTGCTGGATCTCCTGCTCTGCTTGACTCAAACGGCTCTCGCCGTCGTTCGCACCCTGGAGGCGTAGTCGCGAAAGAGCTTCCCAATCACGAGCATCTGGCATCGTCAATGGCAGTTGCGGATCAATGGCGACTGCGGATCGGTCTACATCAATCATCGTGTCAAGAAACGCTAGCTCCTTCCTGTCACGAACCTCCTGATCAATCATCAGACGCGTTCCCATCCGACTGGTGTGGAACATACTGACAGCAATCGGGTCATCAGGCTTCAATTCCTGAACCTGCTTGGCAATGATTTCCGCTTCCTGGTAGCGTCGATCTTTGATCAGATCATTGAACGAACGAACCAGTGCTGAAACTTCCTCGTCAATGACAAGATTCTTGGCTTGCTCCGTAGCCATCTCAGCGCGGACCGCATCATTCTGCAACTCGAGATCAATTTTGGCCCGATTCGCTTGAATGAACTGCTTCTGATCACCGATCGCTCGATCAACCATCATGGCCATCGAACGTTTGCCTTGATCACTGAGCTCGGAACCATCGACTCGTCTTCGCAGTCTCTCCAGCTCATCAAGAGCATCCAGAGGTGCAGTTTCCTTGATCTGCTCAGCTTTGGCCAACTCAGCCGTCACTTCGCGGAAAAGGCGTCGAGTGCGATCCTGCTCAGCCAATTCGGCCCGCTGGATCGCAGTCATATCTTCCGCAGGCGTGCTCGTCTGAGGAGTCAGGCGTTTGGGCTGCAACAGAGTCAGTTTGTCTTTCAACTGATTCCGCTCGGCAAGAGTCAGGTCTGCCTCATGCTTCCAAGCTTCGCGGAATTTAACTCTTGCTACGGCAGTATCGCCGCGTCCGAGAGCATCAAGACCTTCGGCGAGATTCGTCTGAGCATGATTTGGCTGTTGTGCCAACTGCCCCGCGATGGGCGCAATGGCTTGAACAGGCTTGACCTTGGAGTTAGCCGGCAATGGTTCGTTGCTCTGAGCCTGAGCATTAAAAGGTGCTTGAGCGACATTCCCACTCTCATCAGCTTCGGTCATTGCAAGGGCTGCTTGAACCGGATTAACTACCGGAGCCGATATGGCAGCTGGATTTGCCAGCGACTCTGCGCCCGATGCCAAGCGAACACCGCTTCGTCGGGCAGCTGACTCGGCGTCAAGCAATAATTGCCAGACGCGAGGCTCACCCGGAGCAAAATCCTTCTCGGGCACGTTGAGTGCTTCCGCCTGCCTTGCGATCGCTACCGCCGTCGGTATGTCGCCGCCGTCCAATGACGCCCTGCCAATGGCAACCAATCGCAACGCTTCCTGCTTTCGATTGGCGAAATTGGCACCGGCGGGGAGAGGTCCCCCCAACGGCTTTGCATTGGCGACGCTTGAGAGCAGCTGAGCTGGCGTTTTTGCAGGCAACGACAGCAATGCTCCGTCAATGCCAATCGCGAGCAACTGGGCTCGAAGCTTGCCAACCTCGTCTGCTATCTGAGGTAGATTGCCTGACATCGCCGTGACCCGGCGGTAAGACTGGACTGCCGTATGGTAGTCCTTTTTAACGAGTGCCGTTCGCACACCTGCTAGCAATTGCTGGGCCGACGCGAGCGTCGGTTGCGGCATTGCCTGGGGTGTAGCAGTGGGCGTAACAGATGGAGGTCCGCTAGCGGACGGCATCTGGATCTGAGCTGACACGTCTGCTGTTAGCATTAGCCAAGTTGCGGCTAAGCAGGCAAGACAGGGACCGTGTGCGGGTACGAGACGGTTCAACGCGACACTCCTTCTTCGCGGTGAGACTTTCAATTAGTCAATTCAGGATCACAGTCAGGCCGACATCTAAACGCTCGTATCCACTTCGGAAACTCGCGTGCAGACAACTTCCTTCAATGCAGTCCATCATTTAGCTGATCGGTTCAGCCGGTAATTCCTTATGACGCTTCCCACTCGCTTAGCAACCAGTCCGTGGCGCAACCCACAATGTCATTGTGGAAGTCGGGTGAAGAAGCATCTAGGTTTGAAATGGGAATAGTACTTTTCAAAGATGCCTGTCAACAGTGATTGTGATTTCTTTTGAAATTATTAATTCAAAACCTTTTGGTTGATAGCAAAAAAAAACGGTCGCCTTGCGGCGACCGTCAATTACATCAATTATCTTCCCTGAACTGGCTTCAGCTTCGCTTTCTAAGTCGCGATGGCTTGCTCTCGCTCTTTCTTTTCAGCAGCCGTGCGGTAGTCCACAACATCCCACATCAATCCAGTGGCCCGCATCAGACGAATCGCCTGCCACGTGATGTCAAACTCCCACCACTTATGCCCATGCTTGGCCATACGCGGGTAGGCATGGTGATTATTGTGCCAGCCTTCACCATAAGCCACAACAGCAACCAAAGGGTTGTTGCGGCTATCATCGGTTGTTTCGTAATTCCGGTAGCCGAACATGTGCGATGCGCTGTTAACCAACCATGTTGCGTGAAGCACCAAAACCAAGCGTACGAACATGCCCCACACCAACAGGGAGCATGCCAATGACAAACCCTCCATCCAGTAACCCACTGCAAATAAAATCGCTCCAACCGCAATGTGAGCAGGCAGAAAAAGGATATCCATCAAACGCATCCCACGTTCTTTGTACAAGTCTGGTGCCCAACGTTGCAGGTAGGCCTTCCGATCACCATTGTGTGTGTGAAAAGCCAACCACGACATGTGACTCCAGAGGCCGCCATCGTTGGGCGTGTGCGGGTCGCCCTCCTGATCGCTACATGCGTGGTGCTTGCGGTGATCTGCAACCCAGTCCAGAGGCGAGCCTTCACCAGCAAGCATCCCGATCGTCGCAAACGTATACCGGACCCAACCGTACGTCTTCATACCAGTGTGCGTCAGCAGACGGTGGTAGCCGAGACAGATTCCCAAACTGCCTGTGACCCAATGCAAAACCAGCATCAGGGCCAAACCACTCCAAGAAAAAGTGGCATATGCAAAGGCAAACACAACAAGATGAGCGAAACTGAGCCAACCAATCGCCCAAAAACTCAGGTTGCTTCCTCGCTTCCGGTCCTCAGTGGTCGGTCCCACGTCCTTCTTCTTTTTCGGTTCGCCAGCAGACTCGGAGGGTCGAGGCGCTCGGGCATTATTTTGGGTGGGTGCGACGACAGTTGACATACGGTACTCCTGGAAAAAAACGACCGTGCGACGTTCCTGAGTCGAGCGGCGTGATTGGAAGTGTATCGGAACCAGGCAAATCCTCTGTCACCAATACAGCAACCCTGTGTAACAGAGCTGTAAAATTCAGCTCCCTTGCCTGAACCCGCGGCGAAGACAATACTTAACTGCGGCGTTTTGAAGCAGCCATGGTGACTCTGGAATCCCACGAACAAAAAGCTTGGTTTGCTAGCTAAGGCGGAATGCTTTCGCCCTCCGCTCCCTCAAGGACTCATCCCATTGCATGAGCCTTTGCCATCGCTTCTTCAGCCTTGGCGATGTATTGCTGATCCTCAGTTCCCGCCCAAGCACGCTGGTAGGTCACGCTGAGGGCGGTGAAATTAAAAGCATCGGTAGGCTCCAATTCACAAACTTTCTCAGCGTGCTGAATCGCAAGATCGTGTTGCCCGGTCTTGGTGTAGACACGAGCCAACGCCAAGTGAGCAAGCACGAAGCCCGATTCCTCTTCAAGTATTTCTGTCAGGCCAGTAATCGCTTCCTCAAAGTTCTCAGCATCGATCTGCTTTTCGACATCATTGTATCGGGCATGCAAGTCGCTCATTAGTCGCTCTCATTCAGGATTTGGAAAAGCCCCATCCAAACTGGCTGGGGCTTTGATGTTCCAAGACATTGTCATACTCATGTGCGGCGACGAATCACGTTCTCACCGCAGAAACCAAACGTTCACCGAACGCATTCGATGAACGATACACACTGATCAAGATCAGCCATTTCTCAAAGCGGCCTGTGCCGCAGCCAATCGTGCGATCGGAACACGGAAGGGGCTGCAACTGACGTAATTCAACCCGACGCGATGGCAGAAATCGATGGACTCCGGGTCACCACCGTGCTCACCACAGATTCCAACCTTCAGGTCTTTCTTCGAACTGCGACCTTTCTTGACTCCCATTTCAACAAGCTGACCAACGCCCGTTTGATCAAGCGACTGGAACGGGTCGACTGGCAGAATGTCTTGTGACAGATAATCCGGCAAGAACGTATTGATATCGTCACGACTGTAACCAAACGTCATCTGCGTCAGGTCATTCGTCCCAAAACTGAAGAAGTCAGCTGACTCGGCTACTTCATCAGCCGTCAAAGCAGCACGCGGAATCTCAATCATCGTTCCGATCGTGATATCAAGCTTGCCGGTGAACTTCTTGGAAGCCTTGGTTGCAGCAATCGTTTCTTCCACTCTTGTTCGCAGCAGTTTCAGCTCTGCCGCGGTACCGACCAATGGAATCATGATTTCAGGATGTGCCTTAATACTTTTCTTGGCACAGTTGATGGCGGCTTCAACAATCGCCCGCACCTGCATTTCGAGAATTTCAGGGTAGGTCACACTCAGGCGGCAACCACGATGGCCGAGCATGGGGTTGGCTTCGTGCAACGCTTCAGCTCGCTTGACGATTTCGGAAGGCTTGACGCCCAACTCTTTTGCCATTGCCTTCTGTGCTGCCGATTCATGCGGGAGGAACTCATGAAGGGGGGGATCAAGTAAGCGAACAGTAACAGGCAGACCGTTCATTGCCTTGAAGATACCTTCGAAGTCTTTCCGTTGGAAAGGCAGAAGCTTCTTCAACGCGGCACGACGATCTTTTTCCGTTTCGGCAAGAATCATGGATCGCATGTGAATGATTCGATCTGACTCAAAGAACATATGCTCAGTTCGGCACAGACCAATTCCTTTTGCACCGAACTCACGAGCTCGCTTGCTATCGGCAGGTGAATCTGCATTGGTTCGTACATCGAGTGTCCTGAACTCATCGGCCCACTTCATCAATTTGGCAAAGTCGCCAGACAATTTGGGCTCCTGCGTTTCCACTTCACCCGCCATCACTTCTCCGGTTGTACCATCAAGACTGATCAGGTCTTTAACTCCAAAGGTCCGGCCATCAACCTTGATTTTCCTGCCTTTTTCGTTGATTTCAATGTCACCTGCGCCGGCGACACAGCACTTACCCCAACCGCGTGCAACAACAGCGGCATGGCTGGTCATACCACCGGTACTGGTCAGAATCCCAGAGGCAGCATTCATTCCGTCGACGTCTTCCGGGCTGGTTTCTTTTCGAACAAGAATTACCGATTCACCGGCCTCAGCCCGCTCTCGTGCTTCTTCAGCACTGAAGGCAAGCTGACCCACCGAAGCTCCTGGAGAAGCCGGCAGACCGCGTGTCAAAACGTCAGCCGCATTTCGAGCCGTTGGCTTGAAACTTGGAAGCAACAGTTGCGTCAGGTCGTTAGGTGGAACGCGCAGGACAGCTTCTTTCTTATCGACCAACCCTTCTTTAACCATGTCACAGGCGATTTTGACCGCAGCAACACCGGTTCGTTTTCCAGTTCGTGTCTGTAGCATGAACAAAGTTCCACGCTCAATCGTGAATTCGATGTCCTGCATTTCACAGTAGTGATCTTCTAAAACTTTCTTGATCGCAAGCAGCTCTTTGTAGACTGCGCGATTCCACTTGGTCATCTCAGCGACAGGCTGTGGAGTACGAATACCGGCCACCACATCCTCGCCCTGAGCATTGATCAGGAACTCACCGAAAAACTTGTTCTCGCCGGTATTGGGATTGCGAGTGAAGGCGACTCCTGTTCCCGAGTCATCTCCCATGTTTCCGTAAACCATCGACTGCACGTTGACGGCGGTTCCGAGCAACCCTCGGATACCTTCGATTTCACGATACCTGACAGCACGCGATGTATTCCATGACCCGAAAACGGCCATGATCGACAATTCCAATTGCTTCAACGGACTTTGCGGGAAAGCCTGTCCCGTGTGCTTTTTGTAAACAGCCTTGTAATCTTCGCAGAGCTGCTTGAGGCCTTCGGCTGGCACCTCCGTATCGTCCGTAACTTTGTACTTTTTCTTGACCTTATTGAAAGCGTTCTCGAAAACATGATGGTCCATTCCCATCACGACATCGCCAAACATGTTAATCAAACGACGGTAAGCGTCGTAAGCAAAACGCTCGTTCTTAGTCGCCTTGGCCAAACCTTGCGTTGCCTTATCATTCAATCCCAGATTCAGGATCGTATTCATCATGCCGGGCATGCTGACAGCAGCACCGCTGCGAACACTGACCAAAAGAGGGTTGGCGTCATCACCAAACTTCTTACCTAATTCTTTCTCAAGCAAACTCACCGCTTTGTTGACCTGATCCATCAAACCAGATGGCAATTTCTCACCTGACTTATAGAAGGAATCGCAGACCTCTGTTGTGATGGTGAATCCTGGAGGGACGGGCAACCCGATGGAAGTCATTTCCGCCAGATTGGTGCCTTTACCACCAAGGAGAGTTTTACTTTTGCCTTTACCTTCGGTCTTTTTCTTTCCGAAGTAATAAACCATCTTTTGTGTGGCCATGGTTGCTCTCTGAAGAAGCCTTGAACTGTGTGTTACTGTTGTTTTGGACCAATCATGTGCGTTGGGCTTCCAATCTCCGAGACGCGAGCGAACTTTGAGCGAGGGATCTTTCGATCTTCACGTCAAAGGCATTCACCAAGCGGAGATTCGGGCTGAGCGTCGCTATCGCACTGAAACTAGGAGAGAGTGCGACGTTATCTGCACGACGAAAAGCAAAGGAGTGACCTAGGAAATCACGTCAACGGCCCAAAAGCACGTCAATTTGCGTCTAAATGTATTTGCAGACCCGCGTTTGGTCAATGACTTGATGCCACGACTTCAGATCTCGGCCCCTCCCGCACCGCCCACATACCTTTTGATGGGGTCGATGCCACCACTAAACCGTATTTTTGGCTGCAACGTTTCACATTGCTTGCCAGTTCATCAAGTTAGAAAGTTCGGAATCGAGTGGGGCTGACAGGAATTGAACCTGCACTCCCGAAGGAACTGGATCCTAAATCCAGCGCGTCTGCCAGTTCCGCCACAGCCCCGTGAACTCGCATTCCGAACGTGTCTGAGAAGTGTACCGAACTGCACCCGCGGTTCCAGCCCGTTTCCGACTGATCTGCAAACTTATTCCTGAGCAAGCGTTAGACCAAGCACTCGCGGCCCATGAGTTGGCCGCTACCCACGCATCCAGAGCAGTTCACTGACCGCGTCTATATCCCGCGGCATCCCGCGGCATCCCGCGGCATCCCGCCGCGTCTTGCAACGCTAAAATGAAGCAAGAGAAGATCACTTGCAAAGTCCCCAAGCGAGAGGTGCGCAAAAGACGTATGAAGGACTGCGAACGAGTCATGAAAAGTGGCTAAATGCAGCGTTTAACGAAGCATCTCACACAGAAACCGATCGACAATCGACACGCGAAAATCGATGAATCACACCAAGCTAGCCACGAAGCCTGCAGAAAAGGTCTCTGATAATGTGGTTGGGGACCTTGGGCCCTGACACAATACGACAAAGAAAAAAGGCGACAGGGACCTCAGGGGCAATGAGGTCCCTGTCAGTCGCTGATTTGAAGCCAGGGGCAGTCGGCTTCAAAGCGACATCGGCGCGAGGACAAGCCTCACGCAATTGCCTATCTTTGGCTCATCAGATGAGAGAGTCAATGCACCCCCCCCCAAATTCCATACAAAACCTAGACGGAAGCGGGTGGAATCGAGAGCCTATGTTTGCATCCCAGCCCCTTGGCTCCCAGCCCCTTAGCTCCCAGCCCCTTAGCTCCCAGCCCCACCCGTTGCGGCGTCATCAGCAGCGACGGTCGGTACAACCCAGACCTTCAAGCTTGCATCAACTTCGCTGTGCAAGTGCACCTTGACGGTGTAGAGACCAAGCTCCTTCAGAGGGCCCTCGAGTCTGATCTGGTCCTGAGCAAGCGAGAAGCCCGCCGACTTGAGACCATCAACGATTTCCTGAGGACCAACACTACCGTAGAGGTGGCCTTCATCGTTGGCGTTCGCCTCGATGGTGATCGACTGCTTGCCCAACTCATCAGCCAAGACCCGGTACTCACTCAATTTCTCGAGTTCAATGGCACGAAGCTTCTCCCGATGCTTTTCTACCATACGCCGGTGATGCTCAGTCGCCACAGTAGCTAAGCCCTGAGGCAAGAGGTAATTCAGAGCGTAACCAGCTCTCACCTCTACCAAATCGCCTTGTTTACCAAGATGCTCGACGTTGTGAATCAGCAATAGCTGAATTCCGCCGTTGTCACCCTTGGGAAGTCGCTTGAACATCTGGTTCGACTTGCGTCGTGTGTTTGTCCCTGTCATCACAGAACTCTACAGTGGATTCGTTAAAAAGTGTTGTTCAGTAAAAAATTTTGTTAATTAGAACGGGATATCAGGATCTTCGTAGCCTGGCCCACCTCCGGTGGGTTGGGCATCTCTTTGTCCCGGATTACCGCTCTCGACACTCGCCGGCGAGTCACTGACCTGCCGCTGAGGTCTACTTCCGCCANCTCCGCTGCCGGGAGATCCGCCCCCAAGCATTTGCATCCGATCGCAAACGACCCGCAATTTACTTCGTTTCTGGCCTTCATTTTCCCAAGTATCTAATTTCAATCGTCCCTCGACCAGGATCGGTGACCCTTTGCTGAGGTACTCACTTGCGACCTCTGCTGTGCGACCCCAGAGGGTTACATCCACAAAGGTCGTCTCATCGACCCATTCGCCAGTAGCCGATTTCCGACGATCATTGACAGCCATTCCAATATCAGTAACTGCTGTACCGCCCGGTGTGTACTTCAATTCGATGTCGCGTGTCAAATTCCCTACCAGAATGACACGATTGTAACTGGCCATAGTACTTCCCGTTTTCAGGTCGTTGATTTCGCCGTAGACATCAAAACGAAGCGTTCGCCCCACTCTGGGAGCACCACACCACTCGCCTACGCGTCCGCTGCAACCTCCGCAGCAGCCTCATCTCCGGCTTCAGCCTCATCAGGATTCGAATCCGTTGGCGTTGACATCTTAATCGACTCTCCACGAGCATTTGCCAAAATTGGCTCTACCAAACGTGGCTCCAGCTTGACGGTGAGATGGCGAATGACGGGTTCTGCGAGCTGCAGAGCACGGTCAATCGCGGGAATCTTCACCCCTTCGATTTCGTAGTATGCCAGCCAGTAGGTTCCTTTCTGGTGCTTATCGATGGGATAAGCAAGTTTCTGCTCCATCCACAGTCGATTCACGTGCACTTCGCCACCGGCTTCGGTGAGAATGTCGTTCACCTGCTTGCTAACCCCACCGGGATCACGAGCGTAATGATTACTATCCAGAATCAACAGGGTTTCGTAGGTGTTCTTTGCCACGATGGATCGATCTCTCAATTCTAACTTTGTTGGTCGCCATGCAATCCCAGAGGTTATCGAATGTTGATAACAACGGGGAGTTGTTTTCCGTTAATAATTTCNAGAAGTCGCAACAATACGTGTCACAACTTCATTCTCTTGTCTGTTTTGCCTACTCGCCGCCCCGGTTGCCCTGCTCGGGAAACGGAGCCGTCTGCTGAGGTGAATTTTTCTTCTGACTCTTGTTTTGTTTCTTTTTCTGCTTCGCTAATGGGTCTGCATTGTACCGGTTCATCGCGTAAGCGACGCCACCTGAAGCCCAATCCAACGCGGCATGTGCTGCGTCCGTTGTCGCCTGTTCAAACGTATTGATTTCCTGCTTGCTGAATTTCCCAAGGACGTAATCCGCGGTCTCCCAGCCGTGAGGTGGTCTGCCGATGCCCACCCTCAGTCTCGACACCTGATCAGTGCCAAGATGACGGATAATATCAGCTAATCCTCTTTGACCTCCCGCCGAGCCCGATCCTCGGACTCGCAATCTTCCTGCAGCCAAATCCACGTCATCGCAGATAACAAGGACCTCGCAGGATTCCAACTTGTAAAAATCACACGCTTTTCGCACGCTTTTTCCGCTGGCGTTCATGTACGTGTGAGGGCACAAAATCGCCAATTTCTCCTGAGCCACCTCGCTTTTCCCCGATTGTCTTGGAGTAACTCCCTCTGCAAATTCGCCTTCAAAACGGGCCTTGGAAGGATCAGCAACTGCCAACGAGGCAACCTTAGCCGCAACCATGAATCCAACGTTATGACGGGTCTGCTCGTATTTCCTGCCTGGATTCCCAAGCCCAACGATCAGTTTCATGCTTGCATCAGCCAATTTGAACTGCGGGCCTTGATGATCTTCGCGATCAGCCTTCATCCCCCGACTTGTCACCGCCCTTTGAGATCACCTCCGGCTCGGCCAACGCATCGGCTGTCTCTTCCGATGCACCTTTCGGCTGCTCAATGTGGGCCAGCACGGTCGCAACCGGCGTGATCAAAGAGATGCCTTCGGGCAGGTCCAAGTCACCCGCGGTTTTCTGCCCGCCCAACTCAAGATCAGTGACGTTCAAACTGAGACTCTCTGGAATCTGCCCTGCTGAACACTCAATTTCAACCTCGTGGGCATTGTCGATCAACAAGCCACCCTGCCGGAGACCTGCAGCATCACCATGCCGATGCACGGCAACCGTCACCTGTACCAACTCTTTCAGATTCACACGAATCAAGTCGAGGTGGAGCACCTCGATTCCCAACGGATCCCACTGAACTTGGCTTACCAATGCTGTTTCTTTAACGTCGCCCGCAAGCTCGACGGTCTTACTGTGGTGACGCAACAACGTCTTGACCTGCGTGGCTGGCACCGACAAGTGCTCATTAACCTCACCGTGGCCGTACAATACTGCTGGAACACGCCCGCTCCGACGCAATCGCTCCGTAGCCGACGAGCCTACTTGCTCGCGTTTTTCTACATCTAAAACTTCGGCCATCTGTGCTTACCTATCGATCGATCAAAATGCTCTGCGAATACAATTCTTCAGCCAGAACTGCCCTGAAAACACAAGCCAGATCAAGCGAAGCGAACAAGTATGGCGGAAGAAAGCTCCTACGCAAGCCCAAAGCAGCCGCCAAACGAGAAGTTGGCTCGGCCAACAAGAAGGCCTCGCTCGCCTAATTGCCCCGACAGGCTACAATATAAAGTCCCGCCCCCCCGGTGCGAGCGAGGTGAGCATTTCCCGGCATCTGCCGCCCTCCAGCTCCCCCAGTCAGCCAGAGCCAATCTGTTGAAACCAACACGCCCTCAACGAATGCATCGCGTGCTCACTCAAGGCAAAGAAGCCCAAACAATGGCTTTGGGTTTCGTGAGGTGCTTTTACTGTTGCTTCCATTTCACCCGGCCCGTTTCGCTGATCCTCCTGATGCAAATCTGCGTCTTAACGTGGCTGACGGAGGTGACTGGACTCGCGGGTGCTCCCCCGGAAGGCACATCAGAAGCGAATGCGTCCCATAAAACAAAACTGTTTGAGCGTGGATCGCAGATTTACAAACAAAGCTGCCAAAGCTGCCACGGGGAATCCGGACGAGGTTCAGAAGATCATTACGAGCATGCATTAACCGGCGACCTTAGCGTGGGGAGCCTGACACAACTGATCAGCCGCACCATGCCTGAAGACGATGCAGATGCCTGTATTGGCGAAGACGCCGCCGCAGTAGCGACTTATGTCCACGCCAGCTTCTACAGCGAAGCGGCCAGAGTAAGAAATCGACCGCCTAGAATCGCGATGTCGAGACTTACTGGCCAACAACTCAGACAGAGTATTGCCGACCTTTACGGACACTTCACCAAACCGCCAGCAACCTCGGATCAGCGAGGAATTAAAGCGGCCTACTACAGAGGAACCTCGCGCAAGTCAGAGGAACTGCAGATCAACCGGGTCGACAATGTGCTCAACTTCGATTTCGGGACCAAGCCACCCGTTGAAGGAATCGACCCTCAAAGCTATTTGATCCACTGGGAAGGATCACTCAAGGTCGACAAAACAGGACGCTATCAGATTGTGTTGCGAAGCACCTGCTCATGCATGATGGAATTCGGAAGCCGCAACCGAGAACTGATCAACAATCATGTCCAGTCAGAGGGGAGAGACGAATTCCGGCGAGAAATTTTCCTGACAGCCGGCCGAGCATACCCCTTTGAAATCAGCTTCTTGCAAAGAAAGCGAAAGACGAAACAACCACCCGCACGGGTCTCACTTTCGTGGATCCCACCGAGCGGCATTGAGGAAGTGATTCCCCAGGAAAACCTGATCCCCGAACAACTCGCAGATACTTTCGCACTACAGACAAAACTGCCGCCAGACGATCGCAGCTATGGGTACGATCGGGGCACATCAGTCAATCGACAGTGGGATGAATCAACCACGGCCACGGCGATTGAATTCGCAGAAATCGCCATCGAGGAACTCTATCCCAAATTTCGACACCGCTATCGCAACGAAGCTGATGAAAATCGCAGCATCTTGAAACGATTTCTCGCTGAAATCATCACCGTGGCTTTCCGAGGAAAATTGGACGAGGCGGCCCGCAATCTTTACATCGACCAGCAAATCACATTCTCTGATGATGACGGCGAGACGATCCGAAGGGCCATGCTGATGGCATTGAAATCACCGAGGTTTCTATACCCCACCCTCGACAGTGGACATAACCCCAGCCAAAGAACCGCAAACCGCTTGGCATTGATCCTGTTCGATTCGCTGCCTTCGGACCCATGGCTCATCAATTCTGCGGCCAAAGACAAATTGCAAAATGAGACACAACTCACAAACGCAGCGAGGCGAATGGTCGACGATTATCGCGCTCAAGCAAAGGCGCTTACGTTCTTCAAGGAGTGGCTGGGACTGCAACACTCAGACGATATCGCCAAGGACACCGAACTGTTTCCCGGCTTTGATCCCCACACGATCCAAGATTTGAAAAAATCGATGAATCGTTTTTTGCTGGATATTATCGAAAGCGAAACGAGTGATTTCAGACAACTGATGCAAGCAGACTGGCGTTACACAACCAAACGACTCGAAAATTATTTTGGAGCGGCTTGGCGACCGGACATGCCCAAGGTCCGGTCTCAGCCGAAAACCACGCAGGGTGCGGAACCACCAGCAACCGAAGCCGCTGTCGACGCCCCATATGATGACGCTCAGATCAAGTCGATGCTAACTCGAAGCGTTCGAGATCAAGAAATTCATGCCGGCGTGCTAACCCACCCATTGATCATGAGTAATCTGGCGTACCACCGTACCACATCACCGATTCACCGCGGTGTATTTCTGACGCGACGAACACTGGGCCGCGTACTACGCCCACCCGATGCTTCCTTCACTCCCCTTAGTGCCGACCTGCATCCTGAATTAACCACACGAGAACGAGTCCAGCTACAAACCGGTGAGGTCAATTGCCAGGCCTGCCATGAACAAATCAACTCACTCGGTTTTGCGTTGGAGAACTTTGATGCAACCGGAAGATTCAGACGCAAGGAAAAAGCCAAACCAATCAATGCTGCAGGGAACTACACTGATCGAAAAGGGAAACGGGTCAATTTCAACGGCGCACGCGAACTCGCTGACTACCTGGCTCAAAGCGAGGATTGCCACCAAGCGTTTGTCGAAGCAGCCTTTGAACACTTCGTAAAACAACCGATTACAGCCTACGGCAGTGGAACGGCTGATAAAATCACCAAGTCTTTTCGGGACAGTGGGTACAATGTTCGCGAACTGTTAATCACCATCGCAGTGACCGCGAGTCGCCAACCTGCAGCCATAACGCCCCAACCGTAGCTAATTCGCACAAAAACTGAACATCGGACTCGAGCTTCTCATACACCGCTCAAAAAATCGACGAACAGGTAATAAGAAAATGAGACACACAACCACACGGCGTGACTTCATTCGAAATCTTGGCATCAGCGGAGCAGCAGCCAACCTCGTGCTTGCACTTCCCAGCTTGGGATGGGTAGCGGATGGCCAGAAGAAACAACGCGTGATCTTTGTCTTTAGTCCTAACGGCGTGATCCCAAAGCACTTTTGGCCGGACCAGGAAGGTGAAACCTTTGAACTCAAACGGATCCTAAAGCCTCTGGCACCCTACAGAGACCAACTGCTCACATTGCAAGGAATCGACAATCGGATCAAAGGCGATGGCGACGGACATATGCGAGGCATTGGCTGCCTGCTTACTGGCGTGGAACTTTTTCCCGGCGACATTCAAGGTGGATCGGACACGCCCGCGGGATGGTCGATGGGAATATCCATCGATCAGCACCTCAAAAACAAGCTACAAGCCGACGCCGCGACACGCACACGCTTCGGTTCGCTGGAATTCGGAGTGATGGTACCAGACCGAGCAGACACTTGGACCCGTTGGTCCTACGCCGGACCGAATCAGCCTGTCGCTCCGATCAGTGATCCCTACCAGATGTTCAACAAACTTTATGGCAACATCCAGAATCGCATCATGCTTTCCAGCGTTCTCGATAACCTCAGTGAGGATTTTAAAAAAATAGACAAACTGGTTAGCAGTGAGGACAGGCAAATTCTCCAACAACATGCGGAACTCGTTCGCTCAGTCGAATTGGAACTGAAGTCCGAGTTCCAGAGAGCCAAAAACCAACAAGCTACCCATGACACACCCGCGTCTGCTGATCATGCAGTCCCCAAACTGCCGCCAAATGTGCAAGAACAAAACGACAACATGCCACTTATCAGTCGCATGCAAACAGACCTGATGGTGAATAGCATGATGTCAGACTTCACACGCATTGCCACCATGCAAATCACCAACAGTGTCGGTAATCCACGAATGCGTTGGCTCGATATCGATGAGGGACACCACACGATTTCGCATGAACCCGACAGCAATGAAGCCGCTTACGAAAAACTGATCAAAATCAATACTTGGTACAGCGAGCAGGTCGCTTATATGGCAAAGAAGCTGAAAGAAACGCCCGAACCCGGTGGCGATGGCAGCATGCTTGATCACACGACCATCATCTGGACCAATGAACTCGGGAAAGGCAACTCGCACACGCGGAACAGCATTCCATTTGTCATGATTGGCGGAGGCCTTGGCTTTAACACAGGTCGATCCCTGAACTACGGCAACCAACCCCACAATCGATTGCTTCTAAGTATCACTGAAGCGATGGGGCACCCAGAAAAAACCTTTGGCAACCCCGACTACTGCGGAGATGGCTCGTTGACTGGATTAACTTAACGGAGACTTCCCGAAAGCACATGCAAGACGAAACGGAAGCCCTTACCGGAAACAGAATAAGACGGACGAACTTTCAGTGTTGAATGATGTTGCCAATGCTATTGGCAACGACCAGCCTCCACATGAGACGGGTTTCGCTTTCAATGCCTGAGCTGTGAAATAACCGGGATCGCCAAGGTGGCCGAGGTGATGGAACGACGCCAAATCATTAGTCACAAAAAGTCTTACCTGCAAGGATGCCCGTAAAGTGCCCCCTACCGAGCCTTGTTCGGGGATTGGAATGGACGGGAACCGAAAAACTCAGCCTTCGAACGCTTGATTTTTCTACTGCAAAGCAGAAAACGGTGACGCAATCGATCACTCCACTGCGTGCGGATCCTAAAAGCATATCTGAAAACTCATCTTGGATCCCTGCGTTAGTTGCAAACCGAAAAGAGAACAAATTTACAATCTGGCAGGTGCCGGTACCGACCGGTCCATGCAATAGAACCCTGGCCTCATTGGAGGCTAAGGGAAGTGGCTGGATGCTACCAGAGACCATCACATGCTCTGAGACATTACAGGCTTCGAATCACCGGTTCACGTTCAATACCGGATCAATGATGACTTCTTCATCGATCACCCACCAAGGGGCGAGATAGGCTTACTTGATGGCACACCTAAATCGCCGCGACTTTTTTTGACATCACCTGCCCGCAGCATTATTTTCCGGGATCTTCGTTGATGCGGTACATTTCTCGCCAAGGCAATTGAATACCGCCATCAATCGTGAGAGTACTGCCTGTAATGTACTCGTTGTTGGGGTCACACAGAAAGACTGCTCCACGGCCAATTTCCTCTGGCTTGCCGAGCCGCCCCCATGGCAACTTCGCACCCTCTGCTGCAAGAGTCTCTTCCGAAAAGAATTTGCGCTCGCCAGGCGTATCTGTCCAGCCTGGATGAATGATGTTGACTCGTATCTTGTCCTGCGCAAGCTCGCAGGCAGCGGTTCGAGCCATTTGATCATTTGCCGCCTTGGCCATGTTGTAAGCCATCGCGCCAGGAATCGCCATGTGTGCGTGAGGGCTGCTGATCACAACCATAGCCCCACCGTCACCCGCAACTGCCATTCTCTGACCCGCAGCACGAACAAAATAAAATGCTCCCCACATACTTACGTCAATCGTTTTTCTGAATTCATCGAGATCGGAATCCAAGAATAAATGACGATCGCTGTACACAGCGTTGCTGACGACAATATCAACTCCCCCCATGCGTTTCACAGCCTCGTCCACCAAACCCTCCACAGCCTGCTGATTCCCAAAGTCCGCTTGCATTGCATGTGCATCACACCCGGAAAGCTGGCGGCATTTTTCGACAACCTGCTCTGCTTCATCAGGGTGACTGCGAAAGTTGACAACAACCTCAGCTCCCGCCTTCGCTAATTCGATCGCGACTCCACGGCCAATGCCACGGGACGCTCCTGAAACGATTGCTCGCTTGCCTCTCAAATCCGTCATTTTTCACTCACTTCTGAAAGTCACTTGACTAAGGGCCGGCCAGTCTACTCCAGTCCGGCAGAGCTCTTGAACGGGGTGTCTTGGTTTTACATACCGGGCCAGCCTATCGCTCACACCCTCTCGTTGCAGCCAAAGAAGCCCGCTCAGCTGCAGGCTCCAAAACTGCTTGACTTCAGGAATTCCCGCATTTCCCAAAGCCTAAGCCCTTGGTGCGTTGTCAATGGAAATCCTGAATGATCCGCGACAAACGAGCTATCGCAAGCAGAATGTCGAGAAACCCAATCGCCCTGCAAAAGGCCGTAAAGCGTGCAAAGATCGCAAAAAACGACCAGAAACCAACTTTTAATGAAGGAAAAAACCCAAAACCACCCTATGGGTGATTGATTTTCGTCACAAATGAAAGAAAACTACCATTAATAAGAACTTAACCACATCAGGTAATTTAGATTGGCTGGAGCAACAAGCGAAACGAGGCGAACAAAGTTGCGTGACCTCATCCAGTCCCGAGGCTTTGCTTCGCTGGGTGAACTCGCCGACACACTTCAGGTCAGCGAATCGACGATTCGACGTGACTTGGACTACCTCGAGAGCACCGGGAGTGCCCGCCGAACGCACGGCGGGGTTTTCTGGACCGGTGGGTCGAACACTCTAAGAGTTTTCGAAACACGTCGCGGCACCGACTGGTCAGCCAAGACCGCGATAGGAGAGATGGCAGCTGCATTAGTCGAAGACCACGACACCATCCTGTTGGATGGCGGCAGCACCACCTACGAGTTGGCTCGTCACTTGGTGGGGCGTCCCCTTCAGGTTGTGACCAACAGCCTACCGGTGGCCCATTTACTATCGAGCAGTGAATCGATTGACCTGGTGATGATTGGCGGCTGCGTTCGCGGCCGGACGGCTGTAGCGATTGGGCCGATGGCTGATTCGATGCTTCATAGCATCAATGTGGGCAAAGCTTTTCTTTCTGTCGCGGGCATTACAGATCGCGGCTACTTCAACAGCAACATGATGTTGGTTGAAAGTGAAAAAGCCATGTTGTCATCGGCGGACCGCGCAATTGTGGTCGCAGATAGCAGCAAGTTTGGAAGAGTTAGCCTCAGCCGATTATGCGGATTAAATGAAGTGCACGCCGTCGTTACAGATTCCCACCTTGATTCCAAATGGAAAGAACACCTTGCACTAGCTGGTACGGATGTAGTGTTAGCTGAACCTTCAGGGGAAGGTGAAGCTGGGCAGATCTTACCAACCGCGCCCGACTGGACCAGTCAATCCGATTAAAGCACTGCAGGCACGTCCAAGCAGTACCCCTTACATACGCATCGAAAAAAATCGAAGATGAACCACGCGACCATTGACCGCTCAACCATTGAACAACTCGTTCGCAACGCCATTCGCGCAAATGGCAGCAGCCCTCAGATCGCAACACCTGCGGGATCAACACCTGCGGGATC
>NZHC01000100.1 GCA_002689655.1 Rhodopirellula sp. | reverse complement strand
GGTGCAATCAGGTTTGGCTTGCTTGGCAGGGACTTGCAGAGGAGGTTTTCAGGTTGATTCACGCGTGTCGTAATGCAGAAACTATTTCGGTTCGTGCGGGTGAGGTTGTTCAAGAGTGAAGTACCCTTGGCTTGACGTTAGATTCACTGGGCTACCCAGTCGAAGGCCGGTTCCTGAAGCAATCGTGCTCGGTTTTTTTCGCAAACAAGGCTTCAGGTGCGTGATCAACATTGTTGGGTTTAGGATCCACCGTGATTCCTAGCAGACCATGTTCCTTCGCTGCGAGGCCCGGCGAAGGGCCTCTGTCCATAAGTCAGGACCAACGTGGTAATTCGAGACTGCCAACAAGGAAGAATTTATTTGTTGAGTTGTCGCAGGACACCGCCGTAATTTTCGTCATCGGTCCCGACAAAAATTTGAGCACGCTTACTGCCTTTTATGCGACGAACAGCAATCGATTCGATTTTGAATCCATCGACCAATGCCCGTTCGGTAGGTTCGGGGTACAGTTCGACTGAGGGCTTTCTATTTTTCAATTTAATCTTCCCAATTTCGTAAACGCCAGATGCATAGGGTCCGTTGTCTGGATTTTGCATGCCGGCGGATTCAGAATCGAACGCGGATACGCTGTAGATCGTCCCCTGTCGGTCAATGTCAAGACCAACAATGACTCGGTTGAATCGGTTCCTGTCAGGAGAGTTGAAGGTGATGCGGTCGACGTGCTCGGCAAATTTCATGTTGGCAGGATTCAATACGATCCACGACAATTCGGTGGATGGTTTGTTGTCTGCACGTTCGGCGAAGACAAAGACGAAGGTGTTGCCAAGTTTCGCGACTGCAGTGGCTTCCACATTCGTGACTTTCACCGGCCATTGGCTCAGACTGATAATTTCCAATTGGCCCTTGTTTAGCTTCGACTTGTATATCCGCTGTACAGCCGGATCGTGCATGCTGTCTCCACTTTCGACCAACAGGTATTCAGCCGACCCAGGTATTTTGGCGATGCTCTCGAGATCGTGAGGTATGGCTTCGTTGAAGGACAAGTGTCGTTCCGTATGGGTGATCCCGCGCAGGTCTTTCGGCAGTTCCAGTTGTGCGACTCGTGGTTTCAGCATCTCAGCGTCATCGGTTTTTGCATCGTGTACTGCGACGAAACTGTCCCCGCCTACCCAGGCCAGGCCGCTCAGGTCCGCCAGTTGCTCAGTCTGGTTTCTATTTGCTGCCTGTTGTCCCCAGCAACTCAATGGAGCATTGATGAGTTGAATAAGCATGGTTGAAAAAAGGGTCGCCAAGCAGGCTGTTTTGCGCGTGATCATGTCTGGTTCATTGAGAAACGACGGTTTGTTTTTGAAAGCACACTGCCAGTTATCGAGGTGGTGGCAACGCTCATCATTAGCTGTTCAATTCAGTCGGATTTCTAGGGCCGAAAGAAAGTCTGCAGGATGGATGGAGGGCTGATCGCAGTATAGTCCGTCTGCGAAACGTTCTGCAGAATAACAGCCGTTCCGTTCGCCCGTTGCGTAGTCGGGGAGGAATCAGGCAGTATCTTGCTCAAGCTGCCGCGTTGGAGTAGTCGAGCAATGCATTGGCGTCGAAGGGCTCGTCCGCAGCTTCCATGAAAGTAACGGGTCGCTCGCCGTAAAAAGATGCCCAACCGGTGTAGGTGCTTGGTGGACCAAACATCATGTCGGTCTCTGCAAGAGCGTACATGTCTTCCGTGATATGTCCTGTGCCTCTCGTGACTTCAAGGCCATCAAAGACCCCCGGGGTGCACGCTGCATTGCTGCAAACCAGAAATTTGACGCGTTGGTTCGGAAGCTGTTCAACGACTCGNCGCATCAAAGCCGCATACTGCTCAAGCGAGTAAAAGTAACGACCATTCATGAAAGTTGCATAGTCGCCATGTCTGATGTGGACGCCAACAACAATGTCCGCTTCATTGCGCAGTCTGCCGATCAATCTTTGTACCGAAGTTCGGTTGGCTTCTGGCAGGGTAAAGTGTCGACGTACGACAGGTGCGTGTTTCTGAAATAGCTGGTCGCTACGAAACAGCCAGCCTGATACAAGTAGGTGTCGGTTGCCGCGTGCTGCCGCAGCAAATGTTTCGCCAGCCAGGTCACATGACTCTTCACCGCGGATACTTATCACTTGAAATGGATAATTACGCAATCCTGTGAAAGACAGGGTCTTTGTCCCAATCTGAATGGCTTTCGCAAGGGCTGTGCGTTGCCATTTTTTCCGAGGTGGGTTATCCGTCGGGAAATTCGGGTAACGACACCACAAATTTGACGCTGTTGCTGGGAAAAGGTGCGCGTATTCTACAAAGCTCGGATTCGCCAATTCGACGCCATATTCTTCCGCGGCAGCAAGCAAGTGTCCATAAAGAAACAAGCGATTACCCAGCTGGCCATAATTTCGCGCTATGATGATCATCGCTTCCCTTTCCTGAGCGGCTCGTTCGTCGGACTTTACTGAGCCAGTTCCGTCGTTGGCAAGGGCGGTTGGAAAGCATCGCAGTGATAGCGGCTCAGTGGGCGTGACAGAACAGCTCTTCATGCTAGCAATGCCAGCCGTAGTGATGGATGCAATGTGATTCAGCTGGTTTCCACAGGAGCGTATGCTGCGGGCTCGGAAGGGTTTGGTTCGATNGAATCCCTGTCAGCTCTTTAAGTGGGTCATGCCGACGGTCAAAAACGCCGACGGTCAATGGCCAATTCGTGCACAGTCAGATTTCGAGAGGAGCAGCAATGGAACCGTTCAAGTCAATGACACTACCTGCATTCGGCGAAAGACAGGGGTAATAGCCTCAATAGGAGCAAAGTAATGGATGCGGCGAGATGAACTTTTCAAAACTGCTTACCCTCGGTGCTACAGCACGAAAATAGTTCAGTTCGTGTACAACGCTCGCTCATGCATGAGATCATTGGCTGCGGGATGTCGGTTCTTTCGTTGTCCCGCTCGAAAGGTCCTTGCCGTTTTGCGGCGCAATTTTTTCGTCTGCCGCTGCCAGCATTGGGATGAAGGCAAACACCAGGGTGGTGACCGTTCGTTTTTGGCATGGGAGCATGTGGACTTTCCGTAGTTGGAGTGTAGGTAGGCCGCCTTAATATCATTTGTGCTTGATGCCAGTGGTGTTACGGTGTGCTTGAGGGTCGAGCGTTATTGACCTGTAGCTTTGCGGTACAATTAAACGAACGTAATCATTGATTCAGCTAGATCATTCGGTCGGTGAGGAAAGCCAGGTCATAAATGAAAATTCCATTGCTGAGCTCTCTTCTGTATTTCGTGTTTGGCGGATTTGCGTTCGCTGAAGAGTTAGCTTTTGAAAAGCTAACTTTAACAGAAGAGTTTCATTCCGAGGGAATCGCAGTAGGTGACTTGGATGGAGATGGGCAAACGGATGTTATCTCTGGTCCCTATTGGTATCGAGGTCCCGATTTTCGTCTGCGTCAGCGGTACACAGCGGGGGATGATCTTCCGATCAAAAGTTATTCAAAGCACTTTTTTACATGGACGTACGACTTTAATGGCGATGGTTTTATCGACATTCTCACGGTCGGGATGCCTGGTGATCCTGCTTTCTGGTTTCAGCATCCCGGAGAGGCATTGGAGTCAGGAGCAGGCTGGATCAAGCATAAAATGCATGAAGACATCAGCAATGAATCTCCCGCGTTCCTTGATGTGGATGGTGACTTGGTCCCTGAACTCGTTTGTATTCATCGTGGCGCTTACGGCTACATCAAGCATCAGCACGCGAATGGGACAGTGGATTTCAAATTCACCGCAATAACACCTAATCTGAATTACGGTCGATTCACACATGGAATGGGAATCGGAGACATCGATGGTGACGGGAAACCTGATTTGTTGGAAACCAACGGATGGTGGCAGCAGCAGGATGTTGGCGAACTTTTTAAGTTTCATCCCTACCGCTTTGCGCAGAGCGGCGGCGCCCAGATGTTTGCATACGATTTTGACGGTGACGGTGATAATGATGTGATCAGTTCACAGAATGCACATGGGTTTGGACTGAAGTGGTTTGAGCATCGGAGCGATGGAGGCAAGATTGATTTTGTTCCACGTATCATCATGTCAGACAAATCTGCTGACAATCCGCTGGGTCTTGCGGTTTCACAGATGCATGCTGCCGGACTTGTTGACATGGATGGTGATGGAATTAAAGACATCGTTACAGGAAAGCGATACTGGGCTCACGGTGGAAATGATCCGGGCGCTGAGCAGGTGCCGATGCTGTTTTGGCTGAAGACGAGACGTAGCAGAGACAGGGTAATCTTCGAGCCGCACTTGATTGACCTTCGGTCAGGTGTGGGAACCCAGGTTACCGTCGCTGACGTCAATCAGGATGGGAAAGTTGATGTTGTAGTCGGAAATAAACTGGGTTCATTTCTGTTCATGCAGACTGATCAGGAGACACCGCTGCAATGGGATCATCGAGCGTTTGTCGCCGGTACAAAGATTTTTCAGGAAAATATCCGGACGACCGAACCGCTGAAGCCTGAACAGCAGGCCAAAACTTTCACGCTACCGCAAGGTTTTGAGATTCAATTGGTTGCCTCTGAGCCAGATATCGCAAAGCCGATGAACATTGCGTTCGACGATCGAGGTCGTCTGTGGGTGAGCAGTTCGCGGGAGTATCCGTTTGCCGCTGAACAAGGATCAAAGCCGCGAGACGCAATTAAAATTCTGCAGGACGTTGATGGTGATGGCCGCGCGGAAGTGATTAAAACCTTTGCCGATGGCCTGAACATCCCGATGGGATTGTTGCCGTATGGAAAGGGGGTGATTTGCTTCAGTATCCCCAATATTTGGTACTTGCAGGATACTGATGGTGATGACAAAGCCGATAAGCGAGAAGTGCTTTACGGGCCCTTTGATACGACCAACGATACGCACGGTATGTGCAACAGCTTTCTGTTGGGGAATGACGGCTGGATCTATGCCTGCCATGGCTTCTCGAATCAGTCCGAAGTGTCGGGGAAAGATGGGCACACCATCAAGATGGATTCAGGAAATGTGTTCAGATTCAAGCCTGATGGTTCCAGAATTGAATTGGTCTCANAGGGACAGGTCAACCCATTTGGCATGACCATCGATTCACGGGGNGACATGTTCACAGCCGACTGTCATACCAAACCCATCAATCTTGTGATTCCCGGTGGAAATCATGATAGTTTTGGAAAACCGCACGATGGGCTTGGGTACATTCCAGAGGTCATGGATCACTTGCACAATTCAACTGGCATCGGTGGGATTGCTTTAGGTGAAAATTCTTCGTTCCCGCCTGTCTATCGGCACAGTACGTTTGGTGGCAACGTGGTGACCGGACGCATCAATCGAAATCACTTGATGTATCAAGGGTCCAGCATGAGGGCTCGCGAGGAGTCCGATTTTCTTGTCCCCAGTGATCCATGGTTTCGGCCAGTGCATCTTCAGTTCGGGCCCCAGGGTGCATTGTACATCGCTGATTTTTACAATCGCATCATTGGCCACTATGAAGTTGATCTCAATCATCCGGGGCGTGATCGGCAGCGAGGGCGAATCTGGAAGGTCGTGTTCACTGGACACAAAGGACGTCGGGATGAATCGGCCCTACCGCGAACACAGGCTGNGCAAATACAGAATATCGATAGTCTGTTGCGCCAGTTGAATGGCGTCAATCGTGTCCAGTCTCGCATCATTGAAAAACAGATCCTNGACCTGCTGAAGCAGGACGCTGATGGTGTCAAGTTGCTTGGGCGTGCCTTGCAGAAACTTTGCCACGTCGGAGGAGAAGAGAACACAAAGGCAGTGGTCAGTGCGACAAATGTGCTTCGGACGCTGGGTAAGATCGATTTGAAAGCTCGGGTCGTCTCTCGGCTCTATGTTTCAGATGAAATGAATTGTTACCTTTTCCAGATGCTCGCTGACGACCAGAGCGATGCCATCGAAGCTGAGGACATGCAACGCATGTTACGATTGGGGTTGGCGGCGGCATCACCGATGGTTCAACGGTTCGCTGCGATGGCGGCTGCTAAACGTTCGGTGGTCGATGTCACTCCGGAATTGATCCAATTGCTCAATGAAGCAATCAAAACTCCGGATCGCTTTTTGGTGCATGTGTTGAAGATTGCCTTACGGGAGCAGTGTAAAAACAATGCAGAAAGGTTTCTCCGCGTCACCACACAAGTGAAATCACATTGCGTGCCAGCGTTCGCTGAAATTTGTCTCGCGGTGAAAACGCCAGCTGCAGCAGAGTACATCCTGCAAAACCTCGATCAGTTATCTGCTCAGGACTCGAACGACGTTGCCAGCTTGCTTACCTTTGCGGCCACGCATGCTCAAGTTGATTCAATTGACCGTATCGTTACGACATTAGAGCAGGCACACCGGAGCGATTCAGATTTCCAATTGAAAATACTCAATAGTATTCGCGCTGGTGTTGAGTCCCGTGGTGTTGACTTACCGGAATCGATAAAACGGTCGGCTGCAGAGATCGCAGGCAGATTGTTGAGGCTGCCATCCGCGATGTGGCAGCTTCGCGGTTTCGATGGTCAGGTCTCCAGCACAGACGGCACCGTTCCATTCGCACCACGCATAATCTCCGGAGCAAATGGTGAGCGGGAACTGTTTATTGACACGCGATCACGAGGGGAATCGCTGACCGGAGTGCTTCAATCGGTTCCTTTCGTTCTGACTGATGAATTCAGGTTCTCGATTGCCGGCCATGATTCCGCGGCCACGGGCGATCATGAGTTCAATTTTCTGAGGTTGGTGTCATTACCCGACAACGTTCCATTGAAGACGATCCGAGTGCCGGCCAAGGATGCTGCGCAGAAGGTGTCAATTAATACGAAGGATTTCAACGGTAAGCAGGCTTGCGTGGAAATTTGGGATCAGTCCGCGGCTGACGCATTTGCTTGGATTGCGGTTGGCGACTTTCACTCACATCCGGGCTTGAATCCACTGCCCGGTTGGCATGTCAAGTCAGAGCTCGACGCTCTGCAGTGGAGCTTTCACGATCAGGAATATCCGGCAGCAGTGAGCGCACGCGAAAATGTTTTCACTCTGACTGAAAGACGAACCTCCAGTGACGGGCAGCAGAATACTCCTCTGTGGAGCAGCATCGTTCGTGGAGAGTCAAAAACAGGTGTGTATCGAAGTGAGCCATTTGCTCTCGCTACGACCTTCAGTTTTTATTTGGCCGGCCATATTGGCTTGCCAGGGCAACCGGCCAACGATGCGAATTATGTGCAGCTGCGATTGATTGATTCCGGCAAAGTCATCCAAAAAGCATTTCCGCCACGAAATGACACGGCTTCCCGGATTGAATGGGACACGACTGCGTGGAAAGGGCAAAGTGCATTCATTGAAATGGTTGATCAGGATAGCTCGGGCAGCTATGCATGGTTAGCGGCGGGGCGTTTTTCAATGCCGGGGTTGAATCCATCCGAGCGGTTGGGGGATCGCCAGATTGCCTGTCAGGTCATTGCGGATTTTGGGCTTCGGCGACTGCAGAGCGATGTGATGCAGTTGTTGCGTACTACCAAGAGCAATCAGCTCAAGTCCCGATTGTGCCTAACGCTGATTCAGTTGAATGGGGATGTGAAGGCAAGATCAATCTTTGAGGCGGGTGCAAAGCTCATAGGCACTTCAGGGAGCGAGGTGAGTGCTGACAGTGATGTCGTTGATGCGATTTTGGAGTTTGACAGGAAACCAGTACAAGACCTGATCATGAAGGCGACCCAAACAATGTCCATCGGGGAGCAGGAAACTGTGACTGATCTGCTGTTGGCAGACGAGGAAGGCGTTAAATACCTGCTGAAACTCCTTGAAGCAGGGACTGTCTCAACAGCAGTGCTTCGTAATGCAACTGTTTTGGAGAAGCTTCGTGCGCACCAGCAAGGAGGGTTGAACTCNNAAATCGACCAACTTGTCGAAAGGATGCCGGATACCAACCCGGAACTGGAGAAGCTCATCAAGCGACGCAAGCAACTCTTGTTGGCGTCGGATGGTAATGCTGAAGAAGGAAGACAAGTGTTTGTGAAAAATTGTGCCAACTGCCATCAGATCGCCGGGCAGGGTGCACAGGTTGGTCCCAACCTCGATGGAATTGGAAATCGTGGTTTGGATCGTCTACTGGACGATATTCTGTTGCCAAACCAAAACGTGGATGCAGCCTTTCGTGTTTCGTTGATTTCGACCGTCGACGGGCGGCTTCACAACGGGTTTGTCAGAACAGCGGACCCGCAGTCATCACAGGTCACGATAGTTGACAGTCAGGGTAAAGAGCTTGTGATTCGTAAGGATGAGATTAACGAGCAGAAAATGACCAGGGTGTCTCCCATGCCAGCGAACTTTTCAGAAACAATTCCGCAGCAGGACTTTGTTGATCTGATCGATTACCTGCTAGGAAAACAGAAATAACTGGTAAACGCGTTGAGGGTCTCGAAAAGTTGGGACTTCTTCGACGCGGGATGACTTACTGGAACGCTCATCTTGTTTGGTGTACTTTGGTTGCTGCCTGCTTTGGCAATTAGGCGGAGAGGGAACGGGTATCGCTTGAGCCACCCTAGTGGCTAGGCTTGCACGTGTGGTTGATGGCGACACGATGACGTTGTATTTCGATGAAACTCGAGACTCGAATTGTGAGCATGATCCGGACTGGGGTAGCGCAAAATTAAGTTGACCTGAATCAAATCAGCAGAACTGCTGCTCTTAATGTCAGTCGGATTGGGAGCTTTACCTCGCACGCCGTGGTTCACGCCGCGTATTTTCGGCAAACTTCCGGACCTTGTGGCGGTCTGGATGTCATGGGTGGTGAGGACTTTTTCACTTGAGTTAACAGGGAACTCGTGTTTTAACGTCTGTTATTTCGCCATTGGATTCAATATTCTGTTTGCGAGATGGAAGCCTGCCGCGGTGCCAGTGGATTGCGCGTGATCCAGAGGAAGATTCCAAATTCAGCAGGCAGATCGATTGATCGTTGGCTAAGCAGGAGTAGCACTTCATGATGCGGATCTTAATTGTCGGTTTTGTTTGTTTTCTAACGCTTCCGGTGGCACGAGCGCAGCCGAACATTGTCCTCATCATGGCGGACGATGTGGGCTGCG
Source organism: Rhodopirellula sp. (assembly GCA_002689655.1). Taxonomy (GTDB): domain Bacteria; phylum Planctomycetota; class Planctomycetia; order Pirellulales; family Pirellulaceae; genus Rubripirellula. The sequence continues at coordinate 24,150 of NZHC01000100.1, read as the reverse complement.
AACCGATTGGCATTTACGGTGGTCAACGCTGGGAAACTCCATATATCGATTCCTTGGCGCGGGATGGAATGAGGTTCAGTCACTGCTTCAGCATGCCTGTTTGTCATCCCTCTCGGATTTGTTTGATGACGGGGAAGTATCCTTTTCGGTTTAACGCGAAGTGGGGTTCGTTTCCGCGAGACGAAGAGCCGACATCATTGGGGTCCGTGCTGAAGAGGTGTGGGTATCGCACTGCGATTGCGGGCAAATGGCAGTTGTCCCTGATGAAAGATGATCGCATGCAGCCGCAGCGGATGGGGTTTGATGAATGGTGTTTGTTTGGTTGGCATGAAGGAGCCCGTTTTCACGATCCGTTGATCTACCAGAATGGGAAACTGCGGAGCAACACAGCCGGTGAATACGGACCAGAGATTTATGTTGATTTTTTAAGCGACTTCATGCAACGTAGCAAGCGTGATGAGCAGCCCTTCTTCGCTTACTATTCCATGGCATTGGCGCATGACGTAACTAATGACCTGTCAACTCAGGTGCCGTATGTTCCCGGCAAAGATCGATGGATGAATTATGGTGAAATGATTCAAAGTCTGGATGAGATGGTGGGTCGAGTGGTTCGCAAACTTGATGATTTGGGACTGCGTGAAAACACCATTATCTTGTTTACCGGGGACAATGGAACAGCGGTCCGCTCCAAGTTGCGACACCGGAAGAATGGTGAGTACGAATACGAACAGGTATTTTCCATTCAGAATGGGAAGCGTGTGCGAGGCGGTAAAGGCACCTTGTTGGATATAGGCACAAACGTACCTCTTATTGCTAATTGGCGAGGCAATATCAAACCGGGATCACAAACTGATGTGTTGGTCGACTTCAGTGATTGGCTGCCGACTCTCGTGGAAATTGCTGGTGGACATATGGAACGGGAAGTCGATGGTCGTAGTTTTGCGGCCACGCTCTTTCACGATGAAGCGGTTCCTGCGCGAGAGTATGCGTTCGCCCAAAGTCGTAATAAAAGGGCATGGGTACGCACGCAACANTACAAACTTTACAATAACGGGCAGTTGTTCGACGTCGGTGTTGATCCCTTCGAAAAACAGCCGCTCAAGGGAACTGACGGCGATGCATCAGCGAACAGGGAATTTTTGGAGAACGCGCTGATGGGATTGGATCTGCCTTGGAGTNGGAAATGACGATTGGACGTGCCGTTTGAGAACATGGAAAGACAGGCGGGCAGTCCAGCGAAAAGTCACTTGCAGCACATTGCTGCTCTTGCCACTTTTCTGAATACGGCGGTTGTTCAATGATTCGTGGGTTTCGCTCGACTCATCATTTGGCAAAACACTACGGGGCAGCATCCTGTGATTTTTGGTTGCCGTTGGTTGGAGTCGTGGATCATTAGTGACTGCGGTACAGGTATCGTTGCGGTGAAAATAGTGATTTGGGTGACCTGACACTGAGCGACCAAATTTCAAGTACGTAAAAGTTGAACCGAATGGCGAGCGAAAACCCAAGCCCTTATCAACCATCTAGTCAGTGCGAAACTTGCGAGCAGGGTTCTGGTCAGGTTCCCACACCTTCACGTGGGTCTCGTCCTGCTAGTCGCGCTGTGCCAATGTTCCTGCCTGCTTTGGTTGGGGCTTTGCTGCTGGCTCTGGTTTTTGTGTTGTTGAATGTGTGGTGGGACGGCTGGGATGCTTGGTATTAACGCATACTCAGTCAGTTTCTTCTTTTTATCTCGATTGTTTCGGTGTTGATCGTGGTGGACTTGTGCCTGGTGAAGTTTCGGTCAAGTGTGGCAACATTTGGTCTTGGGGGCTTGTGGCCTTTTCTGCTCATCCTTGGCCTCGTTGTACTTTCATTTGTGAGGTCGCATGAATCAATCGGTGTTCCAATATTAAAGTTACAGTCGACGTGGCATTAATCGCTCGCAAGGGGAACCAGTCCTGCAGGGGAACCAGTCCTGCAGGGGAACCAGTGCAGAAGGGGACCAATACCTGATCAAGTGAGACGCTTCATTTGCAGTCCATAGGGCTGAGCCAACGGCATCGATTGGATCCGGTTCGTGGGCCGTACCGTTGTCTGGCGATTTGATCTCAAGACCGCGAATGCTAACCTCCACGTACTGGTGCCGGCTTACGAGAGAATCTCTCGCACCACGCGGCCGTGGACGTCGGTCAGGCGAAAGTCGCGACCGGCGTGACGGAACGTCAGACGCTCGTGATCAAGCCCCAGAAGATGCAACATCGTGGCGTGCAAGTCATGGGTGTGGACACTGTCTTCAGCCGTCCGGATGCCGTATTCATCGGACTGGCCATGGACCATTCCACCTTTCACGCCACCACCAGCCATCCATGAAGAAAAGCAGTGTTTATGATGCTCGCGACCAGCGTGGTTTGCATCCTTGTTAAAGGGAGTGCGTCCGAATTCGGTTGTCCACACGACAAGTGTGCTGTCCAACATGCCTCTTTGCTTGAGGTCAGTCAGCAAGGCGGCAATCGGTTGATCGATCGCTTTGGCTAATCTGATGTGATCGCCCATGTTTCCGTGCGAGTCCCAGTTATTGCTCGATCCGACGTCGATCAGTTCCATGAATCGGACGCCTCGTTCGGCAAGCCGACGGGCGACGAGGCATTGCCACCCAAAGCCAGCTGTGGTGCCACGTTCGATCCCGTAAAGTTTTAAAGTCGCTTCGGTTTCGCCGGAAAAATCGAATGCCTCGGGTGCTTCCCGCTGCATTCCGAACGCTGTCTCGAACGAGCGGATTCGGGCATCAAGGGCCTGGTCTGCGGCCCGCTGCATGAGGTGCGACTGATTCAATCGGTTCAGTAACGAGAGTTCCATTTGCTGCAGCCCAGGGTCGGCAACCTGCGGACGGATGTTCGGCAATGGTTCCTTGCCCGGGGTGACATGCGTGCCTTGATGACAGGCGGGTAGGAAGTCACTGCCCCATGTTTGTGCGCCGGCGTACGGAGCGGTTGGGGCCAGTACCACGAACGAAGGCAGGTTTTGGTTCACGGTTCCAAGGCCGTAACTGACCCATGCACCCGCGCTCGGTCTAGCAAACTGCGCCGAACCTGTGTGAGCTGCCAGTGTTGCCTTGTCGTGCCCATCGCTTTCGCAATGCATAGCATTGAGCACGCAAACATCATCGATGACTGATCCCAGATGTGGAAACAGGTCGCTGACCCACGTTCCGCTTTGACCATGCTGCTTGAAGGAATACCGGGGTTTGATCAGAAACCGTTTGAAATCACCGGATTGATTCAGCCATCTTGAGGCAGTGATTGACTTGCCATGATCCGCGGTCAATTGTGGCCGATGGTTGAAGGTGTCGACATGCGAAGCTCCTCCAGTGGAATAGAGGAAGATGACGCGATCAGCTGTCGCCACATGATGGCCGTTTTGAGCTGCCAAAGGATTGGAAGTAGTTGCGGAAAGGTCGCTGCATAACCCCGCCAAAGCGGTAGCACCAAAGCCGCCTGAAGCGCGTCTGAGAAATTCTCGGCGTGATCTGGAAACGATCTTCATGAAGTCCTCTAGTCGACAAATAAGAATGCATTGCTCGTCAACAAAACTCGCGACAGCGCTGACCACGCCGCGACATCATCCTCTTGATGGTTTTTACCGTCAAGGTTTTTTCGATAGTTGGAGACGAACAGCAGGGCATCATTGATGGCTGTTTGCTCTGGGATCCGTCCGTGTGTCGTTTCAAATGCCCAACGCATTTTTGTGTGATCGTCACCTGAGTGATTGATAATCCGCTTTGCAAAACCGGTTGCTTGCTCATGGACAAAAGGCGAATTCATCAGAAACAGGGCTTGGGTCGGGGTCGTGGTGGGCTGTCGGGATGCGACGCTTTGGTTGGGATCGGCGGCGTCGAACAAAGCCAGATAGGGATGCCGTCGATTCCGCTGCAGCATCAAATAGACGCTGCGGTGGTTTGTGTGATAGACAGCATGAAAAGGGTTGTGGATGGTATATCCCCAGCTATTCACATCAGGGAAGGGATGTGAGGTGGGCACCGTTCGATCAAGTTGGCCACTGACGGCAAGCATCGCGTCACGAATGGATTCGGCATCCAGTGAACGACGTGAGTAACGCCAGTGCCAGCGATTCTCGGGGTCTAGAGCCAAATTACCGGGGTTGTCGACGCTGGCAAGTTGATAAGTTCGCGATTTCATGATCAATCGATGCAGGGACTTGAGCGACCAGCCAGAGTCGATGAACTCGGAGGTAAGCCAGTCCAGCAGTTTTGGGTGACTTGGTAACGATCCCCGTGAACCAAAGTCACTGGCTGTATCGACCAGACCACTTCCAAAGTGCCATTGCCAGATACGGTTAACAAAAACACGTGCAGTCAGTGGATTCGAGGGGCGAGTGATCCACTTGGCCAGTTCAAGTCGGCCACTTCCAGAGGAACCCGGTGGCATCAAGTCACCTCCCAGCACCTCGAGGAATCGCCGTGGCACTTCATCGGTTGTTCGATAGGGTTCGCCTCGGAGTTGAATGCGAGCGTTCACAGGGTCGGCTTCACTGACTCCGTAAGCGACTTCGTAGGCCGGTTTCGCAGTTCGTTCCTGACGTTGTTTTGCAAGAGCATCGATCTGTTTGGTGAGTTCTGTAAGTTGCTCCTTGTCTTCGGAAGCGAGTGCTCGAGGTTGGACTTGCGTGCTGCCGGGGGCGTTGAACGATTGCTCAGTCAGTCCAATGTTGTCCAGGTCGCGAGAGCACGCCGGGCCGGTGACGTGCCCAAACCCATCACAGATGAAACAGTCAGCAACCCCGTCCCAGTCAGGTCCTACTGCCATATCAGAGAACGCCGTCATTTCGTCCCGTATGCCAACCATACCCGAGAATGTCTTCCTGGCCGGATCGATCGTGATTTGCAACGTATACCAGGTGCCGGGAGTCAGGTTTCGAATCGTCTCCCACTTGCCGCCGTTGGAAATCGCAAACTCATTTGCTGTTGCACTGCATTGAATCGCCAGCGACTGCACCACACCTCGGCCGAGATAGAATCGGTATGCTCCCTTTTCGCTTGAGCTCGCCGAGCGGAAGTCGACCGTGAAATGCATGTTGCGTCCCGGCGTGGCACGCAGGCCATTTTTGAATACATAGCGGAGCCCATCCGTTGGTTGGCCGCTACCGATTCGCACCCCAACTTTACCAACCGGATGAACGTGGTCGAAAGGACTTTGGGCCTCGGAGGTAATCTCGATTGGCCCGGAACTGACCCAAGGATCAGCAGGAGGTTTACCCGGTTGCTGAGCTTCGAAGTCCAGATCTGTGCCACCGACTTTCCAGGTTGGGTCGAATTCTTTTCGACGTTGGTTGAGTGCTGCGAGCTGTGCATCCAGTTTCGCGATTTCTTTCGCCTTGTCTTTCTCCAGAGCAGTGACCTGTGCCGGAGGAACAAGCGACGGAAAGTGCGCGGGTCGCTTCTGTTCCTCACCGCCGGGAAACGCCCATCGTGTGCTTTGTAGAATACCGTACAACGCATAGTAATCTTCGGTTGAGACGGGGTCGTATTTGTGGTCATGACATCGCGCGCATCCCACTGACAGCCCCAGCAAAGACCGACCCACCGAATCGATCACGTCGGCAAAGTCGAGATATTGGAAGTCGGGCGATGCCTTGTAACCGTAGCGTTTTCCGATCGCGAGAAATCCTGTCGCTGTAACTTGACTGGCGTATCTCTCTGGTTTGTCGCTGGAATCGCGACGAGCCAGAATGTCACCTGCGATTTGTTCACTTAAAAATTGATCGTAGGGCATGTCATTATTGAACGCTTGGATTACCCAGTCACGATACTTGTACGCTTCACGCACCGGGTAGTCCGCGCCATCGCCAGCTGTGTCCGCATATCGAGCCACGTCTAGCCAGTGGCGGCCCCACCGTTCCCCGTAAGCCTTTGAGTCAAGTAAACGATTCACGAGGGTACCGAATGAATCAGGGGATTCGTCGCGTAAGAACGATTCAATCTCGGTCGGCGTCGGGGGAAGTCCAGTCAAATCAAAGGTTGCACGACGGATCAGGGTGCGGCGGTCAGCATCGCGGACAGGCGATAAACCGTGCTCATTCAACCGAGCCTGAACGAAGGAGTCGATCGGATTGAGTGCCCAGGTATCGTTGTGGTTGACGGGGACGCCGGGGCTCGTCAAGTTTTGGAATGACCAAAAGGAGCGTGCACTCTTTAAGTTCATTCTGGCACTGCTGCCCGCTGTTGGTTCCCGCCGAGGGTCGGGCGCGCCCCGAGCTACCCAAGCTTCGAGATCCGCGATTTCATTGGCTGCTAGTTTCGTGGAGGGCGGCATTTGTAAGTCAGGGTCAACATAGTTGACGGCTTGAATCAAGAGACTGTCATCAGGTTTCCCCGCGATGATTGCTGCACCACGATCACCGCCCTGTATCCAGCCGGTTCGCGAGTCGAGTCGTAGTCCACCTTCCTGCTTCTTCATTCCGTGACACTCCACGCAGTGCTTGATCAGCACAGGCCGGATCTGTGACTCAAAGAAGTCATCGTCACTCTGTGCGGAACAAATCGGCGTCAGCACCATCAGGCACAGCGTCGCAACCACAAGCAAAACGTTTTGCAGTATGCAATGCATCGAGTTAACCCAATCAGGAACTTGTGTTTCTTCGACCGAACTCATGCTATCTTCCTGTAACGCTGTCGTTACTCACCAAAAGGTGGTACGTCAATTTCTGGTAATCTGGCGCTGGTGCTTGCCATGTTGAGCACTCTAATATTGATCAGGGATACTCGGTCAACAGCGGGGAAAACGCAGAGTCGTCGACACTGCAACGGGACGCATCACCGTTCCTATTGTACGAATATTCCTTGATCTGAATGTAGGGGCCGGAATCAGCATGGGCGGCTCAAGGGTCGGAGCGTGGTAAATCATTGCCTTTTTGAAAGAAAAGTTGAATATCTCACCTAACGAATTCATTGATTCAACGTCTTGCAAGTAACCAACGCCAGTGAACGCTCGAATTTGAAATTGCCATGGATGTTCTTATGAAGCCTATTTTGACGTTTTATTCAACGCTAGTTTTCACTCTTTGTCTCACAGTGTCACGGCATTGTGTGATCGCAGATGATCAACTTGCTTTCGCGAATATTGCTGTCTACGTAAAAGTTGTGTTGCCAGTCAAACCGCTGCCTGGTGAGTCTCATCCGGTCGTCGAATCGTGGATTGCAAAAAGGTTGAAGAAGTTCGGGAAGTCTGATTTCAGAGCCGTGACTCACTGGGTATGTCTTGCCGGAAAAGATGAGCAGCACACCAAGGTTTGGGCTGCAATGGTCGACGGTAATTTGTGGGGCTGCCCCGTTAACGGAAAGTTCGTTGAGCAAACCGAGGATGGCAAACTCAAGGTGGATTTTGTGGGCTGGTCGCCGGCTGGTGCTGAGATCAAAGGGCAATTACTCGCGTGCGAGGTCGGAAGCAGGGGAATTGCCAGAGTCGATACCGGCGTGGGTGATGACAGTGGTCTTGCCTATGTTGCGATGTTGGTAGGGCCCGCATTGGCTAACAAGGACTTGGCTGAAAAGCTGCCGGCAAACACATTGATTAAATAAACGCCTGATGTGCACCAGATGTCGCGTTTTTCTCACTTTGCTTGGATCAGGATCTGGTGAGCACTCCACCGTGACAACTGGTCCAAACGCGGAAAAGTTTAGATTGCCGGTGACTACCAGCCTTTCGTCAACTGCTTTTCACAAATGCATGTCAAGCAACTGGTTCTGGAGAATGCGGAACCGCGTGCTGGTGATCGTACCATCAGTTGCTCTGCGACTCGTTCTGTCAATAAAGAACAGATTGCATTCGAAAAGCTGAAAGTCATGGCGACTGCGGCAAAGTTGGCACGTGCGGAAATCTCCGCATCGAAGAAAGTGAGACCCTTGTGTTTCTTTATAGAGGCCCAAACACCAGCAGGAACGAACCCGTAAGTCCGAATTCGTTAGCGGTGTTTATCGATTGCTGCATTCATTTTGTCTCCAATTGGGCCAGTCCTACTGCGGATACACTTTGAATTTTCCTGAAGGCTCGTTGATGACGCCGCTTGAAAGATCGGCCGGTCTTGCGATGTGCGAGTCTAAGCGTTTAGCGCAGAAGTGCGTTTTTAGGGATGAATTGCGTTCAGAGGACTGGAATTGAATACGGATCGACGCGCAGGCGGCCTAGAACTCGTAGCTGTGCAAATCACAACAGAGTCAGGACAACTCGGCAGAACGGACGCGAGAAATTTGGATAGACACGTTTCTGCCAACACTGAAAGCAAGTAAGGGAAATAGAGATGCCTGCTCTCTGTTGAAGATCTGCATCCGTGGTACCTCGCGTCTGCAATTTTTCTTCCCCGGTGATTCGTTTTACAACCGGTTCGCACGATGGGCGACGAATGCGTGGTTCCCTTGCTGACTAGCTCTCAACGACGTAGTACAAGAGGTGGTGTTCTTTGGGGAAATAGGGTCGGAAGCGTAAGGGGTTGCTCGGTGTCTAGAATCTCTCCAGAAGCCCCAAAGAAATTAATTCCGATAACATGAAACACGCGAGAGAGAATGATGAGTGATACAAAATCAACGAACACTTGGCCAGAGCTAGCGATCGGACTTTACGATTCATTGACTGGAAGAAATGCGGAGATTACCTACGACTTTGAGAACATGGAGGTGTCTGTTCCAGCGAAGACCGGCGGCGAAAATGTCGGTCACGCTCACTGGAAATTGAATGGGGTCTTGAAGATTCGGACGCGTGATGTGGCTAACGCGGAATGAGTTCCCTTCAGGACCGAGAGATTTTGGTTGATGCAAATCTGATGCTGGAGCGTTGGGAGGGAACAACCTGCGTCCAAACTGTAGTCTTGTCGTCGCAGGGCGATGGCGTCTTAACGCTGGCTTGCTCGGGTAAACTTCCAAGGATGACATGGAAAGAGTTGGGTAGCTGGCGAGAGAGGTTATGCACCATTGTGGAGTTGACGGAGCAGGAGTTGCTCGTCACAAGCGAAGGAAGTCTACTTGTGCGTGTCGTTCGGCTCCCCAGTGGTCGTCCTGGCGTCTCTGTGCGCTGGTGGGCAGTGCTGAAGCAGTTTTTGTCAGGTAAAGGCTAGCACGATGCTTCAATGCGTGCGATTTCTCTGCAATCTTGTTGAATGGGTATAAGGGCTTCACTGTCCTCATGAACTCGGTGCAGGCGAGTAGGAGTTGATTTGCAGAATCGTGAGTTTCGGTGCTCGAAGCTCGCATGAAGATTTTGTGCGTCAGTTGCAATGCGATGTTGTTAACCCGAACACTTGCAAGATTCGACGGTCGGCGTTCCGTTACTTCTGCCGTAGCCAACATGCGGTAGAGGGCCAACTGGGCATGTTGGTAGTCAATTATGCGAGTGGCACCGACACAAGACGCTGGGGGTTGTCGTCGGGCACCTACGTGGTACGGGCAAAACGACCGTGATGAAGTGAGTGCACAGATCACTTTGGAAACGGGCGACTGTGGCGGATGTCAAGCGAAGATGAGAACGGATTTTCTCACCTTTGAGGCAGACGAAAATGAACGGACAGCAGTAGTACGTTCTCCATTAGTGGTTGGTACAAGGGGCCTGCGTACTTTTCCAACTTAGTTGCGCTGCATATGATGCAAGATCCGGGTTGGAGTTCTTGATTTGAAACGACTTTTTAAAGCGTCTACACATTAGGTCACAGGTGGGATGTGTGATACCATCTCGCCGTATAGGAACTCAAGTAGGATCCGGTCTTAAATATTCTGACATGGAAGGAATTAGCTTTGCGGCCCTTAACTAGCCGATGTGAGAAAAACGTCATGCGATCCAGTGTTTTGCCAGCAGTTCGCCAGTTGTTGTTTGGGTTATGTCTCGTTTTTGGCACTGTCATTCCATCTGCACTGCTTGCTCAAAATGCGTCCATCAGTGCCACCACAACGTTTCTCGTTGTTCGGCACGCTGAGCGGGATGGAAACTTGGACAAGTTAACGAAAATTGGCGAGCAGCGTTCTGAAATACTTGGTTCGGTAGGGAGTGCACTGAACGTGCAAGCGATTTATTCGACAAACACCAAGCGGACGAAAGGTACTGCTCAGCCACTCGCAACGATGAGCGACACCAAGATCCGTTCTTATGAGAAACCGACCACGGATTGGATCGCTTCGCTTAAGAGGAATCACTCCGGGCAGGTGGTTTTGATTGTTGGGCACTCCAATACGGCTGGCTTGATCGCAGGTTTACTTGCGAAAGAAAAAACTTTCGACATCGCCTACGATGAATACGATGCTCTGTTTATGATCCAAGTATCAGATTTAGGAACCCAATCGATGCGTCTGCGTTATGGAACTTCGTCTGACGGTGCTGCGTCGGCAGATCCGGACAAGATGGGTGTGATCGATTCAGTGCCGGTGGGAAAATAGTTCGCCGATTCTTGGATTCAACATCGGGGCGGTGGGGATTCAGTAGAGAAGAACGGGTGTCATCAGCACGCTGTAAATTTTCCGGCAGCCGAGCTGCTCAAAAGCATCGGTCTGAAGAGTGTCCTTGCACGTTCTTGAGTTGTTGCCTCTGAGCGAGGAGTAGGAGAAAGAATGCACGTTAATATAACCAACGTGCATTTTTCCGTGACCGAAGGCTGACAGCGCCAGCCATCTTTGGCCCAGAGCTTTCTCTCATTTTTTTGCGAGAACTTTTTGCCAGAGTTGTTGAAGATCGGGCTAGCAAAATCGTAGGGACATCGCATTTGCTGCGGGCTGAATTGCACAAAAGACGGGTCTCCCTTAGGAAATATTTATGTAGTGGTGTGAATTTACGTCGATACACAGAATGTCAGCATGATGCGAACGGTTGTGACGGATCGCATCAAAGCTGGGGTGGGTTTCTTTTTGCGTAGTAGCTCAAGGAGCATCTCGGCTTTAGTAACTTTTTAAACGGATTTTGTGAACTTTCTGTGGTTCTTCGAACAAATCTGATTGTTGCCTGCGTCTTTTTGGGTGTGTTTCATGTCGTGATGGCCAGTGGCGGGTCAAGCATTGGCGCGTTGGGGCTGGAACAGGCTTTGAACGTACAAGATGCGCAAGACGCAGAAATCCGATTGCTGAGGCGGGAACTCGACGACCTGAAAATGCAGATGCAATTGGGGTCGATAGCCGAGCAGCTTGCTCGTGACAGCAAAAAGAGGCTGCCAATCGTAGAGATCGCAACGTTGTCGCCAGTGATGGCTCAGGAACACGCTGCTGTCGAGCTTTTGACTGAACCGACCGGATTTCGGGCGTTTTATCAGCGAGGATTTCTCATCGAGCCATACGATAAGAGGAAAACACCGTTCGAGCTGAAAATAAACGGTTGGATCCAATTTCGTCATCATGCATTTACAAGGACGGTTGACTCGTGGACCGACAATGCTGGGGTTACCAGACCTGTACTGAACCGAAATGCGTTTGATATTGAGCGTGCCCGATTAAGTTTTCGTGGATGCGCGATTGACCCACGGTTGACCTATTTTTTGCAATTAGATGGTGACACTGACGGATCTCATACAGTCGATTTTTTTGATTATTGGTGGTCGTGGGAGGTGTCTGATGACTTCCGCATTCAAATAGGAAAGCGAAAAGTCCCCGCCAGTCGGCAATGGCTCCTCGGAGCACGAAGGACGCGTTTCTCAGACCGACCCATGGCAGATGATTTTTTTCGACCGGATAGAACTGTTGGTATCTTTGGGCTGGGAAAGTTGGGAGATAGTTGCCACTACGAACTGATGGTGGGAAACGGTTACCGAACGACAAACCTACCACCCGCAGTAGTGGATGATCGCTTTACTTTTGCAGCGACTAGCTACATCGAGCCAGCGGGTAAGTTCGGTTCGCAGCTTGTGGATTTCGATTGCACTTGCAGCCCGCTTTGGCAACTTGGGCACTCCTTTGTTTATTCACCTCAAACCAGTAACCAGTTAGGGATTCCCTTGGATGAAAGTGATTTCCTGCGGCTTGCCGACGGAACTCGATTGAATCAAACCGGCGCTTTGGCACCGGGGGTAGCGGTGTCAGAGTTTGATCTCTGGTTCTATGGTGTGGACCTTGCTTGGAAGCATCGCGGTTGGAGTGCAGATTCAGAGGTGTTCTTTCGTTGGATTGAGAATCTTCGTGGGGATGGACCTCTTCCCGTCGATAGCGTTTTCCAGCATGGCCTCTATGTGGAGGGCGGAAAGTTTCTGATTGAACGCACTTTTGATTTGAATTTTCGCTATTCATATGTCAACGGTGATTTTGGCAATGGTTCAGAGTTCGCCGGTGGGTTTAATTGGTATCCCCTCGCAAAGCCGACATTGAAGTTCACGTTCGACGTGACACGTTTGAACAGAAGTCCGTTACAGAATCGATCTGCTGACATTTCAGTTGGCGACAGCGGCGTCTTATTCCGGTCGCAATTCCAGGCCGAGTTTTAGCTTTAAACGAACAGGTTTCGCCTAATTCGCCTGCTTCCTAGGTCGCCCAAATCAACTTTACAACAGCCTCTGCATCTTGTGTTCCAAAAATCGCACATGACGCTGTAACGCCTTCGCTCATATATGTTGTGTGCTGATTAGCATCGCTCGATTCCCTAGACGACGTGTCAGCACCTGATGTCTTCTCTTCGCAAAAATCTGCAGTCGTTCGTGCGATGCCCCAGTCAGCAAGCACTACCTAACCACGATCTACAATGATTACATTGGTATGCTTGATATCATAGTGAAAGAGATTTTTGTTGTGAGCACAGGAAAACGCGTTGATGATAGCTGGCAAGGCATCAAGTCGGGCTTCCAGCGAAAAGCGGTTCCCACTTCTGCGATCGCCAAACCGAACCTTGTCAGTCACGTCAGACAAGGTTTGTCTACTGATGGGATGCATTACCTTTGAATGCCAACCTAATTCGTCGAAGCCTGTGTCGTAAAACGCCACGATGTTCAGATGCTGAAAACCACCGAGGATACGGGTGTTTCGTATCAATCCTTGATGGAGTGTTTTTCTCTGCTCACGTTTTTACTGTAACCTGACGTTGTACCAAACGGTCATCCGCAAGATTCACCATACCCTTTGCGCCGCGTCAAGCTCTTGGGGAATGCCGTACCGACGCTTTGCAAGAGCTGCAAGGGTAGCCACGGGCTGGCTACTCGAATCGGCATGTTGGGCACCCATGCTTGAGTTCAGATTGAAACTGGTCGCCTTCGCGGGCGAAACAAACCGCGTGTCCAACATCGTGTCGATTCCCGTCTTCGATTGTTTTCAGAAGTAAAGGAAAATTCGACAGCACGTGAATGTTGTCCACCGGCGACCACGGATGTTACTTGGCATTAAAATGCAGAGTAAATTTCGGCAATCAATGATCGCAAGATAGCTGCCTGTTTACATCAGTTCGCAAAGCATTCTGCTATCCTAATCTTGCGGCCATCATTAGAAGGGCTCTGACTGAGTAATGAAGCGACGGGCGGGAAAAAACATACCAGGCAAGCAACGATTTTAGCGTCAAGTTTGCCATCGAGCAGCCGTGTGGAGCTAGGCTGCCGTCAGTCGTGGGTTGTCGAATGTTGTTTGGCGTTTCTGCGGCTCTATCTCTGGTAGCACCCCTTGGACTCGTGGCATCGACATCGCACCGGGCCGGAAAGATGCAAGGTCATGAAAAAAATTTCCAGAGGATGTGTCAGAATTTGCGTGGTTCCAGATCTAAAATAAAGATATTCATGCGTCTGTTCTGCTGAAGTGATTGGTGTCTATAAGTAAGGTCTGTAAACACCGGCAACGAGGGTGCGTCAAACAAGCGAGACCGAAAATATCTCGCTGTTGACCGTTCATTTTGGCATGGGGTGTTATGACCTTCCGCGATGACTGAATTCAAAGGCTGCCCTGAGTGCAGCGTCGCGTGCTACAACCATTGCTACGCTCTGGCTCATTCTTCCTGACAATTCTCCATATGCTTCACCAATCGCAGTACCATCGCGACATCGACCCCAACTCCGCTTCCGGATGAACGAAAAAATTTCGTGCTTTGATGTTCTTTCGGTTCGGTAGTCGTGTTTTGATTTGGTCCGCTCATCTTGATTCACTGTTTGTTTTCTTGCTCTTGCTGGTTAACGCATTGTTAGGTGTTTTGAGGTCCTATGCCCTGCAGAAAATCACTTGCCCCGTGACTCTAGGCGCTGATCGTACCGCACATCTATTGTTGCAGTCAAAATGATTGATCTTCGTTACACCAATTGCTTGTAGACCGTAATCCCAATGTAAAAGACAGCAGGATTAACAGCCACCAAATGCGATATGCCAAGCACTTAGGATCATTGGCTAGGCTTGTTGATCTGTATTCGCCTCTTGCGTTTTGCCAGCTGTGGTAAAAAGAACAGGTAAACTCCCGTGCCCCACAAAACGATCAGAACAAGGGCTGTGGGTAGGAAAATCCCCAGCTTCACGCCATCGTGGAAGAAGCTGCCATCGTGCAGGCTTTCGATCAAATCCGATCGCCGAAAAGCAACTTGTAAGATGTCACCGGTAGCCGTATCCAACTGCACCTCCCAGCGATTCTTGGCACGGATCTTTACGATGCCCTTGTCAGGTCGGACATCAAGTCTGTCTATGTCGTCCCATGACTGAATTTCAGCTCTCGGGGCTGACGTGGCGATCTCTAGTATTTCTGCAAAGGAGAGCATGGGAACACGCTCGATGCCCCACTGCGTGCTGGGCTGAATCCACGCTGACTGTTTTTTTAGCTGCAGAACGGTACCTGTCAACAATACGCACAGGGCCGGCACAGCGATCAGAATCGATCCCCAGCGATGAACGAGTCGATTCCAACGGGATGCTTTCATGGTGGACACGGTGTTTGACGCGAGTTGTTGGTGTTATCAGGAAAACGGCTAGCTGTTTAACGAGCATGTTGTGGGGGATTGAGAGGTCGGCGCCGACAGTTGTTCAGTGCCCAGTCAGAGCCAGTGCCCAGTCAGAGCCAGTGCCCAGTCAGAGCCAGTGCCCAGTCAGAGCCAGTGCCCAGTTCGAGTCGGTGTCGCACAAATTGGGCAGATGGGAACTGCCTGCTGTTGAATTGCGGCCGGCTTAGCAAAATCCATTTTTGCAGTTTGATCGTCTCGTCGATGGCGAAGTTTTAACTTTTCCATAAAATACTTGTTGTCCACCCATCTCACCACAGTCAAGCTGTTTCCCACCCATCACCCTACTTGCAGGAGATACCGTTATGCTCAGTTGTCGCTTGGCCGCCTACTTGATCATCCCTTTTCTTTTCGTCACTGCAATCTGCAGTCCAAGAATGTTGTCAGCTCAGACGGCGAATGACAAGAACACAAACGCAGATGATGGTTCACGGGCTAAGCTGATCACCGGTGCACTGAAATTTCGAAGTGTTGGTCCAGCCTTCATGTCAGGCCGAATCGGTGATGTTGCCATTGACCCTGTCAGCCCGAACACTTGGTACGTTGCTGTTGCATCCGGTGGGCTTTGGAAAACCAACAATGCTGGAACAACGTTTGCGCCAGTTTTCGACAACAAGCCGTCTTACAGCATGGGTTGTGTTTCGATCGATCCCTCGACGCATACCACTGTCTGGGTGGGTACGGGTGAAAACAACGGTGGGCGACATATTGGATTCGGGGACGGCGTTTATGTGAGTCACGACTCCGGTAAGTCTTGGGACCACAAAGGACTGGATAAGTCCGAGCACATCAGCAAGATTTTGGTCGACCCGCGAAATAGCAATGTAATCTTTGCTGCCTCTCAAGGACCGCTTTGGTCTTCAGGTGGGCAGCGAGGGTTATTCAAATCGATCGATGGTGGAGAGAATTGGAAACTTGTGCTGGGCCCGGGGTTGCTAAGCAGTGCCGACCAGAAACTCAGCAACGATGAGCGATCCAAGATCAATGACAAGTCTTATACCGGGGTCACCGATGTAGTTCTTGATCCGAAGAATCCGGACGTGATGTACGCGGCCACGCACCAGCGACACCGCAACGTTTGGGCGATCATCAACTGCGGCCCAGAGTCTGGCGTATTCAAGTCGATTGATGGGGGTGAGTCTTGGAATCAGCTTGGCAAGGGTCTGCCTGCAGGAGACATGGGGAAAATATCTTTGCAGGTGTCACCGCAGAGAAACAATTACATTTACGCCACTATCGAACTGCCCGGACGGAAAGGAGGTTTCTGGCGCAGCGATGACTGGGGCGCCAGTTGGACCAAAACCAATGATTTTGTCTCGGGCGGAACGGGGCCACACTATTATCAAGAGCTATGGGCCGACCCTCATCGCTTTGGTGTCCTGTATCAGGCCAATAATTACTTCATGCGAAGCGAAGACAACGGCAGCACTTGGGAAAATATCGAAGGTCGCCACAAACACGTCGATAACCATGCTGTTGCGTTTCACCCAACCGATAAAGACTTTTTGGTGGTGGGCTGCGATGGAGGCGTTTATCGATCTTACGACTATTGCAAGACTTGGCTGTTTTGCCCGAATCTGCCGCTGACACAGTTTTATAAAGTTGCTGTCGACTACGACTATCCTTTCTATCACATCGCTGGCGGCACGCAGGACAATAACTCTCAGTACGGACCCTCGCGCACCAGAAACGTTCAGGGAATTCGCAATAGTGACTGGCAGATCACGATTGGCGGCGATGGGCACGATACGGCAATCGACCCCAAAGATCCCAACATCATTTATGCGGAATCACAACAGGGTTTCTTGAGACGATTCGATCGCAGCACCGGTGAAAGTGTCCGAATTCAGCCCCAGCCCGGCCCGCAGGAAGAATCCTTTCGGTTCAACTGGGATTCGCCGATCCTGATCAGTCCTCACGACAACAAACGGCTGTACTTTGGGTCCCAGTTTTTGCATCGTAGTGATGATCGCGGTGACAGTTGGAAAAAAGTATCGCCAAGTCTGTCACGTAACCAAAATCGCTATCAGTTGCCCACGATGGGGCGTGTTCACAGCATTGACGGTGCATATGATTTGTATGCAATGAGCCAGTATGGAAACATCACGTCCGTTGATGAGTCACCGCTGGTCGAGGGCTTGCTGTATGTTGGCACCGATGATGGTCTGATTCAGGTCAGTGAGGATGGTGGTAAAACGTGGCGGAAAACGGATCGTATCTTCAATGTACCAGAATCCTTCTTTGTTAATGATATTAAAGCGGACTTGCATAACGCGGACACGGTCTATGCGTGCCTTGATGATCACAAATCCGGTGACTATCGTCCCTTCGTTGTCAAAAGCAGCGACCGTGGCCGCAACTGGACGTTGATGAACGGCAATTTGCCCGACAAGCATCTGTGCTGGCGAATCGTACAAGATCACGTCGACTCCAACCTGTTCTTTTTGGCTACAGAATTTGGAATCTTCACAACGCTTGACGCCGGGCAGACGTGGCACAAGCTGGGTGGCGGTTTGCCTACCATCTCTTTTCGTGATTTGGAAATTCAACGTCGCGAGAATGACCTTGTTGCAGCCTCCTTCGGACGCAGTTTTTACGTCTTGGATGATTATAGTCTGCTGCGAAACGTCACTGCTGATTCATTGCAGGACGACTTTTATCTGTATCCCGTACGCCGAACATTTTGGTACGTTCAAGAAAACAAACTCGGCGGCAGGAAAGGGTATCAAGGTGATAGCTTGTATAACGCTGATAATCCCGACTATGGCGCGGTGATTCATTACCATGTCAAAGATAGTTGGCAGAGCAAAGCCGCCAAACGTAAAGAGAAGGAAGGTAAGATCGCGGGCTCCGGTGGCGATGTTCCAACGGCAAGTTTTGCCGAATTGCAAGCTGAGCAGGATGAAGTCCCGCCACGGCAATACGTGGATATCTCCGACGCTGCGGGTAACATCGTGGCTCGACTGGATCTTGTCCTAAACAAAGGTATCCACAAGGTGATTTGGAACATGCGATACCAAGGATTATTCTCACGCGGGTCAAGTCCATTGGTTCCACCGGGGAATTATTCAGCACAGGCTTATCGCAGCGAAGACGACGAAACTGTTGCGATCGGTAACAAGATTGAGTTGGCACTCGAAAGTATTATCTCACCAACCATGCCGATTCAAGATCGAAATGAGGTGATCAAGCAGTTGAAACAGATGGGGCAGGTCGCTAATAAGTCGCAGTTGCTCAGTCGCCAGCTGTCGGAGCGTTTAGGTGATGTCCAGAGTCTGATCAGTCGTGTCATGAATCATCCCAGAGCAACAGCTAAGTTATTGAATCAGGCACAAAGACTGCGACTACAACTTGAATCCTTTGATCGCATGCTCAATGGTGATGAGCTCAAGGATGAACGATGGGCGATGACCAAGCCAGGGATCAATCAACGCATTAGCAGTTCTATCTCGAGTGCCGCGTCGGGCACTTATGGGCCGACGAAGACGGCATTGGAACAGTTCAAAATCGGCAAACAGCAATTTGAAGAATTGAAACCAAAACTTGAGAAACTGCTCGATCGTGAATTCAAGTCTCTGCAGGCCGCCATCGACATAGCCCAAATCCCGCGAATAGAGATCGAACTCGATTCAGGTGAGGATGAGGACTGAAGATTGCTCGTTGAACATCTCAGGGTGGGCCTGATGTGATTGATGTTACAGCCAAATCTGCCAATGGAGCAGGACTGGTCAACTGTACGATTCGGTGCAGGTGGCGGCTGGGGGATGGCGTTGCTCGCGATGGGACAGTGGTGCTCGGTGTGATATTGTTCATCTTGGTGTGTACAGGTCAGCTTGTCACATATTCAGTGGTGGATAGGGGAAACTGTGTAGCCACTTAAATCAACCCTTCGAGAACATACGTAACGATGAAATTGACTCTGCTCATTCTGCTGTTTTCGACTCTGTGCAGCGCTGTTGCTGCCAACGATCGTCCAAATTTTGTAATTTGGGTTGCCGACGACCAGTATCTCCACTCCGTCGGCTGTTACGGTGGAAATCCGGAACACACACCGAATATCGACAAGTTAGCCAGCGAAGGCATGAAACCAGTCAAGTAACAGGCACTGCAGGAATTACATCTGCAAGCATTGTTGACGTCCGTTAGAAATATTCTTCTGCTCGGTGGAATTTCCGGGCCTTCGCCACTGAATTCTTACAGGGGATCGTCAGATGCCGAACTGTTCGTGCTTCATCGCACCGAATGCAATTACGAGGGCTTAAGCGAGGAACTATTCTGCAGCTGAATCGTCTGCCGGACGCGGAAGTTCATAGATAAAACGCGGAACGTCTCAGTGGCTTGACTGAGGCGTATCGTGAGGAAACTTGTTCAGTTAAGGATCGTCCATGCCGCAGTTTTTGATCAAGAGAATGGTTTGATTACCTCGCGGTGTGCTGGTTTTGGTTTACTTGTAGTGCTGGATTCGCGTTACCAAAAATCAATTTTGATCGCGAGTCGAAGATCTTTTAGTCACGGAAACGTGGGTGTCACCAGCTGGAATGTTGGTTGGACGGATTGCTCCTGCGGGGGGCTTGAATCGATGCAACAATCAGGCTGGCTTACTCTATTTTCCGGAGCCTAGCTTAAAAAACTGAAAAGTAGTGAGCCCAAGGTGATGATCGCCAAGACAACCACCAGCAGGTTGGGCATGACTTTAAACTTCTTCCGCAAAGAGGGGCCAAACTGGCCAATCAGCAGCAGCGAAACAATGGTGCCTAAAATCGCCCCTGCTGTAATGTCCCTCGCAAGTAGAAACCCCGATAGGAGAAGGAGTCCGCCAGTGATGCTTCCTGCGATCAAGGAAGCCTTGCTTGAAGCTTTGACATAGCCCATGACTCCGCCAAAAATGACAAAAGCCCCAAAGGTTGTTGTTGCGATTACCGGAAAGTCCACACAAGTCTCGTTGATTTAAATCGGTAGGTTGTGGCAGAAAAACAATAGCGAATTAGAACACAGATGCATCCCCGTAAACTGCCTTTTGCTGAATTGTAATCAGTCGATACGCTTTGGTCATTGCCCGTAATCGCCCGATAGTTCACTAATGCGTAAGTCGTTGGTAAAACAAACAAGTTCATTACCCCTGGCCGAACGCCTGCTTAGGAAGCAGAGCCGTAAAATCAAGATGCAACTTTTTTCAAAGTCTGGAAGTCGAGTGTGTTCATGAAGTCGATGTGTTTTAAAACCCGGGAAAGGCCCGCGCAGCAAACTATACCAGACGAGGCGTGAAACTTCGGCTACTGCTATTAGGCCGATCGGTTGGATGGACTCACTCCGACGGAAGTTCCATGATCGCGCTGTTTCAAGTGCGAGCCTCCGAGAGTTGCCTTTGCAGCTGACCTTCAGGCAAGTGTTTGTGGATTTGGTGTGCGGCATGGTTAAGGTCATGGCGTCTCGGGTATCGACAGAGATTCTTGATATTTTGGCTAACCGGACGAATTCAAGCATGCACTCGTGAATGCTTTTTTGCAAAGTCTGAGTGCCTTGCATGATAGGACTCAAATCCATCGATTGGTTTTCAGGTGATGTTCGGATTCGCCAGAATTTGTGCCCATGAGGCGTTCGCCTGATACGAAAAATGAGATCGAAAAGATCGTGCGCTTTTGCGTGTTACCTCGATGGTGTCGACACGCTGCTGCTATTGTCTAAGCTTCCCTTACTTGGACCTCGTTTTGTCTTCGTCTGTAACCAATACCGAACTGCCTGCGTTGGCTAGAAAGTGAAAACGTACAGTGGATGGCAGCGGTGTCGATTTGTGCACGCTTGGCCGGATTTTAGCAACGGAAAGCTGCTGCCGAACTGGCGAAATTTCCTGCACCACCTGCCATCTACCGAATAGCTGTTGCGAGCACAGACGCGAGCCGTTGATGTCGTTGAATGATCGTGCAATGAGCCGGCGCGTTTCACACTTGAATCTCAAGCGGTGTCATCAAAGGCTAAGCTCTCAGAATGACCATCGGCTTTTGGAAACAAAGAACCAGTCTCTGGTCCCGCATCACTGGTTGGGAGTCGATGTTGTGGTTCTGACACAGGCGTCCCAGCACAGGCGTCCCAGCACAGGCGTCCCAGCACAGGCGTCNCNGNNCAGGCGTCNCAGCTGGGAATAGGCTGTTCTCCAACTCATGCCTGCGGGATTTGTCCATGTGTCAGAGTCGCACCCTACTTGATCAGAGGAAGATGGAGTTCACTCGATTGCTGTTCCAGCTTCACACGGTTTTTTATTAATAGCCAACTGCTACGCCATCTTTGCGAGACTCAGTGGCGCCGTGCAGCGTACCATTCAGCCCATCGATCCTGATGGCCTGGTAGCCTCCGTAGCCACCGCCTGCAACCCTCTCGATTTTGTGACCGCGTGACAACAGTCCACGAATGGCTTCATTTGAGACACCGCTTTCAATATTTACAACGCCGCTGGCATCCATCGGAACTCCGGTAGGTTGTTGCGATCCGACATGGCGGATGCGCGCCGCGTCCCCCGCCGCCTGAACGTTCATTTGAAAGTCGATCATGTTACACAGAACCTGAACATGACCCTGCGGTTGCATGTCACCACCCATGACCCCGAAGCACAACCATGGCCTGTCATCTTTCGTTACCATTGCTGGAATGATCGTGTGGAATGGGCGTTTATGTGGTTCGAGGCGATTGAAATGGTCATCCGCGAGAGCAAACAAGGCTCCTCGATTCTGCGGCGTAAAGCCAAGGTTACCGGGAGTGACCTTGGAGCCAAATCCATAGTAGTTGCTTTGAATCAGAGAGCAGCAGTTGCGATCCTGATCGACGACGGTCAGATAAACGGTATCGCCGTGCTGCAGGATTGGGTCACCCGCTTCAACGTCTGATGCTGCTTGTTGCAAGTTGATTCTCGCACGTTGTCGATCCGAATATGGCTTGGAAATCAGCTGCTTGACAGGCAGTAAATTGAATTCTGGATCCGAGAAGAACTTGGCACGATCGGCGAACGCGAGTTTTTTTGCCTCGATCAATAAGTGCAGGTACTCGGGACTGCCTGCCCCCATTTTCGCCAAGTCATAGCCTTCAAGAATATTTAACATTTCCAGTGCCGCGATCCCTTGTCCATTTGGCGGCAACTCCCAGACCTGATATCCCCGGTAGTTAGTGGATACAGGATCAACCCACGTCGATCGATGGTCGGCGAAATCTTTCATCGAAAAAAAACCGTCGTGCCCTTGGCTGAAATCTACGATTCGGCGTGCAATGGAACCTCGATAAAAAGTTGCTCGTCCGCCCCGGGCAATCTGCTCATACGTATCTGCAAGATTTGGATTGCGAAAAATCTGACCTTCAACTGGTGGTCTACCATCAATCAAAAAAGTTGCTTTGGAATCTGCGTAATCAATAAACGCCTGGTCTGCTTTGCTCCAGTATCCTGCAATGATCTCGGTGACTGGAAATCCTTCGCGTGCATATTGGATTGACGGACGCAATAGATCCGCAAATTTCTGTTTGCCAAAGCGATCATGTAACTCGAACCATCCATCAACACAGCCGGGAACCGACCAGGACAATGGCCCTTCCAACGGAATCTGGGTCAGCCCTTGCTGTTTGAAGACATCGCGATTCAGGGCGTACGGACTGCGCCCGCTCGCGTTGAGGCCATATAATTTTTCGGTCTTGGCATCCCAGTAAATCGCAAACAGATCGCCCCCGATGCCGCAGCTCATGGGCTCTACTAACCCGAGCATCGCATTTGTAGCAATGGCGGCGTCAATTGCGTTGCCTCCCTGCTTCAGGACATCTAAGCCCACCGATGCTG
Organism: Rhodopirellula sp.; assembly: GCA_002689655.1. Lineage (GTDB taxonomy): Bacteria > Planctomycetota > Planctomycetia > Pirellulales > Pirellulaceae > Rubripirellula. The sequence continues at coordinate 1,430 of NZHC01000100.1, read as the reverse complement.
CCAATGGATGACTGGTCGCAACCATTCCATGTGTCGATATCACTGACGAGCGGCTCTGATGCGGGGCTCCGTACGGGCGATCATAGGGCCCGCCGGACCATCCGTGAGATACCGGCAGGAAAACACCCATCAAGGATGCCGCGACAAAAATTTCGAATTTATGCATCAGAAGTACCTTCTAACACTGTTGGAAGCGGGACGGTTTATTCGTCGATAAAATTACTTGCGAACGTCAGGTCGTATCCAGAGCGAACTGAAAGACAGAGAGGTGTGCGATGGAGCGATCTGTGCACAAGGCACTTGGACGCGTGGAGCGATTCACGTTTGTGTTTGGTTTGAGCAGCGCTGAGTGATCGTGCTGAAGGGCAACTATCTGCTTCGCTGGTGGACAGAATATTTGAATGCGTAAATCTTCAGGACTCTTCTAACATAACCCACTGCTTCCGTGGCAGACAGGCAGCAGGCGAAGACACGATGGGAGTTTTGGTACTTCTGCCGTTATGCAAAGGCAAATTTTATTTCTCGCGTGTCGGTATGCTTTGCTGCTGTGCGGTAATACAAAGAGCTTCTGGCAAGTCCCTTCCCACTCGTAATGATTTACAACAAGGATGACCCCACAGTACGCTTGACTGATCCACGTTGAAGGTGGCGTTCACAAACTGCAGAGGGGGGAGGCAGCATCCTGTTGTGTCCGAATGGCACCAAAAAGTAGGCTTCAATGCAAGTGTTGAATGGGCGGTCTAGTCGCTTACACAAAAAGACATCTATGCCCCTGATACAGCCTGATCATGACGCAGCTTACCTATGTCGCGAACAACAGGTAGAGAAGAACCGCGCCGAAGCACTTAGGAATCAGGATGGCCGGCTGATTGCACGCGAACATATGGCAATAAAGCACGTACACGCTCCAGTTCATCAGAGCTGATGCCTGTATAGTCAAGATGCAGAGATTGCAGGTGTGGCAGTTCAGAGAGGGGTGAAAAGTCGAGACCCTGTTTGATTTCAATATAAATACCGAGACACCGCAAATTGTGGAGGTCGACGAGTGGCGAGAGATCCACCACCTCTTTGTTGTCGAGTACAACCGTATCAACCGAAGTAAAAAAATCGATTCCCATCGCGTCGATTAACCAGCGTGGATATGGCAGCGTCGCTTCGTGTACCCACTGCCTAGTGGTTGAATTGTACTTATAAGAGAAGGACACATGACCATTCTGAGAAACAACCCAGTCACGACCACGCTTTTGGGTCAATGCTTGGCGGATGGGCATTGCGAGTAGGACAGCAATCACGGCGGTCAGAAGCATCAGGGTTCTCAATGAATAGCGCAGAAATCTGACCCTTGGCTTCATTCGACTGCTCTCTCACGAATCTAATCTACTTACCTGACTTCCCGTTCCTCTTGCCGCTGGTTCAAAATCATAGAACCG